>JAPLSQ010000029.1 GCA_026398535.1 Candidatus Sumerlaeota bacterium | reverse complement strand
GGGATCAGGCGTTTGAGGCGGTTGCTTGCCCTTGAATATTTTGAAGATCAGGACAAAGAAGAGCGGAATATAAAAAATGGCGATGAATGTGGCGGACAGCATTCCCCCAACGACACCGGTACCGATGGCATTCTGTGCGCCAGGCGGTCGGTCTGCCGGATGCCGAACATCTCCCGCCGATATGTATCCTCAAATGTCCAATCCCCAAGGGCGGAAGCCTCATGGTCGCAGGCACACTGAACTGTGCCGATTGACAAAAAAAGTGGAGGCTCCGGGCGTTGATTTTCCTTTGAATGTATCTGCGATTGTGGTCTATCCGCATTAACGGTCACATGAAAATCCGCCTATGCCGATTAATCTGAAAGATGTGGCGAGGGAAGTTAATCTTTCGATCAACACGGTTTCCCGCGCCCTGAGGGGATTGCAGGGGGTCAGCGAAGCCAGGCGGCAGCAGATCAGGGAGGTGGCCGAACGAATCGGATACCGACCCAACCGCGCCGCTCGAAGGCTGGTTCTCCAACGATCCCAGTCCATCGGCATCCTCGTCCCGAGCCTCAACATCCCCTTTTTCGCCGAAATTGACATTGCCATTCAGGAAATGCTGCAGGAAAAGAGCTACTTTCTTTACACGCTCAACACACGCGACGATCCGGCGCACACGATGGAATGCATCGAGCTGCTTGTGGAGCACCGGATCGAAGGTCTGTTGTCTATCGGTCTGCCGCCGCCGCAATCCGCCGAACTCCTGCGCTCACACAACATTCCGGTTGTCGTCATGGTCATGTTTCAGGGCGATTTGCCGCCTCATTTTGTGGGCTATGATGACGAGGCCGGCGGCTATCAGGCCGCCCGCCACCTCATCGGGCTGGGACACACGCGCATCGCTTATTTCACGGGGAAATGGGAGTCGGACCATGCCTCCCTGCGGCGGACGGGATTCTCCCGTGCGGTTGACGAAACGATGGGCAGGGTGGTGTCGCGCGTCGTCTTTGACAATTATGACAATACGATTCGTTCCGGCTACCAGAGCGCCGGCGGCATCGTGGACATGATCAGAAAGGGCGAAGTCAGCGCCGTCATGTGCGTGTGCGACGCCGTGGCCTTCGGTCTCATGCATATGCTCAACGAACAGGAGCTGCGCATCCCCGAGGATGTGTCGGTCATCGGCTACGACAACATCGAAATGGCCGAGTTCTCGATTCCCCCGCTCACTACCATCTCGCAGGACGCGTCGCGGATTGGGCGCTTCGGTTCGAACCTGATGCTGCAAATGCTGGAGTCGGGCGAGGACTGGAGCAAGGTGCGCCACCAAGTGCTGCTTGAACCCTCGTTGGTCGCGCGCCAATCCACGGCGAGACTTGGAAAATCCGGGGAATCCGCCGCGCGACGCCACCGCGCGAAGGCGGAATCCAATCCGGCGGTATAATCGAATTAAGGATCAATCCCAATGAAATCACTTTTGCGGACCTGCGGGCAGGCACGGGAATCACAGACCGCTCAATCGTGGGGAAGCCTGCAATGGCTGGCAAGCAGCGGCATCGGGAATTCCGACCATATGACATTGGGCCGTGTCATCATCAAACGCGGATACAGCAACCCCCGGCACTCCCATCCTGGATGCGACGAAATCCTTCATCTGCTGCGCGGGCGTCTGCAGCATTCTCTGGGTTCTGACACAGTCAAGCTCGATGCGGGGGACACGCTCGTGATTGAACGCGGCGTGGCGCACAACGCCGTCAGTGTTGGCGACGAGGACGCTGAAATGATTGTCGCCTACCCGACCGGACACCGCGATTTCAGGCCCGAAACTGCGGCTGACGGGGAATGCCGCTGATGCCCCTGAAGCTTGCGATCGTCGGGGCGGGACACATGGCGGATCATTTTCATCTTCCAGCCCTTGCCAAATGCCTTGAGATCCTGCGCGGCGGGGCGGAATTGTCCGGTGTCATTGATCCCGATGAGGGAAAAAGAACCGGCGTCATGAAGCGCTGGCGCGTTGCGCGGGGCTATGCATGCGTTTCCGAAATGCTTGATGAGATGCGTCCTGATGCGGCGCTGGTGCTCGTACCTTACCGGCTCAACGGACAGGTTGCATTGGAATTGATGAAACACGGCATCCATATGCTGATGGAAAAGCCGCCGGCGATGTCAAAAGCCCAGATGAACGAATTGCGCGCGCTTGCGCGTGAAAAAAACTGCATCGTTCAGGTCGGTTACAACCGGCGGCACTGGCCCGCGATGAAGACTGCCCTCGAATGGATCGGCGAGTCGGGACAGCCCATCCAGCACATGCGGGGAACGAAACACCGCACCAACCGCATCAACGAGGACTACGTCTTTTACACATTCAGCCATGTGCTCGACCTCCTGTTATCGGTCGGCGGGGAGGTTGTGCAGATGCAGACAATCCGCCAGCACATTCCCTCCACTGAAGCCTTCAACTTTTTCATCACCCTTGGATTTCGCGACGGCGCCGTGGCGCAAGCCACAGGCATGCCCCATGTGTCCTTCAACCAGGAATTCTATGAATTCCACACACTCGACAGCACGGTTGCCGTCGATCAGCGTTGGGGGACGGAGGAACCCGCCATGATCTGGCAAAGCCGCGGTCAGCACGTGGTGCGCAGGGCGGAGTTTTCCAAAGGAAATGAGCGTCTTGAAACTGACGGTTTCACCGTTCAATACTCGGTGTTTCTTCACGCCCTTCTGCACGGCGGTCGGGCATGGCCATCGCTTGACGATTGCGCTCCCACTATTGAATTGGCTGAGGCTTTGAGAGCGGGGCGGTCATGGGAAGCGGATACCGGATGTCCCACACCATCCGCTCCCTGAATTCATGAGCATCACACTTCATAAAGTACAGCTTGCGGCTCTGAAACACACCTTTGCGTGCATACAAAAAAGCCGCATTATATTTATCGTTAATCATTACAATTAAGTCATCCCCTCCTTCTTATATCATCCATAAATTCTTATATATCAATGATAACCATTGCTAAAAATAATTCTTACAATCCCTTCATTTTCCTATTGACTTTGCTATAGCCCGCAAATATTCAATTAACGTTAATGATGCAAAATGTTTCATTCAGCACTTTTTCGCAACGCCTTTTTTCGGACACTTCTTCTGTGTTCAGGCTTGGGGTTGTTGAAAAAGAAACTCGCACTGGAGGTGATCACACAACCAGTTATCGACACACCCGCCAACACCTCGTGGTTTTTTCGATTCAACGTTTTTACTCAGCAATAAAATCACTCTTAGGAGAATTCAGATGAAAACCAGTTTTACACGCATTTCACTGTTGCTTGCCTTGCTCGCGTTTCTTCCGGTTCTGGCCAGTGCGCTTACGGTCACTGTCGGTCCGGGCGGACCGCCAACTTATGATTATGCGAATATTCAGGATGCCATCAACGCCGTGCCTGACGGTTCGACCATCAACATTGCGGGCGCCAATTATGACGAACACCTGTTGATCATCGGGCGCAGAGACCTTACGCTCGCCGGCCCCGCCTCTGGCACGCCCGCCGCCGTCGTCATCTCCGCCACGAATGTCGTCAACGAGGGCGTCTATATCGACAATTCCAGCGCCATCCAGTTCGCGAATCTCAAGATTGACATGACGGCCAACAACGGCGTCTCGTGGCGCGCGGGCATCGTGGCCACGATGGGGGCGGCTTTCACGGGAACCAACCTCTTCGTCACAGGCGGCGCGCGATGCATCAACCTGTGGAAGGGCGGCAATGCCACGCTGTCGAGCTGCACGCTGACCAAGGTCACGCGTCCTGATGACTGGGCATGCGGCATCGAAATCGGCGGCGACATGACAACCGATCCTGCCAGTTCCATCAACGCCGACAAGTGCCTGATCACCGAGACCAACTACCCGGTCATGATCAATCCCTACGAATCCGGCGGACATCCATGCACAAAGGTTGGAATCGTTTCCTTCACGAACTCCACCTTTTCCAACAACCACAACGGGCAATACGGCATCACCATGCGGTTCATGACCGCGGCATGGGAGCCCAATGCCTATGTGTTGTTCCAGGACTGCTACTTCAGCGACTGGGACGGCTATTGCTTCCACATGGACAGTTGGCCGGACACCCAAACGCCGTCTTCCGTGACATTCCGGCGCGTGAAATTCAGCGATTATGCCGCCTACAATAACGGTGCGGTGCTCTTCCTCAATTATCGTTGCCCGGTCATACTTGAAAACGTCTCCATCGCCGCCTACAGCAACGAGGGAGTCTACATAGGCTACTATAACCGCGGCATCACGATGAACTACAGTAGCATCGCCAATGTGAACGACAGCGTCATTGGGATCCGCGAAGTGCAACTGCCCGCACCCAATATCGTGATTCGCGACTCGCTCCTCTACACGCCCAACGGATTCGCATGGCAGCCGGTGGCAACGTATGGCGCGACCTCGGCCGCCGCGTTTGACATCGATTGGTCGATTGCCAACTCGGCGAACGTCCAGGATTTTTCGCCAAACATTGCGTCAGTGACACGCGGCACGCACTATACGTACAACACCGCGGATCCGAATTACTGCAAGTTCACTGATTTCGCTGGCACGGGCGATCTGCATCTCATGGCCGGCTCGCCTGCCATCGGAACCGGCACTGATATCGGCATCTATGTTGATTGCGAGAAGAAGATCCGCCCCTATGACGGCGGCTACGATATGGGCGCTTATCAGTACAACAGTGTTTTATCAGTCAAAGATTGGTCAATATACTGAGCAAACAACCGCTCAACATCGTGCTGCGGGGCGGCTTGAATGCGGCGGCCGCCCCGCGTCACACAAAATATTACACCGCGGTTCCGCCGGCTGGCCGTCGGAGCCGGGTGGAGGGAGTGTTGCACCCATGAGTATCCGTAAAAACATGAAAGCTTTCACACTGATCGAACTCCTCATTGTTGTTGCGATTATCGCGATCCTTGCGGCCATCGCTGTGCCGAATTTCATCGAGGCACAAACAAGGAGCAAGGTGTCGCGCACAATGGCCGACATGCGAAGCCTCACCACGGCGCTCGAGACATACCGGACCGATTACAGCAAATATCCGCCAGCGACCAAGGGCATGGTGATGGATTTCAAATCCTACCTTCAAAGGTTTGTTCCTTTGAGCACCCCCGTGTCCTATGTCAGCTCCATCATGGACGATGTCTTCAACAAGTTCGGCGAGATGCCACCTTACAATGAATATAAAACATTCGATTATTTCGAGATCACCGATCTCAATGACTCGGCCCAGGTTGAATTCAATGACCAGAACGGGGTGCGCATCAATGCGGTCTACCAGATGAGAAGCTGGGGGCCTGATCAGGTCAACGGCCGCTATTCGGGCGCGCGCATGGGCAAGGGGCCCATACCCTATGACCCGACAAACGGAACGGTCAGTTATGGGGACATCAAATACTTCGGTCCTGGCGTGGGATATGGTAAGTAAACGTCCGCCCTTGCCTTGGCCGGTTTTCACAGGAATGAGGTCACAAGACAATGCATAAGGACCGGATCAGTGAAGCGGTCAATCTGGCAATTCACAACATCAGCAACATCTTTGATGAGGCTCACGGAGGCGTGCCGTATTTTGGAGTTGCCACGCTTGCATCGCGCCCGCATTTTTATCATGCCGATGTGTTCGATCTGCCCCATCTTAGCGGCCGGGCGCTTGACGCGCTCCTGATGGCCGAAGGCACGATGGGAGCCCAGATCGATCCGCGCGTTGTGGACCGATACCGGCAGCATCTCTTTGAATCCTGCAAGGGCGGAGATCATCTCAACGGCTATCCCGATCCGAATCGCGGGGGGCGCAAATCAGTGATCATGCACAACCTGCGCGAAGGGCTGGCCGGCCTGCGCGCGCTGGTGAAATGGCGCGAAGATGCCAAAGCAAGGGAATTGGCCGACAAGATGATCATGCGCTTGTCCGAATTGCTCAATCCCGACGGCGGCTGGAATGAAGCCATGATTGCCGGATGCCCAGACATCATGCCTGTCGGTGTCACCCACGACAGATATCTTGTCTCAACCAGCGGGCGGCTGATCGGTTCGCTTGTGAAATATTACCAGACAACGGGCAGTTTCCTGGCGCTTGATCTTGCCTCACGGATCAAGAACAAGATTCTGGTTTCGTGTTTCAACAGCGACGGAACCGCAAGCGCCGGAGCCGGATGGCATGTGCATTCCATCACATCGACCATCAGTTCGCTGGCACAGCTTGCCGAAAGCCTCAATGACACGCGTCTCATGGAGCGCGTGCGGCAGCTCTACGATACCTCGTTTGGGACGCTGATCACCAGAATGGGATGGTCGAAGGAAAATCTTTCCAACAACCTCGACGTTGGGGAGATCAACAACACGGGCGATATCATCCAGACGGCGCTTATCCTTGCGCGCTGGGGACGCACGGGGTATTACGACGATGTGGACATGATGCTACGCTCGCACATTTTTCCTTCGCAGCTCACGGACGTGTCGTGGATCGCTCAGACGCCGGATCCTTGCGGCGATTCTGAGTCGCGCGTGGGCGGGCGCAGTCTCGGCGCGTTCGGATTCCCGGCGCCCTATGGCCACAAGGCCAACGGGGTCGAACACCTGAATTTCAATTTCGATATTACATGCGGCGCGATACAGGCGCTCTGCGAAACCGCCCGCAATCTGTTTGTGCGAAAGGCCGATGCCGATTACATCAATCTGTTTGTCGACTGTGACACCAACGGTATTGAAATGGGCAGCTGGCTGCCAGAGGAGGGCAAAATCACCGTCAAAGCCGGCAGCAGCAGAAAAATCGCGATCAGGCTTCGGCCATGGATCGCCCGGGATGAAATCACAGTGACGCGAAATGGCGCGGCCATTGCAACCGTTGTCAACGCGGACTGCCTTTTCCTCACGCCATCAGACGGATCGAACCAATTCGTGATCGAGTTCCCCCTGAGGGAGATTGAGACCGAGGAAATGGTCAACTCGCGGCTTCTGCGCATGATCTGGTGCGGCGGCCAGGTGGTTCAGATGCAGCCTTCCGGCGACTTCCTCCCGTTTTTTGAAATGGCCGAAGTTAAGGAGCCGACGGCTTAGGATGGCCTTTTGGGCGCAATGCCAGCGCGCATCGCAAAACACAGACAGCCCGCGCCGCGCGCCACCGAACCTGTGAGGGCATCTTTCTGAAATGGCATTGAACCGAACATTTATTGCCCGCTCAGGCGTTCAGATATGGTTTTACGCCCTTATTCTGTCGGCTGTTGCCATGGTCGCGCTGTGCGCGGCTTGTTCCCGCGAGGGGCCCGCTGGCGCCGCCAAAAAAGTCCGTCTCAAATTCTCGACATGGGGCAGCCCGGAAGAAATGACCATCAACAGGCGGATCGTCAACGCGTTCATGGAAGAAAATCCCGGCATTGACGTTGATATCATGCACATTCCAGGCCCGCAATACAACACGAAGCTCCAGATTCTCAACGCGGCCGGCGTGGCGCCCGATGTCATGTGGCTGACCGCGTGGCAAGCATATGCCTATTACCGCAACAACCGGATCATGAGCCTGCAGAAATTTATCGATCTGGAGCGGCAGACCAATCCCTCCTTCCTCCAGGAAGATGATTCGCTCACCAAGTATGTGAAGGATTCTTATACTTGGAACAACGATATCTTTTTCTGTCCGCTTGGCCCGGTAACCTTTCATCTTTATTACAACAAAACGCTCTTTGACGAGGCTGGCGTGGCTTATCCGGACGGGAACTGGACATGGGACGACATGCTCAGCGCCGCGAAAAAGCTCACGAAGTTAGATGGGCGGCACCCGCTTCAGTTTGGCATACATTTTTACCCGTGGTGGGGGCAGTACATGAATTTCATTTGGCAGAATGGCGCGAAATTGTTTGACCGGATGGCTGAGCCTACTGTCTGCCTGCTCGACGATGCCAATGCCATTGCCGCGCTGCAATTCCTGCAGGATCTCATCTACAAGCACAAGGTGTCGCCCTCACCGATGACAATGAACATGCTGGGCGGCGATTTCCTGACAGGAAAAATCGCCATGCAGATCGAGGGCACGTGGATGGTCGAGCAATACCGGGCGATCAAGTCCTTCGAGTGGGGGATGGCGCCCCTGCCCCGGTGCGAACGGTTCGCTGTTGCCGTAAGGGTGTGCGGACACGGCATTCGCTCGGACACAAAACACCCGGAAGAAGCCTGGAAGCTCGTGAGATTTTACCAGAGTGAGCGCGCCCAGCGGCTCATGGGCGATTTTGCCCTCTGGATACCGTCGCGCGAATCGTGGGCTCGCGATCCGAATTTCTGGCACCCTCAGGGCGTTCCTCCCAACCATTGCGATATCCGCATCACCGACATTAAGAAGGCGACGCCGGGCGATGTGTTGCACCTCAATGCCGTGAAAATCTGTGAGACCATCATGCCCATGGAACTTGACCGCTTTTGGCTGGGGCAGAAAACAGCCGCGGAATGTGTCAAGTCGCTTCTGCCCAAAGTCAATGCCGCTCTCAAGGAAGACAGGGTTCGATGAAGCAGCGAAGCCTCCGCGCCCGCGAAACAACCGCCGCATGGATATTCGTTTTGCCGTGGTTGCTCGGACTGCTCCTGTTCGTTGCCGGCCCCATCATCACTTCATTTATCGTCAGCTTCACGGATTGGGACTTGCTCACCAGGCCCAAATGGATTGGGGCGCAAAACTACAAAGAACTGCTCGGTAACGACCCGCTCTTATGGCAATCGGTCAAGGTCTCGGCGATCTACACGTTTGCCAGCGTGCCTCTTGGCATGGGCTTTGCTCTACTTGTTGCGCTTGGTCTTAACAGGCGGCTTCCGGGGCTGGCCATTTTCCGCACAATCTACTATCTGCCCGCCATTCTTTCGGGCGTGGCGGTGGCCATGCTGTGGCAATGGGTTTTTAGTCCCGAATTCGGTCTGATTAACACGTTTCTGCGGTATTTCTCCCTGCCCGCCCCCGGCTGGCTTGCCAGCGAATCGTGGGCGTTGCCCGCTCTCATCATCATGGGCCTGTGGGGGATCGGGGGGACGGCCATCATTTACCTGTCGGGGCTGCAGAACATTCCCGACCAGCTTTATGAGGCCGCGATGATCGACGGTGCGGGGCCGTGGAAATCCTTCCGGCACGTGACCATACCCATGCTTTCGCCTGTGCTGTTTTTCACCCTGATTATGGGCATCATCGGCTCGTTCCAAGTGTTCACGCAGGCCTATGTCATGACCAACGGCGGCCCCGCCAATGCCACACTGTTCTTTGTTCTCTATCTCTACCGCAATGCCTTCGAGTGGCTCAAGATGGGTTATGCCTCCGCGCTGGCATGGTTGCTCTTCGTCATCATTCTCTCGCTCACGCTGCTCAACTTCGCCTTGGCGAAATACTGGGTGCATTATGAGGACTGACAGATGAAGAACCGCAAAGCCATAGGCGATACCATCGTGTTCCTGCTGCTGCTGACAGGCGCGCTTGTCCTGCTGGCGCCGCTGGCATGGATGCTTTCCACGTCGCTCAAGGAGCCTGGCGACGTCTTCAAATACCCCCCGCAATGGATTCCACGGCCCGCCAAATGGTCGAATTACCTGGATGTTTTCACGGAGTGGCCGTTTGCGCGCTACCTGACCAACACATTATGGGTCACCGGCATGGCGATGCTGGGCACGCTGTTTTCCTGTTCGTTCGCGGCATACAGTTTTGCGCGCCTGCGCTGGGCTGGACGCGACTTGATATTCATGATTTCGCTGGCGACGATGATGCTGCCCGCGCAGGTGACCATGGTGCCCACATTCGCGATGTTTGTCTTCACCGGATGGATTGACACACTCCTGCCGCTTTATGTGCCCGCGTTTTTCGGCAACGCTTTCTTCATTTTCCTGTTCCGGCAATTTTTCAAAGGCATTCCGCTAGCCTTGGAGGATGCTGCGAAGATCGACGGATGCGGATATTTCCAGACATACTGGCATGTGATCACCCCATTGACCCGCCCGGCGTTCATCACCGTCGCCATTTTCACATTCATGGGAACATGGAACGATTTCCTCGGGCCGCTGATATACATATCATCCGAGAGCAAGCGCACGCTGGCGCTCGCGCTCAGCTTCTATCAGAATTACTTCTACGGGGGCATTCATCTCCATACCCTGATGGCGGCGTCAATCCTTGTCCTGCTGCCATGCATCGCCGTGTTCTTTGTCTTTCAGAAATACTTCATCCAGGGAATGGTTCTGAGCGGTTTGAAAGGCTGATTTCCGGATGCGAAAAATTGAGGCCATGGAGAAATGAGGCAAATCATGAAAAAAGCAATTGAACGGCTGAGCGGTCTCAAGAAGTTTGTGATTATAGGTGGCATTGTCTGGCGCGTGGGAGCTGTTGATGCGGCTGCACCGCTGCAGGTGAACACATGGGACATCGATCTCGCCCTTTCGGCGGGGATTCACTGCATGTCAAACATCATGAATCCCAACGACCGCAACATCCCCTATTTCGAGTGCCTCGTGCTCATCAACACGCCGATGATGCGCTTCAATCCGACATACAGCGTGCAGAACGTCGTCGGAAGAAGCCTTTACGCGATTCTTAAGGCTGCCGACGTGATTGGTGTGACGCCTGATCCGGGCGTTGTTTCAAAGTATCGCACAATACTTCTGGATTCCTACCAGCTTGAGCGCGGTATTCCCGCCGGGCCCCATTATCTCGGTGGGTCATACACCGACGTCTGGACGTTTCTGGCTCACTGCGGATTCCGCGGCATGCTTGGCATGTGGCAGTATCAGGGCGACACGACCACAAGGCAGTATTTCGATGACGGTCTTCTTAATCTGAAGAATTATTTCTTTGATCCGGGTTTCAGTTGGCAGGCCTATCAACAACAGTTTGGGCTTGTGGGGGGCGGAACGGGCGGCTCTGTCGCTTGGCCGGGGCCGAATGTCTACAATCTTGAGAGCTTCTTCGATTCCAAATACCTTGTGCGCTATCATGCGGCGTCGGGCAATCAGCTTGCGCTCGATATGGCGACCACTTTCGGGACGTTCCTGTTGACCTTTTATTTCCCCGCCGATGGCAACATTGCAGGATATGACCATATGTACAGGTGCATGCTGCACATGACCGACCTTGCCGAAATCGCCATCGCCACAAGCAATAGCCTGATGATGGAGCGCGTGCGAGCGCGTTATGACAATGGCGTGCGCGCCGTCTCGAGCCCCGGCACTGGATGGGTGCCGGAGAGACTCAGTCAGCACAGCGATGTGGGCGAGATCAACAACACGGGCGAGATGGCCGAAACAGCTCTGCGGCTGGCCGAATGGGGCTGGACGCAATACTATGAGGATGCCGAGCGATTTACGCGCGCGCACCTGCTGCCGGCACAACTGCTCGACATCAGCTTCGTCAATCCCAGCCCCGATCCGCCGCCCTCAGACGGCTACGCGCGGGTGCGCGAACGCGTGCGCGGCGCCTATGGTTTCCCCGCGCCTTACGGCCACCTGAGCACAATCAATCCTTATCTCAATGGCGCGTTCTACATGGATATTGTCGGCGGCGGAATCGCCTCGCTTGCCGAAGTGAAGACACACTGCTGCAAACACACCGGTGAAGGTCATTTCGTGAACCTGCTGTTCAACTACGAGGACAGCCAGATCAAGGTGATCGGTCCGTATCCTGACGATACGCCGGTCTATGTGACGCTGAAAACTCCGGGCGATCTCCAAGTGAGGCTGCCAAGCTGGGTCGACCGCGCCAAGGTGTCCGTGACCATCGACGGTATGGGTGCACCGTTCAGCTTGACCCCTTATTATCTGAAAATCACCGCTCCTCCCATTGGCAAGCGAATAGACGTCCGCATCATGCTGGAAATGCGTTATACTACGGAAGTGATCAACGGACGGAGCGTTCGCATACTCTGGAAGGGCGACTCAATCGCCGCGATGAACCAGATGGGCACATCGCTTCCATACTTTCCTGAAATTCCAACCAACGCGGATGATTTCCAATATTATGAATAACAGGACAAGCCATATGCCGTCGACTCAGGATTGCGGTGTTACTCAAATTGTAGTGAAAGGTTATGAAAGCAGCAGTGAAAAAAACTGATACCGTGACATTGTTCCAACCCATGCAGCTCCGAACTGTGGCGCTGATCACACTTCTTGCGACGTGCCTGCCGGGACGGGCCATCACGCCGCTCAAGGTCAACACGCATGATCTCGACCTTGCGCTCTCGTCTGGAATTCACTGCATGTCGAGCATCCTCAATCCTGACGATCGCGACATCCCTTATTTCTATTGCAACGTGATGGGACGTCCTCAAATGGCGTTTGATTCGCGGCTCAGCGTGGGCAATGTGACGGGGCGCACGCTTTATGCCCTGCTGAAGGCGGGGCGGGCCGCCGAGATCAATATCGATCCAGCGGTTGTCAACAAGTACCGCAAGGTGCTGATCGATTCCTATCAGGTTGTTCGCGGCATCCCGGCAAATCCCGACAGCCAGGGCGCACCCTACACCACATGCTGGATTTTCAACGATGGTGCTGGATTTCGCGGGTTGCTGGGGCTTGCCGAGTTCCGCAACGACTCGACGGCCATCCAGTATTACAACGACTCCATCGCCAACTGCCAGGCATGGTACATTAATCCCGGTTATAGCTGGCAGGCCTTCCAGCAGCATTTTGGTCTTGCGGGCGGAGGCACGGGGGGGGCGCCCGCCTGGCCCGGTCCCAGCATGGAGACGGCCACTTATCCTTTCCGCATCTGGTCGCTTGTCAAGTATTATGAGGCGATGGGGCATGTGCCGGCGCTGGACATGGCGGTGAACCTGGCCAATGTGTGTGTGCTGCTTGATTTTCCGCCCAACGGCAGCATCAGCGGCTTCGACCACGGCTTTGAGCTTGTGGCACAAACAAACGCCGTGGCTGAAGTCGCTTACGTCACCAGCAACTCCGCGATGATGAACCTTGTCCGCGCGCGATACGACAATGGGCAGGGCGCTGTCATCAGCCGGCAGACGGGCTGGGCGCCGGAAACCATCAGCCAGCATAGCGATGTGGGCGAAATCAACAACACGGCCGAAGTCATCGAGACCGCATTAAGGCTGGGCGACTGGGGCTGGCCGCAATATTATCAGGACGCCGAGCGCTTCACCCGCGCCCATCTGCTGCCCGCGCAACTCCTCGACATCAGCTTCATCAATCCCAGCCCCAACCCGCCGCCCTCCGACAGCCAGTATATGGTGCGTGAGCGCGTTCAGGGCGCATACGGATTTCCCTCGCCCTACGGACATATGAGCACACAGAATCCTTACTTCGGCGGATCGTTTTTCATGGACATCGTGGCAGGCGGAGTCGCGACAGTCGCCGAGGTAAAAAAGAACTGCTGCCGTTTCGTCAACGACAATCATTATGTCAACCTGCTTTTTGATTTTGAGAACGGGGCCATCCGCGTTCAAAATCCCTACGCCAGCGATGGACTGCTGACCGTGACACTCAAAACGCCCGGCATGCTGCGCATCAGGCTGTCAAGCTGGGTGGATCGCACGACAATCACTGTCAGCAGCATTGGCTCACCCCTGCCGTTTTCCTTCGAACCATATTACCTGAAAATCGCCAGTCCGCCGGTCAACCAGCCCATCTCCATCAAGATCAACCTTCCTGTTTACTACACCGATGAGATCCTCAACGGGCGCACCATCACGACGCAATGGAAGGGCGACTCGGTTCTGGCCATGATGCAGATGGGGTCGGCGCTGCCATTTTTCCCTGAGCCCGACCTCAAGCAGCGCTGGCTCGACAGCCTTGGTGCCGCGCGCCTTGTGACTTGGGCAGACATGAACGGCGCCGGCATTCCCACCACAGGAACACGCATCAGGGAGGTCAACACATTCCCGGCGCCAGACCGCAACGGACAAGCCGGAAAAGCCCTCGGTTTCAACGGCACAAGCTCGTTCCTTGCTTACCGCACTCAATACTTTCCCGACCAGCAATACACGCTTCTGCTGTGGTTCAACCCCCAAGGCATGTCCGGCGCAGGCATGGCTTATCGCCAGGTGGCATCCGCATGGGCCGGATACTATGACGATCCCGCGCGCATCACCATCAGAGGAACCAACCTTTTCGCGGGGCTTGAAACCAGCAATACAGTCTTCAAAACAAGCAATTATCCCTTGGAGAATGAGCAGTGGCGCCATGTGGCCATCGTCAAGGATGGCGCGTCGTTCAGCCTTTACCTCGATGGCGCGTTCAAGGAGACAATCGCCGTTCCCGCGGCGCTGAAAACGCTCGCAACAGATTACGGTATCGGATGCAATCCCCATTACAGCTCCGGAGAATACTTTCAAGGCGCGACGGCTGAGCACGGTTTTTATGCGCGCCCCCTCAGCGCCGGGGAGATTGCCGACATCTACCACGGCGGCCCCTCGAAGATCAGCCTGTGGAGAAACTACAATTGACCCGCTCCGCCATATTGTCACACGGATTTGCGCGCTGATTATGATGATGTCCAATTCAACACATGCAACCGAACCGCTCAAGGTCAACACATGCGACCTTGATCTTGCTCTTTCCGCTGGCATCCATTGCATGTCAACCATTCTTAATCCTGACGACAGGAACATACCGTATTTCGGTTGCATGGTCTTCGACACGCCAAGACTCGAGTTCCATCACCAGTTGAGCGTGGGCAATGTGACGGGTCGGGCGCTGTTTGCGATGCTCAAGGCCGAACATGCGCTCGGCGCGAGGCTCGATGAGGATGTCATTAAGAAGTACCGCCGGGTGTTGTTTGATTCATACGCGATCGTCCGCGGGATTCCCGCGAATCCCGACCGCCCTGGCGCCCCTTATACAACCTGCTGGATTTTCAACGATGGCGCGGGATTTCGCGGTCTTGCTGGTCTCGCCCTTTCCCGCAACGATCAGATGGCCGCCGAATATCTTCATGATTCCATAGCCAACCACATGAAGTATTTTGTCGGCACGGGATTCAACTGGCGCGCCTACCAGGAGCATTTCGCCATCAAAGGCGGAGGCACATACAATCCGCCCCGGTGGGACGAACCCAACAACGACACGGGAACCTTCCCATTTGTGATATGGCCGCTTGTTCAATATTACAAAGCCGCGAACTATAAACCGGCGCTGGACCTTGCCACAACTCTTGCCGAAAGTCTTATGATTTATGGTTTCCCGCCCGATGGCGGCGCCGCAGGCCACGACCATGGCTTTGAACTGATCGCCGGCATGAACGCGCTGGCCGAGGTCGCCTTGCTCACAAGCAATTCCGTGATGATGGACCGGGTGCGCGCGCGCTATGACAGCGGACTGACAGGCATCATCAGCCGCGCCACAGGCTGGGTTCCGGAGCGTGTCAGCGCGCACAGCGATGTGGGCGAGATCAATAACACAGCCGAACTCATCGAGACAGCCATGAGACTCGGCGACTGGGGGTGGCCGCAGTATTACCAAGACGCCGAACGCTTCACACGCGCTCACCTGCTGCCCGCTCAGCTTCTCGACACGAGCTTCATTCCGCCCAGTCCCGACCGGCCGCAGTCCGACGGACGGGCAAACGTCCGCGAACGTGTGCGCGGAGCCTACGGGTTCCCGGCGCCCTATGGGCATGTCAGCACTAAAAATCCCTATCTCGACGGCGGATTCATGATGGATATTGTCGGTGGCGGCGTCGCCACCGTTGCGGAGGTGAAACTCAATTGCTGCCGCCGGGTGAACGGCGGACATTACGTGAACCTGCTCTTCGATTGCGACAACGACGATATCAGGGTCGCAAGCCCTTACCCTGACCGCGGTCCGCTCACCGTCACGTTGAAAAAAGAGGGAGACCTTCATGTGCGGCTTTCGGACTGGGTGGATCGCAAGTGTGTCAAGGTCATTTGCGGAAAGGATGCCCTTCCCTTTGCCTTCACGCCATATTATGTTGTGATTGGCAAGCCACCGGTCGGACGCCCCATAAGCGTGGAATTCCCCCTGCCGGTCCGCGGGACCAGCGAGGTGATCAACGGCCGGATGCTCGACGTCAAATTCAAGGGCGACGCGGTGGTCGCGATGAGCCAGATGGGCACAAAACTGCCCTTTTTCCCCGACTTCAGCCTATGCGAGAGTTGGCTCGAATCCCTCGGACCCGATCGGGTGATCACAAGTGCCGAGTTCAACGGCAACGGCGCGCCGACGACGGGGACCCTCCTTGGTGAAAAGGATACCGCCACGACCGCCGGGCGCGCTGGCGGTCCGTCTAAGGCACTCGCGTTCAATGGGCGCTCATCATCGCTCATGTATGGCGTCCGCTACTTTCCCATGGAACAGTTCACCTTGGGCATTTGGTTCAAACCCGAGGGCGCCACTCCGGATTACCTTGGCGTCCGGCAGATTTTCTCGGCGTGGGCGCGCCCGCACGATGATCCTCTGCGTCTTTCCCTCAGCGGTGATGAGTTGTACGCGTCCATCGAAAACGGCGGAATCCACAAAACAAAATCATTTAGAATTGAGGCTGGCAAATGGCATCATGCCGTCGTCGTAAAAGATGGCGCAAAACTCCTGCTCTATCTGGACGGTGAACTGAAGGACAAGACCAGCGCGCCCGCCCACATGGACACACTGGCCTGTGATTTCGGCATTGGCTTCAATCCGCACTTTGTCGGCGGCGAGTATTTCCTCGGTGTCATCGGGGACTTCACGCTTTACGGAAGAGCGCTCAATGCGGACGAAATATTATCGGTTTTTCACACCGATCAGCACAAATGACACGCGTCATGGAATAATGATGAACAATTTACAAAGGAGCCTGAATCATGCAGAATTTTGAAAAAAAGAACGCGGCAATTCGTAAAGCTTTCCTGCAATACAAGGCCAGCCATCCCGAAAGGATGAAACCCTTGTTGAACCTTTCCTGGTCAAATTGGGGGTTTGGCATGGAGAGCCTTGCTGTTTCAGTGAAACGACTTGCCGCCAACGGCATCAAACATATTGAGCTTCATGGCAATCGTTACGGTCCGGACCTTGGCTATAAAAGCGCCGAGACGCGAAAGATTCTCTCTGACCATGGCGTGCAATGCTCGGGCATCTGCGGCATGTTCTCCGCCGAAAACGAGTTGGCCGGCAACAGCGGCCGCGTCAGACAAAACGCCATCGACTATATCCGGAGCAACCTTGATCTCGGCGCTGAGATGGGCGCGCGCTATTTCCTCGTCGTTCCAGCGGCTGTCGGCCGTCCCCAGAAAATTGACGAATGCGAATTTGAGCGCGCTGTTGAAGCGTTGTGTGTCGTTGCGCCTCTTTTCAAGCAGACGGGCATACGGGGCGCCGTGGAACCTATCCGATCCGCCGAGGTGAGCATCGTCCATACATTCGCCGACGCCCTGTGTTTCATCGAAGCCGTTGACAGTCCGGGCATCCAGCACATCAACGGTGACGTTTATCACATGCAGGTCGAGGAATCGCACATCGCCACGACGTTATGGAAGAGCGGGCGGCGCCTGACAAACCTTCACATGGCCGACAGCAACCGTTGCGCGCTCGGCGAAGGAAGCCTCGACCTCGACACGATCATCATGGCGCTCTACCTCATCGGATATAACAATGACATGTGCTTCGTGACGCCGGAACCGCTGGGGCCGGGCGGCGATCCGTATCCGGCAATGTACGGCAAGCCGGACAGCGGCCTGCTCGACCGCCTTGTCAAACAAACCGCGGCAACATTTAGGGAGCGCGAGAAATATGTCCGCAATCTTTCAGCGTGAGTGAGCTGCCGCCGCGCGCGGCAAGGCATCAATACCGCTTCCAGAAGAAGCGGCTGCATCCGGAGGGGGATCAGGCGTTTGAGGCGGTTGCTTGCCCTTGAATATTTTGAAGATCAGGACAAAGAAGAGCGGAATATAAAAAATGGCGATGAATGTGGCGGGGGATCAGGCGTTTGAGGCGGTTGCTTGCCCTTGAATATTTTGAAGATCAGGACAAAGAAGAGCGGAATATAAAAAATGGCGATGAATGTGGCGGACAGCATTCCCCCAACGACACCGGTACCGATGGCATTCTGTGCGCCGGCCCCCGCGCCGGTATTGATCACCAGCGGGAGCACACCAAGGACAAAGGCCATGGATGTCATCAAGATCGGGCGGAGCCGCAGGCGGGACGCCTGGAGCGTCGCGTCGATCAATCCGGCGCCATGCGCCATCTGTTCCTTGGCAAACTGGACAATCAGAATGGCGTTTTTCGCCGTCAGGCCGAGAGTGGTGAGCAGACCGATTTGGAAATAGACGTCGTTGGGCAGCCCCCGCGACCATGTTGCCAACACGGCGCCGAACACGCCCAGCGGCAATATCAGCATAATCGAGAACGGGATGGACCAGCTCTCATAAAGCGCGGCGAGACAGAGGAAAATCACCAGGATTGAAAAGGCATACAACGCGGGCGCCTGCGCGCCGGCGATGCGCTCCTGTAACGAAAGGCCTGTCCATTCATAACCAATTCCAGGGGGCAGCTTCGCGGCCATTTCTTCCATCGCCTTCATGGCGTCTCCCGAACTCTTCCCCGGCGCCGCCTCTCCCCATATGTTGACGGAGGAGAATGAATTATAGCGTTGCAGATTCGGGGAGCCGTAGCCCCATTCGCCCGTGGCCACGGACGAAAAAGGAACCATGCTCCCTGTATTGTTGCGCACATACCACCGGTCCAGATGTTCGAGTTGCATCCGGAAGGGCGCATCACCCTGTATGTAGACTCTTTTGACCCGTCCTCTATTGATGAAGTCATTCACATAGGCGCCGCCCCAGGCCGTCGAGAGCGTGTCGTTGATGTCGGTGACGGAGATGCCCTGCGCGCCGGCCCGCTGCCAGTCGATGCGCACATTATATTCCGGCAGATCATCCAGTCCGTTGGGGCGCACCGCCACGAGGGCCGGATTTTGAGCCACCATGCCCAGAAGCTTATTACGCGCCGCCATGAGTTGCTCGTGGCCAACTCCGCTGCGGTCTTGCAACTGGAAGTCGAAGCCTTTCGAGTTGCCCAACTCTATGACAGCCGGCGGAGCAAAGGCAAAGACCATGGCATCGCGCCTTTTTGAAAAGGCGTCCATGGCTTTCCTGGCAACAGATTCCACCTTGAGTTCCGGACGATTTCTCAGTCCCCAGTCCTTGAGCTTGATGAAGGCAAAACCGTTGTTCTGTCCCCTGCCGGCCATGCTGAATCCGGCCACTGTCATGCACGATTGCACCGCATCCTTCTGATCGACAAGAAAATGGTGTTGAACATCATCCATCACTTTAAGTGTTTTTTCCATCGTGGCGCCGGCCGGAAGCTGAACCTGAGCCATGAGGATGCCCTGATCCTCGTCGGGCAGATACGCCGTGGGCATCCGCAGAAACAGCCAGCACGTCCCCCCCACGATGAGCAGGTAGACAAAGATATAGCGTATGCCCTTTGCGATGATTTGTCCGACCATCGATCGATAACCATCGGTCATGCGGTAGAAGACACGGTCGAACCACAGGAAGAAGGGCCGGGTAAGGAAGAAGCCATCTTCGGCCGCCTCGTGCCCTTTGGCGACAGGTTTGAGCAGGGTGGCACAGAGCGCCGGCGTAAGGATCAGGGCCACCACCACCGAAAGCAGCATGGCGGAAATAAGTGTGATGGAAAACTGACGGTAGATGACCCCGGTTGATCCCCCAAAGAAGGCCATCGGCCCGAACACCGCCGACAACACAAGGCCGATCCCTATGAGCGCGCCCGTGATCTGATCCATGGACTTGCGCGTCGCCTCCTTCGGCGGCAGGCCCTCCTCATGCATAATCCGCTCAACATTCTCCACCACCACAATCGCGTCATCCACAAGAAGTCCGATGGCCAGCACCATGGCAAACATGGTCAGCATGTTGATGGAAAAACCGGAAAATTTCAATATAGCGAAGGTTCCCAGAAGAACCACCGGCACGGCGATCGTGGGGATCAGGGTGGCGCGGAAATTCCCCAGAAAAAGAAACATGACGAGAAAGACGAGCAGGATGGCCTCGAACAGGGTTTTGATCACTTCCTTGATTGCCACCTCCACAAAGGGGGAGGTTTCGTAAGGGTAGGTCACCTTCATGCCTGGGGGGAAATAACGCGCCAATTCATCCATCTTTGCCTTGACGGCCTTGGAGGTATCCAGCGCATTGGCCCCGGAGGCCAGTCTGATGATCATGGCTCCTGCCGGTTTGCCGTTGTATTTCGCTTCGGCCTCGTACGATTCGGTGCCCAGCTCGATGCGGGCCACATCACGAAGGCGCACGATCGAGCCGTCACTATTGATGCGAAGGGGAATCTCGCCAAATTGCTCCGGGGTTTGGAGCATATCCTGGACATTGACCGTCACATTCAACTGCTGGCCTTGGACGGATGGAAGTCCGCCAACCTGCCCGGCGGAAACCTGCACGTTATGGGCTTTCACCGCCTGTTTGACATCCGCCGGTGTCAGCTTATAATCGACCAGCTTGTCGGGGTGCAGCCACAGCCTCATGGCATATTGCGTGCCGAAGGACATCACTTCGCCGACGCCGTCCACGCGGCTCAGCACATTCTCCACATTCGAGGCGAGATAATCCCGCAAGTCGTCGCCGTTCATGGTGGCGTCATCGGAATAGAGCGCCACGATCATGAAAAAGTTTTTCGTGGATTTGTACACTTTGATGCCCATTTGCTGGACGATTTGGGGCAAAAGGGGTTTGGCCAGCTCCAGCTTGTTTTGCACCTTGGCCCATGCGATATCCGGATCGGTGCCCGGCTCAAAGTTCAGGGTGAGGCTGCCGAGGCCAGCCGAACTGCTGGACGAGGAAAAATAGAGGAGATTGTCGAGACCCGTCATCTTCTGCTCGATGATCTGGGTGACGGAGTTTTCCACCGTCTTCGCCGAGGCTCCCGGGTAGATGGCGTCTATGGAGATCGCCGGCGGGGCGATAGGAGGATACTGCGAAACCGGCAGCGTTATTATCGCCAGGACGCCCACCACCATCATGATGATGGCGATGACCCAGGCAAAAATCGGGCGATCGATGAAAAACCGGGCCATGTATAACCTCCTTTACTTTTTTATTTCCGCTGGCGCGTCAGCGTTCGCGGGAGCCGTCGTATCGGTGTTTGCTCCGGACGACGCCACCTTCACGCTGACACCCGGCCTTATCTTTTGAAGCCCCTCCAGAATCACACGATCACCGGGTTTCAGGCCTTCGCTGACCAGCCATTTGTCACCCACGGAACGCTCCACCTTGACCACCCGTTGCTCCACCTTGTCAGCGCTGTCCACAACAAGGGCGATCGCGTTCCCCTTCGGGTCATGGGCAATCCCCAGTTGCGGGACAAGAATCGCCTGCTCGATCACCCCTTCGGCGAGGACGGCGCGCACATACATGCCCGGCAGCAGGATCCGATCCGGGTTCGGGAAGGACATCCGGAAGATAAACGATCCGGTGCTGGGATCAACAGTGACGTCGGAGAACTTCAGGGTCCCCTCCAGCGAATAGGACGTGCCGTCTTCAAGAAGCAGTTTCACCGCGGCTTGGCTGGGACTGTCCATTACGATCCGGCCCGCCGCTATTTTACGTTTGAGCCGCAACAAATTGGCGCTTGACTGCGGCGCATCCACATAGATCGGGTCAGTCTGCTGGATGGTTGCGAGGGGAGGCCCCTGATGCGCCGTCGCAAGGGCGCCCTCGGTCACATTGGATTTACCGATGCGGCCGGTAATCGGGGCGTTAACGCGGGTATATCCCAGATTGATGCGGGCCAATGCGGCGGCGGCTTTCAACTGCTCGATTTCAGCCTTGGTCTGCTTGAGAGTCCCGGCGATATCGTCGTATTCCTGCTGGCCGATCGCCCCGCTTGCGATCAGTTTCTTGTTGCGCTCGGCCTTCGATTGAATCGGCGGAAGATTCGCCTCGGCTCTCGCGAGCGCGGCAGTGGTGTTGTCGTAGGCGGCCCTGTAAGGAGCCGGATCAATCTCGTAGAGAACTTCACCCGCCTTGACGTCGGAACCTTCGCTGAACAAGCGCTTCTGAATGATTCCGTTCACCTGCGGCCGGACTTCGGCAACAATGCAGGCTGACGTTCGTCCGGGCAATTCCGCGGTGATCGTGACGCGCTCCGGTTGCACAGTCATGACCAACACTTCAGGCGTACCGCCCGGCATCGGTCCGCCGGGTCCTGCCGCCGGCCTGTCGCAACCGGCCAGCAACATCAGCCCGGCAGCAAAAGTTCCCGCGGTGAAAATGAGTCCGCTTCTATGCCTGATCCGCATACAACGCCTCCGCGATATGAATCTGAATGGCCACCCTCGCCCGTGCCGGGGTGCTGAAATGGTCATGTAAACATTGCACGGATACCATCACTCCAGAGCCCCCTTGAGAAACAACTCGGTGATCAATGTGACATTCGCCTCGTAGGGATGCTGGTCCGGATTCTCCAGCCAGCAGAAAAGAAAAGCGTTGGTAAGCCCATCCAAGGCGGCGGCCAAATAGAAGGGATCAGCCTGGCGAAGCGCTTTCGCGCGGATGCCCTTCTCCAGCACGCAAGCCAATTTCTTTATCGTTTCACGATGATAATTGCGCATCTTCTGTTCGAGGCCAGCCTTGATGTTGTAACTCGCTCCCTGTGTTTCGGCGAAGTGCAGGCGGAAGATTTCAATGTTGTTGGTAATAATGCCGGCCTTGGCGGCGATATAGTTCCGGATAATCGTCACAACATCTTCATCCTGGGAAAGAACGTCGTTCAGGATTTGGATAATTCCCTCGCCCTTTTCCATCATAAGCGACCTGTAGAGGTCTTCCTTGTTCTTAAAAAACTTGTAGAGGGAGCCGATGGAAAACTCGGCGCTTGCGGCGATCTCGTGCATCGATACATTGTGATATCCCTTGTCCGAGAACAGTTTGAGGGCAACGGCAAGTATCTCGCGGCGATGCCGGAGCTTCTCCCTTTCCTGGCGTGAAAGCGTCTCACCCATTGCACGACCTCCCAATGCCTGGGAATTCCCAAACTTGACGCGCACGACGTTTCGTTACAATAAATGACGGCATATTCACTTTATGTAACGGCTCTGCCACAAATATTCACAAGTTATATTTTCCAACCCAGTGTCCTGGCACAAGAGGCTAACACGGGGTGTTGTACTTGAAGCGGCACGCCGACGCAAAGTCCGACCTTGCAACGGCTGCAAGCTTCACCTGGCGCGGGATCGCGAGACGGGTCTGATCACGCCGCACGTGGGGTGACAGCCGCCAGCGTCAGCGACACGGAGATGCCGGGCGAGCTTGTGGATGGAACCGGGAGCAAGGCGCCGGTTTTGGTGCGGGCGGGCGATGCGCATCGCGATTGAATACGCTGCTGGCCTTCTTCCTTTTGCAGCCGGTAATCACCCCGTGAGAGCCACTTTTCGAGCAGGACGTAAAGGACGATGAAGAGGTATCGGCTTCCCATCTCTTTGATCTTCAATTTCGACACGCCTGACTTGCGGCCATACCAATTGATGGGAACGACCGTATATTTGAAGCCGCGGACGACCGCTTTGAGCGGAAGTTCCACGGTTAGGTTGAAATGACAGGACAGAATGGGCTGAACACCTTCGATCACCCTCCGATGGTAGCACTTGAAAGCATTCGTTGTATCGTTTAGGCTCAGGCAAAAAAGCATACGGATGAACAGGTTCGCAATCCGATTGAGCACAAGCTTGTGAACAGGGTAGTTGGAAACTCGGCTCTTAGGGGTGAAACGTGATCCGAATACGCAGTCGTATCCTTCTTCAAGTTTCTGATAGTACACGACCACATCGGCTGGGTCATCCGAGGAGTCAGCCATGACAATACATGCAGCATCGCCCCGAAAATCCTCCAAGCCTGTGCGAACCGCGTATCCGAAGCCGCCGGGATACCTGGTGTTATCAATCCACCGGACCGACTCGTGGGCAGTCGCCAAATCTGACAGAACAGCGGCGGTACCGTCGGTGCTGTGATCGTTGACGACAATTATCTCGCGGGGAATCCCATGTTCCGTCAGGCACGCTTCCAAGTTCTCAACAGTCTCTCGAATACTTCCCTCCTCGTTATGGGCAGGAATGACGATAGACAGTATCATGGTATCATGGAACCTCTGAAAATCAAGCTTTTCGCATAAACGATTTCTGACTCAAATGTGTTCTGGCGCGTGATGACACCAATTCGTTCACATAAGCGTCTCCACGTCAAAATACAACCACTTCAGTGAATCTTCCCAGAGGGAATCTGGAACGCGTCAATACCCGTCACTGCGGTAGTTTACCGTGCCATCCGCATTTTTTGCCGGTATCACGTTCGTCATGTCGATCTGGGCGAACGGATCTCCGACTGGTATGGGATTCCCGTGTTCATCAAGGATCAGATTCCCATTATCATCGACCTTCCATGTCCAATATTTCGGCGTGTTCTGGTTGGGAGGCTGCTCGGTCTTGGGAGACCACCCGAAATCCGAGACGACGGCTCTCAGTTGCAAGATCTTGTTTGTCTTTGCGGATAGCCTGAACACCATGAGGTCGAAGGACCAAGTGATTCGTTCGCCCAGTTTTCCGATATCCGGGCAATGCGCGAGGACGCTGTTGAATGCGCAGGCGACCGTGTCATCGGCCACCGGGAAGTGCGTGACGACCGTGAGCCTCGGACGGGGCCGGATCTGGCTGAGGAGATACCCGAAGGCTCCCTGTGGAGTGTGAGAGCTGTTCTGGACCATCTGATACTGGTCGACGATGGCATCCCATTTAGGATTTAAGCCATACGGTGGAGGCGCGGGGAGGCCTGCATTCTTCATGGCCCACACTTCCGGCGGAACGATCATTTCGTGGATCAACACGTCCACGCCCTTGCCCCCGTTTTTGGCTTGGTCGATGCTGATGGTTTCGGGCTTGGTGTCGCTCGTGTAGATCATCGTGAGGACGCGGCCATTTGGGGCCGTCCACTCGAGCTTGTAGCCGATGGAGGCTCTTCGGCAATGGACCACCGGGAAGTGGGTGATCTTCACGCCGGTTGTCGTGTTGTCGTAGGCGACACCCGTCTGGTCCCAGGTCAGCTCAATGGGAACCAGGGCATAGCCGTCGCAGGGCGAATCAACATAGTCAGCTTGTTGATAGCGGGTGTCGTAAGGAGCGCGAGGATCCATGACGGGGTCCGGGATCGTGATCCCCCAATCGGTCGGTTTACTGTAGCCCGCATAGCTCGTGGTTTGGAAGCTGAAGCTCTCCGAGTGCCACCGCATGGCTGCTCGGAGCATTTGGCAATAAGTTGTCAACCCGTCGTCATAGGGTCCGGAGATTACCTTGTTGAGATCCTTATATGTGATATTTGAAGCACTGGGACCCCAGACGTACAGGGGGGACTTGCGGTCTGCCGAGGGTCCGAAGCAGTAGATGTTGCTCAGGTCGCTCATGTGGTCTCCGTGCAGATGGCACAGGAAGACCTTGTCCATCCTGCCAAACGGAATCCCCATGGCGCCGTAATTGGCACACACCCCTGAACCGCAGTCGAAGACGAACTGGTCCTGCGGTCGACCGACTCCGTTCTCGTCTATGAACCATCCCACCTCTACGAAGACGCTCATCTCCTGCTGTGCACGACGTACGGGAGGGATCATGGACCCCAGGAATGTGATTCGCATCTCATCGGGTTCAAGCGGCGTGCCCGGGACGAACGTTCTCAGCCTGTCGAAGTACGAATACCGCTGCGTGTTTTGGCGCGTCGGGTAGCATGCGCCTACCACCGCGGGAGGATTACCGGCCGCGGACTCGCCCGTGGCGCCTGCCGTCGCCAGCCCGCCCAGGGGCAGCCCACCACCCAGGGCCAGCGCGGAAAGTTTTAAGCAGTCTCGTCGTGAGATGCCTGGTTTGTCGTTCTCGGGTTCTGTGTTCATTGCTTCTTCCTCTATTTCTGTTGTTAGTAATTGGGTGTTTTCCGCACCCGCATTTGCGCTCGTAGTTCTGAATTCGACTGACTGACGGCCTGGCAGTCGGCGTGCGAGTTGTCTATGGTAATTTTGAGACCATGATAAGTTTATTCACTGAGAGGCGCTTGATTAGCGGTCTTTTCGCGTTTGGGCGCAACTTTGTCCAGGAATCCTTTCTTTTGTTGAAGAATCATGGGCAGGATGCCCTGCGGTCCTGGGTGATAAATGCGGGCAGGATGCCTGCGGTCCTGAGTGATAAATGCGGGCAGGATGCCCGCGGTCCCATTTCAGGAGCTATACGATGGCATGAAGTTGCAGTCGCGAGGCAAAGATCGCCGCGCCGGCTCATGGCGACTCAAAGACATACTGGCCGCCGATTTCCTTTAGAAACCGCCAGCCCAGAGTCTCGACCTCGCTCCGCGTTTTCAGAAAGTCATCATAGAACCGCGAGTCGAAAACCGCATATCGGACGCCGAGCCTTTTAAGCAGGGCATCGCCTTCCTTTCCGGGATAGTTCGCAAGGATCGGATAAACGCTCTTGTATTGCGGTGGCAGCGAACTGAAATACCCGCCAATCGTCGGCTTGTCCGCCGCCCATGCATACACGACGTGTTCCGCCTGAGAGGAGAGATGGAAGGGGAACTGGGCGATGGCGCCCGCCGGTTGCGCGGCCAGCCATCGATCGACCGGGCGGCAGCCGAACCTGACCATGAAATGCGATTCGGGCAGGAAATCGATCAGCACAATCGCAAGCAGGCCTGGCGCCGCCCAGCGTGCCGCGCGCGGAAACCGCTCAAGCAGCGCGGCGCAACCCATCCCCGCCAGCGCCGCCATAAAAAGGTTCACATAGACCCCATAACGCGCTGAAACGCGCATGGCCGAATAGAACGGCGCATATTTGAAAAGATAATAACCCGGCAGACGCAGGAGAACCGTTTCACGCCCGAGCATCTCCCGCATAAACGCCGGCACATCCATCCGCACCGGCTTCCACATCCAATGCAGGTTGGGGCCAAACGACAAAATCATTGCCGTACCCGCCGCGAGCAGCATCGGAACAACCCACTGTTTGCCGGGCATGAAACGGCGCATGACAAGGCTGACAATCACAAGGCAATATGTCACAAGACCCAGATATTGAACATTTTCGATTGTTCTCAGGCGCCGGTACGGCCATGTGATATAGGCCCCCCACAAGAAACGCTGTGAACCGGGAATGAAATAATCCTGGGGGCTGGCGCACCATCGCCGGGCCTCCTCAATCCCGCGCAATTGCAGCGCGCCTTCGCCGGCAAGCTGCAGATAGGGCCACATCCCCGCGATCGTCAAAGGCAGCGCCGCCAGCGCCGCCGTCACGGCGCACCGCCAGAACCACTTTTCGGCCATAAGACGCCGGTCATTCGCGAGCCAATGCCAGACGACAAGAGCGAGGCTCATCACGGCGGTCATATAGAGATAATAAGGCGCGGTGAGCGCGTTCAAACCGAGCATCACACCGCACAACACCGCAGGCCCCTTGCGCGCGCCGCGTCCGTCGAGCATCATCGTCAATCCCATGAAATAAAGCGGAAGCCACTGCGTACCGAGCAGGTTGAGATGGCCGGGCAGGCGGCTTATCCGGCAGGGCGAGAGGGCGAAGATCGTCGCCGAGACGAGAGCCGCCGCATGGCTGCCCGTCATTCTCCAAATCCAGGCATGCATGGCCAGGCCCGACAGCACAAACGAAAGAACGATGGCGCAGTTATAGCCGAAGACGCTGTTGTGGAAAGACGAGCACGCCAGGCCCATGAGGGTCATGACCGGCGTCATTTCGTTGCACGCCAGGCTGGCGCCTTCGGGGTAATTGACGAACGCGACGTGGAACGGCGAGCAATAAAGATCAAAGAGCGCGCGCCTGACCCACATGATCACCCATGTGAAATAATAGTTGTCGCCGATCCACCCGATTTCAGAATGGCCCATGTTCAATGCCAGCGGCCATGTGGCGGCCAGCGCCGCCGCCAGATAATACAGCCCGGCGAGAAACCAGGGAAGCCATTTTCTGAACCGCATTTCCCAATTCAAAACATGGCAGGGGCAATGGAGTAAATCCGATTCGACATGAATTCTGAGCCGCAAGAAAACCTTGCCAGAGCGCAGGACACCGAAAGCGCGCGTTCACGCAGGCATCCGGCCTGATGGCGTACTCGCTGACCGGCTATATTTGACAGAATAAATCACGGCGCAAAACAGTTATTGCCGCAACATCACAAACAATTTTGTTTAATCTTATAATATCCATGACGGCACAAATCAGAGCAACGAAATCCGAACTTCCGCAGTTTTTCGAAAGCGAGTTCGGGCAATTGCCCACACACGGCGTGTGGAGTCCGGGACGTGTCAACCTGATCGGCGAGCATACCGATTACAACATGTTACCGGTTCTTCCGATGGCCATTGGTCGCGGATTCAACTGGCTCGTTCGCGCCAACGGTCTTGGCAAAGTGCGCGTCCGGAATCTGGATCCATCCTATCGTGCCGCCGAATTTGACGCATCCGGCGAGATTCCCCCAAGCCCGCCGGGTCACTGGGCCAATTATATCAAGGCGGCGGTGCAGGCAACCTGGCCGCTGATCCGGCAGGCGCGCGGCGAGGAAGCGGCGGGATTCGATGCCGTTCTGGATTCGTCGTTGCCGCCCGCGGCGGGGCTGAGTTCGTCCTCCGCGCTTGTCGTGGGCAGCCATCTTGCCCTGACAACCGTGAATCATTTTGCCATGAATCCGGCCGATTCAGCCGGCCTGATGTGCCACGCGGAACACTACACCGGCACGGCGGGAGGGGGCATGGATCAAGCCGTCATCCTGCTTGGCCAATCGCATTGCGCTCTGGAAATTCATTTTGGCCCATTGCGCGCGGAGAAGGCGCTTTTGCCTGAGGACGCGGCATTTTTCGCGGTCGACAGCCTTCAACGCGCAGTCAAGTCGGGGAAAACACGTTTCGAGTACAACCGCCGGGTTTTTGAATGCGCCGCGGGACTCGAACTTCTGCGCCGCCATGCCGTCAGGATCGATCCCGCATGTCAATCAGAGCAATGGCGGCACCTGCGCGATGCCGCGGTCTATTTCAAGCAGTCGGGCATAAGTCATACCCGGTTTAGCCTTGAAGCAATCGGAACCGAGGCATGGAGTCCGCGCCGTTTGCGCAACGCGCTTGGCGCAATATACGCCGAATTGCTCACGGAAAAGAAAATGCCGCCAGCCGGTTCGTCACCGTGGCGCGCCTTTGGCGGTTTCAACATCCACAGCCGGCTGGCTCATGTCTTTGGGGAAGCGGAGCGAGTGCACAAGTGCGCGCAGGCTTTTGCATCGGGCCGGCTTGACGAAGCGGCGACGCATATCAGCCTGTCGCACGCGTCCTGCCGTGACCTGTATCATATTTCCACACCCGAAATCGAACGTCTGGCTGGAAATGCTGTGCGTTGCGGGGCGCTGGCCGCAAGAATCACTGGCGCCGGTTTTGGCGGCTCGGTGGTTGCGATGACCACACGCCGGCGCGCCGCCGAGTTCAGCGGCAAGTTGTGGGAAACGCATTTTGCGCCAATGCCCGGCAACAAACCGGCATCCGGCGGTATCCGCCCCGAGTCGGTCATTATTGACTGCGAACCCGCATCGGGCGCGGCATCATGGATATTATGACAGCTTCCGCCGCAACGACTCCCCCGCGGTCCGCATCGCAGCCGGATATTCAATCATGGCTCGATTCTGTGTGTTCCGCCAACGGGCTCGATGCCGCACTGACAGGATTATTCGACTGGGAACTGAAGGCTGGTTACTTTCCCCAGGGAATATTCGACCGGAATCTGCTCTTTGAATATCCCGACACGGAGAGTCCTGTCACATTCCGCGCCCAGATCAACCACACGCGCCTTGGGTACAAGGCTCCCGCCGAACCTGATGGCGTACTCGCTGACCGCCTGATGGCGTACTCGCTGACCGGAAAAACCGCATGCTCCTGCCCGCTGTGCGCGGAGCATATCGGTTCGCCCGCGAAACCGTTTTTACGGGCTTATACGTTTTCCCTCGGCGCACAAGACACGCCCTATTTCATCCAACTCACCCCGTTTCCGCTCCGGCGATTCCACCACATCCTGATCCAGACGGAACATGCTCCGATGCGCAGTGGAGGCCGATGTGTTGACGAACTGCTGGATTTCGTCACCCGCGCGCCGCGATTCACGGCCTGTTCAAACAGCGACGTGCGCGACGCAGGCGTCTCCATACTCGGCCATCATCACTACCAGGTCTTCCGCGATTTCCATCTCCCTGTGTTCGACGCCGCGCCATCACAGCATCTTGCGCATGAAATGTCCGGCGGGCGCATCGAACTGCTCGATTACCCGCTCACCACGCTCCGCGTGCGCGGCACAAGATCTTTTGTCTCCGATGCTGGCAACAAGGTTATCGCGCGGTGGAAAACCCTGTCACCCGGCCGCAACGCGTGCAACCTGACGGTGCGCGTTATCGGGGATGAGCATGAATCCCATATCTTTTTCAGGAATCCGGCCTGTTTGACGCCGCCCGATCTGCTTCGCATCAAATCGGAAGCGGTCGGCATCGTCGAGGCCGCGGGCGAAGGCATCTATCCCCCGCCGCCAGAACATGATAAAGAACGCTTTCTCGAGGAAATTCAGATCAATGGATTGGCGATCCTGAAACGCATACTCTCCGGACTCAATCCGGTTCCACCCTCCCTCCGTCCGGAATTCTTTCATGACCTCCGCGCTGTCCTTAACGACGCGCATCGATCCGCGGAATGAACAACCCGAGCGAAGCTTGATAATAGCGAAATCATGAATCTTCATCTGATTGCCTGCCATGTCCTGTGGCGCGAATTATGTTATTACGCATCCATGTCGCCGCACACCTTCATGCTCACATTTTTGCGCCAGGGACTGCACAACACACCGGAAAAATTGCGCGAGCAGCTTCAGGAGACTGTCAACGCTGTCTCACAGAACGGCGATCTTGACGCCATCGTGCTTGGTTATGGGCTTTGCTGCAACGGTTTGCTTGGTCTGACCGCCGGCAGCAAGCGCATCGTCGCGCCGCGCGCGCACGACTGCATCACGTTCCTTCTCGGATCAAAAGAACGCTACCGCGAGTATTTTGACTCGCACCCCGGAACATACTGGTACAGCCCGGGCTGGATCGAAACCACAAGCATGCCCAGCCGCGCGCGCCACGATAAAATGCTCATCGAATACACCGAGCGCTTTGGCGCGGATGACGCGCAATATCTCGTTGAACAGGAAATGACCTGGCAGAAAACCTATAACAACGCGGCGTATGTTGACCTTGGAGCCGGCGGGAACGACCGCCACAAGCAATTCACCCGCGACTGCGCCGAGTGGCTTGGCTGGGGATGCGACCTCGTCGAGGGCGATGCCGGTCTTGTGCGCGACCTGCTCGACGGGCGTTGGGACGATGACCGATTCCTTATTGTCGAACCCGGTATGGCGATTGCCCCAACTTACGACGAGAAAATCATCACATTGAAGGACAACCACTCCAAACCATGACCCGTGTTGCGATTCTCGGCGCTGGAGTCACCGGACTTGGCGCGGCATGGCGCCTGCTCGAGATACATCCCGGCTGGGAGGTCACGGTGTTCGAACAAGGGGACCGCCCGGGCGGTCTTGCCTTGACCTGGCACGAGGGGGAATTTGCCGCCGATCTTGGCCCGCATCGCATTTATACCGAATTGCCGGAAATCGAGGCATTGCTGCCCGGCCTGATTTCCCGCGAGCAAACGCTCATCGTGCCGCGTGTCAGCCAACTGTTGCTTGAGGGTCATTTCTACACCTATCCGGTCAAACCCGCCGAACTGTTGCGCCATGCGGGGCCGGTTCGCCTGGCGGGTCTGGCGGCTTCAGCGATGGCGGCGAAACTCCGCTGGCCTGGGGGCAAGCCGCGCAATTTCGGGGAAGCCATGATTGCCGCGTTCGGGCGCGCAACATACGATCTTCTCCTGGAACCTTACGCGCGCAAGGTGTGGAAGACCCCGCCCCGCGAAGTGAGTTCCGAGATCGCGCGCGTGCGCGTCAGCGCGGGCGGCATCGGCCAGATGGCAAGGCGCGTGTTTAACCGCAAGGAACAACATGGTTCTCCAAGCGCCTTGAACCAGTTCACTTACGCGCGCGGCGGCGTGGAGGAACTGGTCAAATCACTTGCGACTCGCGTCAGGCGGGCGGGCGGGCGCATTATGACATCAACACGCGCCAGCGGTTTGATTGTTGCCGGCGGCAGAGTCACACAAGTCCGCTTATCACACAGCTCCGAATCATCTTCCACCATCGACGCCGACATCGTCATATCCACAATCCCGCTGACCGAGCTTGCCGATTGGCTGCAACCGTTCATCCCCGACAGTGAGTCCGCACAAGCGGCGCATGATCTGGCGCACATCGGTTTGATCCTTGTTGGGCTTGAAATCAGGCGTCGTCAGTTTTCGCCCAACTCATGGATTTATTTCCCCGAGGAGAACTACATTTTTAACCGCGCTTATGAGCCGCGGAATTTCGACGAATCGATGGCTCCACCCGGCCGCACCATGCCAATATTTGAAGTCACCTCGCGGCTGAATGACGCGCCATGGTCGCGCGCGGACGCTGACATCGCGGAAAACGTCAAAACCGGCATTGTTGCGGCCGGGCTGGTGAACCGCGATGAAATCGGACAGGCATTCGTCCGCCGCATCCCCCATGCCTATCCGCTTTACACCACCCGCTACCGGGAGCGCTTGACGACGGTTTGCCGCTACCTGAGGCGATTCCCCAATCTTGTCTCCACCGGACGCCAGGGGCTGTTCAACCACAACAACATGGACCACTCAATTCTGATGGGCCTGCGCGCCGCGGAATGCGCCGCAGCAAACCTGGGCAATGCCGCGCAACCATGGTATGACAACCTTGGCCAATTTTCCCATTTCAGGATCGTGGACTGACCGGCATCGGGTAAGCGGCGGACGGAGAAACACGACGCAGACGCTCCCCTGCCTTCAATTCTGTTTTCCTGGCGGTCTTGGCAACTTTGCGTGAGAAAGATAAAACCATAAAAGATAATTTCGCGCAAAGACGCGAAGAACAACACCCCTGCCTTCAATAGCAGAGAAAAAGCTGTAACACGGAGTTGCGCGGAAGAGGCGCGGAGAGCCGCAGAGAAAAAAACGATGCTTCTTTTCTCCGTGGTCCTCTGTGCCATCGCCGTGGTTCTCCGCCTGATGGCGTACTCGCTGACCGGTTAAAGTTTTTCTCTCAATGACGATCCTGCTGGAACAACCGCTTCTATGATGCCGCCCCTGATGTGAATATCAGCCTGAAATGCCGCTTCACCGCCGCCAGCAGGCGTTCCGCGTTTTTTATGAGGATGCGGCTCATTGGCTCATATAAACCCGGCGCCCAAAAACGAAGCCGGAAATCATACGCGACGCTCCTTGCTCCCCGCACCCGAACGAGACGGTTGAAACATTATGACCGAGAGATGCATGCATGAAACTGTCGCCGCCCACATGGACACCCGTGTGATACACTTTGGCGCTTTTATTCATAAAGAAGACAAGGTCGCCGGGGCGCAAATCACTCCGATCAGGCATGTATCCAACGATTTCACCCGCATAAGCCTGCATCGAAGCATCGCGAGGCAGCATGACGCGCTCGTGACTGAATATCGTCTGGACGAATCCCGAACAGTCGATGCCCTGCTGGGTTTTCCCGCCCCACAAGTAAGGGGAATCATGGAAGGCGCGAGCATGGCTCAAAAGCACACGGGCGAATTCCACATCCGCCGGCCGGATCATGCGAACATCGCGCAATGGCAGCCGCGCGGACTTGCCGCCGGCAAGATGAACGCGCCCGTCATCCGCGGCAAGCCGCGCGCCGGGCGGCGCGACGATGCCGCCAAAATCCATGGCGCGCAACAGAATGGCGCACGCCCCGCATTTCCATCGCATGTAACGCTCTTCGCTCACCGGAGCGAGCAGACGGCTTTGGATGTAACCCACATAACCATCCGCATGCTGAGCATAAACACAGCCTTTCCGCTTGAAATAACCGCGGATCACGCTACCATAGAGCGCTTCCGTGAGCATGCCTGCCTTTGAAGCGAATGGCGTCCGGTAAACAGGGGCCGATGCGGCGCGGACCTCATAAAAGGCGAGCGGATAATCGCGTGTCAAAACCTTGAGATCGAACCCGATTTCGCTGCCATCGAACGACTCCCTCGCGGCCTTTCTCACAAAGGCATTCGTCTGCGGAAACATGGTGAATCCGCTGATCCGCACAACCGGGCCAGCAAGCTCTGTTTTCAACTCGCAAGCAATCATGCGCTTGTCGATGCCCGCGCAAACCCGGAGATCAAACAAACGTTTGTTGACGAAAAAATCGCGCATATATCTGTTACAATTAATTGTAAACCTCCATGAGCAACGAATGGCAATCACGAAGATGGTGAATATCATTTTGTTGTGCATAGTTAAATAACAAAGGCGCTTCATTAATGTTAAAGGAGTTTTTCATATGATCGGCGAGAAATCATTGCATCAGGCAACCCTGGCGTTGCACGGCGGTCAGACACCCGATCCGGCCACCAACGCCCGCGCGGTGCCGATTTACCAGACCACATCCTATGTCTTCAACTCTGCCGACCACGCCGCCAATCTTTTCGGTCTGCGCGAGTTCGGAAACATCTACACCCGCATGATGAATCCGACAACAGATGTGCTGGAAAAACGTCTTGCGGCTCTCGACGGCGGCGTTGGCGCCCTGGCTGTTTCATCAGGCCAGTCAGCCATCACGATCGCCGTGCTCAATATTACCCGCGCGGGGCAAAACATCGTCTCGACCAATTACCTCTACGGCGGAACATACAATCTTTTCCATTACACACTGGCGCGCATGGGCATCGAGGCGCGGTTCGTGAATTCCTCGAATCCCGAAAACGTGGCTGCGGCCATCGACAAGAACACGCGCCTTGTTTACATGGAATCGGTGGGCAATCCCAAAAACAATGTGGATGATTTCAGCGCGATAGCCGGCATCGCGCACAAGCATGGATTGCCCTTCATCATTGACAACACGGTGTCGCCGCTGATTTTCCGCCCGTTCGATCACGGCGCGGACATCATCGTTTACTCGCTCACGAAATTCATCGGCGGCCATGGCACATCGCTCGGTGGCGCAATCGTCGATTCCGGGCGTTTCGACTGGTCCAAGAGCCGAATCACCGATTTTACCGAGCCGGATCCTTCCTATCATGGCCTGGTTTTCTGGGAGCCGTTCGGTCTGCACGACAAGGCGCTTGTGCCCGGCGCGGCCTACATCATGAAAGCCCGCGTCCAGCTTCTTCGCGACCTGGGGCCGTGCCTGTCTCCATTCAACGCGTTCCTTATCCTCCAAGGAATAGAAACGCTGCATCTTCGCATGCCGCGCCACTGCGAAAACGCATTGGCCGTGGCGCAATGGCTTGAAGGCAACCCCTGCGTCAACTGGGTTAATTACCCGGGATTGCCAAGCCACGCCGATCACAGCCGCGCAAAAAAATATCTGCCGGACGGCGCCGGCGCCATCATAGGCTTTGGCATCAAAGGCGGACTGGAGGCTGGCAAAAAACTCATCAATTCCGTGAAACTCCTCAGTCATCTCGCAAACATCGGCGATGCGAAAAGCCTGATCATTCATCCGGCATCCACCACGCACCAGCAATTGACGGCCGAGGAGCAGGAGGCGGCCGGCGTCACACCCGATTTTATCCGTCTTTCCATCGGATTGGAGGATATCAGCGACATTATTGCCGACCTCAGCCAGGCGATCAAGGCATCGCAGCAACAGCCGTGACCTCATCATCAGAATCGCGGCCCAGCCTGGGAATCGCGGAAACCCGCAGTGTCGAACTGTGCCGGGACGGTCTTGCCCTCGACAGCGGCATCAAGTTCGGCCCCATCACTGTCGCCTATCAGACCTACGGCACACTGACGCCGAACCGCGACAACGCGATCCTGGTTTGTCACGCGCTGTCGGGCGGCGCCCATGCGGCGGGGTATCTTGCAGGCCAGAAGAAACCCGGCTGGTGGGATGTCATGATCGGACCGGGCAAGGCTTTTGACACCAACCGCTATTTCATCATTTCCTCTAATGTTCTTGGCAGTTGTTACGGCAGCACGGGGCCGGCCAGCATCGATCCCGCCAGCGGACGCCCCTACGGATCGCACTTCCCCGTGGTGACTGTCCGCGACATGGTCAACGTGCAGCGCCATCTTCTCGATCATCTGCAAATACCTTCACTGCTCATGGCAACTGGCGGCTCGATGGGCGGAATGCAGGCTCTCCAGTGGGCGGTATCCTACCCCGAACGTGTGCGCTCTGTCATCGCCATCGCCACAACACACCGGCACTCGCCCCAACAGATCGCTTTCAACGAGGTGGCCCGGCAGGCCATCATGGCAGATCCGGAATGGAAAGATGGCGATTATTACGACGGCGACGGCCCGCGCCTTGGTCTTGGGGTGGCGCGCATGGTCGGGCACGTCACCTACCTGAGCGATGCCGGAATGGAGCGCAAGTTCGGACGCCGCCTTAAGGGACGCGAACGCTACGGATACCAGTTTAAAGCTCTCGATTTTGAGGTGCAAGGATACCTGCAACACCAAGGAGAGTCATTCGTCGACCGGTATGACGCGAACTCACTGCTTTTCCTCACCACAGCGCTCGACTACTTCGATCTTTCGAACGGATGCAATTCCCTTTCCGAGGCGTTCAGCGGCGTAAAATCCATTTTCATGCTTATCGCGTTTTCATCCGACTGGCTTTATCCGCCTTACCAATTGAAAGAGGTCGCACAGGCCATACGGCGAAGCGGCGGCGATGCCACCTATTGCGAAATCAACAGCGATTACGGCCACGACGCGTTTCTGCTCGAACACCGCCAGCAGGACCCATTGGTCAAATCATTCCTTGAGCGCGCCGCCCACGAAACCCGCGGATTCGCGCTCACACCCGGAAACTGGGAGTTGTGAATGCCGTCACAGAACGATATGCCGCCGCAACGGTATCTTGCCGATAACCTCACATGAACGATCAATCCGCCGAAACATCCGATCCCAACCACGCCGCCATCTACCGATGGATCGCCGAACACACCCCCGAAGGCGGACGCGTGCTCGATATCGGTTGCGGCGAGGGAGAACTGCTCACATGGCTCGCGCGGGAACGCAGCATCCGCGGCGCGGGAATCGAACTCTCCGAACAATGCGTCATGAAAGCCATCCTTCACGGGTTGTCCGTGCATCATGGCAACGTTGAAGAAGGCCTGGATCATTACAGCGACAAAAGTTTCGATCTCGTCGTCATCAGCTTGACGATCCAGGAACTGAGCGACCCGCGCAAAGTGCTGAAGGAGGTTTTTCGCGTCGGAAAACGCGTCATCGTTGTCTACCCGAATTTCGGACACTGGCGCGGCCGCATGCAATTGGCCATCTGCGGACGAAGCCCGAGCACGCCCTCTCTGCCCTATACATGGCACGAATCCCCAAACCGCCACTACCTCACCATTGCCGACTGGGAGGCGTTTTGCCAACTCGATCAATATACCGTGCTCGACCGGGGTTTTGTATCCAACGGCAAATCAATCCGCCTTTTCCCCAATCTGCGCGCTGAAATCGCCATGTGCCTGCTCGAACACACTCCGGAGCCATCCACAGGACCTTCACAACCCGCTTCCAACAACATTGCATAAGCCGTTTCTTATCAATGGAATCGAATGGGGCGAACGCTTCCCTCACCGGTCACGATTACAAACAAGCGCCTTGGTTGCGCCCGCCGACGGAAGACCACCAGCGTCGTGTCGTCGGGCACGCAAAAGATAATTTCGCGCAAAGACGCAAAGAACGCGAAGAACACCCCCTGCCTTCAATCCTGCTTTCTTGGCGAGCTTGGCGACTTTGCGTGAGAAAGAAAAAACCATAAAAGATAATTTCGCGCGAAGAACAACAGGCCTTCAATTTGTCAATGGAACTTATTGGGGTGGATGGAGGGATTTGAACCCTCGACCTCCAGATCCACAATCTGGCGTTCTAACCAACTGAACTACACCCACCATGAGCACGCGGTGCGATCAATGTTGCGATACCGTTATAAAACAACACTATTCGCTTGTGAATTGCCAGCCATCTGTCGTCCATCCCGCGCCGCCGGAATGCCATGTGACACGCCTTGTCTTCAACACCCGTCGGTCAGGTCTTGCGCCCATCAGCGCCTGATTTCGAAATGAGCATAATTGCGGGCAATATTCCGGTAATTCGTCTCGACACGGTCCACACGCGCCATGCGCGGTCCCTGCCACAACAGCATCTCGAGTTCGCGCAATGCCCGCCCGGTCCCCTCGGCCTCAACCTCAACACTGCCATCGAACAGATTTTGTGTGTAACCGGCCAGGTCAAGGCGTCGCGCTTCACGCAACAACCAATAGCGGTATCCCACCCCCTGAACATCTCCGGAGACGACAGCATGCAGGATCATGGTGAATCTTCTCCCTGAACGCGCGCATATTGCTCAAGGAATTTAATAGAAAAAGATGGATGCGGCATTGCCCCACATCGCAGGTATGGGTTCGTTTTATGCCGCATGGCCATGGAAGATGCGGTTATTCGTTCACAACAGCGCAGAAAGGCTGAGATTTGCCCCGGCGGCATGACATTCAGAAAATCCTGATCATCGGCAGCGGCCCCATCGTGATCGGTCAGGCTTGCGAGTTCGATTATTCCGGCACACAGGGATGCAAAGCGTTGCGCGAGGACGGCTACGAGGTCGTTATCGTGAATTCCAATCCGGCCACAATCATGACCGATCCGCAGTTCGGCGACCGCACCTACATCGAGCCGCTGACAGCGGAAGTTGTTGAGGCTATCATCGAGCGTGAGCGCCCGCACGCCATTCTGCCCACGCTTGGCGGTCAGACAGCGCTCAACCTGGCAATGGAACTGTCGCAACGGGGGACGCTGGAACGTTACGGATGCCGGCTCATCGGGGCAAACGCCGAATCCATTGCGCGCGCCGAAGACCGTCAGCAATTCAAGAACGCGATGATCGGGACCGGTCTGGACGTGCCCCGCAGCGCCGTTTTGCGGGCGGGCGGGGCGCGCGAGCAGCAGATTCTGCGCGCCGCCTGCGAGGCGCTCGAACGCGCCCAGCAAATAGGCTTCCCCGTCATCATCCGTCCGTCTTTCACGCTCGGCGGAACGGGCGGAGGAATAGTCTACAACGTCCAGGAATTTCCTGAAATCGCACAGCGCGGCCTGAGCCTGTCGCCCATCCATGAAATCATGATCGAAGAGAGCGTGCTTGGATGGAAGGAATACGAGCTCGAGGTCATGCGCGACATGCGCGACAACGTAGTCGTCATCTGCCCGATTGAAAATTTCGACCCGATGGGCGCGCACACAGGCGATTCCATCACGGTGGCGCCCATTCAGACGCTGACCGACCGCGAATACCAGGCGATGCGCGACGACGCGCTGAAGATCATCCGCGCCATCGGCGTGGACACGGGCGGCAGCAACATCCAGTTCGCCGTCGATCCCCGGACCGGCCGGCGCGTTGTGATCGAGATGAATCCGAGGGTGTCGCGCTCAAGCGCGCTGGCCAGCAAGGCCACCGGATTTCCCATTGCCAGGATCGCGGCCAAACTGGCCACAGGCATGCTGCTTGACGAGCTTCCTAACGACATCACAAAGAAGACGCCGGCTTGTTTCGAGCCGACAATCGACTATTGTGTGGTGAAGGTTCCGCGCTTCGCGTTTGAAAAGTTTCCTGGCGCGGAGGCGCTCATTGGAACACAGATGAAATCCGTGGGTGAAACGATGGCCATCGGCCGCACTTTCAAGGAGGCGTTGCAGAAGGGTCTGCGCGGACTCGAGACCGGACGGGCGGGTCTTGGCGGCGATGGCAAGAGCAACTACGATCCAACACTCGATGATGCGGGCACGCGCCTGCTGTGGCGTCTGCGCAATCCGAACCCCGACAGAATTTTCTGGGTGCGGGCGGCCCTGCGCGGGCGCGTCAAGGGCGCGCGCGGCAAGAATGAAGTCTTTGGGGAAGACGCCATCGACGGGACGGAGGAACATGAAAGCGGTAAAAGCCGCAACGCGCTCATGTCGGTGAACGAAGTCTTTGAAAACACGAAAATCGATCCCTGGTTCCTTGAAAACATCCGCGAGATATGCGACTTCGAGCATCAGATTGCCGCCGGCGGCGCCAGGAAACTGATCAGGAAGCGCGGCACAGCGAACACATCCGCGGCGGCGGAACACGCCCTGCTCCTTCGCGCCAAGCAGCTTGGTTTTTCCGATTTTCAGATAGCCTGCCTTGCCTCCACCAAACGCAACAAGCTGACCGAATGGGACATCCGCGCGCGCCGCCTTGAACTGGGCATCCGCGCCGTTTTCAAATCCGTTGACACCTGCGGCGGCGAATTCGAGGCGCAGACGCCCTATTATTATTCGACATACGAGGACGCCGCCAATCCTCTTGCGAACGAGGCCGCGCCCACAAACCGCCGCAAGGTCATCATCCTTGGCGGCGGCCCCAACCGCATCGGCCAGGGCATCGAGTTCGATTACTGCTGCGTTCAGGCCGTGTTCGCGCTGAAACAGGCCGGTTACGAGACGATCATGGTCAATTCGAATCCTGAAACCGTTTCGACAGATTATGACACCGCCGACCGTCTTTACTTCGAGCCGCTCACGGCCGAGGACGTGTTGAACATTGTCGAGAACGAATGCGGGTGCGGTGAGGTGGCGGGAATCATCGTGCAGTTTGGCGGCCAGACGCCTCTCAAGCTGGCCCGGGCGCTTGAAAAATACATCGCGGAGAACAACCTGCCCGCTCACATCGTCGGCACCTCCCCCGACTCCATCGATCTCGCCGAGGATCGTGAGCGGTTCGGCGCCCTGCTTGACCGGTTGCAGATTCCCTCCCCGCCCAACGGCAGCGGGCGAAGATATAATGAAGTGCGCGAACTGGCCAGGCGCATAGGGTACCCTGTCATGGTGCGCCCCAGTTATGTGCTCGGCGGACGCGCCATGGAAATCGTCTATAACGAGCGCCAATTGCGCGAATTCATGAAAATCGCCATCGAAGTGTCGCCGGAGCATCCGATCCTGGTCGACAAATTCCTCGACGGCGCCATCGAGGTCGATGTTGACGCCATCTGCGATTACACACCGGAAATTCCAGAAGCTGGATCTGATGTCCGGGATTCCGCGCCGCCCAAAGTGCGTTGCGTCATCGCGGCCATCATGGAGCACATCGAGGAGGCGGGAATTCATTCAGGCGACTCGGCATGCGTCATCCCCACGCGCACGTTGCCGGACAAGGTGCTGTCGGACATCCGACGCCACACCCGCACGCTTGGCCAGGCGCTGAGAGTGCGCGGGCTGATGAACATACAGTATGCCGTGAAAGACGAGACGGTCTTCGTGCTCGAAGTCAATCCCCGGGCCAGCCGCACCGTCCCCTATGTGTCAAAAACCATTGGAAAGCCGATCGCGCGATACGCCGCGCGGGTGATGCTTGGCTCTTCGCTGGACGAGTTGGGATTCACGAACGAACCTGCGATCGATTTTTATTCGGTAAAGGAAGCCGTTCTGCCATTCAACAAATTCCCCGGGTGCGATATCCGGCTGGGCCCGGAGATGCGGTCAACCGGCGAAGTCATGGGCATCGATCCCGACGCGGGTCTCGCCTTTGCAAAGTCACAATCAGCGGCCGGAGCTTCCCTTCCACTGAGCGGCGGTGTGTTCATATCCATCAACGATACGGACAAACCGAAGTTCGCGCCCATCGCAACCCAGTTTGCCAGCATGGGTTTCTATTTCTACTGCACCGGGGGAACGCACAAGTTTCTGCAAAAGAACGAAATCGCAAGCGCGCCTCTCAACAAAATTAAGGAGGGCAGGCCGAATATCATCGACTATGTGATCAACGGCCAGATACAGCTTGTGATCAACACTTTCAGCGGTCCGCAGGGGCGTCCCGACGAAAAGGCGATTCGGACGCTGGTGGTGCAGCGCGGCATCCCATTGCTGACCACTATCAGCGCGGCGCGCGCGGCTGTCGAGGGAATCGCGGCGATGCGCGCCCATAAGGCCACACTGCGCTGCATACAGGAATACCACGCGGAAAACTGAAACCGGCTTCCCCGCCGCTCCCTGCCAGGAAAATCACAATCACATCATCGAATTGAACGGCGCCCTGCAACGCCAGTTGTTGTTCTTCGCGTTCTTTGCGCGAGGTTATCTTTTATGGTTTTTTCTTTGCGTTCTTTGCGCGAGATTATCTTTTATGTTTTTTCTTTTTCACGCAAAGTAGCCAAGACCGCCAATCCACGATCACTTTTGGGCGATGAAATAAGCGAAATCGCTCTGAATAACACCTTCTTCAATAAGCGTGCGCTCAAAGAGCGACATCATGCCGATAAGAGCGGCATCCTTGGGATCGTCCTCGTGAAAGTGCGGCGCCAATTCATTCAGCACTGTCATGAGCAATGTGCCCCCGAGGTCGGCCCTGTATAGAATATTAAACCGCTCGTCGAGCAGGCGGGGGATGTCTTGCGGGCGGATGGCTTCGCTTGGATCGTGGGCAATGACGGCCTCAATGGCGGGGCGGGTGATTTTTTCGCGCACACAGCCGCTCCGCGCGCAAACACGCATCGACGCGGGCAGGCATTCGAGCAGGACATTCATCAGGCGCTCCTGTTTGTCGTCCCATTGCAGGCGCGCCGGACCAATGTAATCCGCCACGAGCAAATATCCGCCCGCGCGCAATCCGCGCTTCAATTCATCAATGAGCGATTCAAGATGCCGGATGTGATGAAGCATATGCGACGCAAGCACAATATCATAATCGCCGCTCCCAAGATGCAAGTCCTCAAGATCGGCAATTCGATAATTGATCAAAGTATCGATGCCTTCTTTGCGTGCCTGCGCGCGGGCCGCGTCGAGCGCCTCGCCCGCAACATCAAACGCGTCGATATGCGCGCAGAGGCCCAGCTTGATGGCTTCGCGTTCCGCGGCGCCCCCGCCGCAACCCAGGCTCAGACCGCGGCCGAGTTTCGCGCGGCAATACCGGTTTTGAAAGAATTCGAGCCAGCCCGTTCCGGGGTCACCCGACAGCGCGCGGTTGATATGGCGAAGCGTCAACGGGTGCGACTGCCAGTACAGACGTTTCCATTCTTCATCGCCCGATCTTTCGCGCGCGATGCGCCCCCACAGGTTTGACACGATGCTTTGCGGGTTATCGGCGGCTTTTCGCGGTTTGCTCACGCATTCATCCCCCCGCATATTAAACACATAAGAACCTGGAATTGCCCGCATGCCGGACGGGATATTCGGAGATTATGACGCGGGCGCATGGCGATATGCGGCCTGTTTCTGGCCGTCCCCGAGGATTTCGTTCATACTGCCGGTGCGGTATCCGGCAAGATCGAGGGTGACATATTGAAATCCCAGCTCCCGCAGCCTCTGGACGGCGCGCGCCCATAACCCGTTGCTGATGAAGCGGTGAATTTCGGTAACCGGCACTTCGATGCGGGCGAGATTGTCGTGATTCCTGACGCGAACCTGCGAGAATCCCTCCAAACGCAAATACTCCTCGGCCTGGCCAACGCGGTTCAGCCCATCGCGTGTGATGCGCGCGCCATAAGCAAAGCGCGAAGCAAGGCAGGCGCCCGACGGCTTGTTCCAATTCGGAAGGCCGAACTCGCGGGCCATTTCGCGGATTTCCCGTTTCGTGACCCCGCACTCGAGCATGGGCGAGACGACGCCTTGCTCGCGGGCCGCGCTCATGCCCGGACGAAAGTCGGATGTGTCGTCATAATTGGCCCCGTCAATGATGCTGGAGCAGTCAAGATCGCGCGCCAGTTCCGACAACCGCGAATACAGATCCCGCTTGCACAGGTAACAGCGGTTGACCGGATTCCGCGCCTGTTCCTCGTCATCCAGCTGGGAGTATGTGATGACGCGGTGATTCCAGCCCTGATCGCGCGCGATGGCACAGGCCTGTTCGAATTCAGCGGGCGTGAGCGTCTCGCTGTTCGCGGTGACGGCGATGGCGTTGTCCGTCCCAAGGACATCATGAGCAATTTTCATGCACACCGTGGAATCCACACCCCCTGAAAAAGCCACCAGCACACGGCGCTTTTCAAGAAAAAGAGACCGCAGACGCCCGAGTTTTTCATGTGTTTCCGGATTCATGATCATATATCATACATTATACTGATGATCGGGCAAATCATGCGCGCGAACATTGCCGGCCAGGACGTTTTTATGGCGACAAATCGAGGATTTGCGGTTGATTTTTGAAGAACAACACACCTGCCTTCAATCCTGCTTTTCATGGCGAGCCTGGCGGCTTCGCGTGAGAAAGAAAGAACCATAAAAGATAATCTCGCGCAAAGACGCAAAGAACGCAAAGAAGAACACCCCTGCCTTCAATAGCAGAGAAAAAGCTGTAACACGGAGTTACGCAGAGGAGGCGCGGAGACAAAAACGATGCTTCTTTTCTCCGTGGTCCTCTGTGCCATCTTCGTGGTTCTCCGTGTAAAAGTTTTTCTCTCAATCCAGAACATAGCGTT
>JAPLSQ010000019.1 GCA_026398535.1 Candidatus Sumerlaeota bacterium | reverse complement strand
CGCTGATGAACACAGATAAACCATAAACAACAAACAACCCTCGCAATCCAAAAACACACATTTCCCCCTTGATTGTGACTCTGTCCTTGAATAAAAAGCATTTAAGGCTGGCAGCGTCTGGCGGGCGTGACACTATTTAGAGCGACAGCGATAAATGGTGGCACGAACGACAGGAGCGATTAGCCAGCCGCGGAGCGAAGCGACGTGCGAGCCGTGCTTGTGCGGCGAGCTTTTGTATTAGACGTTGTCGAGGAAGGCGCTTGCTTGGGAGGTGTCGTCGTCGGAGTCGGCCCAGATTAGTACAACGCAGTGGTCGTCGGTGATGAGGCCGAGTGCTTTGGCGGCGCGCGCAAAGTAAAGATTAGTACAACGCAGTGGTCGTCGGTGATGAGGCCGAGTGCTTTGGCGGCGCGCGCAAAGTAACGAATTCGTACAGTATCCGCTGAAGAAGTGGTATTATATATATATATATGTAGCTCTAATAGCAGAATCATCATTAATTAAAGGAGCGCGTATCATGAAATCGTTTACACGGCTTGCGATTGTTGCCGGCGCGGCGGTGATTTGTCTCGGCAGTCCCGGCGCGGCGCGGGCGTCAGAAACTGTGACGAACCCGTTCGATTTTCTTGTCCCCGTGACGCTGAGCATGTTCGAGGTTTCACGGGCGGTCGGGGTTGTCCCGGGTTCTGTGGTCGCGTCCGCGGCCATGCGGTGGGACGCTATTTCCAACGCCGTGCTGGGAGGGCTGAAATGAAGGCTCGTTTGCGTTTCCTCCCAATGGCGGTGCTTTGCGGCGTCGTGGCCTGGCTGGGCGCGACGCCCGCGGCCACCGAGCCAATCGTCTCGAACGGGCACGCCAGCCAGCACGAGGAAGGGTTGGTGGTGGACATTACCTACGAACTCACCGGCGCCACGGCCGCCACGCGCGTCGCCATCCTGGTCTCCACCGACGACGCCATATCGTGGAGCATCGTTCCCCAGGACGCGAACGTGACGGGCGACGCGGGTTCGGTGACCACCGACGGCTCCAAGACAATCGCGTACAACGCCAAAGCCGACCTCCCGACGACGAAAATAGTGACCACCCAGGCCCGGGCCAAGGTCATCGGCATCGACGGCGTGTTCCTGCCGGGCAATGTGCCGCTGGAGATGGTCTCGGTGGCGGCAGAGAACTTCCAAATGGGCGCCAACGCCAACGACAGCGGTTGGAGTGATCCGGACGAGTATCCCGCCCACACCGTGACCTTCGCGAACGGCTTCAGCATGGGCAAGTTCAAAGTTACGCAACGACAATGGGTCGCGCTCATGGAAACAAATCCGGCCCATGATGCAGGCGTAGGCGACAACTATCCCGTTTACAATGTTTCGTGGAACGACATCCGTGGCACGAACGGCTTTCTGGATAAGTTGAACGCTCACATTGCCTCCACCAGCCAGGGCCCGGCCACCTTCCGCCTGCCGAGTGAGGCGGAATGGGAATACGCCTGCCGAGCGGGCAGCCAGACGCGGTTCTGTTTCGGGAATTCCGATTGCAGCGACTACCAATGCAGTACGCTGTGCAACTTGGGCGACTACGCTTGGTATTGTGGGAACAACTCGCCCTATGGCACGAAACCGGTGGGCGGCAAGCTGCCCAACGCGTTCGGCCTGTTCGACATGCACGGTAATGTGTCGGATTGGTGCGAGGACGGGTATCATGAAAATTATACTGGCGCGCCCGCGGACGGCAGCGCGTGGGTCAGTACGGCTGGAAGCCATCGCGTGTTTCGCGGCGGCGATTGGGCCTACAATCCTAGGGACTGCCGTTCGGCAAGTCGCCTCGCCTCCTACCCGGACGACAGGCGCATCTACATCGGGTTTCGGGTTGTCCGGTAGCTTCTGTTCCGCAAGTCTCCCACCCCACTGGGAGCCTTGATCCCTTGGTGTGTGTGGGGGGGGGGGCGAAAGCCCCCCTGGGACCGCGCGCGTCCCGCGCGCCTTTCGGCTTGAGGCGGGCCGACCGGGCTACAGGAGCGGGTCGTCAATGATCTTCTGCAACTTCTTGTTGAGTTCCGGAAGCTCCACTTCGGGCGGCGTCGGGTTTTCGTCGGTCATGATCCTCTCGAACGCCCGGAAAATGTCGGCCTCCATGCGTCCCCACTTCTCGTGCTTGGGCAGGGACCGCGATCTGTCGAGCACGCGGTAACCCGCCTTGAGGCCTTCGGGCATCTCGCTCAGATACTTGCCTGCGATTGGCTTGAGCGAGGGCAGCGAGTCGCCGGCCTTGACGCGCATTTCCTGCACTTCCGGTCCGGCGAGGAATTTGACGAATTCCCAAGCCTCCCTAAGGTGTTTGGTGCGCGCGAGAATCGGGTACGCGGCGCCGTCGACGATGGTGAGGTCGAGCGGCCCCTTCGGCATCGGCGCGACACTCCACTTGAAGCGGCACACCTTGTTGAAATACAGCGTGATGGCCGGGTTGCATGGAAGCATCATGACGCGCTCGGCGGGAAAGAGGTCGAAGGCGCCGAGCCCCAGTCCGCCGCCACTGCCCGCCATCAGCACCGCCGTCTGGGTGGGCGACGGCGTGATCTTGTATGTGTAGGCCAGATCGCGCCGGAATTTCATGGCTTGGATGGCCTCGGGCGTGTCGAAAAGCGCGCGCTTGCCGTCACCGGAAAAAATCCAGCACCCGTGCTGGTAGAAATAGAGGATGTCCCAAAGGGCGATGTAGCCGAACTGGTCGGGCATGCCGTCGCCGTTGGTGTCGCGCGTGAGCTTCTTCCCGGCGGCGATGCACTCTTCCCAAGTCCACCCGTCGTGCGGCAGCGGGATTCCGGCCTTCTCAAACGCATCCTGGTTGTAGAAAAGCACAGTTGGCGAGTTGTCTTTCGGAATCCCGTAAAGGGCGCCGTTGCTGCTCCGGAACGCGTTCACCATGACGGGGAAATACTGGTCAAGCCGGAATGACGGGTCGGCGGCGATGACCGGGTCGAGTGCAAGAAAGGCGCCGCGCGTGGCAAACTCCTCGACGTACTGCGCGCCCATCCACGTGACGTCGGGTTCCGTGCGGCCGGCGATCTGGGTCTTCAGCTTCAGCAGGTAGTTGCCCGAGCTGCACCACTCGAGCTTGACCCGAATGTTGGGGTGGGCGGTCTCGAAGCGCCGGATCAGTTCGTATTCCTGCTTCTTCTGTTCGTCCGTCCCGAACATTCCGTAGCGCAGTTCCACCATGCCTTCGGGCAACCGGTCCCGCGTGAGATGATAGACCACCCAGACCGGAATGAGCAGGAGCGTGACCAGCACCCAACCCGTCTTGAAGATGCTTCCAAGGGAAATCCGTCGTGCCCTCATCCTTTGACCGCCCCCAGGGTGAGCCCCTTGATGAAGTAGTCCTGCGCGACGAGGAACAACACGATGCATGGGATCATGGCCGTGACCGAGACCGCCATCAGGTAGCCGAGTTGCGTGGAGTATTGCCCCTGGAAGGCCAGAAGCCCAAGGCTGATGGTGAACTTCGCCTGGGTGTTCAGGTAGATCAAGGGGGTTAAAAGATCGTTCCACCTGCCAATGAAGCCGAAAACCGCGATCACCATCAGGGCCGGCTTGAGCAACGGAAGGATGACGTGGCGGAAGACCTCGAAGGGCCCGCAGCCGTCGATCAGCGCGGCGCTGTCAAGATCGCGCGGAAGCCCCCGCACGAACTGGCGCGCAAGGAAAATGCCGAACGCTGAACCCGCCCAGGAGGGGACAATAAGCGGCAGGAAAGTGTCGATCCAGCCCAGCCATCGAAACAGGATGAACGTGGGCACCATCGTGACTTGCGGGGGGATCATCATGGTGCTCAGGACGAGAAGAAAAAGCGCCTCGCGCCCGCGAAAGGCGAAACGCGCGAAACCGTAGGCGACCAGGGCCGAAACGAAAACCTCGCCCGCCAGCGCGAGAATGGTCACCAGATAGGTGTTCAGGAAGTAGAGCCAGAATGGCTGAAGGGTGAGGGCTTTGGGGTAGTTGGCGAAGGCCAGATCCTTCCACTCGTAGAGTAGCTTGAGGCCCGAGGCGAGCTGCCACTCGGGCGTCAGGGAAACGCGGATCATCCACGCGAAGGGGACGAGGAAAAACAGACCTCCAAGGCAAAGGACCAAGTGTCCGAGCAGGCGGGCGCCGCGGCTGCTACGATTCATAATAGACCCACCTCCGGCTCAGCCCAAACGAAACGAGCGTGAGCAGCAGGATGACGAGGAAAAGGATCCACGCGAGCGCCGAGGCGTAGCCGGCGCGAAACTGCTCGAACGCGACCTGCCAGATGTACAACGCGTAGAAAAGGGTGGAATCTTGCGGTCCACCGCGCGTCAGGACGAACGCGGGGAGAAAAACCTGGAACCCGGCGATCAGACCGGTGATCAGGTTGAAGAGGACCGCCGGCGTGATCATGGGAAACGTGATGTGGATGAACCGGCGCCAGCATCCGGCGCCGTCAACGAGCGCCGCCTCAATAAGTTCGACGGGGATATTGCGGAGCCCAACCAGGAACACGATCATACCCGGCCCGATTCCCCACAGGCTCATCAGCACCATGGAAAAAAGCGCCCAATCCTTCGAGTAGATCCACTTGGGGAGACTGGCCAGAGGGATCCCCAGCAGGTTGAAGATGGGCGCCAGCGCCGAATTCAGAAGCCCGTTCTGCGGGTCGAAAACGTTGAGCCACAGGAAGCAGAACGCCGTGCCCGAGAGAAGCGCCGGAAGGAAAAAGATCGTCCGGAACAGCCGCATTCCGGGAATGTCAAGGTTGAGCAGCAACGCCACGCCCAACGAGGCAAACATCACCAGCGGCGCCGCCCCCGCCACGTAGGACACCGTCGCCCTGAGCGCATTCCAGAACTGCGGGTCGGCGGCGACGATCTGCCGGTAGTTTGCCATCCCGACGAAGGTGACGTTGGGCGAGATCAACTCCCACCGGCAGAGGCTCAGATAAAGGGAGCACGCGATGGGAAAAGCCGTGAACGCGAGAAACCCAAGCAGCCACGGCGAAACAAACAGGTAACCCCAGCGTTCATACCGCCGCATCTCGCGCCTCCCCGCCGTGGGCGAAGAGGCGTCGGGCCAGCCTCAGTGGTTGGTGTTCGAATGGGAAATGCAAACCTTGAACCCTCGTTCTGCGAATGCTGTCATCAAATCTCGGACGGAGAAAAGGCCCGCATCCAGGGTGACGATTCCGGATGCGGGCCTCGAGCAATGATGCCGGTGTTCCATCCGGCATCAACCTGTCGGCAGGGACGTCAGTAGAGCGGCCAGAAATCCACAGCCGAGTGGGGACCAACACCCTTGGACCCGGAATACGGCGTCGCGCCCGTCTTCATTGTGGCCGCGACGGAATCGCTGAACACCCGGTAGTCGGTCGGGGGGCTGACGTAGAGAAGATCAGCGGGGGCAAGGTTCACCGTGTCGTGCGGACCCGCGGTGTAGTAGGGGTCAAGCCCGGCCGGAGCTTCTTTGAAGACGTTGTAGTCTTCAAAGGCGGCCGGGGTGACCTTGTCCGCGGCGATCTGGTAGACCTGCACAAATGCGTTCCACCAGATGCTGTTCTGGATGCTCAGCTGCGTGCCGCCGTTGCGCACGCCACTATCAACTTCGATGCCACGGGCGGTTGTAGCCCACTGGCCCACGAAGTCGCACTGGTCGGCGTTCAGACGCCTCATCTGCGTCTCGTTGGTGTTGCCGTTCCAAATCATGATCAGCTTGTGCTCGGTGGTGTCTTCGTGTGTGACGATGCACTTGGTCAGGCTGATCGACGGATCACCCCAATCCGAAGCCCCGGGTTCGATTGCTATCGTGGCAGCGGAATTCTTCGCCGACAGAAAACAATCCTGGTCGAAGGTCGCCGAGCCGCCCCTGATGTAAAATCCCCAGGTGCCCGTCGCGCCGGTCATGGTGCAGCCATGGAAAACGATCGGGCCGCCGAAGTAGTGCTCGATCTGGTACATGCCGTTCAGGAACGTGCAGCTGTTGAAGGTGCTGGCAACCTGGCTGCGCAGCGCATTGTTCGCCCCCGTCGCGTCGAACGTAACGTTGGTGAACGTCGCGCCGTTCCAGAACCGGGCGTCGCAGACCACGTCGTCGCCCGTTCCCGCCTTGATGATGAGGTCCTGAACCAGCAGGTTGTCCACGGCGTTGTTGTAGCTGAACGCGACCTTGAGTCCTGCGTCAAAGGGGCTGGCCGTGCCCGTGCCCTGGATCGTCGGCTGCGGGCTTAGCCCCGCCTTGCCGCGCAGGATGAAGTTGTTCTTGTTCTGGATAATCACCTGCTCGACGAAAGGCAAACTGTTGTCGATGATCTCGACCGTGTCGCCATTGGTCGCAACAGTGAGAGCCGCGTTCACCGTGCCGTACTGCCCTGGTCCGGGGGACTTCGTCACTTCCAGCAACGCCGCGCTTGCCAGCGGGCAACTCGCCGCAAGCGCCAGACCGACGATAAATTGAGATCCAAGCTTCATAGTTGTACTCCTCCTGAATTATATGTGGACGTTTCCGTCCGTATTCGTATTCAACCCAGCCTCAATCAAGCTGATTGTGGAGCAAGGTAATACGCAACAAAGACGGAATGACGGGGGCAGTCAAGCGAAAAGTGCATGGTCGTGACGTTTTTTTGAGCGTTCCATCAACGCTATAGATAAATGCTTTCCACAGCCGCGCCCCAGGACTCCGCAAAACACAACCAGACCAAGCGAAAACCAGCCATTAAACAATCACAAATCGCTCTTGACATGCACGATATTTGCGCCAACTTGGTTGACTCATAAACATATCAATCACCAAAGGTGAATCCCTTGCAATCGTTGCCAGCCCCTTCTATCCCGGCCCTGTTTCTCGGGTTGAAAAGTGATCCGGTCGAACACCGCTACTCCTACGAGTGGTTCTTCGACGTGCTCGCCGATGAGGGAATTCGGCACGTCCAGCTCGGATCCTTTTTCGAACTCTACCAGTTGCCCGATTCGTTTTTCCTCTCGCTCGCTGAGTCCGCCCAAGAGCGCGGAATCCTTATCTCCAGCGTTTTCACCGCCCATCGCGAACTCGGGGGCTTCTTCCTGCCCGGTGAGGCGTGGACACAGGTTGCGCGCGCCAATTTCGAGCGGCTCATCGAGGTGGCGGCGCTCGTGGGCGCCAAAGCCGCCGGATCGAATCCCGGATCGGTGTGGCGCGATCACATGGGGGTCAAGCCCCAGGGAATGGCCAATTATCTTGCCCACATGAAGGACCTCATGCATTATGCGCGCGAGATGGGATTGCAGTGGTTGACCATCGAGCCCATGTCGTGCCTGGCCGAACCGCCTACACTCCCGGACGAGACCGCGCGGATGTGCCAGGAACTCGCCGCCTACCACCTTGCCCATCCCGGCGACACGGCACGCGTCGGCCTGTGCGTCGACATCGCCCACGGATACGCCGACGCCAGCGCCACGGTGGTCTACGACGGAATGGAACTCCTGCGCGCCGCCCTGCCATGGACGTGTGAACTGCACCTGAAAAATACCGACAAATTGTTTAACAGCACGTTCGGATTCTCACAGAAGGAGCGCGAGCGCGGCGTCATCGACGTGGCCCGGGTCAGGGCGCTGCTCGAGGAAGAAGCCGCCACCCTGCCGGTCGACTCCCTTGTCGGCTATTTCGAGGTTGGAGGACCGAAATTGGGGCGCGACTATTCCGATCCCCTCCTTGGCGGCCAGCTGAGAACCTCGCTCCAGTACCTGAAGTCGGTTTTCCAGAATCGCGCGGAGGCGCCCGAAAACACCGGCCATGACGAGCCAAATGGAGTGCGGCGTGCATGGGCCTTTTACGATGCGCTCGAAGGCGAATACCGCGCGCTTGTGGCGCCCTCCATGATGTGCGCGGATCTCGCCAATCTCGAGCGCGACGTGCGGCGCCTTGAGGCCGTCGGCGCGGATGTCCTCCACTTCGACATCATGGACGGCTTGTTCGTGCCGAACCACACGATCGGATTGGATGTCGTCCGCGCAATCCGCCCCCTCACGGCGTTGCCCTTCGACGTTCATCTCATGGTCTCTAACTACGACATGTACCTGAACGAGCTCGCCAGGATCGGCGTCCAGTCGGTCTGCGTTCACGCGGAAAACTGCATCCACCTTGACCGGACTCTGGACCTCATCAAGGCGGCGGGAGCACGGGTCGGGGTTGCCCTCAACCCGGGAACCCCCTTTTGTGTGCTCGATTGCGTCTGGGAAAAACTGGGCCAGATTCTCGTGATGACCGTGAATCCGGGCTTTGCCGGCCAAAAACTGGCGGAATACGGGATCCGGAAACTCGCCGAGTGCAGCCGGCTTGTTGAGCAACGCGGCCACCCCATCCTTGTCGCCGTGGATGGGAATGTCTCCTTCGAAAATATCCCGGAGATGGTGAAGGCGGGAGCCGACATGCTCGTGGCTGGAACCAGCAGCCTTTTCCGCCGCGGCGGGACGCTCAAGACAAACATGGTCCGTCTGCGCCGGGCCGCCGAAAAGGGGGCGGAGACCCGCAACCGTGAACCCCAATATAACCACTGAGAAATGGCGGGCACAATGAACAGCCTGAGACTCCACGCCGTGGGCGACTTGCGCCTGGAACAGATCCCAACCCCTTCCACAAAATCCGGCGAGGTGCTGGTGCGGGTGAGTGCGTGCGGGGTCTGCGGCTCGGATCTTCCGCGAATTTTCTCAAAAGGCACATACCGGTTCCCCCTCGCCTGCGGACACGAATTCGCCGGCATCGTCGAGACCGTGGGTGACGGTGTCCAACGGTTCGCATCCGGTGACGCGGTCACCGTGTTTCCGCTGATCTGGTGCAACAGATGCCCCGCCTGCGAAGCCGGACGCTTCGCCCAGTGCGAGGATTACGACTATATCGGATCGCGCAGCGACGGCGCGTTCGCCGAGTATGTGGTTGCGCCATGGCGCAACCTCATGCGCTTGCCCGAGGGTGTAACCACGGAGCAGGCGGCGTTTACCGAACCGGCGGCTGTCGCCCTCCACGCGCTGCGGCGGGCTGGCGGCGTCGCTCCCGGCGGCATCGTTGTCATCTTCGGAGTCGGCCCCATCGGCCTCATGCAGGCCCAGTTCGCGCGCACGATGGGAGCCGGCAGGGTGCTCTTGTTCGACCTTGTGGAACGAAAACTCGAGATGGCCAGGCAACTGGGCTTTTGCGATGTCTTCAACCCGCGGGAGGTCAATGCGGTCGGGAAAACGATGGAACTCTCGGCGGGTCGCGGGGCCCATGTGTGCGTCGAAGGCGCCGGAGTCCCGGCCACCCTGCTTCAGGCTGTCGAGTGCGCGCGCCACAACGGCAAAGTCATCATCATGGGCAATCCGTCCAAGGATGTCACGCTGCCGGCGTCGCTCCTGTCGCGGGCCATGCGGCGCGAGTTGAACATCTCCGCCGTCTGGAACTCAACCTATTCCTGGACGGGCGCCGACAACGATTTCGCCGAAGTGCTCCGCTCCATGGCTGCGGGGTCGCTTGTGGTCGATTCGCTGGTTTCGCACCGGGTGTCGCTCGCGGACGCGCCCGGCCTCTTGGCCCGCATGAATGCGGGCGTCGAGTTCTTCTGCAAGGTCCTTGTCACACCATGGAATACGCCACTGACCGCCCGCCATCCCTAAGGCGGTGTCTGCGATTCGCCGGTTTCCATCTTTGACACGGTCAACTGGTTCACGATTTTTGCCACGTCAGCCCGTTCGGCATCCTGGAACTTTCCTTCGTGTGTCGCGTATATAATCAGTGTCGAACCGTCAGACTGGGCGACCAGCACAAGCACCAGACGCATCTCGCCCTGCCTCATTTCGGCAATGCTGTATTTGTTTTTGCTTTGGCCAAGGTTGATCTCGCGCTTGAAGATGTCCCAATTGTCCTTCCTCATGGCCGCGAATATTTCATCTGGCTTGACCTGTTTTTTATCCCGCGCGAGCCGGACGTCGACGCCGCTGGGCGTGCGGAGGATGATCACGCCCTGCTTTTCGTCCACGCTGCCAGTCCAGTCATTCGGCAGCAACAGCGTCGCGCCAAGTGTTTTGCTGGCGATCGTTTGCGCTCCTTCAGTGCCTGTTGTGGTTTCCGGCGCTGGCGTCGGAATTGCGGCGGGTTTTGTGGTTGGCGCGGGCGCCGGGGCGGGCGTGACGACCGGTGTTGGGGCCGGCGTCGGCGAAACAGCCGGCTGGGCGGGCTGTGGCGCGGGCAATCCGCCGGCGCGCGCGGCGATGCGTTGCATTTTGAACTCACTCATCGTCAACGCGTTCAGCGCCGAGTCGGAGAGTTTCTGAAAAACCTCGTCCGGAGCCTCGATAAATGCCATTCCCGGCGTGTCGCCCGATGGCTGGTGCAGAACGGCCTGGCAGCTTTTTCCGCCGCCCCTCGACGCGTACGAGAGCATTGTGACTTCGCCGATTTTGTTCTGCGTCAGCTTTTTCGCCTCCCCCCCAACGGCCTGAGTGACCAGCGCCGCGACGGCCTGCTCGTTCATGCGTTCATCGCGCGCGTAATCAACGGAAATCATCTTGTCGGGCGATTCCATGCTGACCAGACCGCCTTCCTCGCGCTTGATCCATCCATGAGGCAAACGGTAGGAAAAGTTTCCGCCCGCGCAACGCAGCATTTCGCCATCCTTGATGTCATTTTCGTGGCTGGTCAGAGGAGACGCTGTGGTGGATGGAGTTGTGCCTGTCTTTTGACGATCCCGCGTGAAGAACCATGCCAGCCCGCCGATGATGAGCAGAACAACTACCACGCCGCTGGCAATCATGACGGAGTTGCGCGCGCCCGCCGGCGGGACCTCCGGCGGACGGGATTGCGCGGGACTCGTTTGACCGGACTCGTAAGATCGGCGCTCAGGCTGAGGTTCTGAGGGCGCGGATTGCCGGATTCTTGATAATTCGTCTGATGGTGGTTCGCTCAGGCGCGCCTGTTTTGGCGGCGCGCCCGCGAGCGCCGCATCATAGGATGCGCGCACTGGTGTTCGTTCCGGGGGGCGCGGGGCCGCCGGCGCGCGGAAGACATCTGGATAACCAAGTGTCCTGTTGGGATAATTGCGCCGCGGCGGAAGCAGGCGAAAGCGCGCGCGCGGGCCGCCCTCGCCCAGGGTGATCACGTCGCCGTCGCGCAGGAGCGCGCGCCCCTCAACTGGCAGGCCGTTGATGAACGTGCCATTGCGGCTTGTGTCGATCAGGATGAACGTACCGCCTTCGAAGACAATCGTGCAGTGGTTGCCCGAGACGACCATGTCTCCGGCCGGGTCGAGCGGTATCTCGAGGTCGGCGCGCCGTCCGATGCGTGTTTGCTGGTTGCCGAGGACGTGGAACAATTTCCCCGCGTCCGAACCGGTCAGCAACTCCAGTTCGCCCGCTTGGGGGGGATCGGGCGGCAACGGTTGCGCCCCGGGCAGGGCGGCGCCCATGCGGAAGATCGCCTCCGGACCGTTCTTGCCGAACTGAATGTAATCCTCGTGTTGGAGGGAATGATGTTGGGTGACGCGCTGACCGTTGACATAGGTTCCGCCGCGCGTGTCAAGATCGTGGATATAGAAGGTGTTGTCATCGAGCAGAATTTCGGCATGATGCGACGCCACGGCGAGATCACGATACGCGTCGAACTGAAAATCGCAGTTGGAAGCGCGGCCGATGGTGATGCGCGCGGACTCGAAGTTGACCGCCTCACCGGCCCTCGGTCCGGAGAGATGGACCAGATGACAGGCCGCGGAACTCATTGCCGGCGCTCCGCCGCCGCGCGCCCCGTAAGGCGCTCCCGCGCCGCCAGCTTGCGTTCATCCTCGGTCGTATCCATGGTGAACCTTTCACCCAGATAATATTGGCGGGCTTCGGGACTGTTCACAAGCTCGCTGGCCGTGCCCGAAAGCATGACCTTGCCTTCAAAGATGATATACGACCGGTCGGTCACGGTAAGGGTTTCCCGGACGTTGTGGTCGGTGATGAGCACGCCAAGACCGCGCGATTGCATGTGGTAGATGATGTCCTGCAACTCCTCGACGGCGCGCGGATCAACGCCGGAGAACGGTTCGTCAAGCATGATAAAATCAGGCTCATGCACAAGCGCGCGCGCGATTTCCACGCGGCGGCGCTCGCCGCCTGAAAGCGTGTAGGCCATGCTGCGCGCAAGTTTTGTGATGCCAAGTTCGTCCATGAGCATGTCCAACTTCTCACGCTGCTGGACGCGCGAGAGTTTGGTCGTCTGCAGAATGGCCATGATATTGTCCTGCACGGTGAGCTTGCGGAAGATGGACATGTCCTGCGCCAGATAGCCGATGCCCATGCGCGCGCGCATATGCATCGGCATGCCCGTGATTTCCTGATCGTCGAAATAAATGGCGCCCTGGTTGGGCTTGATCATGCCGACGATCATATTGAATGTCGTTGATTTGCCGGCGCCGTTGGGACCCAGTAGTCCCACAATTTCGCCTTTTTGAATATTGATGCACACCTCGTTGACGACACGGCGTCCGCCAAATTCTTTGACCAGGTTTTTTGTGGTAATTCGCGACACGATGATTATGTGCTCTTATCCAGGCTGAGTCGGGGCGCGGCCGCATGAAGCCGGCCGCGCCCCGCATTATGGGATCATCAGCCTTAAGGTCTCATCATTTTGAGGGTGTTTTACCGTATTTTGTTGCGCCATCGAGCCATTCGATTTTGCCGGAGGCTTCAAGCATGCTCATCATGTCGGCGCGGGCGCGGTTTTCATTCTGTGTCGCCGCTTGGCGAATCAGTCTTGGTTTGGCGTCCTCAAAGGGCGTTGGCTCGCCAGCCCAGCGCTCATCGAGCACGGCGATGGCGAATCCGTTGGGCAATTGACGAGGATCGCTGACATCGCCCTTTTTCTGAAGCTGCATGGCCATGCCGTCGAAGTTTCGTCCTGCTTCATCGTTCATTGTCCCAATCACATGCCGTTCCACCAGACCGCCTGACGAGGCGCGGTTGTCCTTTGAAAGCTCGTGCGCAATTTTTTCGGCGTCGGCGCCGTCACGCAATTTCCTGGCGGTCTCCTCTGCCTTGACACGCGCCTCCTCCATGGCTTTCATCTGGGCGCCCGTGCCGGTGGCCGATTCAGGCTGGATGGTGATGATGTAACCGGATGCTTCTGGCCGCCGCAGGCGATCTTTCATCTTTTCATAGAGTTCGCGCGCCTGCTCATCGTTGGTCTGGTATGCCTGCGCCACGATGTCGTTGAAACGCGTCCGCATTTTTTCAATACGACCGAGCAGGTTCAAGTCGCGCGCCATGTCGGGTGTCGCGTCTGCTCCGGCATCGATTGCGGCTGCCAGGTACGCCTCCGTGTCCAGCACGTCCTCCAGGAGTTTCATGGCGCGTTCGGGAGATGTTCGCGAGCGCATGAAAGCGCTCGTGAACCGCGGACCGTAAATGAGCTCAAGGGCATGAGCCGTGAAAACGTTGCCGTCGATCTCAAAAGCCTTTGTGTCGGTGGTCAGTTCCGCCGTGGGACTGGTGACTAGCACCTTGGCATTATGTTTTTTCTTTGTATCGCTGATCAGGCTCATGATGCGCGAGGTGAGCCGCTCGTTGGCGGCAGCCGAAGGCAAAATCCTGCTTGTGATCAGATCGTCAAGCGTGGGCGTCCTTGTCGTGTTGCGCTGTTCCGCGAAAACGATGTGCAGACCATAGGATGTTTCTAAGATATCTGAGGCCTGGCCGGGTTCGAGCTTGAAAAGCGCGTCGTCCAGAACGATGTTCATCGGCTTGTTCTGCGGTCCGATCGGCATGCGATATGACACCCAGCCGATTTCGCCGCCCTTGGCGCCGCTGCCAGCCTCGGAATACTTCATGGCAAGCTCGCCGAACGTGGTGTTCTTGTCGACCGCGCGTTTCACCTTAAGCATCCGCTCGCGCACACGCTCGGGCGAGCTGGAGGGATTGTCTTTGGATGTCTGCATGAAAAGGTGGCGCGCCTTGATGCGCTCGGGTTCCTGGTAACGGCCGGAATTGTTGCTGAACCATTCCTCCATTTCCCCCCGCGACACATCGATGGATTTGAGCGTTTTTTCGCGCATAGCCCTGAACAGGTGCCCGCGCTGCGAGGCAAAACGGTATTTCGACGGAACAGAAGTGTCAGATTTTATCTGTGCGGGGATGGTGGTGTAGACGTCGTCGATAAGCATCGCCAGGGCATAATCGCTCAGAGCATCGCCCGATTCCGCCATTGGACCCGCCTTCGCGAATTCAATCAGCATCGAAAACGAGCTCAACTCGTCCTGCGTCACAAGGTGATCGCCGATTTTGGCCAGTTTCGGGTTGTCTGGTTGAGCCGCGACCTCTTTCGTCTCAGTTGTGGATTGTTTGGGGGCTGCCATGGCAGCCGGCGCGATAAACAGCGCCACCGACGCCATGATGAGGAGCGCCATGCAAAGGCGCCCGCTCAGCAATTTCCCCGTGGCTGTTGTTGTTGTGGCCATATTACCTTTTCTTTCCTTTCTTGAGTGAAGTTGTTTGCTTTTTCGATGGGGCCGGTTTGCGGGGTGTTTTCGCTGCCGCCCTTGCTTGTTTGACCTTCTTGGGTTTGACCGGCGGCGATGCCTTTCTTGAGGGCTTTTTCGATGCCGGTATCTTGACGGACCTGATGGCGTACTCGCTGACCGGTTTTATGGCGGCCGATGCCCGCTTTTTCCGGGGCGCTTTTGCTTTTGCCGCTGCCCTGACAGTTTTTTTTCTGGGTGCGGTTTTGGCCGGCTTGGGCTTTTTCGTCTTCAAAACCTTTTTCACCTTCAAAGCCTTTTTCACCGGTTTGCGTCCGGGCCTGCCTGCCTTGCGCGGCGGCGCGGGTTGCTCTTGCTCGACGGCCACGACCGCTACCGAAACCCTTGGCGCTTCCTGTGTCCGCTTTGGCGGAATATTGATGATGTCCATCTCCACCAGTTTCTGTAACGAGGCTTTGATGGCGCCGAAGACCTTTTTGAATATCTCCAAGGTTCCGCCCATCGGGTCCTGTATCTGAACATTGCGCCCTTCGCATCCGACATATTCCTTGAGCAGGAAGGTTTTGCGGCGGGCATCATCAATCATGCGATACGCCATCTGAACATGGAAAGGCGTCATGCCGAGAACCAGGTCAGCCCGGCGGATCATGTCAACAGTCAGTGGTCTTGACCTGTGACGCCGGATATCGACCTGCTCCTCCATCAGGAGTTGCACGGCTTCAGGCGTGGGTAATAGACCGTGCGGGGTCATGACGCCGGCCGTGCGGATGTCAATATGCGTGATACGCCGCTGTTCAATCAGTTTGAGCAAATAGCCTTTTGCCATCGGGCACCGGCAGTTGTCGCCGGTATCGATGAACAGGATGAGGATTTTATCGGATTTGTCGATGTTCACTCCCTATGGTTCTCCAAATAAATATTTTCGATGTTTCTTCATGTTAAAACCTCAACAATCAGGTTTCAATCAGAAGTGATGTCAAGCCCTTGTGCAAGCTTCAAATTGCTCCCGCTGAATACTTCTGCTTGCAACGGGCTTGCGTTAAGACCAATGTGATATTCCTGCAATACAATGAAACTTAGTGTTATCATCCCCGTTTATAATGAAGCGCACACGCTGCGCAAAATCATAGAACGCGTGCGGGCTGTCGATCTCGAAAAGGAGATCATTCTCGTCGATGACTGTTCCACTGACGGCACCCGCGATCTCTATGACTCCCTTCGACCATTGGTCGACAAGATCGTCCTGCAGGAGAAGAACCGTGGCAAAGGAGCCGCCATTCGCACGGGCATTCAATATGTCACCGGCGATGTTGTGATTATTCAGGATGCCGATCTTGAATATGATCCCGGGGAATACCACCGCCTTCTGCAACCTATTTTTGAAGGCAAAGCCGACGTTGTGTACGGCTCGCGTTTCCAGTCGGGCCGCGCCCACCGTGTGCTCTATTTCTGGCATGCGGTCGGCAATAAGTTCCTGACCCTGCTATCCAACATGTTCACAAACCTGAACCTGACCGACATGGAAACCTGTTACAAGATGGTCAGGGCCGACATCATCAAGCGGATCAACATCGAGCAGGAGCGTTTTGGTTTCGAACCGGAAATCACCGCCAAGCTGGCCCGCCTCGACATCAGGATTTTCGAGATGGGCATCTGCTATGACGGCCGCAGTTACGCCGAGGGCAAAAAAGTCGGCTGGCGCGACGGTATCAACGCCATCTGGTGCATTCTGAAATATTCGCGCGGACGTTACCGCGATTATGGCAAGACGACTCTCCAGAATCTCGAATCGTTCGGCGCCTACTCGCAATGGATCTTCCGCAACATCGAGCCGCACCTGGGACGGCGCGTGATGGAAATCGGCTGCGGAATAGGCAATAATATTCCAAATCTTGCCAAGGGGGGGGCTGACAGCAGCCGGGAACTCATTCTGACTGACTGCCGCGAGGATTACCTTGAGCGCCTGCGGGCCAAACTGCCGGTTGCGTCAAACATCCGCGTTCTTTATTATGATGCCAACCTGCCCCCGTCACCGGAACAGCGCGCGCTTTCCGCCGATTCGATCGTGTGCCTGAATGTTCTTGAGCACATCGAGGACGACAGGCGCGCCCTCGCGAATCTTTATGATTTGCTTCAGCCCGGAGGGCGATGCATCCTGCTTGTTCCCGCGCTGCCGGGACTTTACTGCAAAATGGATGCGAATCTGGGACATTGTCGCCGTTACGGGCTTGAGGACCTGCGCCAGAAGATGCGTGATGCCGGTTTTCGCATCGCGGACTCCTTCTATTTCAATCCCCTGGGCGCCGCCGGCTGGTTCGTGACAGGAAAAATATTCTGTTCAAAACAGATCAAACCATCCCACATTACCATGCAGAAAATTCTCATGCCGGTCAGCCGTCTGCTCAATGTCTGCGCGCTTCCGTTTGGGCTTTCCGCCGTATGTGTGGGCGAAAAGCCTCAACAATCGGATCAATTGTGATTCAAAAAGGCGTCCCCGCCTATCCTTTAAGTCCTGTGGTCACAATCCCCTGAACGAATGTCTTCTGTGCCGCCACAAACAACAGGATCATGGGGATGGTGATGAGTGTGGAAGCGGCCATCAGCATTCCCCATTCCGCGGAATGCGATTCTTGGAACTGCTGCAGACCCAGCGATAAGGTGAACTTGGTCTGATCCTGCAGGTAAATGAGCGGTGTCAGGAAATCGGTCCACGTCCAGATAAATGAGAAAAGCACAACGGCAGCGAGGGCGGGGAAGGAAAGCGGCGCGATGATGCGCCAGTATATTCCCCACTCGCTGCATCCGTCGATTCGCGCGGCCTCTGGCAGATCGCGCGGCACACCCATGAAAAACTGCCTCAGCAAAAAGATGAAAAACGGGGAGCCGAGAAAGGAGGGCAGGATCAGCGGACCATAAGTGTCGATCATTCCCAGAGTGCGGAAAATGACGAAGACCGGGATCATCGTCACCTGCGGGGGCAGGAGCATCGAGGCCACCAGTATTTTGAAACACACATCGCGCCCGCGCCAGTGAAGCGTGGCAAGGCTGAACGCCACCAGCGATGCTGAAAGAACATTGCCGATGATGCAACACACACAAATGATGAGCGTGTTGCACAGATAGCGCAGGAAGGGGATGAACTGGACGGCATCGCTGTAGTTGCGCCACACCACCGGGCGCGGCACAATGTTCGGCGGGAACTGGAAAATCTGGTTGGTGTCCTTGAGCGACGAGCTGACCATCCAGATGAACGGCAGCACGAATCCCGCCGACAGGCACAGCAGAACAATGTATGCCGGAACACTTCTGATTGCCGATTTCATAGTGCTATGCGCTTTCATAATGGACCCATTTCGATGTTCTGAACACCACGACGAGGATGAGCGCCACGATCAGGAACATGATCCATGCCATGGCCGAGGCATACCCCATCCTGAAAAACAGGAAGGCGTTCTGGTAGAGATAGAGCGGATAAACAAGCGTCGAGAACTCCGGTCCTCCCGCGCCGCGTCCCCCGCCCATCAGACCCGCCGTCATGACATAGACATGCGTGAAGTACTGGAATGATCCGATGATGCCCATCACCAGATTGAAGAAAACGACCGGGCTGAGGATGGGAATGGTCACGTTGCGAAAACGCTGCCATGTGTTTGCGCCATCCACGATGGCCGCCTCATAAAGCGACTGGGGAACCTGCTGGAGACCCGCCAAAAAGATGATTGCCGTGTTGCCTATTCCCCATATTCCCACAATGATCAGCGCCGGTTTCGACCATGCCGGGTCGGTCAGCCAGCCCGGGCCATTAATGCCAAACCACGAAAGCGCCGCGTTGAAAAGACCATATTCCGGATTAAGAATCCACACCCAGATGATGGCCGTGGCCACCGACGGAACGACCGTCGGCAGGTAGATCACCGCGCGGAAAAGCGGCTGCCCTTTCACACGGGCGTTCAGCGCCAGCGCCGCGGTCAGCGCCGCAATCAATTGCACCGGCAGCCCGAACGCGGTCAAGTAGAGCGTGTTCCATAACGATTTCCAGAAATGCGGATCGTCGAATATCAGCAGACGGTAATTCTCCAACCCCGTGAAAAGCGGCGGGCGCACGATGTTGTAGCGGCACAAACTCAGGTAAAACGACGCGGCAATCGGATATAGTCCGAATACAATCAGACCGATCAGCCATGGCGTGGCGAATGCCAGGCCCACAACCTCCGCCCTGCCGAACCACCTGTTCTTTTTCCGCATGATCAGACATCCTTAACCACAGGCAAGCAACTTTTTACAACAATGGAAACAGGCTATCCGCCGGAGCGGACTTCCACTTTCAAATTTGAATTTGTTCGCGCGCTCATTCATGCCTTGAGCACATGCAGCCCTGTGGTTGCAAGAGCCTTGATGGCGCGAACCATTTGTTCGCCGGCAAAAGGCGTGAGGGTTGCTTCCGCGAATTCACGCGAGTGCCCCGCAACGCCCTCGGCCCCGGTGATGCGAAATGACGGGTGAAGACAGGGAAAAACATGGCTCAGGTTGCCGATGTCGATCGAACCGTGGGGCGGCGATTCGGTCAGCGGATCGCCGCCGCCAAGCCTGAGCCAGATGCCGCGAAACACTTCGGCCAGACGCGGATCGGGGCGCATGTCGAGGTATATGTTGCCGTTGATCCTGTGACCCAAAGAGGCGCCCGTGGCTTTGGCGGCCGCGTGCGCGCATGCCAGAACACGATTCATGACGTCTTCCGCTTCAGAGCGGTCCTTGCCCCGGATGGAGAACTCCGCCTTGGTGTAATGCGGCACCACATTCGCCCTGCCGCCGCCGTGCAGGATGACCCCGGGAGCGTGCGCTGTCGGTGAAAACACGGCTTTGATAGCCTTGACGGATTGAAACAAATGCAGCATCGCGTCGAGCGCGTTCACGCCTTTGTCCGGATTGGACACGGCATGGGATGATCTGCCGTAATATTCAACCTCCAGCGGGATGGAGGCCAGCGTCGCATAAGCGATTTCCGTGTGCGAGCTGGGATGCGCCATCAGCGCGGCGGAGATGCCGTCGAACAGGCCCGCCTCCAGCATGCTGATCTTGCCGCCGATGGTTTCCTCTGACGGCGTGCCGCAGAGAACCACATCACCGTCCAGTTCATCCGCCACGTTCGCCAGCGCAATGGCGGCATAAACCGAGACAGTCCCGATCATGTTGTGGCCGCATCCGTGCCCCATTTCAGGCAGCGCGTCGTATTCGGCAAGAAAGGCCGCGCGCCGGCGCGGCCCCGCGTCCCCCCACCGCCCGCCATGCCTGACAGCCACAAATGCGGTCGGAAGTCCGGCGACGCCATGCTCGACTTTGAAACCGCGCAGTTCAGCGCATCGCGCGAGAAATCGCGCCGATTCATGCTCCTCTCCGCTCAGTTCCGGATGGTCATACAGCCAGCGCGACGCGGCCAGAATGTCCCCGCGCATCGCGTCCACGGATTCGATGACTGATGCCTCAAGATCCATTATTAGAGCGCGTTATCAAAGATGTCGTCCAGATACTTCAGAAAACAGCCATAATCCATGATCGCGTCCAACTCGCCGGCGCTCATGTGAGCGGTGAGCCTCTTATCGGCCAGCAACTCGTCGCGCAGTGTTGTCTGTTCCTTTTCCCATGTGCGCATGGCGGCCTCCTGCACGATTTCATAAGCCTGCTCGCGCGATAGTCCGCGTTCGACCAGCTCCAGCAGGGCGCGCTGGGAAAAAAGCAGACCGCGCGTCAGCTCGAGATTGCGCTTCATGTTCTCCGGGTGGATGTGGAGGCCGCTGATGATCTTGCGCGCCTGCCTGAGCATGTAGTGCAGCAGGGTGGTGGCGTCGGCGAGAATGACGCGCTCGGCCGATGAATGGCTGATGTCGCGCTCATGCCACAACACGATGTTTTCGATGGCGGGCACGGCATAACCCCTCAGCAGGCGAGCCAGCCCGCACAACTGCTCGCATTTCACGGGATTGCGCTTGTGCGGCATGGCGCTCGATCCCTTCTGCCCCGCCGTGAACGGCTCCTCAACCTCGCGCACCTCGGTGCGCTGAAGACCGCGTATCTCCGTCGCAATTTTTTCGATTGTGGCGCCGGTGATGGCCGCGGCGGCGATGAGCGCCGCATGGCGGTCACGCTGAAGCACCTGCGTGGATACCTCGGCGGCGCCCACGCCAAGTTTGGCGCAGACACGCTTTTCAAACTCCGGGCCGGTGTGCGCGTAAGTGCCGACCACACCGGAAATCTTGCCCACCGCCGTTTCGTCAAATGCCGCGGCAAGCCGGCGCCTGTCGCGCAATAATTCGCGGTAATATACGAGGAATTTCAGGCCCAGCGTCACCGGCTCGGCATGAACGCCATGGGTTCGCCCGATCATGATGACGCGCTTGTGGTTCACGGCGGACTGGCGAACAACCTCTGTGAGCTCGTCGAGCTCATCAAGGATCAGCGCCCCGGCGCGCTTGAGACGCAACGCCTGAGCCGTGTCCACAACGTCGTTCGACGTCAGACCCAGGTGAACATAGCGCGAGGACTCGCCGATGTTCTCCGAAAGGTTTGTCGTGAAGGCGACGACATCGTGGTGCAGACGGGTTTCCAGTTCCTCGATCCGGTTGGCGTCAAACTTGGCCTTGGCACGAATAGTCTCGAGGTCGGCGGCGGGAATTTTCCCCTCGTCCGACCATGCCTCGCATGCGGCAAGCTCCACATCCAGCCACGAGCGATACTTGGCGTCCTCGCTCCACAATTCACACATCTCCGGCGTGCTGTAGCGGGGTATCATGTCAAATGCCTCCGGTTATGAAAACATGACGGTGCGCCCGTGAATCTCCCACGGACGTTCGGTGACGAGCTTCACTGCCTCGGTGAAAAGCTGATGTTCCTGTTCCAGGATGCGCGCAGACAGGGTGTCCTCGGTGTCGCCGGGCAGGACAGGCACAACGCGCTGGGCGATAATGGGCCCCGCGTCAACGCCCGCATCCGCGAAATGCACCGTGCATCCGCTGAACCGCGCGCCGTGCTCAAGCGCCTGCCTTTGCGCGTGCAGGCCGGGAAATGACGGCAGGAGCGACGGGTGAATGTTAAGAATGCGCAACGGATAACGCGCCAGAAGCGCCGCGCCAACGATGCGCATGTAGCCGGCCAGCATAAGATATTCAACGGCGTGGCTCTCCAGGATGCTGATGACGGCTTTTTCGTAATCAGCCTTGGAGGGGTAATCGCGGGGGCGGAAAGCATACGCGGCCACTCTGAAATTCCGCGCCACATCCAGCCCGCGCGCCTCGGGCGCGTCCGAAAAAACGCAGACTATGCGTGCCCGGTCAAAAGCGCCCGCCCGCTCCGCGGACAGCAGGGCTTCAAGATTCGACCCTCGTCCCGAAACAAGGACGCCAAGATGGACAGGCGATGCGCTCAATGGGTGAAAGGCACGCGAATGTGCTGGTCGTAGTCGCGCAACAGGTCGCCGCAGGCGCTGCACTTGGGACGTTCGCCGACCGCTCCGATGATGTATTGGCCTCCGCGCGGACAGATGGCGCGGTTCACGGGCAGATTCTGAGTGTCGTCGTCGCATGGCGCGCGCCGCCCGGCCTCATACATGCGGAAATACCGGTGCGCCAGCACCTCGGCCGACAAACACAACTGCCCCGGGCGCGCGCCTGTTTCCCGCGCCCATTCCTGCTTGGCGTCGAGCAGGCGCTCAAGGTTGTAAAGGCAGATCATCTCGCGCCCCTGGTAATTCATGGGCGGATCAAAGCTCTGGCGCCAGCGCGAATCGGCGCTGCCACAGCCGGACAGCATCGCCGCCGCGCCAAGCGCGGCAACTGCTGCAGCGGCGCGAAACATTGCTTTCAGTGCCTTCATCGGATTCGGCAACCTTTGTTCAGTAATATTGTTTTGTGCAACAGACATCCACTATAAGTTCCACCAAGCACCGCTCTCGCAACAAAAAAATGCCGGCCCAGCCCGCCTTTGCGCCGCAGGCTGGCAGACTGTGTTTCGTCAGTATTCTTTTTTATGTTGAAAGTGCCCGGCCAACCGCGTTTTGTCGCTCACACCATATGCGATAAATATATGATCTAAGGAGACAATATGGAGGCGGATCTGCAAAGATTGGCTCAGGCAGTAATTGACGGCAAAAGGAAAGACGCGGCTGAGTTGACCACAAAGTTGCTCGACGCTGGTTGCAACCCGAAGGACGTCCTCGAGAAGGGTTTGATTGCGGGCATGGGGGTTGTGGGAGCGCGATTCAAGGCGGGCGAGTTCTTCGTTCCCGAAGTGCTGGTGGCGGCGCGAAGCATGAAAGCCGCCATGGGAATCCTGAAACCGAAACTGGCCGGAGCGGACATCCAGCCGCCGGGCACGATCGTACTCGGCACCGTGCGCGGCGATCTTCATGACATCGGCAAAAACCTTGTGGCCATGATGGCCGAGGGCGCGGGTTTCAAAGTGGTCGATCTCGGCGTGGATGTCACACCCGAAAAATTCATCGAGGCCGCGAAAGAACACAACGCGAACCTCGTCGGATTGTCCGCGCTGCTGACAACAACCATGATCAACATCCCCGATGTCATCAAAGCCTTCGAAAAAGACGGCCAGCGCGAAAAGGTCAAGATCATTGTCGGCGGAGCGCCCTTGACACAGGAATGGGCCGACAAAATAGGCGCCGATGGTTATGCGCCCGATGCGGCCAGCGCCGTGGATGTGTGCAAAAGTCTGGTTTGAAACCGCTCAATCGATCAACGACACTCTTGTGTTTCACCAAATAAATGCGCAGGCCCCGCGCCTGCGCATTTTTATTGCCGGAGAAGTCTGCGATGGAACGACAATTCTACATTGACCTCGCCAATAAGGGGTTGCGCATGCCGATCGGCACGGACCTCGTGCTGCATGAAAAGCCCGATGCCGCGGCGATTATACTCGACGGGGAGCGCTTGGGCGGGATCATCGAGGAGGCCGCCGTGCGATACCGCACGCCGCTGGCTGTCGGCCTTATGGACCTTATGCTCGAAAAATCCGCGATGCTTGAGATGCTTGGCATCACGGCGGGCGACATCCCCACCTATCACTTTCATGAATGGCCGGGCGACCATCTGTTTAAGAAAGTCAGCGGCCCCGGCGCCGGGCCTTTCAACCGCCAGCTTCAGGCGCACATCGACGCCGTGGCGTTCGTGTCGCGGCGCGCCTCAGGCCTTATTCCCATCGGAATGACCATCGGCCCGTTCTCCCTCATGACCAAACTGCTCGCGGATCCCATCACGCCCGTCTTCATGGCGGGCGCGGGAACGACGGCCGAAGAGGACCCTGAGGTGGCGCTCGTCGAGAAAACGCTCGAACTCTCCACGCTCATCATCCTGCGCTCCGTCACCGAGCAGATCAAAGCAGGCGCAAAAATCATCCTGATCGCCGAACCCGCCGCAAACCGCGTCTACTTCTCGCCCAAACAGCTTGAGGAAGGCGCCGACGTGTACGAGCGCTGCGTCATGCGTCCCAACCGCCGCATCCGCGAACTTCTCGAAAAGCGCGGCGTTGACCTCTTCTTCCACTGCTGCGGAGACCTTACCGATTCGATGGTGCGCGACTTCGCAAGCCTCGAACCTGTCATCCTCAGCCTTGGCAGCTCGCGCAAACTCTGGGAGGACGCCTCACTTGTCAGCCCGCGCATCGTTCTTTACGGCAACCTGCCGACCAAGAAATTCTATTCCGACGCCGACGCGCCTTTGGAGGCCGTCAAACGTTCCACATGGGAAATCATCGGCAAGATGCACGCCGCCGGACACCCGCACATCCTCGGGTCAGAATGCGACGTGCTCAGCGTCCCCGGCGCCGAATCCACCATCCGCGAAAAAGTGGACATGTTCATGAACTGCACATGCCCGACATTCTGAGCAACCGGTGAACAGTGGCGGGATGGTTGGCGGCAACTTCCCTTTAATGATGCATGAACTGCCCGGCCCGTCCGCCTGATTCCTTAAAGTCCCAGCGCCTCCAGCGCCCTCGCGAACACATCCGCGGGTGCTCCATCGGCCGATACCGTGCGCAGGATGCCTTTCTTGTGATAATAATCGGCCAGGGGCGTCGTGTTGTGCTCATACGCCTGCAGTCTCACGCGGATTGATTCGGGGCGGTCGTCCTCGCGCGTATAAAGCTCGCCCCCGCAATGGTCGCACACACCCTCCGCGCGCGGCGGTTTGCCCTCGACGTGGAATGTTGTCTTGCAGTCGCGGCACGTGCGCCGCCCGCTCAACCGCGCCACCACATGCTCCATTGGCAACTCGAAGTCAAGCACGGCATCGAGCTTCACCCCGTTTGCCCGAAGCATGTCATCCAGCGCCTCCGCCTGCGCCGCCGTGCGCGGAAAACCGTCGAGCATGAACCCGTAAGGACACCGCAAACACGCCGCGCGTTCGCGCACCATGTCGATCACCGTCTCGTCCGGCACCAGCTCGCCGCGTTTCATGTGGCCCAGGGCCGCGCGCATCACCGGACCGAGCGACGCCGGATCTGCGGACTTCGCCGCGCGGAACACGTCGCCCGTCGAAAGCTGGCATGCCCCCAGCCGGCTGCTCAGCATCTCGGCCTGAGTCCCCTTGCCCACGCCAGGCGCGCCCAGCAACACCAGCCGGAACGGCCGCGCCGGAACCGCCGCGCCGTTTGCGCATTTTACCTCGCCACCATGCAACCACGCCGCCCGGTCACAATGTGAAGTCATCTTTTAATCCCTTTCCACGATAATCAGTTCCGCGCCATCAACCTCAACCGGGCAGGTGAATGCAATGAATTATTGGGGACGGTGACGTGTGTTCAGCATTTGTCTAACCATAATCGAACAAAAAGGCACACGAAAAAGAAGGAATGGAGAGGACTTTTTTATCCATGAAAAAGAAAATTGCGCACCCTTTTATACTGTTAATTTGGGCTTTTCTTTCCCAGCCTGCCTTGGTATATCCAGGCAATATCAATCTGCCCTATACTGAGCATTTCAATTACTCCGTAGACACATACATTGTCGGTCTTACCGGATCAGATTGGACGAGGCATAGTGGCACAGCAGATGATGCAAGGACAGCGTCAACAGAGGGATCGCTTTCATATTCGGGTTTGCCGACATCCTCCGGGAACAGGTATGTTGTGATGTCCTCTCGCGGCGACGATATCGGTCTGAATTTTGCGTCATCAATCAGCATCGGCAGCATTTATGCTTCATTCATCATGAAGGTGACAGACAATCCCGATACAGGGGGTAAGAATTTTGCCCATTTCATGGTGAGTTCCTCTGATACGTCAATTTTCCCCGGACGAATTTATATCCGACTGGATGGCAGCGCTATTAATCTTGGCGTCGCGCGAGCCAGCTCTTCCAGCCCTACGTGGGCAAGTGATGCGCTTGCCTTAAATACAGTTTATTTCGTTGTTTTGAAATATACTTTTGGCTCCACCGACACCGCCTCATTATATATTAATCCCTCTCCGGTATCATCCGAACCCGCCACACCGAATGCCTTTGCCAATAGCGGGGGCAGCAACGCAGGCGTAATAGAGCGTTTCGCTCTGCGTCAGGCTTCGGGCATTGGCACAATCGAAATTGACGAGCTCCGCATCGCCACCACATGGGCGGATATCCTGCCGGTGACCGCTTCCGAATTCATCGTTGAATGATAGTGATGATGGGAAATCGGTAATCGTTCAAGTCCGCCGTCAGGTTGGGGGCAACAGATGCTGCTTTATGTTTTACGCGAATCGGCGCTCACGGCAGGATTGTTCCTATCGTTTGCATGCCCAGCTTGCCTGTTCCTGCCGGAACACCAGGGTGTTCGGCGCGGCGCGCCTAACGTATAAACTTTTTCTTCCATCGCGTCTTCTTCCGTGGAATGAAAATGGTTCATGCCTTTGTTGAGTGTATCATTTCGCGAAACGATTACAGTGTCCGCCGAGGCGCGCGGGAAACACATCCGCCAGTTGGCGGGCGGCGGCCGCTACGGCGACACGCTGCTTACAGTGGAGCCGCTGGCGCGCGGCACGGGTGTTGAGTTTGCCAACGCGCTTGATCCCGGACGCATCCCCGCGCCGTTCATCGCCGATATCGCGCAGGGGGTCATCGAAACCATAGAGGAGGGCGTCCTGGCGGGATTCCCTCTTGTCGATCTGCGCGTGACCCTGCGCGATGGCTCATACCATCATCTCCACTCCACGCCGCTGTCGTTCCGCGTCGCGGCGTCCATCGCGCTGCACGACGCCGTCGTGAAGGCGTCGCCGATCATCCTGACACCGGTCGTGAAGCTTGAATTCACCGCGGCCATGGGCACGCAGGCGTCGCTTCTGCGCGACATTCACCGCATGAACGGCATCGTGCTTTACAGCGCGGAAAGCGAACCGGGCCGCATCCGCATCGAGGCCACACTGCCCCTGGATGCGCTGCTGGAGGCGCGCGCCCTTGAGGATGCGGCAGGGGCCTCCGCGTCATTTGCCCCTTCCGCTCCGTGTGTCTTTGACTGGCGCGGCAATTTCCGCATGCAATTTTCGCATTATGAGCGCGCGCCAGCCGCTCTTCAGAAGCGCCTCATCCGCGAGGCCGCGCGTCAGCAGACATCGGGCGGCGCAACGCCGTCCGGCAAGAAAGAAATGTCATGAGCCCCAAATTGTCGCCATCGCCTTTCGCGCGGGCGCGCACGGCGGTCATCAAGGTCGGCTCCGCGGTTTTGACGACCGCATCCGGCGAAATTGACACCGCCATACTGCGCGGTCTGTGCGGTTCTTTCGCCGGCCTTGTGCGCGGCAAACACAGCCCCATCGTCGTCACCTCGGGCGCCGTGGCCTCAGGGCGCAGCGCGCTCGGTATACCGGCCTCACGCAAATTGACCATCGCCGAAAAACAGGCGCTTGCCGCCGTCGGACAATCGCGCATCATGCGCCTTTATTCGGATATTTTCGCCGAGCACGGCATCGTGGTCGGCCAGATGCTGCTGACCCACGGCGACATGGAGGACAGGCGCCGCTACCTCAACACCGGCTATACGCTCAGTCATCTTCTGCGGCTCGGATGTCTGCCGATCATCAACGAAAATGACACGACAACCGTGGACGAGCTCAAGTTCGGCGACAACGACGGTCTTGCGGCGCTGGTGGCCGTGGGCATGCAGGCCGAGGCGCTGGTGTTGCTCTCCGACGTTGACGGGCTCTATGACAGCAATCCCAAGAGCAATCCGGGCGCGAAACTTATCGAGCGCGTCGAACGGCTCACTCCCGCGCTCATCGAACAGATGTGCCCGCCGCCGGGTCCGGACGTCACGGTCGGCAGCGGCGGCATGAGGAGCAAGCTGGCCGCGGCGCGGCTGGCAACGACTCAGGGCGTGTGCGTGGCCATTGCCAACGGCCGGCAACCCGGCAAGCTCGAGCACATCTTCACAGGAGATTTCCGCGGCACCTATTTCCCGGCACAGCCGCGCCGCCATTCAAGCTGGCGTCATTGGATACTCAGCAAGCGAAGCGCCGCCGGACGCCGCCTGCACATCGACGAGGGAGCGCGAAATGCGCTGCTCAAGAACAATAAATCGCTGCTGCCTGCGGGGATATCGAGGGTCGAGGGGAACTTCGATGCTGGCGATGTCGCCGAGATTGTCGACTCCAGCGGGCGGGTGCTCGGGCGCGGCATCGTCAATTACAACGCCGAAGAACTGGAGCGGATCGCCGGTCATCGGTCATCGGAAATCGAGGCGATCCTCGGCTCAAAAAGCTATGACGAAGCCATTCACCGCGACAACCTGGCGCTGATGTGAGGCAAGGTGACAGAGAAAATGGGCATGGGGAATATTGACAGGACGCATATGTCCAACCCGTCCGGCCCGTCTGATATGACTTTGCGCTCTGCGCTTATTTTACAAACAGGCATCCGCCTCCGATGATCCGCGTTCTGCCGGAATCCATGGTCAACAAGATTGCCGCGGGCGAGGTCATTGTGCGTCCGGCATCGGTTGTCAAGGAACTCGTGGAGAACGCCATCGACGCCGGCGCGCAACGCATACGCGTGGAACTGGGCAATGATTGCCGCGACATCCGCGTGAGCGACGACGGTTGCGGCATGGACCGCGATGAGGCCGCGCTGGCCTTTGTGCGCCATGCCACTAGCAAAATCAGCGAATTCGAGGATTTGTGGAGCCTGACGACGCGCGGGTTCCGCGGGGAAGCGCTTGCTTCAGTCGCCGCCGTCGCGCGCGTCGAAATTCTCACCCGCAGACGCGGCAGCGTGGCCGGAACGCGCATCCGCGCCGAGGGAGCGGGTGAACCCTTTGTCGAACCCGCCGGCGCCCCCGAGGGAACCGACGTCCGTGTGCGCGATCTTTTCTTCAACACCCCCGCGCGGCTCAAGTTCATGAAAAGCGCCGCGTCCGAACTCCACCAGGCGATGACTGTCTTCACCCGTCAGACTCTCATCGAACCCGAAATCGCCTTCACCTTCACGGCCGGCAAATCCGCGCTCGTTGATCTGCCCGCCCGCCAGCCATGGGAGGAACGCATCACGATGCTGCTGGGTTCACAGATCGCGGGCAACCTGCTCGCGGTGAATGCCGGGCGCCACGGCGTCGCTGTGCGAGGCTTTGTTGTCCGCCCATCGGTCACACGCAAGGATCGTGCTCATCAATTCTTCTTCGTCAACGGGCGGCCCATCGTCAGCCGCCAGCTTTCCTTTATGCTTCAGGAAGCCTGCAAAGGGCTTGTCATGACCCGGCGCTTCCCTGTGGCCGTGCTTGATGTCGTCGTGCCGGCGGGCGAGGTTGACGTCAATGTGCATCCCACAAAGGATGAGGTGCGCTTCCGCAACGAAAACATGATCAGTGGACTTGCGCATCGCGCCATACGCGAAACCCTTGCCGCGGCCAACCTGATGCCTGCCATTGAATTTGGCGGGGATGACAGCGCGGGGGAGCGCGGCGTGCAGCCGCCACTGCCGCCCGGCGCGCCGCCGATGCGGGATTCACGATCCGCAAATGTCATTCCTGTTGATTTCAGCATGTTCACGCAGAGCTTGCAACCGCCCCTTGCCGGGCGGGAGGCTTCCAGCGGCGCGGCAAAACAGTTCCCTGAATTCAGACATCCAGATTTTCCCTCTTCTTCCAGCGTGGACAACGCGCCGGCGGATGAAACGGGGACAATTCCGGCAGCGGATGCTGATGATCACACCGCGCCCATGCCGTTCGCCGTCATGCCTGAGCCGCTGGGACAGATCGCCCAGTGTTACATCGTCGCGCGGTGCGGCGACGATCTTCTGCTCATTGACCAGCATGCCGCGCACGAGCGCCTGATTCACGCGCGCCTGTCGCGCGGACAAATCTCGCCAAACGCACAGCCGTTGCTCATCCCCGTATCCGTTGATGTGCCGGCGCCCGCCCTGGCTTTCATGAACAAACTTCTGCCGGAGCTGGCTGAGCTGGGACTGAATGTCGAACCATTCGGCGGGCAAACTTTCCTCGTTCACTCCATCCCGGCCGACCTGCCCAGCCTCGACGCGGCAGCCGTAATCTCTGATCTTATCGAGGACTGCGAGACATTCGGCAAGAGCGCTGATGCGGCCGAGTTGCGCGACCGCGTCATCACCCGCATGGCGTGCCGTTCCGCCATCAAGGCGGGTCAGCAGTTGCAACCCCCCGAAATGCGCGCGCTCATACGCGACCTCGGCGGCGCGCAACTCGGTTTCACCTGCCCCCACGGCCGCCCCACCATGATCATGCTCACGCGCGACCAGCTTGACCGCCAGTTCAAGCGCAAAGCCTGATCCGGCCGTTTCTTCAGGCGCATCTTGATTTGGTTGCGGGGGGGATCGATGCATTCTGCCGCCGACGAATAAATGACGAATCGCGTCAGTAACGCCTATATCCTTTCATGGCCATTGCCGCGCCTCCCGCGTCCGGAACATCCTCTGCCTCCGCTGCCAGAGTTGTACTGCGTGACCGGGAGAAAAATACAGTGACACGGAGAACCACGAAGATGGCACAGAGGACCACGGAGAAAAGAAGCATCGTTTTTTTTTTCAGCGCCTCCTCTGCGCAACTCCGTGTTACAGCTTTTAGAAAGAAAAAATATCAATCTTGCAAGATAGACCGGAAAACGCGATAACCTGGGCCGTCATCGGAGCTGCGATCTCGGTGCACAGGGAACTTGGCCCCGGTCTGCTTGAATCGGCGTACGAGGCATGTCTTGCGCATGAATTTAATATTCTTGGCCTACGATACGAACGCCAATTGCCGTTGCCGATCGAGTACAAGGGACTCAAGCTCGACTGCGGCTACCGCATGGATTTCGTTGTGGATGACAACGTTGTGATTGAACTGAAAGTAGCAGATTCAATCTCCCCCGTTCACGAGGCTCAGTGCCTGACGTATCTGCGTTTCAGCCGCAAGCATATATGCCTGCTCCTGAATTTCAACGTTCTGCTTATGAAGGATGGCATCAAACGCTATGTTCTGGATTGAGAGAAAAACTTTTACCGCGTCGTTTTTTTCTCTGCGGCTCTCTGCGCCTCCTCTGCGCAACTCCGTGTTACAGCTTTTAGTATGATAAACATTTAATATTATAAAAGGAGACAAAACAAGAATGTCAACAGTCGCAGCAGCAACCTCCGAGTATCGCATTAAGGACATCTCGCTGTCCCGCTGGGGCAGGGATGAAATCCGCATGGCCGAGCATGAGATGCCCGGTCTCATGGCCACCCGCAGAGAGTATGGTCCCTTGAAACCTCTGGCGGGCGCGCGCATTTCGGGGTCGCTTCACATGACGATTCAAACGGCCGTGCTCATCGAGACCCTCGTCGAGCTTGGCGCTCAAGTGCGTTGGGCAAGCTGCAACATCTACTCAACCCAGGATCACGCGGCGGCGGCAATCGCGGCAACCGGGATTCCAGTGTTTGCCTGCAAGGGCGAGACGCTGGAGGAATACTGGGAGTTCACAAAGCTTGCCCTGTCGCATGAGGCCGGCCCCACGCTTATCGTTGATGACGGCGGCGACGCCACCCTGCTCGTGCATCGCGGCTGCGAGCGCGAGATCGAATTCGAGCGGACCGGCCGCAAGCCCGCCGTCTGCACTGACAATGAGGAGATCGAAATCATCGACCGTCTGCTCAATCGCACGCTCGATGAAAATCCCCGCTTCTGGCGCGTCATGGCCGCCGGCATTGTGGGCGTCAGCGAGGAGACCACGACCGGTGTCCATCGCCTTTATCTTATGTCCAAGGAAGGCAAGTTGCTTTTTCCGGCGTTCAATGTGAATGATTCCGTGACCAAGAGCAAATTCGACAATCTTTACGGCTGCCGCGAATCGCTCATGGACGGCATTAAACGCGCCACGGATGTCATGATCGCGGGCAAGAAGTGCGTCGTGTGCGGATATGGCGATGTGGGCAAAGGCTGCACCCAGGCGTTTCGCGGTCTCGGCGCCGTTGTGTTTGTCACCGAGATCGATCCCATTATCGCTCTTCAGGCCGCCATGGAAGGCTACCAGGTGGTCACGATGGATGATGCTTGCTCATGGGGCGACATTTTTGTCACGGCTACGGGCAATGTCGATGTCATCACCCGCGAACACATGGACAAGATGAAACACGAGGCCATCGTTTGCAATATCGGCCACTTCGACTCGGAAATCCAGGTGAATTCGCTCTATACCGACCCGCGACTCAAGGCGCACGAGATCAAGCCGCAGGTTGATCAGATTGAATGGCCCAATGGCAAACGCCTGACGGTGCTGGCCAAGGGACGTCTTGTGAACCTTGGCTGCGCCATGGGGCATCCGAGTTTTGTCATGAGCAACAGCTTCACCAACCAGACGCTTGCGCAAATTGAGCTTTGGAAAGAGCGCGAGAGCGGGAAGTACAAACGGCAGGTCTACCGTTTGCCCAAGGTGCTCGACGAGAAAGTCGCGCGTTTGCATCTTGACCAGCTCGGGGTGAAGCTGACCAGGCTCACGCCCGAGCAAGCCGGCTACATCAGCGTGCCGGTTGACGGCCCCTACAAAGATGAGCACTACCGCTATTAAGAACACACGCTCCGTGCGCGTCCGATTTTGGCAGTGACAAATGGGCGCCATCTGAGGGGAATCGCATTTATACGGATTCAGCAGTTGACTATCATCATCGTTGTGGGAATATGATGTTCATAGATATCATTCTCGTGAAGGAGAAGATCAAGATGATCAAAATGTGCAAGTTGTCCGCTGTAGCTCTTGCTGTGTTGTGCGCGATGCCCTCGGCTGGCCTGGCTCAGACAAAGCAAGACAAGATTATCAACAACGCCACGGAAGTGCTGGCCTCCGTTTCTGGCATGCCGGCGAAGGCGATTCCGGAATTTCTGCTGAAGGATGCCTCGGGCGTGGCGATTATTCCGAACGTGATTCGCGCGGGATTTATTTTCGGCGCGCAGCGCGGTGAAGGTGTGCTGTTTGTGCGCCGTGAGGACAAGACATGGTCGCCGCCGGCGTTCCTGACGATTATAGGCGGCAGTTTTGGCTGGCAGATCGGGGTTGAATCCATGGATTTGATCCTCGTGTTCCGCAACCGCCGCGGCATTGAATCGCTGCTCAAGGGTTCAACAACACTTGGCGCTGATGCATCAGTGGCCGCGGGCCCGCTGGGACGCGACGCCACAGCCGCCACGAACCTGAATCTGGACGCGTCTGTTTTCTCGTATTCGCAAACGCGCGGATTGTTTGTGGGACTCGCCCTGAACGGCGCCGTAATGAGCATTGAAAACGCCGCCAATTGTTCCTATTATCAGGCGCAGGACATTACCCCCCAAATACTCTTTGCGGGAGGCAATGTGAGGATGCCCCCGGCAGCGTCGGATCTTGTCAAGCAGATATACAAATGGACCCGCACCCCCGAACCCAGGCCGCCCGCCGCGACGGAGCAGCAACCAGCCAAGGAGAAATCCAAGGAGAAGACAAAACCCGCCGCGAAAAAAGCCTCCTGACACAAGGCAAATCGGATACATGATATGGCCAGGGCATAAGAACTGCCTTGGCCATTTTTTTTTACAAAGACTCTCCGCCGCGCCTGCCCATGCCGGTTATCGGTTCATGAATGCGCGTATTTTATCGTCCGCTGGGAATGACGTCTGGGCGCCCGGTTTTTGCACGGAAAGAGCCGCGCCATGGCATGCGTAGCGGGCGGCATCCGGCGTGGCTGATCCCGCGCTCAGCGACGCGACAAAACAGCCCGTGAAACAATCGCCCGCGCCCACCGTGTCGACGGCTTTCACCTGAGGCGCAGCGACACGTTGCGCCCCGTCCTTGTCCACAATGACCACGCCCTCCGCCCCCCGGGTCACAATCACGCGCCGGCACCCGAGAGAAAGCAGGGCGCGCGCCTGCGTTTCGATCGTCTTCCCGGCGTCTTCCGTTCCGTCCGCATACATGGCGATTTCGTGCTGGTTTGGCGTGAAGCAATCTATATTATGGAACATCCGCGGCGGCAGGGGATGGGCGGGCGCGGGATTGAGCACGGTGACGCATCCCGCCTTGCGCGCCAGTTCCAGTCCGCGCGCCACCGTTTCGACCGGGATTTCGAGCTGGAAGACGGCGAAACCATAATTCGTGAAATCAACACTGTCGAGATCGGTGGGCGCCAGGCATAAGTTGGCGCCCGGCGCCACCGATATGATGTTCTCGCCAGCCTCATTCACAAGAATCAACGCCACGCCCGAAGCCGCGCCTTCGACGCGCTTGATAAGGGAAATGTCGATGCCCTCGCGGCTGAAGTTGGCCGCTGCCTGATCGCCGAGGGCGTCGCGCCCAAGCGCGGCAATAAAGGTCACATCCCCGCCCGCCCGCGCTGCCGACACGGCCTGATTGGCGCCTTTTCCGCCGGGGAATATCTGGAACACGCCGCCAATCACTGTCTCGCCCGCGTGCGGCAACCGTTGGGATTTGACCACCATGTCGGTGTTTGAACTGCCGATCACGACGATTCGTTTTTTCATGAGTCCTCCGTTTCGGGAATGGAAAACTCTCACTAAATGATTTGTCCCGTAAAAGCCAAAGAAAATGAAAATATATCGCTTTGAACTGATGTTAAGTGATTCCGGTCATCAAGACCGGAGATTTTGAAAGGGAAGAAGGCAAAAGGCTGACTGTCATAGAGATGCATAACAACCATGGTCGTTCGTTGTTGTTTCAGTCGTTGGCGGTTTCAATCTCGCTGTTTATTTCGATTCCGTGTGTGACGGCGGCTCCGCCGCTTCAGTGGTATTCTGTTGGCGTCGGCGGCGGCGGGGCGATGTTCAGCCCCAGTTTCAGCCCCCACAATCCCAACCAGATGTTCGCTGCCAGCGACATGGGCGGCCTGTTTCAGTCAAACAACCTTGGCGCTTCATGGTCTACGATCAGCTTTCTTAACATCCACGGCGGCCGCGGATGCCATGTTCAGTTCACCAACGATCCGAACATCCTTTACGCGCTTGATTATTCGCCGGTTGACGGCGCCGATCTTGTGCGCCCGGCGCGAAGCAATGACGGCGGCGTCACATGGGCGTCGCTTGTTGCCGATCCAGCGGATGGATACACTTACAGCCTTTTTGCCGATCCGGCGAATTATAACCGCCTGATTGTCACGAGCTATGACACGCTGTATTTCTCGAGCGACGGAGGAACCATATTTTCCGTCAAATACACATATGGAAGCGATACGGACGGTCTTTATGTGGCGGGAGCGTTTTATGACGGGAATAATATTTATCTCGGGACGAATGCCGGCGTTGTTTACTCGACCAACGGCGGCGTGACATTTGCACTTGCGGCCGCGTCGGGTCTCCCCTTTGGAAAGAAAATCTGCGCATTCACGGGGGCAAGGCAGGGAACCACCCGCCGGTTTTTCGCGCTTGTTTCCGCCACATCGTATGCCGGCATGCAGCCCGAGGATTTGTTCTGGACGCATCAGGATGCCTACACGCTCGATTCACCGCAGACCAACTGGGTGTTGCGAAGCACGGGTCTGCCGACGGGCGACGGCAACGGACTGGCCTTCGTGGCGACAGCGCTGAACAATATTGCCACGGCGTATGCTTCAGGCCAGGATGCGAATTACCGGCCGAGTATCTACAAGACCACGAATGGGGGCACTTCGTGGCAAAGCGTGCTGACCACGCAGAATAACGCGAACGTGTCGACGGGCTGGGACGGCGACGGGGGCGACCGCGGGTGGGATTATGGCGCCGAAACGCTCGGTCTCGCCGTCGCGCCGAATGACGCCACGCACGCGGCTTTTACTGATTTGGGATTCCTGCATCTCACAACAGACGGCGGAACCACATGGCGCCAAGCCTACCTCAATCCGGCCGACCAGAATCCGCAGGGCGCGCTGACGCCCAAGCGCAAATATTATCGCGGTGTCGGATTTGAGAACACATCCTGCTGGTGGCTCACATGGTCGGACCCTAACAACATTTTCGCATGCTTCAGCGATATCCGCGCCACACGCACCACCGATGGCGGGGCTTCATGGTCGTTCGATTACGCCGGGCTTGAGCAGAACAGCGCCTACCAGTGCGTGCGCAACAACGCCAATGGCACGCTTTACCTTGCGTCATCATCCATCCATGACATCTACCAGAGCGCTTACCTGACAGATTTTACGCTCAAGGGG
>JAPLSQ010000126.1 GCA_026398535.1 Candidatus Sumerlaeota bacterium | reverse complement strand
TTGCCCGCCTCAGCCGAAATGGCCGTCGTAATGGCATGGTTGGCCGAACTGTAACCCTTGGCTGAACCATAGCCTTCCACGAACAGCCAGCCGCCCAGACCCGTCGAGTAGGGATCACCCGTGGTAAACGTGTCGTCCTGGGCCACCCTGAAGCTCCTGGCCATATTCCACCTGGCGAAATAGGATGAAGGCTTGCCGCCCGCCGTATCGAAGTCCCCCCCCACGTAGAGGTCGCTCCCGCTCACCGCAAGGGCAGAGACAGATTGGTTCATCCCGCTCCCCAGCGCCGACCACGACGAGCCGTTCCACCTCGCGATGTAGTTCACCGTCACCCCGCCCGCCGTATCGAAGTCCCCTCCCACATAGAGGTCGCTCCCGCTCACCGCAAGGGCAGAGACACTGCCGCTCATCCCGATCCCCAGCGCCGACCACGACGACCCGTTCCACTTCGCAATGCGGTTCGCGCTCACCTTGCCCGCTATCGTGAACCTGCCCCCCGCGTAGACGTCGCTCCCGCTCACCGCAACTGCATGGACGTAAGGAACACCTCCGCTCATCCCGATCCCCAGCGGCAACCACGACGAACCGTTCCACTTGGCAATGTTGTTCGCGCTTACCCCGTCCGCCGTCGAAAAGGCGCCCCCCACGTAGACGTCGCTCCCGTTCACCGCAAGGGCAGAGACACCGCTGTCCATCCCCGTCCCCAGCGCCGACCATGACAAACCGTTCCACTTTGCAATGCGGTTTACCGTCACCCCGTCCGCCGTCGAGAAGTAGCCACCCGCGTAGACGTCGCTCCCAATCATCGCAAGTGCATAGACATAGGGATATGTGCCGCCCATCCCGGTCCCCAGAGCCGACCACGACGCGCCGTCCCACTTGGCTATCCGGTTCGCGATGACATTTCCGGCGATAGTGAAATTCCCTCCTGTATAGACATTGCCCGACCCGTCCGCCACCATCGCAAATACACTTTCATTGATCCCCGGGTAGCCAAACTGGTCATCCCAGTACACATCGTCGGCGCTGCCGCTTGCGATCCCGGGCGGCATCAGCGCGGGGTCGCCCGCCAGAGCCGCCGCCGCGCCCGGCGACGCGCACAGCGCCGCGCACAGCAACAACCCCACCCGCATCCGCAAACAACATCCGCAATAATTACGTGATGCGAACATTTTCATATCCTCCATTATCAGAAATCATCGTGGATGGCGCGCCGGCCAAGTCAATATTAAATTGAGCGCATCTCAATTTGATTATTGTGGTATGGGCATCCCTTTCGACCTGTTCACCGGCTGTAATTTCTACCGGTAACTTCTCGGTGTCGCCATCGTGGCTTCTGCGCCCACAACCAGCCGCCCTGATTTCACCACAAGACGAATAGGCAGAGCAAAGCGGACTCCGGTATACCTCCGTGTAATATTTTTGAAAACGGACTCCAATATACCTCCGTGCTAATATTTTTCAAAGCGGACTCCGGTATGCCTCCGTGCTAATGTTTTTAAAAGCGGACGCCTACAAGCCGACGCCACGATGTCCTCGCGCAACATCGCCCCCCACAGAGCCGGGCAAAAGAGCAATCACATCAGGAGTCAGTCTTCGCGCGTCGGAACGATGAGAACATTGTCGATGCCTTCGGCACGAAGTTCCTTCTCCGTTTCCGCAAGAATCTCGGCGTAGTCATAAGGGCGAATGCCTTTGGTAACAGGATAGACGCAGACGTAGAGCCAATCGTCTTCCAGACGATAGTCGCGGTCTTCCACCTGGAGATCCATTCGGCGTTCCAGGCCTTTGGTGGAAACTCGGTCACGTATCTTGGTGATTACTTCGGGAATTTGTGTTTGAGAGATCATTATCTTGCCTCCGTCACAGCATATTGAAGATCTCGGCCATCAGTCCGAGTGCAGTCCGCGCCTCGGAATCATCTACAGTGTCCGAGGGGTGGTAGTCAGCACGGCAACGCATCACGTAGAGTTCCGCAGTTGTCTTGGCGATTCGATCCCGAACCACGGGGCGCAAGCGGCAAAGATGAACGCGAATCAGTGCCGGAAGCTTCTCATGGTGCGGCCCCTCTCGATTCATGGGCCAACAAACGGAAACTGCGTCGAGTTCATGAGTCGCTATCGAGTACGCAGCATAGTATGCTCGACTGATCGCAGACCGAAGTAGCGATTTCGCAAACAGCTGACTGGCAGCGGTTCGATTCTCGCGGGCAAGTTCAACGTCGGATACTCCGCCTCCGACCTGTTCACCGGCTGTAATTTCTACCGGTAACTTCTCGGTGTCGCCATCGTGGCTCCTGCGCCCACAACCAGCCGCCCTGATTTCACCACAAGACGAATAGGCAGTGCAAAACGGACTCCAATATACCTCCGTGTAATATTTTTGAAAACGGACTCCAATATACCTCCGTGCTAATATTTTTCAAAGCGGTCTCCGACAAGCCGCACCACCATGTCCTTGCGCAACATCGGCAAAAGCCCGCCCGAACGCTCTTACGATCTGCGCCTGTCACTCCTGCCCTAAAGTGCTGAGGAGAAAACTGAAACTTTTCATCCGCTGGTCAAGATTTCTCGAAAACAATTCGTTGAGCAGGTGCAGAAAAATCATGATATGCCGCGGCGTCAGTTCGCTCCGGCCGGCGCATGGCATATCCGCCGTGAGAAGGGGGATGATCGCGCGCATGGCATCAAACGGAAGCGGGAAATACTGTTTCCCTGTCCTGGCGCATCTGGCGCAGAGCGGCGAGCATTCCTCAAAATCGAAATGTCCTTCAGACATATTGGCGTCACAACCAGCGCAACGATCCAGTTCAACACCAAAACCCGTTTCGGCCAGGAGACGCCCGAAATGCCACAAGACTGGCGCGGATAACGGGGCGGCTGACTCAAGACACGATATGAAGGTTTCCGTAAGACCAAACAACCGCTGGCAACATGTGCGCGACGGGGCAACCGCACCGATGATTTCAAACCAGTAGCTGGCGATCGCATAAGCATGAAGATTCTCTCGCACAACCACGCATACATGCTCCGTCTCTATTGTTCCAAGAATGCCAAGATTGGCGCCTTCCCTGAGTGAGCATGTGATCTGAACGAGCGAGAAAGGTTCTGGCGCGCCGGATTTTTTCTTGTGCCCGGCGCCTTTCAGCCCGCGCGCGACAAGTGAAATGCGCCCCTCTTCCGAACTGAAAACCTGAAGAAGACTCGATGTCTCCCGGTAATCGGAGGCCGATAAAATGTAAGCGCGTGTTTTTATTTGTGCCGGCACGGTAAAGACGACGATAACAGCAATAAAAGGATCTTCAACTGCTAACAAATCACAAAGCCTGTATCAAATCTCTCCTAACCGGGTTCTTCCCTCTCTTTACTGTCGCCCAATGAATTGCGCCGCCGCACAGGGCGAAAGTCAGGATGTAGCCGAGGTGCAGCCATGCAAGAGCCGCCGCCTGATTGGCTGTTTTACCAGCCCCGGCCAGCAGCGTGATATACATGATGTCTCGCAATCCGATACCGTTTATCGTCAGCGGAAGCAATGCGGCAACGGACACAGCAGGCGCAAATACACAGAAATAACTGTATGGAAGGTCAATGCCTATGGCGCGCGCCGCGAAAAAGATCACAAGACAATCGGTCATTTGCGTGCCCAGAGAGATCAGGACTGAGATCGGGATTCCGCGTCTGAACAGAAGAAGTGAATCGTGCATGCGGCGGGCCTTTTCCAGAATAAACCGCCCAATGCCTTGCATGGCGCTTTGGGGATATCTTTGACGACCCGCCAGATGCCACAGCCATGCGTTGACCGTGCGGCTCAACAAAACCATGTTTATTAATACGTAAAATAATGCCGTCAGGGCAAACCAGAATCGCATGTCATTCAGAAATTCCATGTTAGCGGAAAAGAGCCTCAAACGCAAATCCGTCATCCATGCGCCCGCATTCGCCACGATCATAAGCGCCGCGAGTCCCGTGTTCCGCTGCATGAATACCGAGGCCAGCGCGGGCGCTTTTCCCCCAGCCTGATTGACAACAAGCAGAGATTTGGCGATGTCGCCCCCCACAGAACCGGGCAAAAAACAATTGTAAAACATGCCAATGAATGTGGCGCGAATAGCCGTCAGAATATCAAGCCGCCGTCCTGCGCTCCGCAGGAGATAACGCCATTTCAGGGCGGTTATGAAATCGCCGGTCAAACCCGCAAGAAGGCCCAATGCCAGGAATAACGGCTTGCTGGATGACACAACGCCAAGCGTTGTTGTGATGCTGGCCTGCAAAGAGTAAACCACAACAAAAAGAATCAGCCCGATTGCGAGCCTGATCAGCAGAAAACGATGCCGGTTAATAAATGTGAGTTCAGACATAAAGCCGCTATCATGCAACCACAACAATGCCGGATGCAAGGACGCTTCTCGACAAGCACAACGAAAATATTCGATTCAGTCGTGATGCAAAGGCGAGTCCTTGACCCTCCGCCCGATTGTCATATCTTCTTCGCTTGAGATTTGAAAATGCATCAAATCATTAATGGATCAGCATTCAAATAAGTCTGGAGGAAATTACGTGTTAAAGGTTGGAATGATTGGCGCCGGAACGATGGGACGGATCCATTCCGCAAGCATAAGCGCGTCGGGAATGGCTAAAGTTGAAAAGATATATGCTCTTGACGATGGCGCCGCGCAACTCGCCGCGATACACGACGCCGCGGTAGCGCGCACTGCCGCGGAAATCATCAACGATCCGGCAATCGATGTTGTCGTCATCGCTTCGCCTACCGATACCCATGCCGGCTACTTGTCGCTCTGCCATGCCGCGGAAAAACATGTGTTCTGTGAAAAACCGGTCGTGAGGACAGAGAACGAGGCAGATATTATTGAGAAACTTTTTGCCGGTTACGACAGACATGTGACGGTGGGGCATGTCGTTCGCTTCATGGGCGAGTATCAGCAAATGCGTGAAAAGGTTCAAAGCGAGGCGCTGGGTTCCATCGGTACGGCGCGCTTCGGCCGATGCGGCTCATTTCCAGTCGGATGGAACAACTGGTTTGGCGACTTCGAGCGCAGTGGCGGCGTGATCCTTGATCTTTCCATCCACGATCTCGACACGCTCGCATGGACATTTGGGCCCGTCGACCGCGTGTACGCGATGTGCACGGGAGGAAAAGAACCCGGCCATGAATATGCGCTCATCATTGCCCGCCTCAAGTCCGGCGTCATCGCTCACATCGAGGGGAGCTGGGCGGAATCCAAAGGACTCTTTTATACTTACTACGAAATTGCCGGTTCACATGGGCTTGTCGAATTCGACGACCGAACCGAACCCGCGCTCATGCTCTATCGCAAGACTGCCAATGAAGGGGCGAATGCTGACCGCGTCATGACACCTTCAAATCCGGCTATCGTTGATCCTTATGCCGTGGAAATGCGCAGTTATCTCGCCGCCGTGAAAAATAACAAACAACCTGAAGTAACGCTTGCCGACGGATTATACGCCGCGCGCCTTGCCCTTGCCGCGATGAAGTCGGCAAAAGAAGACCGCCCCGTGTTATTAAGCTGATCCGCTTGAATGCCGCGTATGATATGGTTTCAAGCATCGAGCCCGCCCGCTGAGACATCTGCTATTGTGGCAACGGCTCTTCGGCGGTCGTGACACTTGTGTCTGCCTGATCTTCATGTGGCGAATCGGCAGCTGATATGCGTGCCGGCATTGGCTGTTTCTCGGTAAACAAATGCTTCAGTTCAGCGATGGAGGGAAGATCGGCGAGTGAACGCAGACCGAAGATTTTCAGAAACGAATCAGTGGTCACATGAAGTTGCGGACGCCCCGGAACATCCCTGCGTCCGCTGACATCAACGAGACCAATATCCTGCAGGGTCCTCACTGTCGCGCCTGATTCCACGCCGCGCACGACTTCAATCTCGGCGCGTGTCACAGGCTGCTTATAGGCGATGATGGCAAGCGTTTCAAGCGTCGCCGGCGAAAGGGCGTTGCGCCTTCGCTGACGGTGAAGCTGCATGACCCAGTCGGCCATTGGAGTTCTCGTGGCCATCTGATAACCGCCCGCCACGTCCGCAATCTGCAGGCCGCCGCCCCTTCGTTCGTATTCAAGCTGGAGCTCGAGAACCAGCCCGCGCACCGTGCGAGGGTGAAGATTATTCATCAGTTTGCAAAGACGCGCCACGCTCAGGGGATCATTCGTCGAAAACAGCATCGCTTCCAGAATTGCCCTGGCATGACTGACGCTCTCTATGGGCGGAACCGGAACCAGGTCCTCAGAGAAAGAATCATCCTTTTTTTTGCGTTTGGGCGCGGGAACATACTCGAGCTGTTCCACGAGCGTGAAGAGTTCTGAAGAATGATCTTCTGCGCCATCTGGCATGTCATTCGTCACCGCGTGCGATGTCATCGCGCTGTCATTGGAAGACGCGCGCGCGGATTCTTCTCTCAATGTGCTGTTGTCTGGCGTATGTGCTTCGGACAATGTTCCCTCTGATTCACTGCAATGACCCGCGACGCAACCGGGTTGTTTAATCCTGTCTTTTCGCGCCTGCAAATCATGACGACGGCAGAACGGCGGTATCGGTTTCGGCGTCGGCCTGCTTCACATCCAGTTCAAGCTGGCCGCTGTTATCCGTCATCACGATCATGTCAAATTGTTTGATCTGGCGGATTCGGATTCTGTTCATCCGGCATAGCTCAAGAACAGCCAGAAATGTCACGATGATTTCGCTGCGATTGAAGCAGCGCCGGAAAACCTCGCTCAGGTCAACCTCGCTTGCGCGGGTTGTGAGCGCCTCAATGTAGCTGATTTTGTCCTCAACCGTGAATTTGTCCTTGAACTCAGGGCGATATGCGGGCGATTCGATGAAATTGAGCACGCGGGCAAATGCTTTGTAGAGAAGCGTCACATCAATCGACAGTTCATCCGTGTTTTCCGGCACGATCATGATCACATTCGACCGGTAGAAAACACGCGCCGCCTGCTCCTCACGCTTGCGCAAGGCCGCGGTTGCCTCCTTATACTTGCGGTACTCAACAAGTTGCCGGACAAGTTCCCGGGCTGTCATGATTTCATCAATTTCTTCCTCCCGCTCTTCAGCTTCAAAGGGGGTTGGGAGGAGTGTGCGCGCTTTGATATGGATCAGCGTGGCGGCCATCACAAGAAACTCGCCGGCCAATTCAAGGTCAAGCTGGCGCATGATAGCGATGTATTCAACATACTGCTTCGTGATCTCGGCAAGCTGAATGTCGTGAATATCCATCTCGTTCGCCTTGATCAGATGCAGCAATAGATCGAAAGGTCCCTCAAAAACGGGGAGTTTGATGGTGTAGGTCATATGCCGGTTTCCTGATTGACCATGTGCTCGTGACGCGGAATCATGAGGGCTTCCCGAGAAACGACACGCCCTCGGGCATCGATAGACGCCCGCGAAGGATGCGCATGGTATTCTGAGCCGCGGCGCGCGCCCGCGCGCATCCGTCCTCAGCGATTTCCTCAAGCGCTCCAGGCTTGTCTGCTAATGACGCGCGGCGCTCGCGCATCGGGTCAAACAGGTTGTTTATTGAATTCGCAAGCGTTTTCTTGCAGTCGATGCAGCCAATGCCGGCCTTGCGGCATTGGACACCCATTTCCTCGGCCTTGTCATGCGTGAAAAGCTGATGGTAATCGAACACGTTGCACTTTGATGGATCGCCAGGGTCTGTGCGCCGCACACGAGCCGGATCGGTGATCATTTGTTTCGTTTTTCTCGTCACTTCATCAGGCGAGTCTGTAAGGTAGATAGCGTTGTTATAACTTTTGCTCATTTTCCGCCCATCGAATCCAAACAGCTTGGGAGTGGAGCTGAGCCAGGGTTCCGGTTCAGGAAAAATGGGATTGAGCGGTCTGTTGGTAACTTGCTCTATGGGGCCGCCGTGAAGAAAGTTGACGCGGCGCGCAATTTCCCGTGTGATCTCAAGATGCGCAAGCTGATCCTCGCCAACAGGGACGATGTCTGCCTTGTAGATCAGGATATCGGCGGCTTGCAAAACAGGATATCCAAGAAAACCGTGTGTTTCGATCTCCTTATTGGCAAGTTGTACGATCTGGTCCTTGTATGTGGGACACCTTTCAAGCCACGACACCGGAGTGAACATTCCGAGCAGAAGCGATAATTCCGCGTGTTCCTTCACAAGCGATTGGATGAACACAACACTGCGCATGGGATCGATGCCTGCCGCGAACCAGTCCAGCAGCATGTCGCGCATATTCCCTGGCAGTAACGACGGATCGGCATATTCACTGGTCATCGCGTGCCAGTCCGCCACCATGAAAAAACAGTCATAACGGTCCTGTAAATCAACCCATGTTTTCAGCGCGCCGACGTAATTGCCAAGATGCAATCGCCCTGTCGGGCGCATCCCGCTTAGTATTTTCTTTCGGTCGGTCGTCATGCATTCACCAGCCATCGTAATATGATTTCAAAGGGGTACATATACATGAGGTGGAGCGCCATTCTGAAGGGGGGGAAGTAAAACAAAAGCAACAGGACAACAAACCCGAAACGCGACAACCCCTCCCAGAAACGCCACAAGGCCGGATTGTTGCGAATGACAAAATGATAGACGACCCAGCTCCCGTCGAGCGGAGGGATGGGAATCATATTGAAGACCGCAAGCAGCAAATTGAGGAACAGAAACTGCCACGCCAAAAGCAGCAAAACGTTCAATGGGTTTGAGGCATCCAAACGCTTGGCCATAATGAATTGTTCCATGAGATTCACACCGCCAAGACGGAAGGCGATTTTCAGAGCTATCGCAACGACAGCTACGACAACAAGGTTGGAGACCGGGCCGGCAAGGGAGACAATGACCGACCAGATGCCCGACCGCAAACGCATGTGATCAACTGGCACGGGCTTTGCCCAGTAGATCAGCGGCACTCCCGTGAATAGTGTGATGAGCGGCATGAGAATGGTGCCCACTGGGTCGATGTGCGCAAGCGGATTGAACGTCAGCCGGCCTAAATGGGTCGATGTCATATCCCCGCCTATTTTCGCCGACCAGGCGTGCGCAAATTCATGGATCGTCAGTGAAAAAAGAATCACCGGCACAAACAACAGCATATCAGGGCGAATTTCAAATGGCATCATATTAAAAAGTCGGGAAGAATCGTTTTAACGACCCTTCCCCTTGTGATGAAACAGGAATATGACTTGAGTCAGCGGCTCGCCGGATCAGTCAAAACAGGCCCAGTCAGCAATGCCCGCGCCTGGAATCATGTTGTAAATCGCCAGGTGGTTGCCGTGGGTGACGGCCAGGAAATCCGTCACGTTGATCGTGAAAAATCCCAATCCCGCGATGTTTTTTCTTGTCGGGAGTTCAAGATTCCCGCCGCGAACCTGCTGATAAGGCGTGGCAGAACCATCGGTTGCAACTGTTGTCAGATCGAAAGCGTCAAACCCGTTTGCTTGATTGCCCACGCTGTCAACATTGACAGCCGCCACAAGAAGATTTTTGCCTGGATCAGCCGTCAGTGTGGCCCATTTCTGGTTGTAATGTCCCGCAACCACAAAATTGCTGGGCAGATCGTTGCAGAAAGTCCCCGAATAGGTCGTGCCGCCGGGCGTTCCGTCAGTTTTGAACACATCAACGCGGCGGGTCTTGTTGTCATCGACCATGTAAGTGAAGAAATACTTCTGCAGGCTTCCGGCATAATAAAACACGCAGCTTGTTTTGAAAGTGCCAGCGTTGGGGTTTGCGATGGCTGATCCCGCAGCGGTGGCATCGGCGCCGGAAATCGAAAAAAACTGCAGGGCGCCCGTATTGTAATCAGCCAGCACGAGTGTGTCGGCAGCGACAGCCGTGCAACCGGAATAATTGCCATCGGCGCTCAAGACAAGCTTGACAGCGGTCCAACGGGTGGTGTCATTGCCCGAGTCGGCCGTTTGGATTAGAGCGCAACTGGCGGTTCCGATGATGCCGCAACCATAGTAATTTTTCCCGTCGTAACACATGCCTTGGAACGTTTCGCCGGAGCCAAACCCCCTGCTCAGACTAGCCTCATCATTCACATCCCATGTGTTGGCCGCGTCGTCAGTGCTGCCATCCGTTGAAAGCGGGTTTGCGACTCTGAAAATGCCGTCAACATAACCATCGCCAAACACAATGCCGCCAAGCGCTCTTGTTACTATGGGGTAAGGATTCCCAACAGAGGGGTGTGGCGCATAATCAACATCGCGGTTCTCCGTGAAATTCGGGTGCAAAGCCCACGCCGATACCGCGAAAACAGAAACAGAAGCGCACAATACCAACAATTTTTTCATGGCAATACCATCCTTTTATTTCGGGTTATTGTTCCTGAAACAGGAAACTTTTCCATCTTTCAAAATACAACGATGACAGTCCCCGATCATCCATGGCAATAAAATAATCATTCTCTCCGCTCATCGACAAGCAAGACCCCGCCATGAGTGAAAAACGGATATTTCCACTGGTATAATCCGCGTTTGTGGAAGCCCCGGATATGCTGAATGCGTCCTTGATCCAGTTCCGCGGCAAAATAATCGGCCTGACGTTTCTCCGCGACGACGCTCACGACCCAAACCGGCATGCGCTCAAGCGTGGAATCTGAGTCCCAAATGCGCAAAATGAGACGCCGTTCATGGATGAATTTTTCAAGGGTCCAGGCCGCAGGCTTGTTGTTGATGAAAGCCGGGAAGATCGGATCGCGCACTCGCGTCGTGATGAAATCCCGCGGGGAAACCTGCCGCCAGCCTTGTTCCATGAGCCGGCGTGTCATTCTTTCCGCGTCACCAAGTATGATTAGATTGACGGGCATCCGTGTTTCCCCGCCACCGTTACGGGCAAAACGGGGAAGACGGGCAATCGTGGCCGATGTGGTGTCATGATCAGTGATCATGACTGAATTCAACATTTTCGGCCTGATGTCCGAAAGGTTGTATGCGCTGCTGGCGGCGGCAACGGCCATGCCCGAAATGAGCACCGCGAGACCGGCTAAATCGGCGCGGCAACGATGTTCGCTGATAATGCTGATATTGCCCGCAAGTGTCACAACGAACACAACACACCCCAGACCAAGGAAATAACCCGCAATCACATCACTGACAAAATGCAATCCAAGGTATACCCGCGAACAACCAATCGTGAGCACAAAGACGATCACAAGAAAACCAAGCAGCTTGCGCAACATGAGCGAGCCGGGATGATTCCATATCCAGTAGAATAAAGCGCTGTAAAGGGCGATGGAAAGCGTGGCATGGCCGCTGGGAAAACTCGACGTGAGGCTGTCATACGATATCGCAACAGCCGTTTCCGGCCGCGCGCGGGCATATACAAGTTTCATCATCCACACAAACAGCCCCGAAAGACATACCGATCCGCCGATTGCCGCGGCGCTGCGATGCTGCCGTGAGATGACGCATATCATGATGGCCAGAAGAGCCGCCACAACGATGGATGACGGATTGCCCAGAGCGGTGAAGTAAGAAAGAATCCGCTCAGCCATATTATTGTGAATCTGCACCATCAGGTTGTGAACGGAGTAATCAAAATCCAGCCATTCGTCTTTCGTGCGAATATTGTGCAGAATCAGGAAAAAACCGGTCATCAATGCGAACGTCACCATCCAGCCAATGGTGGCGCCTATGCCCCACCGCCCCGCATAACTCAGGCGCGCCTCAAGAAATGCGAATAATCCTGGAGAGTAGCGAGCGATGCCCTGGTAGTGCCGGCTGTGTCGGATGCGGCGGCTGAGACCCTCATACCAAATCCCAAGCATCCCCGCATTTTCCGTCAACCGGCGGATAAGCCATCCGCTGAGCATGAAAATCAAAACCGTAAGCAGCACAATCAGGGGAAATTTTTCAATATATTGCGCCGTACGCTGCCAGCTTGCCCCAAAAAGCATCCCTACGCCAAGGTGGACAAACGCCCAAAGGAACGCAGGCACAAGCAAGTAAAGTAAAAACCTGGCAAACGGCATCCTGACGGCCCCCGCGACAACAGATAATACCGGACGAAGCATGCCGATGAATTGCCCGATGATAAATACTTTCATGCC
>JAPLSQ010000085.1 GCA_026398535.1 Candidatus Sumerlaeota bacterium | reverse complement strand
GTTTGTCCACGCCGCCGGGCCGTAGTCAACGGCGATGCCTTCGGGAGCGGCCGTTTTTGTGGTGTTTTTACACGGTGATTCTAAAAAATAAGTTGTTGTCATTCATCCGAGAATCAGATTGAAAATCGCCGTTGCGGCGCGCGCAAAGTAACGAATTCGTACAGTATCCGCTGAAGAGTGATATATATATACGTAGCTCTAATAGCAGGATTTCTTATGATATCTTTCAATGACCTATCCTGCGTCTGAAAGCATCCTCAAGGCTGCAAGCACCCGGCGCGGGTAATGGCGGTGGAGGACCATGCCCAGCCAGTAGGCTGCCTCCTCGCGGGTCATCTCTTCGATGGCATCAGCGGTTGCCCTGATGCGGTCGAGCTTGCTCATGGGCGCCAGCGTCCGGAAGAGCAACCCAAGGTGCAGGGCGAGATACTCATCGACGGGCCAGGATTTGTGTTTGCCGGCAGACAGAGCGCCCAGTTCAACCTTCGCACGCGCGAGCCGCTTGAGAAGGCGGTGCTCGATCACCTCAAGGGGGCGCCCCTTGAGGCTGGCGATGTGCTCTGGCGTCGTAAGGCGCGGCGTGGCCGGCGACGGCAACTGCCAAACCTCCAGCCGCCACCGGCGCGTGTTGACCACTGAGACCCGGAGTTCATAGCGGGGCACGACCTCGGCAGCCTTGTTCAACATAATCTTTCTCTTCGAATCGGCAGGCATTATATTTCCTCCACCGGCGCAGCATGCGCTTCGATGTATGCCTCGCCGGCGCCATACCTGGTCAGGTCCTTCCCGAGCTTCTCCGTCGTGGCAGTGTCCGTCGAAAGGCCGTTATTGAACGCAACCGTGAAGACAGCCTCAAAACGGGACTCGGTGGCGCCCCGAAGCTGGGCGTCGAGGAACGATTTCACGCCACTGGTCTTGTCAAGTCGGCCTTGGAACTTTACCTCGAGACTGTCAATACCTTCAGCGGCGACAGTGACATCACGAAGCGTGGCGACCGCCGGCTGCACCTTGAATGCCGCCCCCATCTCAAAGAACTTGATAACCAATTTCTGGATTGTCTTGACCCTGGCCTGACGGATGTTGTCAAAGAGCTCGGTGAGCGCTTGGGCGAGCAAGCCTTCCGCCTTGAATTCGGCAGGCGCCGGCGGTTTGGGCGGCGATACGAGCGGTTTTGGCGGATTTGGAGGAGATGCCTTTTCCCCATCGGACACCAGCACCGCCACTTCAGCCTTGAGCGTCTGCCCGCGTGCGTCGGTCACTTCAACCATGTATTCCTGCGACGATTCAGGTGATACTGTCGTCAGGACTGATGTGTTGGGCGTCTCGCCGACGGACAGCCCGGGGACGCTGGACACGTAGCGGTAAGGCGGCACGCCGCCACTGACCTCCGCGCATAGCGAGGAGGCGGCGCCGGAAGCGATCGTCCCCGGATTCGCCTTGAACGTGACTTGTAACTGTTCGGGGCGGGGCCAGAGATGGTTCTTCCTGGCGTCAAGCGTCGTGTGTGCGAAGGCGTTCTCGGATATGTGGACGGACGGAGCGGGATCGCCCTGACCCCATACTTGATTGCCCTCCCGGTAAATAAAAACACCTTGCTCGACGCCCTCGCGGATGCACGCAACAAGCGGCGCGTCACCAAGAAGAATCGAAAGCTTCGGCGCTCGCCTGAACTCCATGCGCATCTCAAATGTGGTGATGGCGCCCTTCACCTTGAGGGGTGTCTGGTCTCGCACATAGGCTGGGGCGTCGGGGGCATCCCCCTCGCCGAGGATCTTCTTTTGCTCCCTCAGGATGCGCAGGAGGTGACGCTGTCCGTCTCCGGGCGTGTCGTTCGGGTTCGTGACCTCTATGGTCGTATAGGCGAGTGGCACAGTGGCCCCTGGGAATGGCGCGTGGGATGGGAAGAACAGGTGACGATAGCACAGGAGGATCGACTGGGCGGCCTTGAAGTCGGAGTCCTGGTACTCGGCCTTTAGCTTGGCTTGCTGGTACTCGGCCAGCTTGGAGAGGCTTTCAGACTTCTGAAGCTCTCTGAGGGCAATGCGGCGTCGCACGCGCTCGCGCATGTTGTCGCACTCGCGTGCGTCAGCCACAAGAAAAACCAGGTTGTTTCTCAGCTCGCGGTACTTCTGCTCCGTCCCCTTATACTGGAAGATGTTGGCGATCTCGGCCGGCGCCTCGCGCGGTTCCCCGGTCATGCTGAGCGCCTCGTAGTTCATAAGAACGAGGAGGGGGCGGCCATCGCCAATTTCATCAGGAACCTCGTACGATCCGGCAGGGAACTCGATCAGCTCGAAATTGCTCCCGGCGCGCGAGAAGAGGGACTTAATGCGCGCGTTGAGTTCGGCGCGCACGTCGCCGCTTTCAATGGCTCTCATCTGGCGGCGTATCATCTGAGTGAGGTTCGGCTCGACCTGGAAACGCATCGGGGCGCCGGGGCGGTCGTCAAGATAGAGGCTCTCAATGATGAAGCGCATGCGAGCCTGCTCAATGAACGCTGGCTCCAAAGCGGGCGACGTCATGGAAAAGACAAGACGGTCCGCCGGCAAGCCCTTCAGATCGTCTCCGTAGGCGAGCGTGTTAAGGAAAATCGTGCGCGCTATGTAAGTGGTGACTGGCAATTGGCCGGCGTAATGCTTCTGATCCAGCACTTCCGCGAGCGCCTTCTCGTCTCCCGGTACAGCCTCGACGTCGCCCTTGAGCGGCGGGGCCAGATGCTGCTGCTGCAGACGTGTGAGTATCTCGCTGCGTATGGATTCGTCGGCAAGTCTTACGTGGTGCGCATGGATGGCGAAGGCATCGCAGGGGCGCGTCTTCCACATTTGATGGATGGTCCGGGCCAACAGGCGCAGCATGCCGCGGGTGCGCTGGAACGTGGACAACGTCGAGGTCTTTTCGGTCAGGACCTCGAGTAATTCAGGGTGAAGGGGGTAGCCGCGCAAGAACTGATCGCGAGTCTCCTCGGAAAATGCCTCCTCGGCGATGGTGTCGCGGTTCGTCTTCCACAAATGCGCGTAAGCCTCCACAGCCTGCCTGGCAGCCTTCGTGTCCACCCGGGCAAAAAGGCGGCGGCGAAGCACATCGGCGGTCTCGTCGTCCTCGGTCGGGTTGATTTGCGTGGATTGACGGGCGCTCTCGGCCTCAACCTCGGCGAAGGCCTCCAAGGCGCGCATGTTTTCCTCGCGGTGGGCGCCGCGGCCTTCGCCAGCGCCATCATCCTTGCCGAGAGCAAGCGTGTATACGAGAGCCGCCTTGGGCGTCTCCGTGACGGCTTTGATAAGAGCGCGCACATACGACGGGAACTGCGCGGAACTCCCGGGCGCGGCCTGCTCAGCCTTGCGCAAGTAAACCGCGACCTCGTCAAGCACGATGAGCGTCGGCTTGCCGCCGAAGAGTTCCTTAAGGGTCGCGGCGCCTGGAGCCGACCTGGTTTCATCACTGCGGCGCACACGCTCGTAGCCATCGCGTCCGGCAAGTTCATAAGCGAGCTGCCCCCAGGGAGTGAATGCGAAAAGATCGTCCTCAAGGCGAAACCCGTTCGCGGGATCGGCGTTGTCACCGTCGAATGCGGCGACGCGCACATCCCCCTTTGGCAGCAACTTCGGATCGACAAATTCGCTGATGTTCGGAACACCCTTCAGACCGCGCACGGCATGAACAAGCGCGATGAGCCCGTGCGTCTTGCCGCCGCCGTACTGGGTATCGAGTCGGATAACCGAGGCTGCCTCGCCGCCAACGCCAGAGAGCCGCTGGCAAATCGCCTTGAGCAATTCCTTCATGCCGCGGGTCGGATAACTGTTCGCGAAAAACGTGACTGGGTCGGCATACTCGGGCGGCGCCGTCCCGCTGATAACCTTCGCAAGGTCTGCCGCGAAGTCCTCGTCTTTCGTCTTGCCCGACAGAACATCGGGGCGGGGTTCACATGTGTCGAAAACAGTATTCAGGGCCAAGGTTGAATCTCCTGCGTCCCAATCTTGTCATTACAGGACGCAAGTCAACCGTAATCAGCGGGAAACACACCTCAAAAATTCATCCCCTTCTAACGCTTCTCGTGCCAGCAGCTTGCTTGTTATTTGCGATTCTTTCACCGGCTTGGTTTATCAATATAAAAAGACCGGTATTTGAATTTCAGCGGCTCGCGGCGCTATGTAGATCAGCACCTCCTGTTCTGAGGCTCAGTTGTGCCCTTCGGGCCGAAGGCTTACTGTCGCTTTCTCAGCATGGGTTCCGCGCAAATGCGGGAACACTGGCGCTGCACCTGAGGGTGACAAAAAAACAACGAGCTGTTCGCCGGCCGACCAAGAGCGTTATCTGCCTGCACGCGGCCAATAGGAGACATTGTGAATTTCAACGAGTTCGGTTTCGATTCGCGAATCATCGCGGGTGTGAACGCCTGCGGATACCAAACCCCGACCCCCATCCAGCAAGAGACGATTCCTTCTGCCATGCGCGGGCTCGACATCATGGGCCTTGCACAAACAGGCACCGGCAAAACAGCGGCGTTCGCGCTGCCAGTCATGCATCGGTTGCTCACCGGCCCGCGAGGCACGCTGCGCGCTCTTGTGGTGGCGCCCACGCGCGAGCTTGCGGAACAAATATGTGAAGGCTTCCGAAGCCTCGGCCGCAATACCAAGCTGCAGGTGACCACCATCTACGGCGGCGTGGGAATGAAGCCGCAGGTGCAAACGCTGCGGCGCGGTGTCGATATCGTGGTCGCGTGCCCCGGACGGCTGCTCGATCACGTAAGGCAGGGCACAATCAACCTGCGTAACATCAGCATCGCGGTTCTCGACGAAGCGGACATGATGCTCGACATGGGTTTCCTGCCCGACGTGAGGGCGATCATGGCAAAACTTCCCGCCAAACGGCAGAACATGATGTTCAGCGCCACGATGCCCGAAGACATTTGCGCTCTTTCGTCTGACATGCTGGATGCGCCGCACGTTGCGAAAATCCGCCATTCAAAACCCATAGAGACAGTCGCCCACGCGCTTTACCCGGTGACACAGCAGCTCAAGACGCCGCTCCTCCTCGCGTTGTTGTTATCGACCGATTCTGAGTCAGTGCTTATTTTTACACGCACCAAGCATCGCGCGAAGAAACTCGGAACACTCCTCGTTCAGAATGGCCACCGCGCTGCATCGCTGCAGGGCAACCTCTCGCAATCGGCGCGGCAAGCCGCACTGGAAGGCTTCCGGCGCGGCCAATACTCCGTGCTCGTCGCCACCGACATCGCCGCGCGCGGAATCGACGTGTCGCAAGTCTCGCACGTGATCAACTATGATTTCCCAACAACCGTGGATGCCTACACGCACCGCATCGGCCGCACCGGCCGCGCTTCGCGCCCGGGCGATGCGTTTTCGCTCGTGACACGCGAGGACGAGATTGTCATTCGCCAGATCGAGCGCGTGCTTGGGTCAAACATCCAGCGATGCAGCATCGACGGTTTCGACTATAAGCAGGCGGCGCCGCCATCGGTCGGTCGTGACGCTCCGCCCAGACATCGCGTGAGCGCGCCCAGACATCGCGTGAGTGCGCCCGGACATCGCGACCCCGCCACCGCGCGGACACGGGGGCGCAGGGACGCGCGACGATGAACCCAATGATATTCGCGCTCATCCGAATGAGGCCTCAGTGATAACGGCTTGTTCGAAATCTGTTCGTCTTCGCCCCCGCGCATGCGCCACGTCCCCCAGTAATCGTTTCCATCCGCTCAAAGGATAAAATCACACATTCCCCTGATGAACGTGTACATTTACGTGTACACCGTCGCTTTCAAGTCCCTGATGGATAAGCCCGTAACCAAGCTGGGTAAGGGTTTGCGGGGACCGGGAAATGGTGGGCGATAGTGGGATCGAACCACTGACTTCCACGATGTCAACGTGGCACTCTAACCAAACTGAGCTAATCGCCCGTCAGAACCTTTGCGCAGTACTCTGAAAGCGGGCGGAATATTCAGTTGGGGATTTGGGCCTGGAGTGCTGTCGTTTGACGCGAGTTTCATCTGTCCGGGTTGACCTTCGAGCTGCGGCTGCCATCGTGCTCAGGCCAGCGCAATTTCGCGCGACAGATCGCTATTATTGTATTCGTCAAGGCGCAGACTCACGACTCGGCTGACGCCCTGTTCTTCCATGGTGATGCCATAAAGCATGTTTGCCAGCGTCATGGTCTGCTTGTTGTGTGTGATGATGATGAATTGTGTGGAGTGGGAGAACTCGCTCAAAAGTTCTTTGAAGCGTTCGATGTTTGTGTCGTCGAGCGGCGCGTCGATTTCGTCAAGGATGCAGAACGGGCTTGGTTTCCACATGAAAACGGCGAAGAGCAGCGCAATGGCGGTCAGGGCTGTTTCGCCGCCCGAAAGCAGGGAGATGTGCTCGGGCTTTTTGCCGGGCGGTTGAGCGATGATGTCGATGCCGCTGTTGAGCACGCCGTTTTCCTCTGTAAGGACGATATCGGCGCGCCCGCCGCCAAAGAGTCGTCTAAAAAGATGGAGAAAGTGTTCGCGGATTTCCGCAAAGGATTTCGTGAACAGTTCCTCTGTGGTTTCATCAATTTTATGGATTGTCTCGGTCAGTTGTGTTTTAGCGGCGATAAGGTCCCGCTCCTGTTTGCTCATGAATTCGTAGCGCGAGTTGAGATCGTTGTATTCGTCGATGGCTCCGGCATGCACGGGGCCAAGGTTGTCGATTGCTGTGCGTATTTCATTGATGCGCACGGCGATGTCGTCGGCGGCTGGCAGCGCGTCAGACAGCGGGGGCGCCACGGGTGCGCCTGTCTGCGCGCGGGCGGCTTCGTCCCGGGGACGATCGGAAGGTTCATGCGTTGCGCCGTCCGGCAGCAGATTGGCGCGCATTTGCGCCATGAGGTCATCGAGTGTCTGGTTGAATTTTTCCTGTGACTGCATCTCGAAATTGCGTTTTTGTGCGGCGAATTCGGCGCGTTTGAGCTCGACTTCGTGCAACTGGTTGGTGGCGTCGTTAAGGTCCCGTTGAATGATGTGGCTCTGTTCACCGAGCTTGCGCAGATCGAACTGGATGGTTTCGCGCCGTGAGGTTTCGATTGTCAACTGGTTGGATGCCTCATCCTGGCGTTGTTGCAGCTCGTTGAGTTTCTCCCGCAATTGTCCGATTTCCGACGCGGCTTCTTCGGTCTGAGTCTTGAGCTTTTCGGCCTCACTTTGTTTTTCGGTCTGAGCAATGGTGATTCGGGCGCGCTCGCGCCGCACAGTGTCCTGTTTGTCGCGCATCGATGCAAGCTTTTCCGAACCGGCGGAAAGTGTGATGGCCATCTCGTTGAGCTCGGCGCCGGATTCGGCGTGCTCCTTTTGTTTTGCCGCGGCAAGCGCTTCGGCATCGCGGATGTTGCGTTCAAGTTGCGCCAGGGCGGTTGATAGTTCGGCCAGCGCGGCAACGGATTTCTCGCGTGTCTGACGATGGGACTCGATTTCGGTCTTCATCCTTCCACGGCGGGAACATATCTCGTTGAGTTGAAGGCTTTTTTCAGCGTGCTTCCCTTCCAGCACCTCATAATCCTTGCGTGTCCGGGCTTCCTCAATTTCCTGCAGATTGACAGACTGGCGGAGCTTGGCGTGCTTTTCGCGCAAGGCATCGATTTGTGCGCGTATGTCAGCCGCGCGCGCAGAAAGTTCCGCTTCCTCGTGTTTCAGATGAAGCAGTTTGCCGGCAAGTTCCTTGACTTGGCGCGTGCGGTTCAGCAAACCGGCCGACCGCACCGAGCCGCCGCTCATGGCGCCGCTGGATGTGAGAAGGTCGCCATCGAGCGTGACGTATTGAGCGCGAAAGCCGCGGCGTTCAAGCGCGACGGCCACATCCAGGTTTTCGCAAACCACGATATGGCCAAGCAGATGCTGGACAATGTTGCGTATGCCCGGATCGAATGTGACCAGTTCGGCGGCAAGACCGATGACGCCGGGTGTCGAGAGAACGGAGCGAAGAGCTGCCGGGGTTTCCCTGGCTTCGACAAGGTCGAGGGGGAGAAATGTTGCGCGACCGCTGTTGGTCTGCTTGAGCCAGACAATGGCGGCTTTTGCGTCTTCGGCCGTGCCGGTGATGATGTCCTGCGCGTGGCCTCCCAGCGCAATTTCAATAGCGAGCTCATGCTCCTTGTGCGCCTCGATAAGTGCGGAGACGACGCCTGCAAGGCCGCTGACAGCGCCTGATTTTGCGGCAAGCATCACCTCGCGCACGCCGCGGTAGTAACCATCAAAATTGGCTTGGAGTTCCGCCAATGCATCATGGCGGGACTGGCAATCCAGCCGGACACTCCGGGCGGTTTCAAGGCGTCCGGATATCGCGGCGTTTTCCTGTTCGTGTGTTTTTAAATCGTTGGCTGTCAGGTCAAGATCGGTTTTGAGCGTTGCGAGCAACTGCTCATTTTCCTCAGAGGTTGATTGCTGCTCATTTTTTTGCGCCGCGAGCAGTCCGATCTGTTGTTCAAGCAGGGCAACTTCAGAATCGCTTTGTGCCATTTCCTGGACGAGTTTGGCCTCCATGGCGGATGCGATTCCGGCATCATTGTCGAGACTGGAGCGCCGATCGGATGTGTCAGCCGCTTCCCGTCGAATGGATGCGATGCGCGCCAGCGCATCGTCGGCCTCGCGCTTGAGCGAGTCATATTGGCTTTTCTTTGAAATATAGTCTTCCCGGAGGCTGTTGAGATTTTGCTCGAAGGATGACGCCTGGTTGGCAATTTCCGATTCTGCCGTCTCCTGAGCGCGCCCCTCAATGCCAAGTTCGGCAATTCCGGCCGCGATTGTTTCGCGGCGTGAATCGTGGCCGGCGATCCTCTCCTCAAAAAGTGTGATTTTGTTCAGCGTGTCCTGAAGATTCGCTGAAATCTGGAAGCTGATCGACTGCGTGGTCTCAAGTGATTTCTGTGATTCGTCAGCGGCGGTCCGGTTGTTCGACTGTTGTTCATCGATTTCCGAGAGTTGGCGGCGCAACTCGGCTGTTTTTGCCGACTGTGACTCATAAAGCACATCGGTCTGGGCGGACACCTTTTTTAGAGCCAGAAGACGATGAGCGAGAAGTTGCATTTCAAGGTTGCGCAACTCGTCTGTAAGCCTTTTATAGCGTTCCGCTTTTGACGCCTGACGTTTCAGGGAGTTGGCCTGACGGCGCACCTCGGCGATGATGTCGGAAAGGCGCAGAAAATCGGCATCGGTTTTTTCCAGCTTTCGCAGGGCTTCCTCTCTGCGTGTCTTGTATTTTGCGATGCCAGCCGCTTCATCAAATAGCGCGCGCCGTTCGAGCGGTTTGGAATTGATGATGGCGTCAACGCGCCCCTGCTCCATGACCGAGTAACTGTCCGTGCCGATGCCTGTGTCGAGCAGCAGGTTGGTGATGTCGCGCAACCGGCAGTTGGCTTTGTTGAGGAGATATTCGCTCTCGCCCGTCCTGTAAAGACGGCGGGAAATAGAGACCTCGTCGAAATCGATTGGCAGTGAACGCGTTCCATTGTCAAGGACGAGATTGACGCGCGCCATGCCCATGGCTTTCTCGCCGGCTGAGCCGTTGAAAATCACGTCGCCCATCCGCGATCCGCGCATGCTTTTTGCGCTTTGCTCTCCGAGCACCCAGCGGATTGAATCGAAGATGTTGGATTTTCCGCAACCGTTCGGGCCAACGATGATGGTGATGCCCGGAAAAAAATCGATGGCGGTTTTGTTCGTGAAAGTTTTGAAACCTTGAAGCTCAAGACGTTTGAAAAACAGCATTCACAGTGACCTCGGGACAATATGCGCGTATTTTACGCCCCGGCACGGGCGTGCTCCCTCCGGAGTCATAACCATAAAGACAACGCGCGATCGATTTTATATCAAATTAATGACAGAAAATCCCTGCCGGATTGCAACGACCAGACGGCTGTTTTGACACACCAACGATCGAATGCCCGACAGTAAGAAGGCGTAACTGATTAATTATGAGCAAATCGGGCAGATTCGACATTGTGTTTTTCGATGTTGGCAACATTTTCATATCAGATGATCCCGCGGCATTGTTCATCTATCGCCGGCTGTATGATTGGCTGGCCGGCGGAAAGCGTTATTCACCGGGGGAGTATTTTCGTCTTCGCGCGGAGCACATACGGAATGGGGGAGATTTATGGACTTTTATTCGCGCCATGATTCCCGATGGCATTTTTAGTCAGTGGCGGATGGAAACGCGCCGCGCGCTTTTTGCCAATTGGCGTGCTTATTCGCCAGAAATCCCCGGCATGGCGGATGCAGTCCGCCGCATGGCGCCCCATTACCGGATGGGTCTGATCGCAAATCAGCCGCGTGATGCGCGCGGAGTGCTGGATGAATATGGACTTCTGTCCTTGTTTGATATTGCCGCCATCAGCGGGGAGCTTAAGCTCGACAAACCCCATCCGGGCATATTTCGGTGGGCGCTTGAGAAAGCGGGCGTGCCCGCAGAGCGGGCGCTTATGATAGGCGACCGTATCGACAATGACATTCGCCCCGCAAAGGCGCTTGGCATGAAAACACTCTGGCTCAGACTGAATTTCGATCAGCGCGGATGGAAGCCTTCTGATGAATTCGAGCGCTGTTATGTTGAGAGCCTTTCAGACGCGAGCGTGAGCGACAAGGAACCGGAATCGTCTGAGGAAACGCCTGATTATACGGCCATGTCTCCGGAGCGCCTTGTCGGGATGCTTATCGACTAATGCTTGCCAGCGCCAATTTCCTGGCCGCATATATGGCTATATTGTCGGATTGTTCTGATGATCATCAGCCGCCAGTTTGACAGATTAGTCATTTGCTGAGACGAAAGGCGCAGTTTGCACGAAATCGCCAGTTTTATCCGATCGATGCGGATTGTCGATGTCGTCGATATTCTTGTCGTGACGTTGCTTGTTTATGCCGTGCTGGCCATTCTCCGCGAGACCCGGTCATCGGCGGCGATGCGCGGGCTGGTTGCCGTGGTGCTGGCAGGATTTTTCGTTTACACGATTGCGAGGGTTCTGCAATTGACGACGACAACGATACTCTTTGAGCGCTCGTGGATTGTTGTGGTTATGGTCTTTTTAATCGTTTTTCAGAACGAGTTCCGCAAAGCGCTGACCGACACGGGGCAATTCTGGGCATTCCGGCGGTTTTTTTCGCGAGGGGGCGTTCATATTGATGAGGTGTTGAAGGCTGTCCGGAGTTTTTCACGTCAAAAGATAGGCGCCCTGGTCTGCATCGAGCGGCGGAATCCGCTGAAAATTTACGCTGAGACAGGCACTGTGATCGATGCGGTGATCTCGAGCGAGTTGTTGCGCACCATCTTCATGACATATTCGCCGATGCACGATGGCGCTGTCATATTGCGCGGCAATCGCCTGGTTGCGGCCGGATGCATCCTGCCGCTGTCGTCCAACGCCTCGTTGCCAAAGGAGCTGGGCACACGCCACCGCGCGGGAGTGGGGATGAGCGAGGAAACAGATGCCATTGTCATCATCGTTTCTGAGGAAACGGGTGTCATTTCATTATCGGTTCAAGGCAAGCTTGAACGCCACCATACGCAGGAAACATTACGCGAAGCGCTGCAGGACATGATTGATGTTAAAGAAGAAGAAGAACCTGCCAGGAATTAGACTTTCCGAGAACGTCAACCTTTTCATTGTTTCGTTGGCGATCGCATTCGTGGCGTGGGTTTTCGCCAAGTCAGGACAGACAGAGGAGGCGCGAATCACCGTGCCTGTGGTGATTACGCCAAACGATACGCGCGTGGAGTCGCGCGCCGTGCCGGACAATATCCCCGTAACTCTGCGATATGGCAGGGATATGCAAAGCTATATCAGCAGTGAAAATTTTCATTTCGAGATCGATATCGGCGATATCCGCACGGGATTGGGTCTTGAATGGAAGACGATGTCGAAACCGCTGACAGAAAAGAATTGGGTGGCAAATGTGCCGCAGCGCCGGCGGATCGAGCTGGTGAAAATCGGCACGCAAAGCAATACGGTGGAAGTGCGCATGCGTTATAACGCCCAGCCCGCCGTTGTGGAGCCTAATATTTCAGGCCAGAACCAGTTGCCTGTGGGATTGCAGCTTGTGACGCCGGTAAAGGTGTCGCCGCGTGATGTCTGGATCACGGGCGACAGCGCAATCATCGCGTCGATGCCGCGCGATTCACTGACAAGCAAGATCCTGCTCATGACGGACCCTGTCAACGTCGCCCAGCGCATCCAGACATCACTCGAATCGGTGAGCATACGCACACCCCCTGGCATTGAAATTGTCCAGCCGCCCACGATTATCGCCGAGGTGAATATCGAAATTCAGGAGATACAGACCGAACGTTTCATCCGTGGAGTCAGACTGGAGTTCCGCGCGGTGTCGCCCGACGCGATTGACCTCGATTACAAACAGAAGACAGCCACGATAACGGTCTTCGGTCCCCAGAGCCTGTTGTCGAAGCTCACCCCTGAATCGTTTGATGTGTCGCTCATACGACCGAGCGAGGAGGTGGCGGGCGCCACGAAGGATGTGCCCCTTGAGGCGCGTTTCACTTCGACTGTCACGGATGACATCCGAAGCCGTGTGCTGATCCGTTCCATCGATCCCAAAACCATCAAGATCCGTTATGAGGCCCGGAACAACGCGCCACAGCCAAAATAGCGCAAAAATAACTTTTGCTTAGCGGTGTTGCCGCGAGTTTATTTAAACGGTTGTCAATCAATCACGGCGAATGCGAAAAGAGAGAAAATTGGCTATCATCGTTCAGAAATTCGGCGGTTCGAGCGTGGCCGATGCCGAGTGTGTGAAGAATGTCGCGCGGTTGGCGATCGCTGAACATGAAAAGGGCAAACAGGTCGTGGTGGTTGTGTCAGCCATGGGCAAAACGACGGACAATCTTTTGAATCTTGCCCGCCAGATCACAGATGTCCCTGACCCGCGCGAAATTGACATGCTCATCTCGACGGGAGAACAGATTTCGATAGCCATGCTTGCCATCGCGATCCAGTCCATGGGTGTGCCCGCTCGATCGTTTACCGGTCCGCAAGTGGGCATCATCACCGACAATGCCCATCGCAAGGCGAAAATCGTCCGCATCAATGATGAAAAGATACGCAGGGAGCTCAACAAAGGCGAAATCGTGATTGTTGCGGGTTTTCAGGGCACGACATTGGACAACGAGGTGACAACGCTGGGACGCGGCGGCAGCGACACGACGGCCATAGCCCTCGCGGCCGTGCTTGAAGCAGAGGTGTGCGACATTTACACCGATGTGGACGGCGTCTATACAGCCGATCCGCGTATTGTGCCGAATGCGCGCAAACTCAAACGCATCACATATGACGAGATGCTGGAACTGGCAAGTTTGGGCGCAAAGGTTTTACACTCGCGCAGTGTCGAGATTGGCAAAAATTACAACGTGCCCATCCATGTTCGCAGCAGTTTTGATAATATACCAGGAACCATGGTCGTGAAGGAGATTAAGGAGATGGAAGACATTGTTGTCAGCGGGGTTGCCTACAACCGCAATGAAGCGAAGATTTCATTGCTGGGGGTGCCGGACAAACCCGGCGTCGCGGCGTCGCTGTTCGGCACGCTTGGCGAGCGCAACATCGTCGTGGACATGATCATACAGAATGTGGGCGCCGATGAACTGAACGACATCACATTCACAGTGTCCAAAGATGATCTTGATGAAGCACTCATAGTGGCTGAGGCTGCCGCGAAGGAACTTGGCGCAAAAAACGTTGTGCATGACCGGAGCATCGCCAAGGTCTCAGTGGTTGGTGTTGGCATGAAAAGCCATAGTGGCGTGGCCGCCACCATGTTCCGCGCGCTGGCAAAGAACAAAATCAACATCGGGATGATCAGCACTTCCGAAATCAAAATATCCTGTGTCATCAAAGAGACTGATGTTGACCGCGCAGTGCAAGCCATCCATAAGGAATTCGAATTGGCGGAGATTCAGCACGAATGACCGAACGGCCCAAGCCGGTCGATTTGTCGCAGGTTAAGACCTGCTCGGTTCGCAATCGTCCGACAAAGGTTGATTTTTCGTTGCTGGCCAAGGTTCCCAATGTTCACCAGCCTCTGAGCGAGTTTTTTGAAACGCTTCCGCTCATTCTCAAGGCCAGGGAATTGCTGATCGCTTGTCAGCGTCTTGCCGAGGCGCGTGTCAAGGAGAAGGGAGTCGTCTTCATGATGGGCGCCCACGCGGTGAAATGCGGTCTCGGCCCCATCATCATTCGCATGATGGAAGAGCGTCTTATCACCTGCGTTTCGATGAATGGCGCGGCCACGATTCATGACTTCGAACTGGCCTGTTTCGGCCACACAAGCGAGGATGTTGAGCGCGGCCTCGAGGACGGCAGTTTCGGCATGGTCAAGGAGACCCCCGAGATGATGAACAAAATTGTTGCCGACGGAGTGAAGGTTGGCTGCGGAGTGGGCGAATCACTTGGGCGGGGCCTGAGGCACCTTCTTCCCCGATACGAGCGGATCAGCATCCTCGCCAATGCCCACCGGCTGGGTGTGCCGCTCACGGTTCACATCGCGCTGGGAACCGACACGATTCACCAGCATCCTTCATGCAACGGCGAAGCATATGGGAAGGGGAGCATGCGTGATTTTCGCCAATTGGCGGCCATTTTACCAGGCATGAACGATGGAGGCGCTGTGATCAATTGCGGCAGCGCGGTTGTCCTTCCCGAAGTTTTTCTTAAAGCGCTGACCATCGCGCGCAATCTCGGCAATTCAGTCCGCAATTTTACGGCGATCAACCTCGACATGATTCAGCATTACCGCCCCATGCAGAATGTCGTGCTGCGTCCCACGCGTTCGGGCGGAACGCCCATATCGCTCACAGGACACCATGAAATCATGCTTCCGCTGCTTTATGCAGGGGTGAAATCGTGCCTCAAGGAGTACCGGTAACAACTCTTGCCGGGCGAAACCACTGAGCGGAAAGCGCACGGCATGATCGCAAGGCGGGTATATTTGTTTGCCTGAATCGTCTTGGACCGAATACAAGAAAAAAATGTTATCGCGTATGCCATGGATCGCTGCTTTCGCGGCGGTTATTCTTGCGCTTGTTGTGCTGATCTACTCGTGCTCCGAAATCCGGCGGCATACCAATCAGCGCGGAGCGGTTCAGAATCCTGCGACCGGCGCCGGGCTGAAAGCGCATACAGGCCCTGCTGTTGCCCAAAAGGCAACCATAAGACCGGAGCGATCCGCCAGGCAGGCCGGCCAAAGTGCCGCCTCGCAAAGGGTGGGGACTGCTCCTGCCGCCTCAAATAATCCGCCGCAGACCGCCGTGAGGGGCGGCAGTATTTCAGGCGAAATCGTGGATTTCACAGGCAAATCGGTGCCCGGCGCGCTCATACGCATGAACTACAAGACCGCCGCCGCCGCCCGCACCGATGAAATCCGCACGGATGGCGCAGGACGTTTCGCGTCGCAATCCATGGCGGCAAACGAAATCGAATCGTTGATTGTTGAAGCGGACGGTTTCCAACGCGAGACGCTGCAGAAAGTTCCCTTGCCATCATCTGATGTGAGCATATCGCTTAAGAGTCTCGCGCCTTTGCTGATCCGCGTGTCAACCGCGGCGGGAAACGACAACAACGAAAAGACTCCCTATAACGGAGAGGCATCAGTGTGCCTGATCCGGCGCCATACCGGCCAGGATACGACCCGCACGCTGTCCGTGCCTCAACCCAACATCGCCATCGGCCAGTATGTGACAATTTCAGAATCACAGGTGAAAGTGCGCGACGGGTTGACCACGATTCAATCACCCTTGCCCGGCATTTATAAGATCGGGGTGAAAGCCGGTTTGGAATATGCCGAAACTCCGCCCTTCAAGATCGAATCATCCGTCGGATCTGAGGCTCAGGTGGTTCTTGGAATGAAACTGCAGGCGCGGGGAATTGTGAAATCGAAAACTTCACGCCAGCCCGTTGCGGGCGCGCGTGTTGTCATGACACAGTCAAATCGCCCGCTTGTGACGGGCATTGCGCAGGCCGTCCACGCGCGCACGGCTGATGACGGACGTTTTCAACTCGACAACCTTTCTCCGGGCACTTATGTGCTGACAATCGGCGCAGAGGGATTCACCACGCAAAGCGTTGAGGAGATATCCATTGTGCCGCCGGCGCAAACCAGCAGAACACTCCCGGAAGCTGAATATTATCTGGCGGAACTTGCGCCCTCAGTGACAGTCATGGTGAGCGATGCAGGGGGAAAGCCAGTGCCCCGGGCGCCGCTTGTGTTGTTTGCAACAGGCTCTTCGCAAACCAGGAGTTATTTCGGCAGAAGCGATGGCGCGGGATTGTTTAAATTCGACGCTGTGCCGCCCGGCCGGTATACGCTGGCGATAACATCACCGGAAAACCGTTCCCGCCAGAAACGCACGGATCTGATTGTCGGCGATAGCGAACAAAAGACAGCCGATGTGCGCTTTGCTGCACTCGTCAGAATCAATGGAACGATGCAGGCGGCAGGCAAACCCTGCGAGGGGCTTGTATTGTTCACATCAAGGGCTAACGCGCTGACGCAGGAGTACGCGAAATGTGATGCCGCAGGAGCATTTGTTATTGATCTTGAGGCGGGGGAATACATGGCGTCACGCCCGGGCGTTCCCGGATCAAAACTTGTTCTGGTTCCCGAAGCCCCGTCTGGCAATCTTGCTATTGATTTTCACGATTAAGACCAGGCGGAGTCAGACATGAGGGATCATCGTTTTTGGGATTGTTTACTCTCCTGCTGACTGGCGCGGCACTCATGAGGCTTGCCGGATATGACGCCAGTAATTTCATCAGAGCGTTCATATCGGCGCCGGCGGGGGAGAGCCACTGCGTATAACTGGCCGGCTTGAGGATGACAGGCATGCGTTCATGCACAGGACGAACGAGCGGATTGGCGTCTGTTGTGATGATGGCGCAGGATTCGATTTCCGATCCATCGGAACCGAGCCAGTGCTCCCAGATGCCCGCGAATGCGAATGTGCTATTATCCTGCATGGTGAAAAGAAAAGGCTGTTTCCCTTCCGGCGGCGCGGTCCATTCATAAAAGCCATCGGCCGGGATGAGGCACCGGCGGCGCAGAAAAGCGGCGCGGAAAGCCGGTTTGTTCGGCAGGGAATCGGCCCGCGCATTGATCAGCCTTGATCCTATCGCCGGGTCCTTGGCCCACGCCGGAATGAACCCCCACTGCATGATCCGAAATTCCCGCGCCGGCATTTTCTGGTTAAGGCGCGCCACAAGAACTGGCTGTGTGGGAGCGATGTTAAACCGAGGCGGTAAGTTTGGGCAATCCGAAACTCCCATCGCTTCAGCGATTCGATCGGCAGGCGACTTTAATATGAAACGTCCGCACACAAGCAGTTTCTATTCATCCCAGCCAGAAATATGCGCGACACTTCCAACCAGAAACGGATTGACTAATAGGGCTTTTTGCCGGATCAACGCCCCATGAACTATATACTTACCCGAACATCAGATCAGGCTGTTTTGGCCCTTGAGGGGCATTTTGACGCACAGGCCGCTTCGCGTCTGCGCGCTCTGACCAGCCTCCTGCATCTCGACCCGCCAAAGAGCCTTGTCATTGACTTTGACAGGGTTTCTTTCCTTGGAAGCGCCGGAGTGGGTGTGTTGCTGCTCCTGCGAAAGGAAATACAAAAGCTGGAGGGCAAAATGAGCCTGGTCAATGTTTCGCCTGATATCCGGAAGGTGTTTGATCTTGCCGGCCTTTCAGCGCCGTTTGGCTTATGATGCCAAGGCTGTTTGGCGCTAATACACGCCAAATTCGCTGGCGGCGCTGATGAACCGCAGATAATTTCTTTCGGTAACGGGCGAGAGCGGCGAATTGATTGGCGCCGCCGTTGGCATGATGACATAAGCGCCGCCTTCCCTGGCTGCCGTCATGCAATCCTTGACTTGTTTTTCGACTTCCGCTTCCGTGCCGTGTTCGAGGGTTTTGAGCTGGATATTGCCGAACAGGCACAACCTGCCGGATGTGCGCGACTTGATCTCCGCGAGAGTGATGTCGCCATCCGGCGGAGCCTCGCAGGGATCGAGCGCGTCAGCGCCAGTGTCAAGAATCATGCTGAGAACCTGCCCCACACGCCCATGACAATGAAGCCGCACTTTTGCGCCTTTCAGATGGATGAGGCCGGCCATTTCGGCAATATAGGGGACGATGAAGCGCCGAAAAAAACGGGGCGGCAGAAAGGGAGGTGTGGCATATTCCGGGCCGACGATGCGATAGAGATCAACCATGCCGGCGTCGAGCATCCGGCGCAGATTCTCCATGTTGCGCTCATGAAACAACTCCACGGTGCGGGCAAAGTGTTCCGTCTCGGTCATCACCCAGATTGTGTACTCACCAAATTCCATGAGATCGGCGGCCATCAGCAGTGGATCGGAGAGGCTGGCCATGATGATTCCCTTGTCGCCGACCTCGCCTGCGATGCGCTGAAAATCCGAGAAGTCATAATCAACCGGCTCAAAAGGGTGCGACATGGCAACTTCCACATCTTCCGGATATTTGCACCAATGCTCCGTTTGCCATATTGTGTTGATGTTGTCAGTCTGGCGGGTTGTGCGGGTGAGACGCCCCTTTGGCGTTGTGAAGGTGTAGTGGTTGGTTGTGATGTTGCCATCCCGTTCGGTTGCGACGGCGATATCGGCCGGACGAGATGATTCAAACAATGTGGCGTTGCAGTCCGGATTCCACATGCACACGCAATCGGTGCGCGCGCGTATGGCATCCATAACATGTTTGTAGGACGGATCGTTGTTTTCAAAAGCCCTGCTGTTGAAACCGCATAACTCGTATGCGGATATTGGAACATGGTCGGGTACTCGGCCTTCGAGCGCGGCAAGAAGACGCTGTCGGCTATTCATGACTCACCGCTTTTCAGCGGCGTAAAACATGACCGCCATGAACAAGATGACGAAACTCCATCGGGCTTGACCCAATTTCACCCTTTCTGTTGCCTGTCTGATTCCAATCCTCTTTGGCGGAATTCTTCTCATTCTGCAATTTTTCATAGACGCGTCAGCGGGCAATTTGTCAAATCATAATCACGTTCATCTTATGACTTTGAAAGGCTGAAAAGGCATGCAGCAACGAAAGAAATTTGTGATTGCCAACCGGATGGATACGATCGATGCGAGCGGCGTCCGCAAGATGTTTGATCTTGCCGTGACGATGGACAATCCGATCAACTTTTCCATCGGTCAGCCGGATTTCGACGTGCCTGATCCCATCAAAGAGGCTGCAAAGGCGGCCATCAGCGGTGGCATGAACAAATATACGCAGACGCAGGGCATGCCGGAACTGCGGGAGGCCATCTGGAAACAGGCGTCGGCAGAATTTGGATGGACCAATCCCGGCGATCATCCCATCTTGGTCACTTGCGGCGTTTCCGGGGCGCTGCTCCTCGCCATCAAAGTGCTGGTCAATCCCGGAGACGAGGTGATCATGCCCGATCCGCATTTTGTCATGTATCGACACCTTGTGAATTTCGCGGATGGCGTGCCCGTGTGCATCGACACCTACCCCGATTTTCACCTCGATGCGCAGAAGATCGCCGATGCGATCACGCCGCGAACCAAGATCCTGCTCCTCAATAGCCCCGCCAATCCCACAGGGGCGGTTTACTCGCGCCAGGAGATGGAGGATATCGCCGAAGTGGCCAGAAACCATGAACTGCTTGTCATCTCGGACGAGGTTTACAATATCTTCTGTTATGACGAACCCTATCTGAGCTTCGCTCATCTATATGATCACACGCTGCTCATGCGCGGATTCTCGAAAACATACGCGATGACAGGCTGGCGCATCGGCTGGTGCACGGGGCCGCCGAATGTGATCGACAAGATGACAATGCTGCAACAGTATAGTTTCGTGTGCGCTCCAAGCGTGGCACAGGCGGCCATACTGACGGCGCTGAAAACGGACATGACACAATATGTCAACGCATACCGGAAAAAACGCGACATGGTCTGTGAGATTCTTGGCGAGAAATTCGATCTCGTCAAACCGGGCGGAGCGTTCTACGCGTTTGTCCCCGCGCCCAAGGGCATGGACGCAACAGATTTCGTTTACAAGGCGATTGAACACCAGGTGCTTGTAATACCCGGCAACGTGTTTTCATCGCGCGACACGCATTTCAGGATTTCCTATGCGACAACCGACGAAAAACTGTTTTTAGGACTGCGGATATTGTGTGATCTTGTGTGAGAATTGAAGATGAGGCGGATCGCTTGCGGTTGATCAGCGATAGAGAAGATATTTCTCGCGTTCTTTCGCGAACTTCTCCCGCTCGGGCGCCCAGGATTTGATGATCTCCGCGGCGGGTTTGCCTTCCAACAATGCGCGGCGGACAGACTTGCCGCCCATGACCTTGTTGAACGCGCTCACGCGCGCCCGTGTTTTGGTTGATTCAGCATCGGCTCCGCCCAGCAGTATCTTCTGCTCGGGATACATTTTCTGAAGGGCCTCGATGATGTGCATTCCCGCTTCAACCGGCATGACCTTGTCGAAATCAAGCAGATGGATTTCAACCCCGCCGCATTGCTTGTCCTTGAAAATGCCATAATAAGGCTTGAAATAGGCCGGCCGGAAATAAAGCCCGGGCAACTTGCGGCTGTTCAATTCGTCCGCAAGGCGCTGGCTCTCTATCCACGGCGCGCCCACATAGGCGAACGGCAGGGGATAGCCGACACCCTCGCTGACAGAATTAAGTTCGCCGAGCATGCCGGTAATGGCGATGTGCCAGCAGGCCTCCGGCGTTTGCATGTGTGTTGACGTGGGAATCCATGGCAGACCGGTGTCCCACCACTTCATGCCGCGCTTCCAGCCTTTCATCGGAATGACAGTGAGTTTGAGTCCCATCTGCCCCTTGTCGTTCAGCATCCGCGCCATCTCGCCAGGTGTCATGCCATAGATGTAGGCCACGGGCGCCCAGCCCACAAGCGTGACAAAATCGGGATCAAGCACATTGCCGCTGATCAGTTTCCCGCCCATCGGAGTCGGACGGTCGAGAACAACAAACTCCTTCCCGTTTTCCGCCGCGGCCTGCATGCAGAGTTTCATGGTTCCGGCGTAAGTATAGCTGCGGTTCCCGATGTCCTGTATGTCGTAGACAAGCGTGTCGACATCCTTGAGCATCGACGGCCGAGGCTTGTTCTGCGCGCGCTTTTTCGCGTCTGTTCCGTGAAGGCTGTAGACGGGCACGCTGGTGATCGGATCGATCTCGGTGTCGACCTTTTCACCGGCTCCCTGTGCGCCGCGGATGCCATGCTCGGGCGCGAAAAGAGCGGTCAGCTTGCACCCGCGAATGCGCGTCAGTTTGTCGATCGTTGAGACGAAATGCGAATCGATGCCTGTGTTGTTCGTGATAAGGCCGATCCGCTTGCCCCGAAGCAGATTCGTGTATCGCAGATCTTCGACGAGCGCCTCATTGCCGAGTTTGACTTTGGCGTTCTTCAGCCGGACTGGCGCAGACGCCGCGTGCGCGTTCGCCCGCAACCATTCTTGATTTGACGCGCTCGATATGGCATTGGCAGCGGAGGCCGCCGCTTCAAGGCGCGCCTTGCGTTCTTCCGGTTTCGCTTTGAATTCCGCGGGTGAAAGTTCGGCGGGCGTTTCGTCATAAAAAAAACTCGCGGCGCGTCCCTTGGGAACCGAAGTGTCGCCCCACAAGTGGCTTGTGGCCTCGTCGCCCAATGCCATAAGAAATTGTGTCTGTGCCTTATGCCTGGTCATTTTCGTGGATGCGCCTTTCTTTGCGGCAACGTTTTGCGCTCCTGCCTGCTGGCAATGCGCGGTTGGGGGCGCAACAACCGCCGTGCACACTGTGATTATGACAAATGCGCTGAGGAGTTGAAAAACGTTCATAATATGTGCTCCTGTATGTTCAATGTGGCAGGGGTGCTGCTGCCTGTTGGCGGTTAATTAAAACGTGAGTATCCGAAAGGGATTCCTGGAAGTTTTCAACCATTTTTCCGGCTTGCATTACACCGGGCAAGGATGTCCTCTATTCGTTATGGCAAAACGATAAGGACAGAAGCTCTTGCCCCCCAAAACAATTAAATACATTCCAATCTCAAGTCTGTGCGGCGGAACGAAGGTTGAAACCTGCTACCTGCTTCAGAATCCGCAGATTCGCCCGAAAAAAGACGGATCGAACTTCGTGACAATGGAGCTTCGCGACGCCACAGGAAAAATCACGGGGATCATGTGGGACGGATTCGACGCGATTGTGGCGGGGACCATCCGTGACAATGATTATGTCGAAGTGACAGGCGACATACTCGTCTACAACAACCAGCTTCAATTCAAGGTCAGCCGGATAGTAAAAATAAATGACAGCGCTGTCGACAGCTCAAAATTCCTTCCGATCAGTCCGATTCCAGCAGAAAAACTGGATGAACAGTTTCGATCCATTATCGAACGACTGCAGGATGCGGATTTGAAACGGCTGGTCAGCGCGATCTTCAGCAATTCAGAATTCATGCAACGATTTCGCCGCGCTCCGGGCGCCACAACCATGCATCACGCCTATATCAGAGGTCTTTACGAGCATACAATCAGCGTGGTGAACAACGCCCTGAAAATCGCGGAAAATTATCCTGAAGCCAACCAGTCGATCCTTATCGCGGCGGCGCTTCTTCACGATATTGGCAAGGTGGTGGAGTACAATTACGAAAAGAAAATCACGCATTCCGATGTCGGACGCTTGCTCGGACACATTGCCATCGGTTATGGCATGGTCGAACTCGAATGCGCGCATCTCGCGGATTTCCCAACCGCAAAAAAAGTCATTCTGCAGCATATCATGCTCAGTCATCATGGAATGATGGAATACGGCTCGCCCAAACGTCCGAAGACGCTCGAAGCGCTCATTCTCCATCACGCCGACGATCTCGACGCCAAAATCGGCAACTATCTTGATTTTGCGGCCGCAACACAACGCAACGGCATCCGCTGGGAATTCAACAAAATGTTCGACCGCTATATGTTCAGCGGCGGGGATAATGTTGAGGGGGCTGATCTGATGGAGCAAATCAGCCGGGGATTCGTGACACAGGATGACGCCGAAGACGCGTAACAAGACGCCCATAAGGCAAATGATATTCTAAATGAAATGTCGTCCCGGGCAACGCCGCTTCCAAAATCGTTAAAACTCGAAAAGGCGGTCAGTAAATGGCATTTCGATTAACTGAGCGGATACGGGCTTTGCCGCCCTACCTGTTTATTGAGCTGGACAAGTTGAAGAACGAAGCGGTGGCGCGCGGGGTGGACGTGATTAATCTTGGAATCGGCGATCCTGATCATCCGACACCGCGGCTGATTATCGATGCGCTTGCCGCGGCTGCGGCGGTCACTGAGAATCATCGTTATCCGCTGGGCGCGGGACAGATTGAGTTTCGCAGGGAAGTGGCGCGTTATTACGAGCGTGTTCATGGCGTGGGGCTCGATCCCGCCACGGAGATCATCGCGCTCATTGGCTCAAAGGAGGGGATCGGACATTTTCCGCTGGCGTTTGTCGATCCGGGCGATGTTGTGCTTGTGCCCGATCCTGGTTATCCTGTGTATCGGGCAGCCACGCTTTTTGCCGGCGGCGAACTGTACGCCATGCCGTTGTTGAAGGGAAACGGATACCTGCCCGATCTCGACGCGATACCGGACGCTGTTTTTGCCCGCGTCAAACTCATGTTCCTGAATTACCCGAATAATCCGACCGCCGCGATGGCGACCCGGGATTTCTTTGAACAGGCCATTTTCAAAGCCCGCAAACATGGGTTCATCATTCTGCACGACGCGGCATACCTTGACATTACTTATGGCGGTGTGAAGGCGCTGAGCTTTCTCGAAATTCCGGGCGCCCGTGAAGTGGGCATTGAGCTCCACTCGCTTTCAAAGACATTCAATATGACCGGCTGGAGGATTGGTTTCGCGGCGGGCAACAGCGAACTTGTGCAGGGACTGCTCACCGTCAAGACGAATCTTGATTCGGGTGTTTTCAATGCGATACAATATGCGGGTGTTGCGGCTATGCGTCATTATGATCAGCTTCTGCCGGGAATTGTCAAAGTGTATGAATCCAGACAGAGGACGCTCATGACGGGCTTGCGTGAGCTTGGATGGCCGTCATTCGAAGCGCCGCACGCAACCTTCTATGTCTGGGCGCCGACCCGCGGGGGACGATCATCCATGGAGACAACACGGAACCTTATCGATATGTGCGGTATCGTCGCCACGCCGGGAATAGGCCTTGGCGCGGCTGGTGAGGGATTTGTCAGGTTTGCCCTGACCACCGATGAGAAGCGAATTGAGCTGGCTTGCCGGAGAATGAAGCAGGCGGGGGTATGATGTGTCATGTCCGGATGTAGTATGATATAAAATGTGAGTGAGACATGATCCATATCATACGCGTGTGTGTTTTGATTTTGCTGGCGATTATTACAGCGGGATCCGTGCCGGGCGCGGCGGCGCCCCGCCATCGCCAGAAACACCGCAAACAGGCCGCCAAACCAGCTGTTCATGATGCAATCACCACATGCGCGGTCTTTCGCGATGCCGGAACCAGCCGGATTGTTCCACTGAAACACTTCCGCCCAATCCAATATTTGACCGGCAAGTCCCGCAAGCTTCCTGAAATGAATTCACGGATCGTCAAACTTCTTTTGAGTTATCCGCGCGACGGCTGCCACGGCTATTGGTGGCCGCGAGGCGCGGAAGCGGGTAATGCTTATGATGGCTGCACCACGGACATCCTGCTCAACGGTCAATTGGTCATGCGCGGGGAGCAAAAGGGACGCACCTACTGTTGCGGCCTGACTCTCGAGGTGTTTTACCGCGCCATCGAGGGAAAAAAACCGGCGCACTACACATGGACAAGCGAGACCGCGGAACTGTTCAAAAGGTTGTGGTTCTGCCGCGTGCGCTATTCGCCGGGACCAGAGGAAGCGCTGCTGGCATACGGAATGGGACGCAGGATTGCCTCGCCGGACAAGGCATTACCGGGCGATTTCGTCCAGATCTGGCGGTGTGACAAAACAGGGCACTCGGTGATATTTTTATCATGGGCGCGTGATGCGGCGGGGAAAATTCAGGCCATGCATTACTGGAGCACGCAACCGGGAACAAAGGGCATTGGATTCACCGCCGAGCTCGCGGGAAAATCCGGAAACATGATTGACCCCAAAAAAACATCGATAACCCGCCTTGAACCGTCCACGCGATGGAAGAAAGGCAATCCCGATGACTATTTAAACAGACAAACAGTGGATCCGGGAGGGCCATGACGACAAGTTCATGCAGGCCCTGCTGCAAAATCAGGCGATGCAGTTCAGTATTGCACATGCCAACCGCCCATGTAGAGTCGGCCATGACATCATCACGAAGTATTAGAAAGGCAATCCGCTGTTATGCTTGACATGAATGACATGCTTAAACTCGTTGTTGAGCGTGATGGATCAGACCTGCACATCTCCGTGGGCAAGCCGGCTGTCATGCGAATCCATGGCACGCTGGACATCATCGACCCGCATATCAACACGCCGGAGGATTCCGAGCGGCTGATGCGCGAGATCACACCCCCGCGCTATCAGCAAATGATTCAGGAAATGGGACAGGCCGACTTCGCTTATGCTTACAGCGACCTTGCGCGCTTCCGTTGTGCCGTGTTCCGCGCGCGCGGCAATATCTCCATCGTCATGCGCCTTATTCCATCCCGGTTGTTGACGTTTGATGAGCTGGGTTTGCCGAAAGAGTCCATCCTCGAAGTCCTGAACGCCCACCGCGGCCTTGTTCTGGTGACCGGCCCGACCGGTTCCGGAAAAACAACGACGCTGGCAACGATGATTGATTATATCAATGCCGAACGCTATGTGCACATCATCACGGTCGAGGATCCTCTGGAATACACGCATCCCCACAAAAAGGCCATCGTGACGCACCGCGAGTTGCATGTTGACACGCCAAGCTTCGCTTTCGCGTTGCGCGGCTCCCTGCGACAGGACCCCGATGTTATTCTTGTGGGTGAAATGCGCGACCTCGAGACGATGCAGGCCGCCATCACCGCGGCGGAAACAGGCCACCTTGTTTTCGCCACACTCCACACCATCTCCGCCTCGGAAACAATCAACCGCATCATCGACGCCTTCCCCGCGAACGAGCAGGAGCAGATGCGCGCCGTGCTTTCAGTGGCCTTGAAGACGATCGTTGCGCAGACGCTTCTTCCCCGCGCCAATGGCCGTGGCCGCGTTGCGGCATACGAGATCCTTCATAACACGCCCGCAGTGGCAAACCTGATCCGTGAGAAGAAAACCAACCGAATCATCTCGACGATTCAAACGAGCGCCAAACAGGGAATGATCGCCATGGACGATTACCTGGTCACGCTTTACAAACGCGGTATCATCTCCGGCGAAGTCTGCCTCGAGCGCTGTCATTACCCCGCCGAGATGCGCGAGAAAATGATGGGCATGCTCGGCGATACGAATGAGGAGCAGTAGCGCCTCACTGCCTCAAAAAGCAGCGGAAGCATAGAGTTGTGACGACTCGGCAATGGTTCCCGCGTCACTGCTGTCATACGATCTGTATCCCGGTCGAATACCGCATGATGGTATCAGGGCATCCGCATGCCATGCGGGTGGTTGTGGCGGCAAGGCGCGCCTTTGTGGGCATCGTGTTTGATCCGCGCCACATAGCGTCCCATCCGCTCCATGGCCAGCTCAAGGTTTTCATAACTGGATGCGTAGCTTGCGCGAATAAAGCCTTCGCCGCATGCCCCGAAAGCTGTTCCCGGCACGACAGCCACCTTTTCGTCATGGAGAAGACCCGCGCAAAGCTCCTCTGAACTCATCCCCGTGTTTTGGATGGAAACAAAGGCATAAAAAGCGCCCTCGGGCATGAGGGTTTTTAATCCAATCGCATTGAATTCCCTGACGATGAACTGGCGGCGCATGTCGTATTGCTCGCGCATGGAAACGATGTCGTCATCGCATTCATTAATCGCCTCAAGCGCGGCGTATTGTGAGAGGGTGGGCGCGCACATGATCGTGTATTGGTGAATCTTGACCATGGCCGTGATGATGTCCGGCGGCGCGCAGGCGTAACCGATGCGCCAGCCCGTCATCGCGTGTGCCTTGGAAAATCCGGATATCAGGATCGTGCGCTCCTTCATCCCCGGAAGGGAGGCCAGTGAAATGTGCCTGGCATCGTATGTCAACTCCGCATAGATTTCGTCGCTCAAAATCACCAGGTCCTGCCTGCAGGCAAAGGCGGCAAGTTGTTCGAGATCATTGCGGTTGAAAGTGGCGCCCGTTGGATTATTGGGATAGTTGATGATGATCGCGCGTGTGCGGCGTGTGATCAGGGGCAGCAAAGCGCCAAAATCGATTCGAAAACCGTCCTTCTGGTGTGTGGGGAATATGACGGGTTTGCCCCCGGCGAGAACGACTGTGGGAGCATAGGAAACATAACATGGCTGTATGACGATGACCTCTTCACCCGGATTCAGCAGGGCGCGCAGGGCAAGATCAATGGCCTCGCTGGCCCCGACGGTGATAAGAATTTCATCGGCAGGATTGTAAGCGGCGTCATACCGTTTTTCCAGCCACCCCGACAGCGCGCGCCGTAGCTCGATCAGGCCGTGATTGCTGGTGTAAGTTGTGCGGCCGCGCTCGATTTCGTAAATAGCCTGTTCACGAATGGTCCATGGTGTCAGAAAATCCGGCTCTCCCACACCGAGCGAGACCACGTCGGGCGTGGCGGTGACAAGGTCGAAAAATTTGCGTATGCCCGAGGGCGGCAACGCGCTGACATGACGGGCGATGCGGCCGCCGGCTGGCATGCGTCTGTTTGACATCAGGGCGTCACGGCGAGGCGTGAGGCGCTCTCTGCTTCATGCAGCACGACGCCGTCCTTTTTGTACTTTTTGAGGGCAAAGTGTGTGCCTGTGGACTGAACATCTTCCAGCGTCGCCAGCTTTTCCGTCACAAAGTGCGCGATGTCCTTCATGGATTTTGCCTCGAGAAAAACCAGAAAATCCATGCCGCCTGATATCAGGTAGAGGGAATGAACTTCCGGGAAGTTGTAAATACGGCGCGCAATATCATCGAATCCCGTACCGCGTTTCGGCCGCACTTTAACCTCGATGACGGCTTCGACTGTCTGTTCGTCAACGAGTTCGGGATTGATGATGGCCTTGTATGCCACAATCGTTCTTGACCGCTCAAGTTCCTTAATGACGGCGGCGACCTCAGACTTGGGCGCCCCTATGCGCCGCGCGATCTGAGCAGCGGAGAGCCGCGCATTATCGCGCAAAAGATGTAGTATTTTATGTTTCATGGTCTTGTGATGACATAAGCAGAAATGAAAATGGGCAAGAGAAGTTCTCCAGTCACCTTGCAAATCATCCGCGCATGCAATTTGAATAGCATGGAATGAACATGCACAACGACCCGATACGTGAGCGGTTGCTGAGCCCGTGTTGCTGGGCAGCGTTGCGGCTGTCGCCGCGGGAAACCGCGGCGGGCGGCGCGGTTCTGTGGTCGGGCGCATGGAAATGCGCGGCCTGCGGACGCGCCTACCCGCATGTGCTCGGCGTGGCCTGCCTGTCTGTGCTGGATGCCGACTGGATGTCCGCGCTGGGTGAATCGGTGGCGCGGCGCAAAATCGTGCAGCGCCGGCTGGACGGCATCCGCCCCGACGCCGCCGCGCTCGAGCGACACGAGGATCAGATCGCAAGCGCCAGCGGCCTGATGGACGCGCTCTTCAAAGCCATACTCGCCGACATGCGGATTCAGCCGGGAACGATTGTGCTTGACGTTGGAGCCGGGCTGGGGCCGACATCCGCCGAGTTCGCCCGGCGCGGCGCGCGGGTTGTCGCCGCAGAGACCGAACTCACCGATCTGTTCCACATCAGCTTCGAGCAGACTCACCCTTCGAACCCCGAATCGCTTGATCTGTGCGGCGAGCGTTTTTATCTCTATCATCCCGAAAGATATCCGAAACTGTTCACCCGCGTGACCGCGCCGGCGCAACGCCTGCCCTTTCTCAACGCCACGTTCGACATCGTCTTCTGCCGCTCCGCGCTCCATCACTTTCAGGACCTTGCCCGCGGTATGCGCGAGATGCTTCGCGTGCTCAAACCGGGCGGTATCCTGGCCGCGTGCAGCGAACCCGCGCGCGGCAAGTTTGACGACGAAGAACAATGCCTGGCGCAGACGGTGGACAAACAGCACGGTTTCAACGAGCGCGCGCCCGCGCTGTCAGATTACCTGCGGGCAATGCGGGGGCTCGCGGACGACGTCACCGTGCGCTTCTGGCCCAATCCGCCCCGCTATGCGGGCGGACGCCTTTTCAGGCGCATCCCATATAATTTTCACCGCCATCTCACGCCCGGCGAGGCCGCGCGCGGGATCAGACTGGCAAAACTCGCGCCCTTCAGCGGCAGCGTGAACATCACGGCCCGGCGTACGCTGCTTGCGCCGCCCCGCCCGCCACGCTCGCGCGATATCGCCCCAAATTTGAGCATCGCCGATCTTGCCGGCATAGCCGCGCCATGCAGTCTGCGCGAATCCTTTGATAACTTCTCCGCCAACACGGCGCGTCTCGAAGCCGGCCTGCGCGCCATCACCGCCCGCTGCGCCCCGCCGGCCTCCGCATTCGTTCCCGCACTTCTGCGGCAATGCCAACTGCGAAGCGGATGGGGCGAAACCGCGCGCGAGAACAGCGGGGCAACTTTCCGACGGGCCCATCCATTCGCCATCGCGCCGGTGCGCCGGGCGCCGGACGCGCGCATGGTCGAAATCTCCGCCGCGATAGCGCCACCGAATGATTCTCCCGAGATGAAGCCCTGCAACGGCCGCCTTCTGCTCAATGGCATCGAGGCGGGAAGATTCTGCGTGAACGGCTCAGACTGGCGTCGCCTGACATTTGACATCCCCGACGGATGCGGCGAACCGATCATCGATGTCGAAATCGGGCACGACGCGCCCGAAGGACTCCCCATCCGCTGGATCAGAACAATCTGACGACAAGCGCTGTTCAGCGGCAGACGCACGCCTTGCCGCAAAAACTTTCGATGCCCTCGTGAATGATGATGGGCGCCATTGCCGAAGCACGAGAATCTTCATGCCGATGATTTAGTAGTTGAATCAGGACACGATTCGCTCACCATATAATCACGATTGTTTTTCGATTTGATGACGGTTGTTGTCAATTTCATTGGGAGACTGAAGGTTATGGATTGTTTTGAACGCAGGCGCATGATTCTCGAAATGGTGCAGCAGGAACCTTTCGTCACCATGAAGCAGGTTCAACAGAAGTTAGGGATCAGCCCGGCGAGCGTCCGGCGGGATTTTACCGATTTGGCAGATCGCGGACTCGTTGTCCGCAGCCACGGAAGAATCCAGCGCGTGGATGGCGCGCACATGCTCGGAATGCTTCCGTTTTCGCGCAGGCAGGTTGAAAATGCCGGGGCAAAGGACCGCATCGCCAAGGCGGCTTCAGAACTTCTGGCGCCCGGAGACATCGTCATCATCGACGGCGGAACCACCACGGCCCACCTTTCGCGTTATCTCCCGCCGATGGTGCGCGTCATCACGAACTCGGTGCCGCTCGCTTCCGTGCTCAACGAACCCTCCAGCAACCGGGTTCCCATGCCCGAGGTCAACATGACAGGCGGATTTCTCTACCCACGGGGGGAGATCCTCCTGGGTCCCCACACCATCATGATCCTTCGCGAATACCGCGCCAACTGGGCCCTGCTTGGCACCAGCGGCCTGTCGCCCGAGGGCGTGCTGAACTCGAACGATCTGGTCATGGAAACCCAACGCGAGATGATGTTGCGTGCGCAGAAGGTGGCCATCCTCGCCGATCACGCCAAAATGGAACAGGTGGGAATGGTGAAGGTCTGCGGTTGGGAGGACATCGATGTGCTGGTGACAGACCAGCGCCCTCCCGCCGCAATCGAAGAGGCCCTGCGCGAAGCTGACGTGCGTCTGCTGATCGCTCACTAAGGCGGCGCAGGTCCGTCACCAGACGCCGCGGACCGGTGAGCGCGGCCCGAATCGTTCGGACGCGACCTTCCAAGCTGGAGCGTTGCCGGGGATGCAGATCGCCGGTGGAGCCAAACGCCTGATGATGGCGCGTGCGGTGGGAATGCCGGGAATCTGACCGGCCGCCACGAGTTGCATGGCGATGTTCTTCAGCAACCCGCAGGCGTCAGACATCCGGCCTTCGTTCGTCCGGGCAAACCCGTCGCGCGATTCCTTGTGCCTCACGGCTCGAGAACGACGTCGACCAAGGACTTGGTCTCAGCACCGGGGTTCCACGAAAACGGGATGACTGGCCCGGCCGGGTTGACGGGATTGCCGTCGACCGTTACCGACCGGACGCGGTTCCCGAAGCCGTGGTATTTCACCGTCAGGTTCGCGCTCCTGTACCGGAAATTGCTGAGGGTCGCGTCCCTGAAAGCCTCGGGGAGGTTCGGCCGGATCCGCAATCCATCATAGTCGCAGTCAAGGCCAAGCAGACCGGATACGACGCCGAGACCGTAGATCAGTCCGTCCTCACCCAGGCTCTGGTCGCTGCCGCATGGCTCGTCAAGGGGCGACATCTGGCTTGTTCCCTGAAACATCGGCAACGGCCGGGATTCGGGAACTCCATGGCCACAGTTCAGGTCGCCGCGGGCGTACCGGCTGAGGAAATCGTCGAGCATCTTCGCGGCTCTGGACGCATCGCCATTTCGGATCCGATTCAGCAGGTCGAAGCCTGCCACCCAATACTGAATCTGGCCGTTCTCCATGCCGCTTGGCGTCAGGAACGGGTTGAAAGCCCCCGCGAAGTAGCGCCGCGGCCCGTTCGACTTCCAGTAGACGCGCGTCGAGTTGCCATCGATCGTGTTGAATGAAAGTATGCTGACGGGTCGCGATGTGAGTTTGTCCCGCCATGCATACGCGTAGGGGTCGTCGTCGAGCCACTCGAACACCCGCTTTGTGTGAGTCGGCGGCAGGAGCCCAAGGTGAACGGCCATCAGGTTGAGATCGGTGAACCCCGCGTCGAGTTTCCTTCCGTCGCGGTCCACCCAAGAAATGAGCCGCCCGCCGCGAATGGGCTTTCCGTCGTTGTCGGTCAGGTCCGCCTCGCGCCAGAATCGGATGATGAGAGCTTGTTGCAGGCGTTGGGCCGTTTGCCCGTACTCCGCCGCTTTCTCGGGCCGGCCCGCCGCCGCTTCGATGCGGGCCATGGCCGAAACCGCTCCCGCCGCATACATCTGGATGAAAGCCGACTTGTGGCCCATATTCCAAGCGTCCCAGTAGCAAATGATCGGGCCGTCTATCCCGTTGAAGGGTTCGGGCAGGGTGACGATGCCGTCTTCGGCCACCATGCCCCGGTAGAACTCGATGGCGGACTCGAGGTCCGGCAGCGCGCTCGTCAGAAAATCGCGGTCCCCGGTGACGAGGTAGTACTGTTCGGCGCTCAGCACAACGTGGGCGTTTACTTCGAACCAGTAGCCGCCGTTCCAGTTGAAGTCCGTGGCATTTTCCCGGAGCGGCAGGCCGCCGCGCGGAACAATGAAGCGCTCGCTGCTCTTGGCGTTCCCGCGCGACTGTTTGCCAAGGTATTTGAGAAGGCCATCCCTCCACGATGTTGGCGACAGGTTCGGGTTGAAGCGCGACACGAGCGTGTACCACCAAGCGCCGGCCCCCTCGATGCCCCCCGGACCTTCGCGGGCGTGGTGGATCCAGAAATGGTCGAGACAGGCCGCCGTTTCGGGTGACGCGGGAAGATCAAGCCGAAGGGAACGCCGCGGTTGATCGTTGAGCAATTTTCGGGGGGCTGTTTCGATGCGGACGGCAATCGTCTTGCGCTCGCCCGCCTTGTGCCCGATCCCGCGCATGTTGTGGAATCGCCACACCAGCTTCGTGGCCGTCATCGCGATCTTCTGGATTCCCTGGGGGTCGTCGAACAGGGGATTGGGCAGATTGCATGCCCGCTGCGCCACATTGGTCTGGGGCAGGTACGCGAGGCTCAACCCGAGGTCCCCTTCCCCGCCCTTGTCGGGAAACGCCAGAAGCCGTTGCGACCCCAGGCCGTAACGCATGGGTTGCAGGTCGCTGTAACCCATGCGGTATTTCTGCCAGCGCTGTGAGTCGTCCATCTGGCCGTCACCGATGAACCAGCGGTAGGAACCCTTGGGGAAGTCGAAATGCCAGCCGAGGTAGGGAAGATCGTTGTCCGCAATCGCTTCGTACTCGCATGTGAAGTCGGCGGATGGGCGGTCTTGGGCCAAAGCCACCAGCATGTCGCCGCGGAACACAGGGGCGCTTGTCTCGGGGTCGGCGAGGACGAACCCGGAGATTCTGAGGGCGTTGGAGGACGTTGTTTCCACCGTGGCGTGGCTCGTGTCGGGCACAAGGTGGCGGTTGTCCGTGTCGCGCCAGTCAAGCGACCTCTGCCATCGCGAGCCGGCCGTGAACCAGATTCCCGATCCGGATGCCGCAAGCAGATCGGTGGCTGATGTCTGCCGTCCCTCAGGCCGCAAGATGAGTTCCGTGACGCGGCACTCCGCCGGGTCAAAAGCCAGCCGCACAAAGCGGTTTTCAAGCCTGACCCGTGCGGCGTCGGCATCCCTCTTTGTCGGCGGATGGTCGGCCAATGCGATGGTCGCGGCCCCGGTTTCCTCCTGCGCCACGTCGCGGATCGGACCGAGCGATTCGGGGGCAACAGAAGTGATGCGGGGCTTCGTTCCGATGGATTGGGAGAACGATTCGACCGTGGCGACGGCTTCGCTGCGGCTCGAGCACCCACCCATATACCAGGAAACGAACTCGCCCCGTGTGAAGGGGCCGGTGCGTTCGAACCAGGAAGGCGCGGTCATGCCCCCGCCCCTGAACACGAACTGCGGCGTCTTGAACGGCGACTCAAGGGACGCCGGTTCGAGGGCCATCGCCAGCCACACGCGGGTGCTGTCCCAGTACAGGATCGCGAAGCGGAGGTCGGACCCGGTGTCAGCGGCCATCGCAGGAAAATCGCCCTTCACCTTGTGAACCGGCTTCTCGCGCCATTCCCCCCGGTAGTAATAGGACGTTGGCGCCACCGCGTTGAAGACAGGGAATCCCCACGCCGATCCGCCCAACCAGTAGCCGCAATCCCCCCAGGAAAGACCGCTTTTCGCCGGAACGCTGAAGGTGCGCCGCATCCTCACGCCCGGGAACCCGCGGAAGAACTCGTAGGTTGTCTCGATCCGGGCCTCGGGCGTCCCGGCAAGCCGCGCCTCCGCGGTGAACTCATCCCTGACGGTTCCGAAGCGCTGACCACGCGGTTTTTCCGGTTCGACCGTCTCGAAATCGGGCGAGCCAAGCGTCTTCCATTTGTTGCCCAACATGGCATCGGAAACGGCCCACCATCCGTAGATTTCGCGCCACCGCCCGCCCACAAACAGCGACACGTCATGAAGGACGGTGCTATAGCTGGGGGACTGCGTCAAAACGAGCGCCCGGACGGCGTCATTTTGGTAGCGCGCGAGACTCCGGCTCCACGCCCACTCAAGCGTCCCTCTTGTCTTGCCGGCAGACGGCGGCGCGCTGTCACGGATCACGTAAACCCGATTCCTGCATCCGGATGGAATGTCCCCCCAGGACCAGGTGACTGTTGCCTCTCCGGAATTTGGCGCGTCTGAAGCATCGAAATCGCATGGGACCGCCATCAGGCGCCCATCGGGCGTCCTGAAACACACCCGGAAGCGGCCGGACCCTGTTGGCAAGACTGTGCTTGGGATTTCAACAATCGCCGGGAAAGCGGCCATTTCCGGACATGTGGTTGGAAAATCCACAGTCCAGGCATGATCTGGTTTTGCGGTCTCAGCGGTCAAGTCCACGAGGGGGCACCCCGCGAGAATTGAGACGGGTAGTGCCCAACGACCAACTGCCAATACTCCCAGTTGTTGCCATAGCCATGTGATATTGAGTCCCATTGGCGTCATCAGCTCTCCATTCGTACACTTCGCCCATCGTATCCCGCTAATGTGCTTCGCGATCTCGCGGTGGTTCCCCAACGGTGACCGTACGCCGGGGTTCAACTCCCGGCCTCAATACAGCTCCCAGGACGAGATTTCGGTCGGATCGCTCGAGTCGCGCGGGCGCACGATCAAGCGGTTCGCGCCCGCGACCAGGTTCCATGCCGGAACGGGAATCTTTCCGTCAGCCCCGCTGGTAACTTGGGTGACCGTCTCGACTGTGCTGGGACCGTTCAGGTTCTGCGCCACGGCCTCGTACGCCACAGAAGGCGCACCGTACGCGTCCAGGCTCAGGGTTTGAGCTGTTCCCTGCAGCGAAGTCAGGACCGTCCGCGCGCGGCTGACTTGGACGTCGAAGTTGCGGCCCCGGTAATGCATCCGGTTCAAACCGGACCAGTTCCACGCGGACGGCAGATTCGGTTGGATGGTCAACTTCGCGGTCGCCACGTCGGCCTTGATCCCCAGCCAGCCGTAGACCGGGAACGTCGGGACCAGTCCGGACTCCGGGAATTCATGGGTGATGCCCCACTTCCAGCGGGCGCCCATGTTGTTCGTCGGATCGAGTGAGTTGTCACTGAGATCCCAGCCGCGGGACCTGAATTCGTTGAGGATCCCGTTAAGGCGGGTGAGCGCGTTGTCGGCGCTCCGGTAGCGCGAACGCGCCAGCAAATCGTAGAACGATGTGTAGAAGATGAACCCGCCGTTGGCTTGGTGTTGGCCATACGTGGAATTGCCGCCAGGCGTGACGGTGATAAGGCCGTTAAGGTCTTCCCACTCGCCGGCGGAGTAGGCCACCGTGTTCGATCGCGGCGCGAAGTTGGTCTGGTAAAGATTGGTGGCCGTATCCGAGGCAACCGTCCGGATCCCCTCGAGCCACTGAAGGATCGAATCGGCCTTTGCGTCGTCGGGAAGACCGGCCCACACGGCTTCCAGGTTTAAGCTTGTGAAACCCTTGTCGTGCTTGACGAGATCTGCGCCAATCCAATCGGCGTAGCGCCCCGTTGCCGCGTTCCAAAAGGTGGCGTTGTACAGTGATCTTACCTGCGCGGTCAGCGCCTCGTAGTAGGCGGCATCGGCGATGTTGCTCTGGGTCCTTTCGATCGCCGCCATGTCCCGTAGCGCGGCGTACCAATAAAGGTTGGTGTAGGCGTCCAAATAGCCGGCCCTGGAATTGTCCCAGTACGAGGACGGCATTCCCTTCGCCAGGCCGGTGTTGAGGAGGTCTGCCGTTTTAATCAATCCGGATCTCCCGCGCATTGTGTAAAGCAGGTATTCCATGCTCCGGCGGCATTTCTGGAGCGTGGTCATGCCAGCGCTAACGTCGGCATCGGCGGCGGCGCGGATCTCGAGGTCGTCGAGATAGATCCAGTTTTCGCCGGGGCCGCTGGGGCCAAAGTGAAGCGACGTGCTGGGGAGGTGAAGTTTGATGTCGACGCGCTTGATCTGGGCGGCGCCCGACGGAACCTTCCTGGCATACGTGATCCAACCCTTGGCGGATGCGTAATTCGGCGGCCACCGTTCACCCGTCTCGTCTCCGCTCCACGGCAGCATCGAGTTGGCGATGCCGCCGCATTCGACGCCGCCTTCGCCACCCCACCCGTCGGACTCGTTGGCCCAGAAGCCGAGGTCCCACCACGTGTCGTTGGTGTCGAGAACGAACACGGAAAACATGAAGACCCCATCTGCTGAGTCATTGCGGTTGAACAGGCGCAAGCGCAGGGTCTTGTTGGCCATTGCGACGGGTGACGAAAGACTTTTCCAAATCGTCATCCACTGGCCCTGGCCCGCCTCGTTGAATTGGTAGGAGACTTTCAGGCTGGACTTCCCCTCGCGCATTACCGCGGAAGTGGTCGAGAGGCCCGTGCCGCCCTCATAGATGGTCCAACCGGAGGTGGAATCGAAAGAGTCCACGAGTTGGGAGCCGCCCGCACCCGGAACGGTGGACGGATCCGACTGGCTCAGGATCGCGTTGCCGCGCCAGGCCACCGTCTGGGCAATGCCCGTGATGTAACGGCATGGTACCGCCGCATGGTAACCGTAGACGCACGACGTGGTCCCCGTCGGCCATTTCTCCTGCGAGTCCCATGTCCAGGGATAACCGGCGATACCGAAGGGATGGATTTGAGACCAGTACGCGGTCCATTCCCGGTAATCGGTCTCGTCGGACCACATGATCTTGAGCTGCGACCAGGGATACCAGTCGGGCAATTGGCCGTACAGGTTGACCGCGTTGTTGCCGTCGTTCACCCCGCCGAAAATGGACCACAGCTTGTTGGTGTCGTTCTGCGTCGCCGCATCGGGAAACTCGAACGGGTAGCCGGCGGGAAGCAGACGGGCGTCGTCCCAATAGACCTGGTTTTCCCCCGGTCCGCTTGGGGTAAACCCATTGTTGGAGGTATTGATGAGGTCGAACCGAACCCCCTTGATGTAAGGAGCCGAGTCGGGAATGGCCCATGAAAGCCGGTACCAGCCTCGTGCGGCCGTACCCGGGCCGCTCCAGCCGATCTGGATATTCCCGCCGTTATAAAGGGGCAGTTGCACCCAGGTGTTGTCGGATTTCTGAACCGCTGCCGACGCGTTGAGCCACGCAGCCCCGCGAGCCAGCGAACCATTTCTGTTGAAGAGCGCCACCGAAAGCCTGCGACCCTTGGTGGCGGCAGCATCGCCCAGTGAACGCGATATGGAGGCGGTCGCGCCCGCGCTGCTTGCCGGAAAATTGTAATACATTTTCAACGAACCGGCGCCCGCAAGCACTTGCTCGCTCGAGGCCGCGACTTCTATGGCGGAACCGGCAACCTGCCAGCCGGTTGCGAAATCCATGGCATCGATCACTTGGTCGCTGTCAGCCAACTCAACCTGGTCAACGTAGAGGGTGTACGGTCCCGACGAGGCGGAACCCGGTAGATTGACGCGAATCCTGACCTGCGCGATGCGGCCCGCGGAAGCAGGTATCCGCTGGAAGTAGCTGAGCCAGCCGAGTTCCCCGGCAACGAAGGGCGCCGAGCCGCTTGAAGGCGTCGCAGTCGTTCCCGCCCAGGCGGGCAGGGTGATTGCCGTGCCTGACGTGTCTTGGACCACGGCCTCCACGTAAGCACCGGTCAGGAGCGCTCCGGGGTTGTAGAACCGAAAGGCCAGGTAGGATCCGCCGGCTTCGACGGGGACCGCAGGTGTCCATGATATGGCGGCGTACCGCACCGACGGCGAGAACGAGAACGCAATCTTCCCGCTCTTCGACCCCTGGTAGGCGATGTCCGTCGAAGTCTGGAAGGATGTCGCACCCTCTGAAGGAGTCCAGTTTGCCCCCCCTTCCATGTCGTCCAGAGTCTGGCGGCACCACGCCGGCGATGCGGCCAGTGCGGCCAGTGCGACGGCGAGTGCGGCGAATCGGACTGCCGTGGCCGGCAGGGGCGCTTTCGAGGGCATTTTCCGGAACCCCGGAAAACCAGACAACTCCATTAGCGGCTGCTCCTTCATCGATCAGGTCGTGGGCTGCCGGGAATGTCCGGACAGCGCAAATCGGTTCTGTCAAACAAGTATATTGCGCTCAAAACGGTGTGTCCGGATTGTCAGCGGACTTCGCCGCCCGGGCCGTAGCGGTAGATGTCTCCCGGGCTGAGGGTGCCGTTGGTGGGGTCGTAGCGCTGCGGCGAGGTTCTGATGTTCATGCGCTCGAAGGCCTCCAACTCGCTGATCGACCAGTAGCTGTCGGACGCGACATTGTTGTCCGGCCCGGCGCTATTGATCAGGTATGCGGAACGTCCCTCTGGGAGAACGATTGCGCCGGAAACTCTCAGGTCGGAGCGCTGGTAGATGAATGTCGTGTAGATTGGATTGTCAGAGTAGCCGGGAGCCGAGGTTCCAGCAACCTGATGGCGAAAAGGATCGCGGGGAAGGGACGACATATACGATACAGGCGTGGTGATTGGGATCAGGCGAATGTTCCAGGGGGCGTCGGTGTTGATGTTGCGGATCGGATAGTTGAGCGCTTTGTAAGGATACTGGTTTTGATCCACCATGTACGACTCGAGGGCTGTCGTCAGCGAGCGCATGTCGGCCTTGGCTCTGCTCACTTTGGAGCGCGTTTGGGCTTCCAGGAAATTGGGTACCGCGATGGCGGCGAGGATGGCGATGATCGCCACGACGATCAGCAACTCGATAAGGGTGAAAGCTTTCTTTTTCATGACACGGTATACTCCTTTGTTGGTGTTGTCATCTATTGGCGCCCATTTGCCGGTGGCCCAAAGGGACAATAGTTACTCTCGTTGAACCGCTCGCGGCCGGTTCCTTCCTCGACACAACGCATGTCAGCGCGCCTTGGTAAGGCTCGTACCGCCCCCGCACGAAATCCCGGACAGGCGGCCAGGCGGCGCGTTCAAGGGAAACACGGTAACGACCGGGCCCGTCTGTCTGAACGGGCAGGCGGAAATCGTATAATGGAACAAGGTAGGCCGTTGGCGGGTGCTTGAATGCGTCATTGGACGGAATGGAAGCAAGCGAAGCTTCTTGAATTTGTATCTCACCTCCCTCTTGCCGGCATTTGAAAACGGTCATCGCTGACAGGCGGGCCAAGGCGGCCCTGCGAAGGTGAAGGGGCGCAGTGGCGGAGTTGGCCCGCCGCGCCATCACATCGGCGGCAGCAACGTCGTATCCCTGGCCGCGGAGACCGCTGATCCGTGCTGCCATCGCGTCGGCTGAATCAGGGGGCTGCGGCGCTTGTCCCTCGACCAGCAGGAGACCCCCGGCTCCAGGAAAAAGCTTGACGCGCGCCGGACCCTTCTCCCCCGGCAACTCGCGGAACTGTTCCCCATAGACCGCATACCTGACCCGCGACGGGGGTGTTGCGCCGCACAATGCATCCACGTCCACCCGCACTTCCATCGGATCTGCGCCAGTATTGACCAGAACCAGGGCTTGGTTCAGGCCGTCGGTGAGGCGAAAGCTCTCCAGAAACAGTTGCTGGCCAGAGTCCCCGGCACGGACCGGCAACGCGATATTGACGCCGAGCTCTTTGAGCACCCGGTCGGTGACCAGGTCCGTCCGGCGCGCCTCGCCCCGGTCGATATCCGGGTAGGAGTAGTTAAAGTGGAGCAGGGCGCCCTTGCCGGTCTTCGCCGGATAGAGGGTGGCTGATTGCCCGACTGGGCGTCCTTCGCCGAGAATTCCCCCCAGCGTTGACGGCCCGATGCACGGGAGGTCCGGCCCGTAGGCTTCCTCCATTCCGTAGAGGACGACCACCCCGCCTTCGGCGATGTACGCGATCACGGCGTCAAGCGCCTGACGTGGAACGACATTGGCATCCACTACGGTAAGGCACTTCGGCCAAAACCGCCGGTCGGCAATCTGGGGGTCAAAGAGAAATGTGCGCGGGATTTGGCGGGAAACCATCGACGCATGGAGCGCGCGCCATTGAGGAGCCCAATTGCGCAGAATCCACATCGGTTCGCTCACATACACCTTCGTGGCGGGCTCGGCTGGCTGGAAACCTTGAAGGTCCGGCCTCAACCCTTCCAGCCAGCCATAAAACCTGCGAAGTTCGGGACGGGCTTTTGTCTTTTGGATTCCCCAATCGATCTGGCCGTCGCCCCATCGGAATTCACACCACTGGAGCGACCACAAACCCTCGCCAAGACATTCGAGCATGAGTCTTGGAATCGGCTCGGCTGGCAGCGGGCGGGGGAAATAGCTGTACTCCTTGGAAACGACCACCTTGCCGAAAGAGCCCAGGGCGTCGTAGTAAAGGGTGTTGTAGAGCATGTCGGGGGGACGGACGATGAGGTTGCCGATAAGTCCGTCGCTCACCGCGGCCAGTTGGTGCGGGACGATCCCGCCCCGCAAAACTTCGTCGCTCCGGAAACCCATGTCATGAAGCCAGCCCAACGCCGGCTTCCCTGGGGCGAGTTCCTTGTGGATGGCGTAAAAACCCTGCAGGTACTCGCGAAGGACGGCCAACCGGAACGAATGCCAGTCGAGAGACGGCCGGTCGAAACACGGAGCCTTTGGCGGCTCGATCTCGGCCCACGACTTGAACTTCGATTTCCACAGTTCGTTCAAGCGCTCGACGCTCCCGTAACGCAACTGAAGCCAATCGCGGAAATGGTTGATGGCGCGCGGACTGTAGTCGGTGAAGCTTCCCGGTTTGACGTTGGGGGCGTAAAGACTCTCACCGTCCATGCCGAAAGAGTAGATCCCCTGTTCTTGACCGAATTCGCTGAGAACGGTTCGGACGAATTCCTGCTTCGCCCGATTGAGCTGAGCCCCCTCGAAACTGGGCCAGAAACACGCCATCCCCTCCGGCGGCGGCCCCTCCAGTTGCAAAGGGAGACGCTCTCCGTTGTTGTCCAGGGCGAACGAGTCGGGATTGCGGTCCGCGAACCATTTGGGCAACGCATGGAAGTTGGTGCATGTGATGGTTCCGGCGATCACCGGCCACCCCTGTTTCTCCATCCTGCCCATGAAGGCCTTGAACGTCTTGATCCGCGGTTCCTCCCCTGACGTGGCGATTCGCCACCCCGCCGGCCCCGCATCCTGCTTCAGCATATCGCGTGCCCACATGATGTTCGTCGCATAGGAATTGGCGTGGTCTTCAGCCATCTGCAAGACCAGTGTCTCCAGATCGTCGTCAGCGTAGGACTGATCGTATCCCACGTACTGCAGAGGTCCGCCCATCACAGTTTCCCACTCGGGAAGAAGGCGGGTCTGCGCCGCGGAAGCCGGGGCGCCCGCTCCGCCAAACAACATGGCGGTCACCGTCAAAGCGAGGAGTCGCGCGATGATTCGTCCACGGATGCCACGAGAACGGGCGCGTTGGGAATCATGCCAATCGCGCGCGCCAAACCCGCCGCTCCCGTCCTCCATCCCAGGCAATTCCCCTGCAATCATGCGGCTGGCGCGGGTTCTCATTGGCCTTGTCATAACCTCGGAATAATCTGGTTTGTGATCCATTTTGGCTTTTGTTATGATACAATAATGCCCAAGGTCAAGCGAAAAGTGAATGTTTTTTGATGGTTTGGTGATCGCTTCAAGGCTGGCTGCGTCTGGCGGGTGTGACACTATTTAGAGCGACCGCTCTAAATGGTGGCACGAACGACCGACGCAATAGCCAGCCGCGGAGCGAAGCGACGTGCGAGCCGTGCTTGTGCGGCGAGCTTTTGTATTAAACGTCGTCTAAGAAGGCGCTGGGCTGGTTGGTGTCATCGGCGGAGTCGGCCCAGACCATGACTATGCATATGCACAATCTGCATTGAACGGGCTGCCAGTGCCCCTTTCGCGCACACGCCGATTCCCCCTTGCCGCCCCCCGGGCGTCCTCCCTGAAATTCCAGAGCCCAAATGCCCGGCTGTCCCCAATCCGATACCCGTCAAATCGCCATGGCCATATCTGCGAGACGCGCATATCTTTTTCGAGCGCTTGTCGTGCTGTTTTTGCTTGATTGAAGGCGCTTCGCTCACCAAATGTGCATCCATGCTTATGAAAGGATGATATCATGAGAGCAGCGGTTCTCGAGAGCATGGGCAAAGTGACGGTGAAGGAGGTTCCCACCCCCGTCATCGATGATGAGTCGGCGCTGGTGCGAATTCGGTCGGTATCGATCTGCGGATCGGATATCCGGATCGTCCGGTCCGGGAATCCCCGCGTGATTCCTCCCGCCATTTTCGGCCACGAGGCAGCGGGCGAGGTGGTGGCTGCGGGAAAGGGAGTAAAGCGCGTGAAGGTTGGCGATCGCGTTGCCATCGGCGCCGACGTTCCGTGCGGCAACTGCTCGTGGTGCCGCAACGGACTTGGCAACAATTGCTCGGTGAACTACGCCATCGGCTACCAGATCCCCGGCACATTCGCCGAGTACATGCTCCTGCCGCGGCTCGTTCTCGAGCATGGACCTGTCACCGTGATTCCTGTGGACATGGAGTTCGATACGGCCGCCATTGCCGAACCACTGGCCTGTGCGATCAACGGGCTTGAACTCGTCAGCATGTCGCTTGGCAAGACCGTTTGCATCATCGGACTCGGCCCCATCGGTTGCATGATGATAGACCTCGCGCGCGTGATGGGGGCCGCGCGCGTGATCGGCGTCCAGCGGGGGCGCAAGCGGCTTGAAATCGCGAAATACTGGGAAGCCGACGACTATCTCTGCCTGGAGGACGTGGACGACCTCCCCGCCGCGATCGCTGAGTTGACACACGGCCACGGCCCCGGCATCGTGATGACAACATGCGGTTCGCCACAGGCCCACGAGGACGCCGTTCAGATGGTTGCCCATCGCGGCTGCGTGAACTTTTTTGGCGGTCTGGCCAAAGACGCCCGGCCCATTACCATCCTGTCGAACACCATTCACTACAAGGAGTGCTTTGTGACGGGCTCGCACGGCTCGGTTCCGCGCCAACACGAACTCGCTGTGGAATTGCTTGCCAAGGGAATGGTGCGCGTTGGCCCGCTTGTCACGGACCGCTTTCCGCTCAACGATTTCAACGCGGCCCTGACGAAGGCAGAGTCACACAGCGGTATGAAAGTCGTCGTGAATCCCTGAGCCGAAGCCGCTTCGCGTCACCGCAGCACGCAGCACGCAGCACACACAACCCCGGTAAGGAGTCCCTATGCAGCACACCACACACACCGGCGGCGAAGTCGCGTCCTTCATGCCGCTCTTCTGGCTGGGCTCCCCCAGTCGCGCTTTTGACCTTCACGCCGCATTCCGAGCCACGTTTTCCTTGGATCAGCCGGCCGACGCCGGGATCCATGTTTTCGGGGCACACTGGTTTGTCGCGTGGCTCGACGGTGAGTTTCTTACGGAAGGCCCCGCGCGTTTCGAGATGACGCACCCTGAATTCGAGAGCATTCGCGTTGCGCTGACACCGGGCTGGCACTGCCTTGCCGCCCAGGTTCACAATGAGGGAATCAGCACACGGATTCTCGATGGCGGCAAAATCCCGCCGTTTTTTGGCTGCCGCATCGTCGCCGACCACAAGGATGTTCCCATCTCGTGGAAGTGCGCCGAGCTTCCGGGCTTTGCGCAAACGGGCGTGCGCATCAACGGGCAACTCGCCTGGGTGGAGTGGGACGACACGCGGAAGGATCCCATGGGATGGGCGCTCACAAAGCATGACGATTCGGATTGGCAACCGCCGAAGACCGTGTCGCCCCCGTTTGGGCCGTTGCTTCCGCTGAGCATCGCCCGGCTTCACTATTTCAGGCACACGCCCGAACCATGCGAAAGCGGCGCGATGAGCGGCGATTTTAACTACAAGGGCGAGGACCTCCCGTGGGGGTTCTTCCGTCGCGACCTTTATCCCGAACCGTCCACGGTATCGGGAACTTGGTGGCGCTTCGATCTCGGACGCGTCCGCCTTTCCCGAGCCCTGTTGCGTCTGGATGTCCCGCCCGGAACGGAGATCGAGATCGGGTACGCGGAAAACCTGATCCACAAACGGGTGGCGCCCTACATCGTTCTCTCCTGCAGCACGTCGAGCAACATGCACCACTTCGTCGCCCGCGGCGGTGAGCAGGAGTTCGGGACGCTAACACCTTTGGGCGGCCGTTTCGTGGAGGTTCACGTGAACGCTCATCCAGACAAGGTCATGCTGAAGCACGCCGGGTTCATCGAGCGATGCTACCACGATGCCCCAGAGGGGATGCTCAAGTCGGGTTCCGATACGCTCGACCGCATTTGGACGGCCGGGGTGGAAACGCTGCGCGCCTGCGCCGAGGACGCGCTCATCGACAACCCGACGCGCGAACGCGGTCAATGGACCGGCGATGCGGTGACGGTGGGTCTCGGAATCACCAGCGTGGCCTACTCCGACTGCAACCTGATCAAACGCGCCATCCGCCAAAGCGCCTGGTGCGCGCGCAAAGACGGAATGATCGCCGGCCTGAACCCGGGCGGCTGCTACTACCACCCCACCTACGCCCTCATGTGGGTGACGGCCGTGGTCGAGTACCACACATTAACGGGCGACCGCGCGCTGCTGGAGGAAATGTACGATTTCGCCGTGCAAAACCTCGAACCGTTTCTCGCCGTCTATGGCGACAGCGGCGTGCGAAACGACATCGGCCACAACTTCATCGACTGGGGCTACCTGCCCGAACCTGCCGATTCCGACATGGCCGTGAACATGCACTTCATCGAGTCGATGGAAAACCTCGCAAAGTGGGACGAACTGCTCGACCGGGGCAATGCGCCCCAATTTCGCGATATCGCGGTCCGCACACGCGCCCTCGCCGGCCTTTGGCTCAACGAGCGCCTCGACGACACCCCGGCCGGGTGGGACCGGATCGGTTACCATATCGCGGCCCTGGCCCTGCGTCTCGGGTTCCTGTCGGGTGACCGCGCCGGCCAGGCGGTCGAGTTCCTGAAGTCCCACATCCTCTCGTGCTTTCCAAACAATCCGGATGCCCCCCGGCTGAATAGCCCTGAGATGCGATCGCGTCAGCTCATCACCCCGTACTTCGCCCACTACGCCTTCCCTGAACTCATCGAGCGCGGCGAGATGGACTTCGTGCTTGGCCAATACGAAAAATGCTGGGGATGGGCGCTGTCGGAGGGGCGGACAACCATCGTCGAGGTGTTCGACCTCAACTGGACGCATTGCCACCAGTGGGCCGGATGCCCCACATGGCAGATGTCACGGTATTTGCTGGGCCTGTGGCCGCGCTACGACCTCGGAAGACGTCACTTCGAATTGAGGGTCGTCGCCGGCTCGTGGCCCGGAGCCTGCGGATCGGTCCCGCTTCCCTTCGAAGACGGCGTGGTGAACGTTGCCTGGAAACGGGCCAACGGGGCGATCGAGCACACCATCGAAACCGAAAAACCGATTTGGCTGCATCTGCCGGACGCCAATGCCCCCGCGACATGTGTCGAGGGTCGTTTCACAACGACCCTCGTTCAACAACCGCAGTGTTCCAGTTTGGGCGCAATAGCCAGCCGCGGAGCGAAGCGACGTGCGAGCCGTGCTTGTGCGGCGAGCTTTTGTATTAAACGTCGTCTAAGAAGGCGCTGGGCTGGTTGGTCTTGTCGTCGGAGTCAGCC
>JAPLSQ010000051.1 GCA_026398535.1 Candidatus Sumerlaeota bacterium | reverse complement strand
GGGCGAAGCCCCCCACAATTTTCGATTTTTTGAAAGGAGCTGTGAATGAAAGCATCGCAGCAGCCGAAGGAATGCGACCCGAAAGTCGCGATGACAACGACCGACGCCAAGGCGCAAACTTGGCTTGCGCACTCTCCAAGGACGGCATGACCGTCCCGGTCATGAATCATGGGCGGGGGGATGCCCATGCCACATTAAGAATCATGCCCCGGGCCGGGAAACCACAAGATACCTTCAGGACATACTCACTTTTATGGCGGATTTTATGGCGGTCATGGTCTTGTGCCACGAGCATCTGGCGCGCCATTTCAAATCCTTGCAAATCCATTCCCCATATTTCACATTTTCCATTGATATGACGATTTAACATCACTCAGCCAGAAGGTGATCCGATGTCAATGACAAGCCGCGAAAGAATCCTTTCGGCGGTCAGCGGCATTCAGCCCGACCGTGTGCCGGTGGATTTCGGCGCGCACCGCTCCAGCGGGATCATGGCCATTGCCTACCGCAAGTTGCGCGAACACCTGGGTCTGCCGCGCCGCCCCATTCGCATCTACGACATGGTCCAGCAACTCGCCATCATCGACGATGACGTGCTCGACCGGTTTGGCGCCGATGCCATTGAGATGGGACGCGGTTTTGCCAAAGAAGACCGCCATTGGAAGGAGTGGCGTCTTCCCGACGGCGCCGGCTGCCTGATCCCCGCATGGATCGACGCGCGGCGCGAAGGACGTGACTGGGCGCTCTACAGCCCCTCAGGCGTCCGCACCGGCATTCAGCGCGAGTCATGCCTGTACTTCGAGCAGATTTACTGGCCATATCTTGACAGCGTGCCGGACGATCTCTCGGGCCTGCCCGGGGCGATGGCCGACGTGATGTGGTGTGCGGCATCGCCGCCCGAACCGGACGCCGATCTGGCCGCTGGCGCGCGCGCGTTGCGCGCCTCCACGGACCGCGCCATTATCGCGCTCTTTGGGGGCAACCTTATGGAATGGGGGCAGTTCCTCTGCCGCAACGACAATTTTTTCATGCTCCTTGGGGGTGATCCCGGCCGCGCCGCGGCCCTGCTCGACCGTCTTGTTGAAATCCACCTCGCGAACCTGGAAAAGTTCCTTGCCGCGGTTGGCCCGCATGGCGACATCGTTCTTTTCGGCGACGACCTTGGCATGCAGAGCGGGCCGCAGATTTCCCCGCGAATGTATCACGAGTTCTTTTATCCGCGCCACCGCGCCCTGTGGCGGCGCGCCAGGGAGCTGGCCGGCGTCAAGGTCATGCTTCACTGCTGCGGCGGCGTGCGGCAATTGCTCGACGACCTCATCGACGCCGGCGCCGATGCCATCAATCCCGTGCAGATTTCCTGCGACGGGATGGACGCGGCGGGACTCAAGCGCGACTTCGGCGGGCGCATCTGCTTGTGGGGCGGCGGATGCGACACGCGCGAGATCCTTCCTTGCGGCGCTCCGCGGGATGTGCGCGCCCATGTGATGAGACAGCTTGAAATCATGACGCCCGGCGGCGGTTTCGTCTTCCAGCAGGTTCACAACATCATGGCAAACGTGCCCCCGCAAAACATTGCGGCCATGTTCGACGCCGTCGCGGAATTCAACCGGCAACAAGCATCCTGACAACAACCCTGAGAGCGCCGGACGTCTGCCCGGCCAATCAGGACTGGCGGGAAACGCCTGCTTATTCCAGCGTTGCCTCGATCTCCTCAATCATGTAAGCCTCGATGATGTCGCCCACCTTGAGATCGTTGTAATTCTCGATCTGGATGCCGCATTCAATGCCGGCGGCGACCCTGCGGGCATCCTCCTTATATCGCTTGAGGTTCGCGAGAGCGCCCTCATAAACGACCATATTGTCGCGAATCAGGCGCGCCTTGCAGTCGCGCGTGATTTCGCCATCGCGCACGAAACAGCCCGCGATGGCGCCCACACGCGATATCTTGAAAAGCTGGCGCACCTCGGCGTGGCCAAGCACTTTCTCCTCGTATTTTGGTTCGAGCATTCCCGCCATGGCCTTGCGCACATCTTCAATCAGGTCGTAGATAATGCGATAGAGCTTGATCTCGACCCCGGCGAGCGACGCGTTTTCCGCGGCCGCCTGTTCAGGCCGCACATTGAAGCCGATGATGACGGCGTCCGAGGCATCGGCAAGGTTGACGTCGCTTTCGTTGATTCCGCCCACCGCGGCATGCAGGATGCTGATACGCACCTGCTGGGCGGGCAGTTTGAGCAGTGACTGGGAGATGGCCTCGATGGAACCCTGCACATCAGCCTTGAGGATGATGTGGAACTCCTTGGTCTGTCCCTCTTCGATGAATGAGCTGAGATTTTCAAGGGTGACGTGCTGCTTGACAGGCGCAAGTCCGGCCAGGCGCCGCCGCATTTCGCGTTTTGCGGCGACTTCGCGCGCGCTGCGCTCGTCGGGCATGACGATGAACGTCTCGCCGGCCTGGGGCGACCCGGTGAGGCCGATGATCTCGGCGGGGAAGGACGGGCCAGCTTCACGTACGGGGTGTCCGCGGTCGTCATTCATTGCCCGCACGCGTCCGCTGATTTCGCCCGCCACGAATTCGTCGCCATGCCGCAGCGTGCCCTTTTGCACGAGCACAGTGGCCACGGCGCCGCGCAGCGGGTCGACATGCGACTCGACGACGATGCCCTTGGCGCGGCGGCCGGGATCAGCCTTCAGATCAAGCAACTCCGCCTGAAGCGCCACCATTTCGAGAAGCTTGTCGAGGTTCTGGGAATGCTTTGCGCTGATATCGACGAAGATTGTGTCCCCGCCATATTCTTCAGGCACGAGGCTGTGCTGGAGCGCCTCCTGGCGAAGACGCGCGGTATCAACGCCGGGCAGATCGATCTTGTTCACCGCCACCACGATGGGCACCTTCGCCGCCTGCGCGTGGTGGATGGCCTCGATCGTCTGCGGCATGAAGCCGTCGTTGGCGGCCACTACGAGGATCACCAGGTCGGTGACCGACGCGCCGCGGGCGCGCATCGCGGTGAACGCCTCGTGGCCCGGAGTGTCAAAGAACACGATGTCGCCGCGGGAGGTGGTGACATGGTAGGCGCCTATGTGCTGGGTGATGCTGCCGAATTCGCCTTCGACCACATTGGACTGCCGCACACGATCGAGCAGCGTGGTTTTGCCGTGGTCGACATGGCCCATGATCGTGACAACGGGAGGGCGCCGGAGCATCTTCTCGGCCATGTCCTGCTCCTCGTATTTGCTGATGTCGTTTTCATCGCTCTCCATCACGATGTTGAGCTGGATGTTGAAATCCGGCGCGAGCAGTTCCATCAGTTCGCTCGTGATGGTTTGATTCAGGTTAATCATTTCACCGAGCAGCATGAGCCGTTTGATGACTTCAGTGGGCGGGACACCGATTTTGTCGGCGAACTGTACCACTGTAATCTCGCCGTCGATGCGCAGGACGCGCAGGACCGGCTCCATGCTGGCTGTCGCGGAATGGGTTGCTGCCGCGCCGCCATCCGCGCGTTTTTGCGGGCGTTTGGCGCGGTGGTCGGGCCGCCGCCCGCCGCCCGGCGCGGGCCGCCGGCCCTTGACGGCCGGCCCCCGCGGACGCGTCGTGGCCGTCTGTGTCATATCTTCATCAAGTTCGAAAATCTTCGTGGGTTTGGGCTTGCGGCGTTCCTTTTGTTTGGCCTTGCGGTCGGCGCTGCGCCCGGGCCGCTGGATGCGGTCGGCGCGCATCACACCGATTGTCGGAAGATTGTCCTCGGTGACCTTGACAACTTTGTCTGTGGCTTCGGGTTTTCGCCCGCTCCCATGGGGTTGCCGCTTGTGGTCCCTGTCGCCGCGTATGACGCGCCGTTCATCCGGCCTGCCCTGATCCGGATGCGGTTTGCGCGCCTGTTCCGGCTGTTTGGCAGCCTGCTCCGGCCTCTTGTGCGCCTGTTCCGGCCTCTTGTGCGCCTGTTCCGGCCTTTTGTGCGCCTGTTCCGCTTTCTTTCGGGCTTCGGCTTCCTCGCGTTGTTTGCGTTCAGCTTCCTCCTTCCGGCGGCGCTCCTCCTCGCGTTTTCGTCGTTCCTCCTCGGCCTTTCGCTGAGCTTCGCGGCGGGCCTCCTCTTCCTTTCGGCGGTGCTCCTCCTCCTCGGCTTTTCGCTTTTCATCGAGCAGACGGCGGCGCTCCTCTTCTTTCTGGTGGCGCTCTGCCTCCTTGCGCTGTTGCTCCTCCGCCTCCTTGGCGTGAATATCCGCCTTGTACTTGTCGATTAACGGCATGAGCCTGCGCACATCCTTGTCCTCGATGTTCGCGCTCGGGTTCGGCTTGATAATCAAGCGATGCCGTTTGGCGATGGCCAGAATTTCTTTGCTCTCGAGGCCCGTGGCCTTGGCTAATTCATGTACCCTCATTCGGTTTCCTGCTGACGCCTTTGCCTGCGCCATGAGCGGAGTTCCGCTGTGTGGCGCAACGATTTTGTTTCTTCAAATGTTGTTGAGGGGGATGCGCGCCAACGAAGGCCTTCACGGCGCGTCATCGCTCCGGGAGGGCGATTCAGCCCGGCACATGCGGGAAGAAAAAAGCGGGAAGGCAGTAAGACAGATCATTGCCTTGATATGATTTGCCGCTTAGCGTTCCATAACCTTTTCCTTCAACGCATCCGTGATGCCAAATTGGCGCACAAATTCCTTAACACGCCTTTATTACCGCCACCCGCCCGATTGCTTCACCAATGATCAGGGAGCATGTGCGAATTATCTCCGGCCGATTGTGCCGGGATTCAGGCAGGTGCGCGGGACACGGCCCTCGAAATAATCCAGTATGTTCCGTGCGGCCAGCTCCGCCATCCGGCGGCGCGTGTCGAACGTGGCGCTGCCGATATGCGGCAACAGGACGGTATTGCTCATGGCGGGCAGTTCGTGATCAATGTCCGGCTCGTGCTCATAGACGTCCAGACCCGCGCCCGCGATGCGCCCTTCGCGAAGCGCCGCCGCCAGCGCCCGCTCGTCGATCACGGCGCCGCGCGCGGTGTTGATGATAATCGCGCCAGGCTTCATGATGGCAAACTGCGTCGCCCCGATCATGTGGCGCGTTTCCGTCGTGAGGGGGCAGTGGATCGAAATGTAGTCGCTTTCGCGCAGGAGCTCATCAAGCGAAACATGGCGCGCGCCCAGCGCGTCCATCTCCGGGCTGCGGCCCGAACGCCTGGTGTATAGGATGGGCATGGCGAATCCGGCGGCGCGGCGCGCCATGGCGGCCCCAATGCGCCCGGCGCCGATGATACCGAGCGTCCGCCCCCCGACATCATGTCCCAGGAGCATAAGCGGCGCCCATCCGTGAAAGCGCCCCTCCCGCACCATGCGGTCGCCCTCGGGCACCCGCCGCGCCACGGCGAACAACAGCGCCCAGGCCAGCTCAGCCGTCGCATCCGTCAGAACATCCGGCGTGTTGCACAATGCCACGCCGGCGCGCGCCGCGGCCGCCGCATCCATGTTGTTGTGCCCCACGGCGTAATTCGCATAAATCCGGCATCGCGGCGCGGCCGCGAAAAGCCCGGCGCCGATGGCGTCGCTCAGCATGCAAATCGTCGCGTCCGAGCCGGCGGCCGCTTCGCGCAATTCCGCCGGCGTGAGCGCGCGGTCATGGGGATTGGTCCAGACCCCGCACCCCGCTGAACCCAAAAGCTCTTCCGCGGCGCGATGTGTTTTTCGCGTGATCGCCACATTCATGGCATTCATGGATTGCCGTTGCCTCCTTACTTAAACGTATCAATCAACCACAAATCCCCGGCTGCGCGATCTGTTTGACTGATTCGCGTTCGATGAGCTCAGGCGCGTATTCAATCTGCTTGATTTCGCTGGCGGGGGCGTAGTTCCGGTTGATCGACTCCATGACAATCCGGGCCGCCTCCGCCCCGGCGCGGTAAGAGTCAAGCCGCATCGTGGTCAGGGGCGGACCGAGCAGCGACGCCATCTCAATGTCGTCGAATCCCATGACGCTCAGGTCGTTGGGAATGTGAAGATGCAGGGCATGGGCAGCCTTGTAGACGTTGATGGCGACAAGATCGTTAAAGCACAGAACGGCCGTGGGGCGTCGCGCCGGATCGTCGAGCACTTTGTGCGCGGCGGCGTTGCGTTGCGCCTCGTCGGTTCCCGCGCCAGCGATCCATTTGCCGTTGATCGCGATGCCGTGATCGAGCAGGCAGCTCTTGTGCCCCATGAGGCGCGCCTGGGCCGAAATGGACGATTCCGGTCCGCCCAGAAACGCCAGGCGCCTGTGGCCGCGTCCGATCAGGTAACGTGTCGCATCGTAGGCCGCGCGCTCGTTCTCGAACGAAATCGAGTGGTTGATGAGCGAGGGAATCTTGTCAATCGAAACAAAGGGCGTCCCGCTGCGCCACAGCTTCCACAAGTGCGACAGGTCCATGCCGAGTATGATCGGCGAGATGATCACGCCCGAAACCCTGTAACTAAGCAGGGAGTGAACGGCCTCGACCTCGTAGTCATGATTTTCGAAGGTGTTGTAGTAAAGGATGTCGTAGCCTTCGCTGCGCGTGACGCTTTCGATGCCCATGGCAAGCTGTGTGTAGAACATGTTGCTGATGTCGCGCAACACGACGCCGATGAGCGGCGCCGATTTCCCTGCCAGGCTGACCGCGTGAGGATTGGGCGTGTAGCCGTGCTCGTCGATGGTTTCCAGCACACGCCTGCGCGTCTCCTCCGAAACCCATTCCTTGCCGTTGAGCACGGCCGAAACCGTCTGGCGGGAAACCCCCAGCAGAGCCGCGACATCCTTCATCTTCATCGTCCTGTGTTCGGCCGCGGTTTTCGCGTTGCCAGGCGGGCGAATTCTGACAGATAAAGGCTTTTTTCGCATGGTCTTGGATTACAACAAGCTGTATGAAGACAATAAAATCAACAGAAATATCTGTTTTACGCGGGTCTTGTTATTTTCATCTTTCGCAAACGGCGCGCATTGGGAAAACAGCAAGGCCCCGGATGTTTTGGAGCTTGTCCCGCATACGCCAAATTATCAATCATAATAGGATAATACAACGATTTTCAATTGTTTATAACGATTTTATATCGCTCTTCCCTTTCGCCTTTCTGCCCATAAACCCCCTCGCGCCCGCGCATTTGGCCAATAAAATTCATCGCATGCATTTTATACTTGACACGCGTCTTGTTAAAGCGTCATGATCGACACAATCAATGAAACCGGCTGATCATAAAAGCCCGACATTATTCAGCCCCCGCGGCTCGGGCGCGCAAGCGCGTCCGCCGCATGGAAGGAGACCTGTTTTCACATGATGTTACGACGCGGCTTCACGCTGATTGAACTGCTGATCGTTGTCGCGATCATCGCCATTCTGGCGGCCATCGCTGTCCCGAATTTCCTCGAGGCGCAGACGCGCAGCAAAGTTGCGCGATGCCTGGCCGACATGCGAAGCCTCGCGACCGCCATCGAATCCTATACTGTCGACTTCAACCGTTTTCCCCCCAGCGGCTACGAACGATCGAAGATGACCTGGCCAAAACTGGCCGACACAAATGGCTGGATCATAAGCTGGGTTGACCGCCTTGCGCCGTTGACGACTCCCGTGGCCTACATGTCTTCCGTTCCTGATGACCCATTCGCGGTCGGTAGCGCCCTCGTCGCCAGCGTCAGCCCGCCGTGGAAACCTCGCGACTTCTCCGTATACCAGTATACCGAGGATTATTACATCCCGTCGTCACAGCGCATCGCGCTCAGCCCGCCGGACGGCCCCCCTTTCGAGGGCTATGTCAGCACCGGATCGCCGCGCATGGATGTCGCATGGAGGCTCATGTCATACGGACCGGACCGTGTGCCAAACTTCCTCGACGCCATGCTGCAAGGATTAAGCAATTGGGCGCGCGATGGAATGCAGTACGATCCCACAAACGGCACCATGTCCCATGGCGATGTCATCCGCTATGGCGGCGTCGATTGCGGCAACCGCAATATGTGATCAAAAAAGTTTGGGCGCTTTCAGACGCCATAAAAAACATAAAAGGAGACAGGCAGTCATGAGAAAATTGGTGTTCATCATCGTAGTGGCGGCCGCCGTTGCAACCGCCTCGGCAGCCATCAAAACAGTCGGCCCGTCCGGCAGCGGCGCGGACTTCAACAGCATCGCCGCCGCCACGTTCGCGATATCAGCAGGCGACGAAATCCGCGTGCGCTCGGATTTCGCCGAAACCGTGGGCTATGTGTTATGCGACAAGGATATGACCATCGCGTCATACGACTCGAGCTGGGCGATCAAACAGCCTGGCGCCGCCATGAACGGGGGCGTCGATGTGTCGTGCGCGTCTGGGCCGAATATCGTGCTTGACGGCATGGTCTGCGACCTCACGGCCACAGGCCGCGCCAATGTCGCCATGTTCGGCGGAGCGGGCAGGCTCACCTTCCAGAACCGTTGCGATGTCAAGGGAAACGATCACGGCTTGCTTGTTTTCGCCGGCGCCAACGGCAGCACCGTGACCGTCACCGACTCGCGCATCAGCGGCGCGCTTCACGCAATGACCGTTGATGTTCCCATGGCGCTCATCGCAACAAATTCACAGTTCGGTCCCGCCGGATGGGACGGCATCATGATCAACGATTTCGCCGAACTCACCCACATGGACATCACCATGACGAGCTGCGTCGTCACGGGCGCGGGCTTCGGAATGATCCTCGGCAAGCCGACAACGCTCACCATGAGCAACAACTGCGAGGTGCGAGACAACCGCATTCACGGCATCGAGTTCCGCGCCAACTCCGGCGGATCCGTCTTGACCATCTCCAACAGCCAGATCGTGCGCAATGGCGTCGACACGGGCGATCCGTGGTGGGGAACCGGCCTGTCAGTTATATCCAACATTGGCGTCACCTTGACTGATGTGGCGATCAAAAACAACCGCATGGACGGCATCTTCTGCTTCGACGCTGCCGCAAACGCCTCCATGACGCTCGCCAACAGCGACGTCAGCAGCAACAGGCGCAACGGTTTCAACACCGATGTTAAACTCGGAAACGTGTCGATCCAACAGTGCAAGTTCAACGACAACCTCGGAACCGGCATGACCAACAATGCCAATGCCAACGGCATCAACTACGGAACCATCAGCCACTGCGAGTTCAACCGCAATACCAACGACGGAGTTAACTTCTTACGCCAGACCCTGGCAACATTCACCAATTGCCAGATGAAGGGCAACGGCTACGGCGGCATCGTCAAGATGACCGACAACAACGGCAACCCCGGACTCGTCTCGACGCTCACGGTTCAGGACTGCGATCTCGAGGGCAACGGGCGCTCGCTCGCCATCAATGACTCCGCACAGACATGGAACGTCACACGCTGCAAACTTGGCAACAGCGCCACGATGGACGCGATCATGGCCAACAATCCCACGACCAACACCATGACGGTCACCGTCAAGCGCTGCTCGATCAAAGACAGCGGCGCCAACTCCGCGCCCCTGATCATCGCGGCCAACGCCGGAACCCCCGCCGCGCCGCTGAGCTTCGAGAACTGCGTGTTCGACGGCGGCTCGATCATGGTTGACAGCAACGGCAGCAACCTTGAGTTCAAATACTGCACTCTCGCCACCAAGGCCGACAATCCCGGCACGGCATTCCACGCCTATGATTCCGCGCCGGACCTTCCCATGGCCGTCACCCTCACAAAATCCATCGTTACGGGACAGCAGACCGCCGCGCAGGTTGATGCCGGCGGCGTGTTCACCAATGACAACAGCCTGATCAACGGCACGCTCATCGGAGCCGTGCTCGGGCCGGGAAGCTTCACCGGCGATCCGAAATTCGTCAACAGAGCCGACGGCGATTTCAACCTCACACCGCCCTCAGATGCCGTGCGCAAGGTTGCGTTCACAGCGGGAGACGTTGATTACAACGGAACACTGCGCCCTCTGCCCGCCAGCGCATCGCTCGCCGATATGGGCGCTTATGAAATCGACGAGTCAACCGGCGTTGCCGACTGGATGTGCTTCTAACAAGCCAAACAGCCTGAACGCTTGAGCATTGCTCAATTAATGGACTGCGGCGAAGTCCTTGCCGCAGTTCATTCTTTATCTTCCACTGTAAAACACATTGCCCCGAAGGCATGAAGACACGAAGGAAAAGCGGGAGAACGGATGCGCGCCCCTGTAGTGAGTCATCTTTGCTTTGTGTCTTGGTGACTTTGTGTTGAAAGATATTATTAACCATTGAATTCATCAGAAACCAGCGAGTGAGTCATCACGGATGCCCCAGCGATCAGCACGAGTTCTGACAACCTGTTGCGCGCTCGCGGCAATGCTTGTGTTGATTGCGGCGATTGCGGCCGGCGGCGGTATCATCCGCCCCGCCGGGCGCTACTTCCAGACCGAGCAGGGAGAACCGTTCATCGTGATCGGTCAGAATGACGCCCCGGGCTGGCCGTATCTCGACGCCATCTGGAGCAAACCGCCCGCCGAAGCCGACAAGATTGCGGGGGATTACCTGCGGCGGCTTGAGGAAAGCGGCGTCAACACAATCCGCATCTTTGCCGAGTATCCCGTCATGGGCATGCACCTGCAGAACCCCGACGGCTCACTGGTCGAAGAAAACTGGCAGAAACTGGACCGGCTTTTCTACCTTGCCGACCGCCATGGCATCTACATCCTGCTTGGCCCGTGGGACCCGTTCTGGGTCGAGCGCACATGGAAGGATTACCCCATGAACGCGGCCAGGGGCGGACCGATGAAAGATGTGTCCGAGTTCTTCACAAGCCCCCAGGCGCGCGTCCAGCAGCGCGAGCGCCTGCGCCAGTTCGCCCTGCGTTTTGGCGGGCGCCGCAACCTTCTGGCATGGGAAATCCTCAACGAGGCCGACCTGTGGTGGCATCCAACGCCGCAGAAAGTGACGCCCTGGTTCAGCGAGATGGCGGCCTGGATCAGGGAGTGCGAACTGAACCGATGGGGAACGGCGCACATGGTTGCCGCATCAGCCGGGACGCCCAATCCCAAACCCGAATGGCGCGAATTTTTCTACCGCAATCCCAATATGGATTTCGTGTCCACGCACATGTATTATCTTGGCGTGGCCGATCCCGCCGCCGGCAACCCCACCGACGCGATCATCCATGTGCGCGAAGGCATGAAATTCCAGTACGCGCAGATCGGCCAGCCGCCGCGCCCCTTCCTGGAAACCGAGAGCGGCCCGATCGAGCAGTATGTCATCCGCAATGAAGGCCCGCCGCCGCGGAAGCTCGACGAGGAAGTGTATCATCATGTCTCGTGGGCGCTCCTTGCGGCCGGAGGCGCGGGACAGGCGTTGCGCTGGCCATATCTGAATCCCCATACGCTGACCGCCGAAATGCACCGCCTCCAGCGCATCATGCGCAATTTCACCGATCGCTTCCCGTGGAAAGGTTTTGAACCGCGGGCGGGCGATGAGGCCGTCGCGCTTGCCGGCGAAACAAGCGGCATCGTCACCGCGGCATCGTGCGGCGCCGGCCGCGCACTGATCTTCCTCGCGCGCCGCGCCGCACTGTCACCCAAAAATGCCCGCCCGCTGACAGCGGAAATACGGCTGCCCTGTCTGGCGGGCGAATACATTCTTTTCGCCATGGACACGCGATCCGGCAACGTGCTGGCCGACAAGCCCTTCAGTCACAGCGGCGGCAACCTGAAATTTGAAATTCCGGCATTCGCATCCAGTCTTGCCGTTGGCGTGTTTCCCAAATCTGTCAGCGGCGCCGCCGCGGATCCGTGGCGTCTCGGGACATTGTCTGTTCACGCCGCGGCCAAAGGCGGCGGCCCGTTAAGGCATCCCATGGCGCAGGCGATCGGCTCGCTCACCGGTTGCGTGGAGCTTGACAGCGACAAGACCGGAATGTTCATGAAACAACTCGCTGTCGGGCCATACCTTGTGCGCGCTTGTGCGCGGGATTTTCTGCCCGCAAACCGCGAGGCGCTCCTGCCCGCCGGCGGCGTCAAGTTGACGCTTGAGCTTTTATCCGAACAGGAAAAACTCGGTTCCATGCCCAACACAATATACAAGGACGGATTCAGCAGCGCATCGGGCATTGAAAAATTCTGGAGTCCCTCCATCATACAAGGCGCGCGGAAGGGCAGTTACGGCATCGAAGATGGTCAGCTCGTGATTTCAAATCCCAAGGGCAGCCGCTTTGGCCTCATGTCACAGCCCCTGCCTGTCAACGACCGCGCTTTTTATTTCGAGGGACAGCTCAATTCCTTCAGCGGGGAAAACTGCATCATAAGCATCTATTGCGGCGATGGCGAGTTCAATAATTTTGTGGAGCACGAGATCACGCCCGGCATGGTGAACCTGTGGTCATTCAACGATAAATACCGCAGGCATTTTATCCCTTCGCGCATTCCGTCGCCCTTGGTCGTGCGGATCGAGCTCTCCGCGCCCGACGCCTCGGGCGCGCGCGACATCCGCGCCTATCATGACGGAACATTGCTTTACGAGGTTAAACAGCATCCCTGGTATGGCCGCGAACGGCCGGTGCGCGTGTTTCTCTATGGATGGGACAGCACCGTCAAATGGGATTGGGCGGCGTTGGGGCAAATGTGAGCGCGCGGCCGCCGCAGAATAATAATCATGCCGCAGCGCCCCGCGCCGATGGATGGAGGAGCATTGACGCCATCACCGGCAAAGCATGGTTCTGGTTTGCCCTCGTCGTGATCCTCTGCGCGGCTCCCTACGCCGCTTACCAAGCGGTGCAGCTCAGCGGGGGCGGCAATGTCACCATCCGCTACTGGAACGGTTTCACAGGTCCCGACGGCAGAACAATGCTGCGGCTCGTGCGGCGTTTCGAGCGCGAGAACCCGGGCATCAGTGTCGTCATGCAGCGCATCGACTGGGCCACATACTACAACAAACTTTTCGTCGCGGGGATCGGCGACAGGGCGCCCGACCTCTTTGTGCTTCACGCCGACATGACGCCGCGCTTCCAGCAAGCCGGTTTCATGAAAACCATGGACCACATGTTCAGCCCTGAATGGGGAATGAGCCTTGCCGATTTCGACGACAATGTCACGCGCTACCAAAAAGTTGGCGGTTGCTACTATGGCATTCCGCTCGACATCCACATGTTCGGCCTTTACTACAACAAAAAGCTGTTTCGCGAGGCGGGCATTGTCGATAAGCGGGGCGAAGCGCGCCCGCCGCAAACGAGCGGGGAGTTTCTCGACGCCGCGCGCCGCCTCACCAAACCGCCGCGGTGGGGATTCGTGTTCACATGGATGCGCAATGTGGCCTACACCATGATGCTTCAATGGGGCGGCGCGTTTTTCGAGAACGACGGCGCCAAATGCGTCATGAACAATCCCGAGAATGTGACCGCGATGAGTTTCTGCCGCGATCTTATCGCAAAATACAAGGTCGCGCCGTCACCCGAGAATTTCGACGCGTGGATCGGCTTCCGCCAGGGCAAGGTGGGAATGGTGCTTGAGGGCGTATGGATGCTGGCCGACCTGAAGAAGCAAACCGACCTCGAATATGGCGGCGCGCCCGTGCCGCAGTTCGGCCCCAGGCAGGCGGACTTCACGTCGGCGCATGTGCTGTGCATGCGCAAGGGACTGGACGGGCGCAAGCTCGACGCCGTGTCCAGACTCGTGAAATTCCTCTCGGACAACAGCCTTGACTGGGCCGAGGGCGGTCAGGTGCCCGCGCGCCGAAGCCTGCGCGAAACTCCCCGATTCCGAGCCATGGAGCCGCAATGGCAATTCTCACGCCAGATACCCTATGTGAGCTTCCACCCGTTCACTCCCATGTTCGGCGAATACACAAGCGAGCTGGACTACATGGCCGAGCGGGTTCTGCGGGGCACGGCAACACCCGAAGAAGCGCTCAAGACAGCGCAGGACAAAATCAACGAGGCGCTCGAACGCCGCCGCCAGATGCTCGAACGCGGTGGTAAATTATGAATCCGGCGCTCAATCACGAATATGACCGCCGCTCACCGGAGTGTCCATAACATGCCAACCTCCAAAACACTCTATCGCTGGTCGGGCTACCTTTTCATGCTGCCCTATCTCCTCGCATTCGCCGCGTTTCTCGTCGCGCCCCTGTTATTTGGCATCGGCCTGAGCTTTTACCGCTGGGAAATGCTCTCGCCGGTTCCGCCGCAGTGGCACGGCCTTGGCAACTACTCCGAGGCTCTGACCGACACCTATTTCTGGAAAGCCGTCTGGGCCACGCTGCGCTTTGTCATCATGCAGGTCCCGCTCAACATCGGTCTCGCCCTGCTCATCGCGCTCGCGGTGAATGAAATCCCGCGCGGCGCGCAAGCTTTCTTCCGCGCCTCGTTTTTCTTCCCCACCATCGTTTCAATCAGCGTGGCGGGCATTCTGTGGCGGTGGTTCTACAGCAGCGAGTTCGGCCTTTTCAACGCGTTCCTTTCGCCATTCGGCTGGAAAGCGCCGTGGATCACCGATCCGGCATGGGCCATGAAATCCATCGTGATGATGACGCTGTGGTGGACGGTCGGCGGCGCGTTCGTGATCCTGCTGGCCGGCCTCCACCAGATACCCGCCCACTACTACGAGGCCGCCGCCATCGACGGCGCCAACGTGTTCCAGCGTTTCATCAATGTCACGATCCCCTCGCTGCGGCCCGTCCTGCTTTTCGTCGTCGTGATGAACATCATCGGCTCGTTCCAGGTGTTCGGCCAGACCTTCATGATCACGCGCGGAGGCCCCGAACACTCCACCCGCTCGCTCGTGCAATACATCTATGACCAAGCCTTCGGAAATTACCGCATGGGCTACGGCGCGGCGATGAGCTGGCTGTTGTTTGTCATCATTGCCGTCATTTCGTTCGCGCAATTCCGCATCATGCGGGAAGAGCGCTGAGAAAGCGACGCCATGGCCATCGCAACCAGAACACAAACGAGACTGGCCGTCGCGCTTTCGGCGCTGGGGTCTTTTGTGATACTTGTGCCCGTCGCCCTTATGTTTGTGACGGCATTCAAACCCGACGCCGAGATCATTCGCTTCGAGAGCCTTCTGCCCCGGGTTTGGACTCTTGACAATTTCCGCGACATTTTCGGCAACTCACAGGAAATCCCGATTTTCCGCTGGCTGGCCAACAGCCTGTTCATTTCGATGTCGGTGACCGCGCTCGTGCTTGCCGTGGATTCCCTCGCGGCTTATGCGCTGGCAAGGCTTGATCTGCCCTATGGGCGCCATGTATTTCTCGTTATCGTGGCCACCCTCATGGTGCCCGGCCAGGTTTTTCTTGTGCCTGTCTACCTGATGCTCAATGCGCTGGGCTGGCTCGACACGCCGCTGGCGCTCATCGTGCCGCCGATCGCCGGCGTCTTCGGCGTGTTCCTTCTGCGCCAGTTCTTTCTCACCATTCCGCGCGAGCTCGAGGAGGCAGCCGCCATCGACGGATGCTCGCGCCTACGCGTCTTCTGGGAAATTATCCTTCCGCTGGCGCGGCCCGCCCTTTGCACACTCGGCATTTTCGTCTTCATCGGATCGTGGAACGACTTTCTCGGCCCCCTCGTTTTCCTCGATTCAGTGGACAACTACACGCTCCCTGTCGGCATCGCCCTGTTTCAGACTTCATATTACGCCGAGTACGGCATCACCATCGCCGCCAGTGTGATATGCACATTGCCGGTCCTCATCGTGTTCCTGCTCTTCCAGAAACACATCATCAAGGGGGTCATGCTGAGCGGGCTGAAGGAATAGGCCCGAGCGCCACCATCACGAAAAACCGCGCATCCGATGCCTGTTCAGATTGGCCGCGCGATCATATCAGACCGGGCGCAATAGCGCCAAGGCTCCCGGTCAGAAAACAGTTTTCGAGGGCCGGATCTTGAAAAAGGGCCGGGAATTGGCGTTCGAATTGTTGCTATCAAAGGCCATGTTCAGTTTCAGAATTTCGTGCAAAACGAGAGCAATGGCGCCCATCACCGTGGCGCGCGTTCCAAATTTCGACGGCAGGATATCCACGCCTTCAGCGGACTGCGGCAGGGCGCGCTGCTTTACGGTATCCTTGATAATATCAAAGAGCATCTGCCCCGCACCGGCCACACCGCCGCCAATCACAATGGCTTGGGTATTGAAAACATTGATGAGCGTGGAAATCCCGATACCGATGTACTCAGCCGCTTCCTGGACAACGCTCTTGGCCAGATGATCATCCTCATGCGCCGCCTTGAAGACCAGTTCTGCTGTAATGTTGTCATACCGGCCAAACACCATGTCCTTGAGGATGCTTTTTTCTCCTTGCTCGATGCGCGACCTTGCGGCTCTGGCGATACCGTGCCCGGATGACAATGCCTCGAGACAGCCTGAGTTGCCGCAGTCGCACTGGGGGCCGCCGTTTTTCACCAGGGTGATATGGCCGAACTCGCCAGCCATGCCTCTCTCACCCAGCAAAAGGTGTTTGTCGACCACAATGCCGGCGCCGATGCCATATCCGATGTTGACGCAGATGAAATTCCGGTAGTTCCGCCCGGCGCCATAACAAAGCTCGCCCATCACCATCACACGCGTGACATTGTCGAACACGATCGGGTACGGTATGCCTTCCTCTATCTCCTCGCGCACATCGACATCATGCCAGCCGAAATCCGGCGAGAAGCGCAGCATTTGCTGTTGGCGGTCGATCAAGCCAGCGACCCCGATCCCAATCCCCCTGATTGTGCGAGACTGGTCGATACTGGAATTGGAAATCAGGTCGAGTATGACCTTCCGAGTCTGCTCCATGACAGATTTCTGGCCCGACTGCACGTTGGTGGGAATCTTTATCTCGGAGATGACGCCGCCGCCGAGATCCGACAGAATACCAACCGTCTGGGTTGTTCCGAGATCGATGCCGATGACAAAATTGCCCTTAGCGTTGAAATCGAGAAGGAGAGGAGGTCGCCCGCCACCATCGGCGGATGGCCCAAGACCAAGATCGATGACAAGATGTTCTTTTATCAGATCCCTCACGATACGCGTGACGGTTGGCGAACTAATATTGGCCTTCGGAGAAATGCCGGCGCGCGAGACCGGGCCGAACTCACGTATGATGTTAACAACCTTGATTTTGTTGTATTTGTTTACAAGCTGCAGGTTTGCTCTGGGTTCAGTTTTAAACATGAGTGTCGTGTGCTTTGATTTGCTGTTCGTAACAGCAATTAATGTTATCAAAGAAAATCATATTTTTATTCTCCGGGTTTGTTTCACTGTTTTCTTTTGTTTGTATATCGTTCAGCCTTGATTCTTGACAAGTCAACAAAATCAACCATCTTTAGTTTTGTATGTTAAGAATTGATGCAGTTGATGGATAAGGATACATCCATTGTCATGAAAATACCTGTCACCATCAGAAACGCCCTTGTCCAAAACATTGCCTTGGCCATTGCTCTTTGCATTCCGTGGTGCAACGCATGGTGCGTAAACGTCCACACAACCGATGTCGACGGCGATGGGCAGGCGGATGTCACTTTTCAGGACGACACCCGCATCATGGTGTGGAAGACAACCGCAGGCGGCGCGCTCACGGAATTGCGGCTCAAGCAGCCGGCGCTCACGCCCAACCTCCTGACCCGCCCGCTGGGTTTGTGGGTCAAGGACGGCTCGACGATCTGCTATGGAACCGAAACGGGTATGTTCAAGCCAGCGTCAAACTCGTGCTGGCCATCGCGGAAGTCGTGCTTGCCGTCTACAATCATTACGAACTCACGGGCGACACCGCATTTCTGGCGTCCTATCATGATCTTGTCGTCAAGGCGCTGGATTACATCATCAACACCTGGCAGAATGAGGTCACTGGTCTGATTCCGGGCACTATGAACAATTATGCCGACGCGACAATAACCGTTCCCGCGCTGGAATGCGGCGCGCAGATATGCGAGATTCTTCACGATGCGCCGAACGCCATGAAATTCCGCCGGGCGGCGTTGCGTGCCGCGATCCAGTTGCAAGGTTTGTCATACGACGCGCCAAATGCCATCAACAGCGCGTTCGACTGGTTCTGCGTGCTGAAGAATCGCGCCGCATGGGACGAATACATCAGCCGATGGTACGAAAGCGTCTGGGCGCAATATACCGGCTCGGGCGGATGCCGGAACAACGCCGGCGGCAGCTATGCCGCTGGCGAAAACAGTGAGTTGTGCCGCTCGATTTTCTGGGACATGCAGGAAGCCAGGGACCTGATGAGGGGGATGTACGGATGGGCCTATGTCAATTCCACTGTCTATGGGACGGGCGGATTTATCGACACGCAGAACCGGTGGGTGCCATCCGGATACAGCGACCGCGTGATATGGTCGCAGACAGAACCCGCGATCTACCTGACCTCGGATTTCCGCGACTGGGGTATTGAAATCAGCGAGCCTTTCCACATCTGGCCATTGATGCTCGGGAGCCAGCAGAAAGTCTCGGCGCGCGTTCAGGAACAACGAGGCGCTGGCATCCGCAGCGTGCAAATTAACTACGGCACCGGCTGGAAAGATATGACAGCCAACGGTTTCACATACACGCATAGCTGGACGCCGACGCTGGAGGGATGGGTGAATTACCAGGTGCGCGTCACTGACATGCAATCCAACACAAAAACCGTCAGCAGTGCGTTTCAGGTTGTCACGGACGCGGACGCAGCGGACACATCGCCACCCGTGATATCCAACCTGATGATTTCACCTGATGATGAATCGGCCACGGTCACATGGACAATCAGCAAGAATGCATCCACGATCGTCGAGTACGGCCTTGATCAGCGTTACGCGCACATGGCTTCCAACCCCGCGCTCGCCGGAAATCACGGTATCCTCATCCTTGACCTGATTCCCGGCGCAACCTATTATTACCGCGTCAGGAGCCGCGATTGGGCCGGCAACGAATCCGTTTCCGCCCCGCACACCTTTATTGCGCAAAAAGGGTCCGGGATTTCACTCTGGCGCCTGTATTGAGGCTGAATCCGCCGGGCAACAGGCACAAACACGGCCGTGTCAGAGATGCCTCATTTAGATATGCTCTCCGACATGCATCTGGCGGCATATTCGCATCAATATCCCCTTATATTCTATCGGTGATATAAAAACGATTTGATTTCTTCAATTGCGCGATTGTACTTTGTGTCGTTAAATTAATATCGCGATGAAAAGAAATTTGCCGCAACCGGTTGACAGCGCTTTTATCAAGAAGGCAAACAAGGTGACTGTTCTGCAGGCGATTCGCGAGAGCGATTCGATTTCCCGGCCAACCATCGCGCACAAGACGGGACTGAGCTTGCCGACAGTCACGCGGATTGTGAAAAGTTTGATCAATGAAGATGGGCTTGTTGTCAACACTGGAGTGGAGAACGCGAGACGGGGACGTCCGCCCGACCGGCTGAAATTCAACGGTGAGAACAATTATGTGATCGGCGTCGACTTGGGCTACACCCATATTTATGGAGTGTTGTCGAACCTGAACGCGAAAATCATCTCGGAATTGCGCATTCCGACACAGATCCGCTCCGACAAAATGGTCGTCCTCAAGCGGGTTGCCGAGGTCGTCAAGTACCTGATCAGGCAGGCGGATGTGAACCGTTCGCGGATCTTCGGCGTGGGTGTGGCTGTTGGCGGCTTGATCGACAAGGAACGCAACATATTGAAGCGCAATGACGATTTCAACTGGGACGATGTCGAAATCAGCCGGATTCTGGAGTCGTGGGCGGATCTGCCTGTGCATTTCGACAATGTGACACGTGTCATGGCCTTGGGAGAACTATGGTATGGGATCGGCAGGCAATACAAGAATTTCATTTGCGTGAACGCCGGACACGGGATCGGCGCCGGATTCATCATAGACGGCCGGCCATTTTACGGCAGCATAGGCATGGCGGGGCAGATCGGGTGCATGATGGCTGACCCCCGCAGCACGCTGCGATGCGCTTGCGGCAACTATGGCTGTCTCGCGGCAATCGCGTCGGGTTATGGCATCGCGCAAGCGGCCCGCCAGCGGCTGGATGCAGGCGATGAAAGCAGCTTGCGGGCTCAATGCGAAGGTGATATGGGCGGGATAACCGCTGAAATGGTGGCACACGCCGCGAATGAGGGCGATCAGGTGGCGCGGGATGTGTTTTTTCAGGCCGCCCTCAACATCGGAGTCAGCATTGCCAGTTTGATAGACATCTTCGGTCCGCAGGCAGTCGTGATCGGAGGAGGTCTGACACTGGCTGGCGAGATGCTATTCCAGCCCATACGCGATGCTGTCAACCAGCGCTCGCTCAAACAAATGGCAGCCAATGTCCAGATTCTCCCGGCCACATTCGGAATGAAATCCGCGGTCATGGGCGCATTGGCTTTGATTCTCAATGACCTGCTTCACCTTGATATTCCGATTCCCGGTAAACGTCAATCCCAGGAGTTTCCGGCGGATACGGAAGCCGCCAAGGAACCTGCCGATATTTCCCTCGCGATGTAATGGTCTTTCCCAAGCAAACGATGTGTCCGTCCGCCCGCATATCATTTCACAAATTTATGAAATATATGAAAATAATTGTTGACGGTGCAATTTTGATCGATTGGATTGACGTGCGAACAATGAAAATTCACTGCGATAATTCCCTGTCGATGAAGAATGGAACAAGCTGGTTCATAGGCATGCTGGCTGTGGCGCACAAACATCCTCACAATCCAGTCGCAACGCTGGTTCTGAATCTCATTGGCAAGGATCGCAACACGATTATCATTGTGGGGATTTTAATTCACCGTGAAACAATATCTGAGGAGGCTTTTTTGTCATATGAGCCAGGCTTTGACCAAAATTTCGTCCTTTAATTATTTCCAGCCAACAGACATCCGCTTCGGGTGCGGAAGGTTGTGTGAAGCGGGAGAAGCAGCAAGACGATTCGGGCGTCGCACGCTGCTGGTCACCTGCCCCGCATCGTATCCTGGCATCGCCCAGATGATCGACCGCATCAAGGGCATGTTATCGGATGCAGGACTCGATGTAAGGCACTTTGACGGGGTGATCCCGAATCCGACAACGGAAAGCGTTTCAGCGGGCGCGCTCATGGCGCGCGAGCACAACGCCGACGTGGTCATCGGAATGGGCGGAGGATCGAGCATGGACACGGCAAAGGCCATCGCCGTTGAGGCCACCCATGCGGGAACGGCATGGGATTATCTTTTTTTCAAGACGCCGCCGACGGAGAAAACATTGCCAGTCATCGCGGTCAGCACGACATCGGGCACGGGTTCGCAGGTGACACAGGTCGCCGTGATGACAGAAACAGCGACACGAACAAAGTCCGCCATCTACCACCCGATTATCTGCCCGCGTGTGGCAATCGTGGATCCGGAACTGATGATCTCAGTGCCCGAACACATTACGGCGGCCACCGGATTTGATGTGTTCTGTCACGCGTTCGAGTCGTATCTTCACAGCAACGCATCGCCAATCACCGACACATTGGCGCTGGAAGCGATCGGACTGGTCTTCCGCAACCTGCCCTCTGTGGTTCGCGATGGGACGGATATCGGGGGCCGTTCGGCGATGGCGCTGGCCGACACATTGGCGGGCCTCTGCATCGCCAATGCCGGTGTGACGCTGCCGCACGGGGTTGGCATGGCGATCAGCGGCATGTATCCGCAAATCATGCATGGCGAATCACTTGCGATTGTCTATCCTTCTTTCATGCGATTTACCTGGGCATCGGCGCCGGAGAAGTTCGCCCGCGTGGCGCGGATTTTAAATCCCTCACTGGCTCAAGCACCCGATGATGCGGCGGCAATGGCTTTCTGTGATGACCTTGACAGTTTCCTGAAATCTATCGGGATGCGGCTGGGGCTGGCCGATTTCGGGGCGCCTGAGCATGAGCTGGATGAGCTCGCGCGAGCAGGCATGGTTCTGCCTGACTACAAGAGCAATCCCCGCATTGCGACATCTGATGAAATGCTGAGCATTATCCACGAAAGTTACCGAAGGAACTGAGAGACGCATGACATACTCTGATCATATGAATGACAAAGAAGAAGGCACAGGGATGTTTATTGAACATAATGACAGCTTTTGCCTGCAAGAACGGCGGGGGTTCACACTTATTGAACTGCTGATCGTGGTGGCAATCATCGCGATTCTTGCCGCTATCGCCGTCCCGAATTTTCTCGAAGCTCAGACCCGTGCGAAAGTTGGCCGCGCGAAGGCGGATGTGCGCGCGCTGACTACGGCGCTGGAGTCCTACCGCATGGACTCCAACAACTACCCGGATGGGTTTACGACATGGTCAGGCACAAATTACGACCCGCTGGAGATCATGACCAGCCCTGTGGCCTACATCACGTCGATTCCGAAGGACCCGTTCTTTCTCATCGACATTTATGCCACCGGAACCAAGAAGAACCAGCCTGGGCCTTACTGGTACTGGAACATCCCGAAAGCCGATCCCAACTTTGGAATGAATGCTGGATTTTTCCGCAAGGCAGCGTGGCGTCTGGCCAGTGCCGGACCAGATAAGAAACATGGGGGAGCTGTGTGGACAGGTCCCGAGGCCAATGACCTCTACGAGATCAACTGGATCGATTATGATCCCACAAATGGAACGATCAGCCGCGGCGAGATCATGAAGTGGGGGCCCTGACACAGGCCCCCCATCACACACGCCCTGGCCCGGCACCTGTCTTAACTTATTTATCAATAAAGCAAGCAGTTAACATAAAATACAGGAGGAATTTTAAGATGAAGCATTACCTGTCAACCATCACCATCACCGCGACGATCGGCTTTGGCCTTGCAGTCGCACCCGCTCTGGCGGACCGCATGTTGTTCGACATGGAGGGACCCAATCCGGTAACCAACACATGGATTGTCGGCAACGCCGAGGGCGTCATCAACACCGCGACAAGCACGGATCAGAAACACACGGGCAATCAATCGCTACGCTGGCGTTATATCCTGCCCGCGACGCCAGGAGGCAATTGGCCTGTCATCGAGATGGCCATTCCCGGCGACAAGAGCGTATGGACCGGCGGCACAGGACTTGTGGTCTGGATGTATTTTGACCTGACGGCGCCTAAAACGTTCTGGACGATCCAGCCCTATCTGGCTCATCCTTATCCAACCATCGACGGGCTTGGAAACTGGAACGCGGGGACCGAAGGCATGCCCAACAACACATGGACCCAACACACATGGGATTTTGGCGCTCTTGACGTCAGCAACGTTTCACATCTGCGTTTTGATTATGCGGCGGGTGACGGTTGGGAAGCCCTCGCGAAGAGCGGCAATGTGGACATCTATCTCGACGATATCGCGATCGCGGGCCTGCCAGAGCCGCCGACAACGACGACCTGGGTCATTTTCGACATGGAAGCCGGCAATCCTGTCACGGGCACAAGGATCGCAGGCGCCGGAGCAGGCACGATCCAGACATCCATAACCACCGCGCAGAAACACAGCGGAACCCAGTCGTTGCTTTGGCGATACATTCTCCCTTCGCCGGTGGGCGGCAACTGGCCGATTATTGAAATGGCCATTCCTTCGGAGAAGCGCAACTGGACGGGCGGCACAGGCCTGAGCACGTGGCTTTACTTTGACCTGAGCGGCGTGAAGACATACTGGACAATCCAGCCTTATCTCTCCGCGCCAACCCGCATCGCACTTGGCAACTGGAACGCGGGACCATCTGGAGTGGCTCCTGGAGGATGGGTCAATCATGTGTGGACTTTCGACGGATTCCCTCTCGATCTGTCCAATGTCACTCAGCTCGATTTTGACTATCACTCAGGGGACGGCTGGGTAGATGTCGCGAAGGACGGCAATGTCGATATCTACCTTGATGACATAGGCGTCCAAGGCATCAGCAGCAGCGTGTCTGGCTGGTTATTATACTAAGTCACACTAACACGTAGAAGGCGCAGGCCAGGTTCGGGGTACAGGCTTCGCCCCGGAAGGAAGAAGCCGGGTGCGGCAACATAAGCATGTACCCCGAACCCACTTTGGGGATTTTGGTTTCAGGCCGGGCATGGAAAGCCTGAATACATGAATGAATGGGCAAGTCAGGATGACGAGCAACAGGATGGGCGCAAGCACAACACAAGGATGGGCGCATATTGAATCACATCATCAAGATCATCAGTTTTGCGGTCTGCACGGGCGTAGTATGCGCGTGCTGGGGGGGGAATGAACAGGTGCAAGCCACAAGCATGACACGAATCATGACTCTTGGCGTTGCCAAGACGGGCACATCGCATAAGCCCGCATTTACCCTCAACGACAAACCTTTTTATCCCGTTGTGGCGGGCGTTCATTACTCATCCATCACGCAGGAATTGATTCAGTCAAAACGCCAGGAGGGTTTCAATGCCTTGCAATTTTACATCGATACCTGTAACGCAGGCAAGCCTGACTTGCGCGAAGCCTTTGATATATGCATGCGCGAGGGAATGCCGGTGCTTGCCGAAGTCCACGAGTGGGAGTTCTGGAAATATCTTCAGAGCAAACCCGATCTCAATATGATTATGCGCTCAGGAGAGCGTGTGCGGCACTTTCCGGACTACGCGAATCCGGACGCGCTTCGTGAACACCTTTCCCGCTATCGCAAGGCCGCTGAAGCGCTCAAGGAATACGCGGGCAGACCGGTCATCGCCGTCAGCCTGGGAGCTTACGATGCTTACCATCTGCCCGATGGCGAAGTGCATGCGGATTTCAAGGTTCCCCAGCCCACTGAAAACACCACAAATCTCGCCTATGGCCCGCATGCATTGAAGATGTTCAACGATTTCCTCCGTTTGGGAAATTCAGACAGGAATTCCAGCAGGGGCAGGACAATGGTTGACCGCCTGCCCGGATCACGAAACGAAGCCGGTTCTGATGAGGCATGGCGTCAATGGCTGCTGTTCCGGCGCCATCTTGTAAAGTGCTGGCTCGCGGACACGGTGAAAGCAGTCCGCGAGATCACGGGTTTGCCAATCACGGTCACGCTGGATTTGAACTTCGCGCTCATCGAAAAGTTTGCCACGCCGCCCGCCGAATGGGATGATCTGCTGGACTTTGTCATCGTTTATTGTTATCATTCCGAGTTGTCGCCGCGTGATTACATCCCGCCTTTGTATCGTTCTATCTGGACTAATTACTCCAGCCGGCGGGCGCCGATTGTCACGCTCATCGAATTTTCATCGGCGCTCAGCGGAAAATCCGCTGGCAGCGCGTATGCCGCTGCTTCAGCGCCTTTTTCTTCAGGGATGATCGCGGCTCCCCCATGGACCGACAAACAACACAATCAGCAACGCATCGATGATTTCATGGGATGGATCAACTCTCACAAGGATTCCCTGACTACCAGTGAACCCGAGCGAGCCAGGATACTCATCATCGTTGACCGAAGCGAGATCTGCCTCGGGAACCCCATCCCCCAACCTTTAGCGGATGCGGGAATTGCCTGTGACATCGCATATATCACCGAAGGACAGAAGCCGGACGGATTAAATGAGTATCAGTTCCTGCTGGCGCCACAATGGACATGGGATCACCTTCCATTATCTCTCCGTGAAAAGGTGCGGATATTGTCGCCCAGCAGTTTGTCTGACATTCTAAAATCACATGATGTGGATAAGGCCTCGTGATGTGATGAGCCACATCAACCACTCCATATCCGGTTCGAGTATAATAATATGAAAGATGCTTCACAAGACATTCTTCACATGTTGGCCCACACGGGCGTGGTCAAGCCTTTGCTGAATTGGAAGCTGGCCATCTGCCAGCATCCGATGTACCTGCTCATTGATGAGGACCGGGGCGAGCCTGCCGTGGGTGAACGGGTTCCGCCGTGGGGCGCGCCAGACGCGGCATCCTACGTGGAGCGTATCCATCGCAATCTGAGTTCACTGGAACACCATGATGACCTGTGCCTGAACTATGAATTTTCAGGTGTCGAATTGGAGGCAATGGCGGCGGAGTTCCCTGACGCCATGCAACGCATGCGTGAGTATTTCCAGGAGGGGCGGTTGGATTTCATTGGAGGAACGTTTTCCCAGCCCCACATGCAGGCTATTGGAGCTGAAAGCAACTGGCGCCAGCTCGAGATGGGTTTGGCAATCTTTGAAAAGTTGTTCGGCAAGCGCGTCAAGGTGCATTATCTTCAGGAAACGGGCCAGCACCAGCAGATGCCTCAAATCCTTAAGCGGTTCGGATTTGAAGTGATGGTGGCGCCGCCGTTCCCGTGGACAATGGAGATTTTCGAGGGCCGGTTCGAGTGCACGGGCATGTTCCGCGGGCTTGACACAATCGAATCCGACGAATTCGTGGAGGCTGTGGCGCTCGATGGCAGTTCACTGCCCTATTATATCAAGGTGCTTGACGGCGAGCACGAGCGTGGTCACGAGGACATGATCATGGGCGATATCAGCAAGGGACTGCCGAGAGGACCGTCGCTGTGGACACTCTTTCCCGACATGATGGAGATCGAAGAGGACTTTTACAACAGCAGGAAACAGCTTTTTGATTTCGTTCTTCTGGAAAGGGAGCTCAAGGATCAGCTTCGCAAGGCGCCACCCCGGGCAAAGGCCAGAATATACACAAACTGGTCATATACCGAAGGGGTATGGGCGGACGCGCTGCTTCGCGCCAACCACCGCTCCGAACAGGCCGCGCTGTTGACGGAAGCATTGCTCGTGATGGCAAAGATGAGCGGCATTGACTGCGAGGAGCGCCATGACCTGCTGCACAATATATGGCACACGATCTTAAAGTACCAGCATCATGACGTCAACTGGATCGAGGTGACAGACCTGCGAAGAAAGGCGATCAGCAAAATTGAAAGATGCATCGCCGAGTGCCAGGCAATCATGGAGGAAACGGCATGCGAGCTTGTGGCAAAAGGCAAGCCGGGCATGACAGTGTTCAACGGGCTTGCCCATCCGCGCAAGTGTCTGCTCGACCAGCCCTTCGGATCACCATTTCCCGGCCTGGGACAATTCCAAGAGGTTGACGGACGCGTTCTCGGGTGGATTGACCTGCCGGCGGGCGGTGCGGCAAGTTATGCGGCATCTGACGTGCTGCCGCTGCCGTCGGTCCCATCGCCGATTCCAAACATCATCAAAACCCGGCACTACGAGGTTCAACTCGACGGATCAGGATTGATGAAGCAGATCACGACGGGTGCGGGCGAGTCATTGCTCGCCGCGCGTGATTGCTTCGGTGGTGAGATTCGCGCCATGATCAATGACGCATGGGTGGACAACCGCGCCGCGGAGATCGGCTATATGAGGGGGCCGGTAGCCGATGTGCTTGTCAGGCGCGCGCATCTTGACTCAATCCCCATTATCGAAAAATACTTTTTCTTCCACGATGAACCGCTTATCCGGGCCGAACTTGAATTCGATTTCAACGGCAACGAGGCTGGCTATTTCTGGATGGATGAAACCAAGATAAACGTACACTACCCGTTGGCGGCATGTGATACAATCTGGCACGACATCCCCTTTGGTTACATCCAGGCGCGTCAGGGACGCGCGCTATTCGCCACGAGCTGGATATACAGCGGCGGATTGATCTATGTGAACCAGGGCATGCCAAAACACTGGGTGAAGAACGGCGTGCTCACGAACATGATCGCGTGGGGCGGGCACTCCTTCACCAATCGCATGCAGTTCGGGTGGGCCAAGCAAACAATGTATGATCTGCGGCTCTATGGCAGTCACAAGATCAAGTATGATATCATTCCAGCGGGTGCATTCGACGGGCGGGAGATCACAAGGCGCGCCGGCGATCTCATCGAGCCAATCTTCGCGACTGCCGGGGAGTTGAACCGTTCTTTCTATCATGTGCGCGACCGCGAGTTATGCCTGACCTCGGTGCACCATAAGGATGGCAATGTCATGGCGCGCGGATATCAGCTTCCAACTGGAGGCGCCGGAAGATTCCGTGATTGGGAGATATTCAACTGCCAGATCGGGGAGCTCCTTTGATATGCGGGCTGGGAGATGCCTGGCAATCATTCTCGCATATATTCTGACGGGATGCGACATACGACCGGTGGGCACGGATACCGAGGGGCGCGTTGTGTTGCGCAGTATCGCATGGTCGGCCACTCCCAAGGATGTCGACATGGAACGCGAGCTGGTGCGCGATTTCGAAAAGCTGCACCCGAACATCCGGGTTCAATTCGAGATCATTGAGCAGGCATACGACACCAAGCTGCTGACCTCGCTGGCGGCGGACAATGCGCCCGATGTGTTCTGGGTCAACGCACAAACAGTGCGTTCCTACATCAACCGCAAGGCGCTCATGGATCTAAAGCCGCTGGCAAAGCGGGACGATTTATCGGTTGATGATTATTATCCGGTGGCGATCACTCCCTTCGTGGTGGATGAAGGACTTTATGCTGTGCCCTACAGCGCCTGTGCCGTGGGGATTTTTTTCAACAAGGATATGTTCGCGCGCGAGCAGATACAGGAACCATGCAACAACTGGACATGGGATCAGTTTATTGAAGCCGCGCGCAAGCTGACAAAAAGACTCGATGACGACCCCCGCATTGAGCAGTGGGGATTCGTGCTGCCGGGAGATACAATGCTGTCCTTTCCCATAATTTATTCCAATGGCGGACAGATTTTCGACCCGCGGAATCCGGATCGTCTGTTGCTAACACAACCATTAACACTTGAGGGATGGAACAGGCTGTTTGATCTCGTTTTTAAAGAGAAAGTGGCCCCGCTGCGCGGAGAGGGAGGCGACCAGGACGTGCGCCGCGGTTTCCAACTCGGGCGCATCGCGATGATGATCAGCGGATGGTGGGACGTGATCGACATCCAGGATTACGCCCCGAACCTGAATTACGGCATCGCCCCCATTCCCATAATACACCAGGCGGCGTCAGTAGCCTACACGACAGGTCATGCGGTCTGGAGCCATACGCCACACCCGTCGGAATCCTGGGAGCTGGTCAAGTTCATGACGGCGCGCGATTCGCAGATCAGGAGACTTCAGAAACGCATCGCCGCGCCATCGCTCAAGTCGGTGGGGCGCGACCCCAGGTTTCATGCAAATGACCGCGACAAAACGCTTTTCGAGGCGATGGAGGTTGCGCAGGCTGTCTACGGGCTTAACTGCCCGATTATGATGGATGAAATCACCCAAGCCCGCGACCGGGTGCTGCAAGAGATCGACACGACCGCACAGGCCTTCGGCCGCGCGGAAAAAAACTTCCAAAGCAGGACGCGGGATGATTAAATCGACATGGCCGGCATCATATTATCATGATAAGTAATACAAATCGCGGAAAAAGCTTCCTCGGTATCAGTTCCGACGGCTGGGCTGCCATGCTGTTTCTTCTGCCCAGTCTGACGGGGTTCCTTGCATTCATTTTCCTTCCGATCACCGCCTCGCTTGCGCTGGCTTTTTGCAAATGGGATGTCATCAGCGGATTGGAAGGCATCCACTGGATAGGGCTGAAGAATTTCCGCCAGATTCTTGGTTTCATCTTTGATCGGCAGACGGGCGAGCTGCTGGCAAACGATCCGCTTTTCTGGAAATACCTTTACAACACGCTCTTCCTTATGTGCGGCATCCCATTCGGGATAGCCGGCTCGCTCATTATTGCTCTCATGTTAAATAGCCGCATCCCCATGACGCGCGTGTTGCGCACCGTGTATTACCTGCCGTCGATCTGCGTGCCAGTGGCGGTGTTTCTTCTGTGGAGGTGGCTGCTGAACAATCGCTACGGGGTGATTAACTACATGCTTGGCTTCGCGGGAATCACCGGGCCTGACTGGCTTGGCACGATCACGTGGGCGAAACCCGCAATCATCATCGCCTCATTCTGGATGGGTGTCGGCGGCGGCGGGATGATCCTGTACCTTGCCGGCCTGCAAGGCATACCACGCGAGCTTTATGAGGCGGCGGACATTGACGGCGCTGGCCGCTGGCAAAAGTTCCGGATGATCACATGGCCATTGCTCACACCAACGACCTTTTTCATCTTTATCACGAGCGTGATTGGCGGCTTTCAGGGAGGATTTGAAGCCGCATACATGATGACGGGCGGCGGACCAGCGGGATCAACAATGACTATTTCGTACTATATTTATCAGTATGCGTTCACATGGTTCCGCATGGGTTATGCTTCGGCATTATCGTGGATTCTCTTCATCATCATCTTCGTGGTCACGGTCATCAACTGGAAGTACGGAGGAAGGAGGGTGCATTACTTCTGATGCGACGATATCCTTGGTGATACCAGTCGCGCGGAATGCGCAGACGCGATGAACACGGGCAGAAAGGCAAGATTCATCCATGGAGTCATCTTCGCTGCCGCGCTTTTTGGGGCGATGACGATGATCGCGCCGCTGTTGTGGATGATCTCGACGTCGCTCAAACAGCCATCGGAGGTTTTCACGGCGCCGCCTCATCTATTGCCCGGACACTGGATGTGGAGCAACTACGCGCGCGCATGGAACAGCATTCCTTTCGGGCGCTTCTATTGCAACTCCGTTCTGGTGACGCTGTGTGTCGTTGCCGGCCAGTGCCTTGTGAGCGCCATGGCAGGCTATGCCTTCGCGCGGTTGAACTTCCGCGGGCGCGATAAGATATTCTTCTGCTATCTCGCGACGCTCATGGTGCCCGGTGCGGTGACGATGATCCCGCTCTTTATCATCATGAAACTGCTGGGGGGTCTGTGGCATGCCAACATTTATATGTTCGATAACATTTACATGGGCTCGCCTTTGGGATTAAACTCGTATTTTGCGCTTATAGTACCGGGATTTTTTTCAGCCTACGGCGCTTTTCTGCTTCGTCAATTCTTCATGGGCATTCCCGTGGAACTGGATGAGGCGACCAAGATCGACGGCGGCGGGCACTGGACGATTTTCTCCAAGGTGACTGTTCCGCTGTCGATGCCTGCGGTGGCGACACTCGCCATCTTTACGCTTCTGGGAACATGGCGCGATTTCATCTGGCCGCTTGTCATCGTGAACACGAATGAGCTTAAGACACTGCCCGTGGGTCTGGCCGCATTCCAAGGACTGTACTCCACAGACTGGGCTTTGCTTATGGCCGCAAGTCTGATCGTCATGGCGCCCCTGATTATTGTCTTCTTCTTTGCGCAACGATTCTTCGTTGAAGGCATCAAGCTGCAAGGGATAAAAGGATGAACCGATGTGTTATGTAGCATATATTTGCACCATGGTGACGCCGAAAACCACAAACCCCCGATCATCGGTTGTTTGTATCATTATCAAGGTGGGATTCATTTTGTTTACGGTTGCGAATGTTTTTACCGCGGCATCGGCTGAATCGACAGACACGAGCGACATCGTGGCTTACTACGAAACAGGGGGCACTACCGCGGCAATCACGCGCGCTGTCTGCGACAAAGCTTGCGCGAGCCTTGAGCGGTATGCGCCATCCTTGGCGCAGGAATGCACTCCCGAAGAAAAACAGCGCTTTGCGCTCTCGCACGCGATCGCACTTGCAACACTCGACACGACAGCAACGGATGCGAAGATCAGCGAGGCATTGCAGCACGACATGGCACAGGAATACCGGAAGCGGCTCATTTCGCACTACCATAAGAAAATCGTGAATCAGGTGCCGCCGCCAGATGACCTCGAGATAGAAAATCTCTACAAGCAGAACATGGGGCATTTCAGCGCGGGCGGCAAAATTCGCGCGCGGATGATCATCGCTTATTGCGGGGACACGGCGGACAAGACGAAAATGGCACAGGCCAGGAAGCGGATTGATGAAGCCGCACTGCGGCTCAGCGCCGGAGACCGGTTCGAAACCGTGGCGTGTGAGCTCTCCAATATGCCTATGGAAGATCCGCGCGGAAACGCCGCCGAATTCGAAGAGAGCAAACTGCAACCGCGTGTTGCCGAAACAATTGCGAAGCTGAAACCGGGCGGCGTGAGCGAGCCATTCGAATTCGGACATGGTTACATGATCTTGCGATTGGAGGAGCGCGTTACAACGTCCGTCCAGCCGTTGGACGACTCCTTGCGCAAGAGAATCTCAGACATGGCGCTTGCGGAGACTCGCGCAAAATACTGGTCAAAGTACATGGAGAGCCTGCGATCAATAATACCGGTCGTGATTCATCCCATTGCGCCGGATTGTGCAAGCAGCGGTGTCATCGCTCTCGAAATCGGCGGAATAAAATACACAGCGGAGCAACTGGCCGCTGATATGCGCAAGTATGAACGCATGCTTGCGAGTTCCAAGGAGAGACCGGTTGTGGAACTAACGAAACAATATGCCGATCTAGAATTGATTGTGCGGGCTGCCGAGGACATGGGACTCAACAAGAGCGATATATTCATCTCGGAGTTGGACGAATTCCACCGTGAGCAGGGGCTGGGCTGGAAGATAAGCGCAATTCTGGAGAACAGCACGACAACTCCAACAGAACAGGAGCTAATGGATTATCATCAGGCTCACCCCGATACGTTTCGGTCGAAAAAGGAAACCAGGATAAGTCTGATCGACATTCGCGCTGATACGGGCACGACTTCATCCGCGCCCACTGACCGCGAAATGGCCAATGCCTACTGGCGCGCACAGCAAGCTTGCGCAAGTTTGAAGAGGGGCGAAGCATTCGAAGATGTTCAAAAGCGCTGCGGAGGCGGCGAAGGGGACGGCATTCTTAATTATGCGCCAACGGGGCCGCGGGGACATGTTATCGACATGGCAGTGGAGAAACTGCTAAAACCCGGTGAAACATCAACACCTGTGCCGCATCGCAAGGGATTCTATGTCATCACCCTGCTCGACGCGAGAGAGAGCGAGCCATTGGCATTTGATTCGGCGACAACGATGGTGCGGCAGGCGCTGCTGGGTGAAAAGAAACTGGGGCTGTTGCGCATGATATATGAGCAGATTGCCCGTGAGCATAAATTAATTGTCGTCAATAAGCAGACGTTATTCTAAAATATCCGCATTCAGGAAGGAAGAATTCAATGATGATGTCCAACCAGCAACAATGGCGAGGTTTCACAGTTGTGACCGCTGTCACAATGATCATGATGGGATCAGCGTGGCGTGCCATTGCGGCGAATCTGATTGTTGATCCTTCGTTCGAGGCGACGGATTTATCAGCCTACTCCCGCGCCGTGTGGACTGGGACAGCGCAGATTGGTCTGAGCAACAACGAGGCACACACAGGCAGCCAGAGCGTCCACATCTCCGGGACAAACGCATCAGCCACCGTATGGCAAACAGTCGTTGTGCTGCCGCAGACCGATTGTTCCGCTTCCATGTGGTTGAAATCATCAGGGCTTTCAGGCGCGGGCAAGACTGGGATGGAGATCAAGACGAACGGATCATACTATTACCTCAGCCCCGACAACCAGCCCAACGATGGTCAGTGGCACAAGCTGCAGGCGCAATTCAATACGGGGACCGCGACCGAAATCACCTTCATATGCGCATTTGAGATGTACGGCAACGGCAGCGGTGAGGTTTGGTTTGATGATCTGGAGCTGGCAGTACCCAATACTCCATCACCGCCGGTAATCACTCCCCCATACACATTGACTTTTGGTCCTGGTCCGGGCGGGAAAACGGGATTTTTCCTTAATGGCCAGCGCTTTAATCCCGTTGTGTTCACGAAGAGCCTGCCCGCGCCAACCGCTAATGAAATCACGCGCTATCGGAACGATGGCTTCAACATGCTCTACCTGCCCATAAATCCAACTGATGCCGCGTCTGCCAATATCAGGAACTATCTAACGGTCTGCCGCGACCAATCAATGCCGGTCATCGTCGAGTATAACACGGCGATGTGGAACGGCTGGCTGCAGGGTGATGCCGCGCGCAACATGGGTCTCTCCCCCAAGTATCCCGTAGCAGGAAAAACCCGTGTCGACTATTTCCCGGACTTTCTAAAGCAGGAGGTGAGGGATTACGTCGCGAACGAGGTTTCATCCATCATCGGAGCACTGAGCGGTTTCCATCACAGTCCGGTTGCCGCGTACTCGATTGGAGCTTACGATTACTACCATCTGCCCGACGGTGAAATTCATGCGCAGTTCTCGACGATCTATCCGCACCCACTGGGCGAGGGCAAACAGACATGGCTTCCTTATGGGATAAACGTGACGGCGGATTTCCAGCGTTTTCTGACCGAGAACTCGGTTCCGCCGTCGTCGCTGGGTTTCAGCACGATCAACGATGTGCCCACCCCAACGGACAGGGCGTCCGCAGGCAATTCGGAACACTGGCGCTGGTGGGCGCTCTACCGCCGCGATTACGTGCGCGCCTACACATCCATTGTAACGGAACGATTCAAGACACTCTCCGGTTTGCCGGTCACCGGCTCATACGATCTCAACTTTTCCAGCGATGAAAATTTCGCCACACCCATCACGTCATGGTCCGCTCTTTTCGACTTCTTCATCCTCTATCATTACAGCTTTGGACAGTACACCCCATCGCAAAGCGTGGACGGCATGCATCGCACAGTGCATAATGAGCTTCATCGCGCGGGACATCCATCCCTCTCCATGTTCGAATTCTCCTCGCAGATCGGCAACAATCCGATCCCGATTTACGATTACATGAACGGGGCAATACCTTTTGTGAGCGGTTACCATTACCAGTATAACAGCACGCTCTATAACGAGTTCAAGACCATCATCGGCAATATCAACGCGGGGAGCCTGTGGGAGACACAACCAGAAACTGCCACTTTGGCGCTGTTTCTTTCGCCGCTCGACATCTGGAATTGGCAGCGCGGGTTTGCTTCCTCAGTCTTCACGAACGACCTGCCACGGTCCTTTGACTTACTTTATCACATCGAGGATTTCCCCCAATACAAGAGCCTTTATGTGATGCCGGCACAACCCGCGTTTCAGGCGGATGCCGCCGGGCAAGCTGCGGTGAACTCATTTCGAGCGGGAGGCGGAACAGTGATCGACAGCCTCTACCAGCTGGCTTCTAATCCATTCCTTCTGACAGGTTTTGAGACCGGTTCGCCTGGTTTCACAGCATGGTTGGGCAGCGCGGGACAGGGTGCGACTTCCGCCACGCGAGTTGCCGGGAATGCGCATACCGGTGTTTATTGCCTGAGATGGGCGTATGCCTATCCGGGCAACAGCACAGTGGCGATACTCGATCTCCCCATCACGGAACGCAATCTTAAGGGATTGCAAAAGGCGGGACTCTGGTGCCGAATCAATGGAACAGGCTTCAAACTTGGAAATATCATGTACATGGAACTGCTCAGGAACGGGCAAGGCAGTTTAATCCCTGGCTGGTGGACAGCGGTCAGTCCCGGTGTGCCATGCAACACGTGGACAATGCGCGAATGGTCCATAACAGGTCAGCCTGATATGTCTGAGGTCACAGCCTTACGCTTGTGGATTGTGTCAGATACGAATTGGACCGCTGTTTCTGGAGGGAACCAGATTTCACTCGATCTCGATGATGTTACATTCACCTTCAAGCCCTGGGATCCATCGGGCATCGGGGAGTGGAGTTTATATTAAGTGACCGGCGGACAGAAAGACATGACACCCAAAGACAATCCCAAGGTGACATCCATGACAAGGCGGGATGGGGTCGCGCAGTTGTTGCGTCATGTCCTGCTCATCGTTTATTATATTGTCGCAATGGGATTTCGCGCGTCCGCGATTCCAGCTCTCCCGAATGCCGCGACGATTGTTGTGGCACAGGATGGGAGCGGAGATATAAACGGCTCCTCGGGTGCTGACATTCAGTCGGCTATCGACAACGTGACCAGTCGCGGCGGCGGATTAGTCATTGTCCGCGAGGGCATTTATCTTTGTTCAAAAAGCCTGTGCCTTTCATCCAATATATCTCTCAAGGGAACGGGACCGGCCACTATACTAAAACTCAACGGGCCCGATCAGTTTGCCGTCATCCAAAACAGGCATTTCGACACGCCCGTCGATGTGAACATCACGGTAAACAGCCTTGCGATCGAACCCGGCAAAGGCAAGGTGACCTGTGGCGGCGTCACAATGTCGAACGTCCGCGGGGGCAGGATTTCCGACATACAAACGACAGGGCTCAACTGCGCGGGGATCGCGCTGCGCTACTCAAGCGAATGCCGCATTGATGGGAACCGTATATCGGGCGGAGGCATCGAATTGCTGTGGACATCGCACGACAACATTGTGACGGGCAACATGATCACTGATGTGGTGGTGGAAGGCGTCAATGACGGTCATGGAATCCTTGTCAGTGGCGGCGCGGGGCCGGGATATCGCAATATCATATCGAACAACACCGTCCTCAACGTGCGCGGCATCGGCATCAGCATCGATGGAGGAAGCTATCAATGCATCGTGACAAATAACATCGTCGATGGCGCCACAATGGACGGCATCAATTTGGAAGGTTGGAACGGGCTGGCCGCCCCGTATGACTGCACGATCGCCAACAACATCGTGCGCCATGCCCGCATCGCGGTCGCGGGACTGCCGGGCTTGCGGATCCAGCGCGCCATATGCACGGGGAACATCATCGACCGGCCCCGATGGGGCACGCAAGATATCGACGGCCTCCTCGTTCAACATGCCGACACATGCACTATTTCAAACAATATCGTCAGCGAGGCCGGCTGGAACGGGATGGTTGTGACGGAGTCTGACAGCAACACGATTGTGTCGAACACCGTGAAAAACAGCAAGATTAACGGCATTAAGCTGCAGAACGCGCAGCGCAACACCGTGTCGGCGAACAGGTGTTTTGATGACCAGGCGACACCCACCCAGCAATGCGGCTTGGCGGAAACAGGCAATTCCAATCATAACCTGATCACGGCCAACGTGCTCCTGAATAATATCGACAACAGGATCGGGCTTGTGGGTCAGGATTCCAAGGCTGTGAACAACCTGCCTAACGACATCCAGTTCACAAGCGGCATCATAACATCAGAAGCGCTCAAGCAATGAAGGAGGCAAATAATGAAGGAAATAAAGATACAGGACCTTGTTCCCGGTCTGGTGAGCGGAGTTGACGTTGCGCTGCCAGACAGCAGCGCTCATCGTGAAACCTATTTCGAGTGGAAGGCGGCATCGCTGACAGCCCCTTTCGGGACGAACCAGGTGACGGGCGGGATGTTGAAATGCTGGCATCATGCGCCCGTCTTTCGCGAGGCGGAAAACCACACCGACGCGGAGATGTTCTATTTTCTGCGCGGGACGGCCCTGATGCTTTTTATCGATTATATAAACGACCAACCGGATGTGAACACAGCCCAAGTGGTGCGCATCAAGCCCGGCACAAGGCTCATCATCGACAAGTGCAAGGGACATTTCGTGCCTGTCGCAGAATCCGACGAGCCTCTTTTGGTTGTAGTCGTTGCTCCACCAATGGATGCGCCGCGGGTTGCGCTGACCGAAACGATCTCAGGTGTTATAGGGTAGTCATATGACACCTAAAAACAAGCCGCCGCACTATTCTTCAGATAGTACCGCACAAAATATCCGGCAGAACGTTGCCGCATTCTAAGAGCAATGACATGAATTCGATCACTCACATTTCAGACAAATACCTTGCCTTCCGCGGCATGGCGTCCTCGCGCATTCCGCACTGGGAAATGTGGTCGTGTCCAGACGCGGAAACATTTCTTACGGGTATCGACTATTACGACCATCCCCGTCAGTGCCGATCAAAAATGGCGGAGCAGTATCCTGATCTCGATCTGCCGATTTTCGAAACTGATGAACCGCGCAAGCGGCCGGACTTTGAGACGACAATCGGCGAGGACGGACACACTTATCAGCGATGGGGCGATGGCAGGACGGACCTTTTTGCATGGGGTGACGGGTTCAAGACCGAGGAGGATATCTTTAACTTCTCGCCGCTTGAGAACGCCGACTACCGCTTGCGCCTCGTGGGTGAGCGCTGGGATTACCGCGACGAGGAGAAGCTCTGCCTCGATATGCGCAAGGGGTGGCGTTTCCCGCTGGAGGAAGGCGAGCGGGGCCGCGAGGGCGATGACCGCTGGGCCTCATTTTACAACACGGCCTTCATGTGGCCACTGCTCATGTTTGGCTGGGATCTGTTTCTTGAAACATGCCTCGACCCGCGTTTCGAGCGTATCATGGATGAGTTTGCCGAGATTAATCGGCGCGCTTTCCGTTGCCTTGCCCGTTTTCCCGTCAACTTCATCGTGACCCACGACGACATTGTGACCGCACAGGGGCCAATTTGCCCGCCTTGGTGGATGCGAAAATACATCTATCCGCGCTACGAGGAGCTTTTCGGTATCCTGCGCGATTGCGGAAAGCAGGTCATCTTCATGGCCGATGGCAAAATAGACGCTTGCATCGACAATGTGATGGCATGCGGAGCATCAGGCGTGTACACCGAACCCTACACGGATTTCAAAGCCATCGCCCGCAAACATAAGAATTGTGTGCTCGCCGGCGAAGGCGACAACCGCATCCTGAAGCAGAATGATCCTGCGCGGATCAGGATCATGGTCGAGAACATGGTGGAGACATCGCGCATGACTGGCGGATACCTCATGGGAATCGGCAACCATATCACATGGGACCTTCCCCCTCAGGCCGTAAAGTTGTACTTTGACCTGTCGGCGGAACTGGCAAGGCGATAGCCATCCAACGGCGCCTCAAAGATATAATTCGTCCGTGGTTGTCCGTGTTCTCCGACTGAAAAGCTGTCACATCAGTTTTCCAATCAGGAGCACAAAGATCTAAAAACGGGTAAGCCCTTTGGCTCGCGACCCGTCTGAAATGTCAGCCTGTAACATCGATGAAAACCTTCATGCACTTGTCGCCCTGCTCGTCGATAAATCGGTAGGAGTCGGCGTATTGATCAAACGAAAAGTGTTTTGATTCGAGAGGGGCTGTGAGTATTTTGCGCGACGCGATGAGCCTGACAGCCTCACGATAATCCTCGAGCTTGTACATGAGCGTTCCCACAAGCTTGAGCTCTCGATCCTGAACAAGTCCCAAATCCACGCGCGGCTTCTCGCCAAACACGCCGACCACGACGATTGTTCCGCCCTTCCCAATACTGTCAATCGCTGCCGTCATCGTCGTCTCCACACCCACGCATTCAAAGGCAACCTGGAACCCTTCATTCCCGAAAACGCGCTTTGCGGCATCCTTCAGGCTTTCCTGCCTTGGATTGGATGTGTTTGCGAGACCGCACTGGCGCGCGATTTCCAGCCTGTGATTGCTGATATCAGTGACCAGAATGTTCGCTGCTCCGCGGCATTTCGCCGCCTGAGCGATCAGGTTGCCAATCGTGCCGACGCCCAGCACCACGACATTCTTTCCCGCGAGATCCGCAACCCGGCCCGTTGCGTGAACACCCACGGAAACAGGTTCAACCATCGCTCCCTGCTCAAAGGTGAACTCATCGGGCAGGATGATGATTGTCGATGCGCCGGTGACAACCAAATCCTGAGCCACGCCCGGCGCCTGAAACCCGCACACTTTGAGGGTGTCGCATATGTGATAATCGCCCCGCAGGCACGGCTTGCATATGCCGCAGACCACTTGCGGCGTGCCCGTAACCTTCATGCCGGGCCTGATGTCCTCAACACCTTCTCCCACAGTCTCCACGACAGCGGAATATTCATGCCCTTGGACAACCGGGTACTGCGTGTAGGGATGCTTGCCATGATACACATGAACATCCGAGCCGCACACACCGATGCGATGAATGCGCATAAGAACCTCGCCCGGGCCAGGGCAGGGTTCATCAACCTTGATGATTTCGATAACGCCGGGTAAAGTCATCACAGCTTGTCTCATGATCGTTGCTCCTTTATTTTTCTTTGCCAATTTCGTGAATTGCCTCATACATTGCCACGATGTTTTCCGTAGGCGTGATCGGCTGCAGGTTGTGGCACGTGGCGCATATCCAGCGGCTGTCGCGGAAAATGTGGAAATTCTCGATGACTTCCCTCCTCACGTCCGCCGATGTGCCGAAGGGGAGAATTGCTTGGTTTTCGATCGCGCCATGAAAAACGATCCGGCTGCCTCAGGCTGCCTTCCGTTGACAATGGCCAGAAAACATTCTCTTGGTATCATCTCAGCCATGATATGTCGTCCTCGCTGATTATGATTTGATGTGTCATCTGTGATTGATCTCATGCTGGAAAGCGTTTTGCCACCTTGTTGGCAATTATCTGAAAATCATCCAGGCAAGCATATCCGCCCGTACCTTTCTGGGAGAATTCCGCGAAGATTGTGATGCTGTCCATCGTTGATGGAACGGTGAACGGGACATTGATAATCTTCCAAATGTCTTCTCCTTCCGGTGAGAATATTCTTGCTGTAAGCTCCTTCTCCCTTGCTGACAGTCCAAGACGTAAATTTCCGAGGTAAATCCGGGATTTCACCTTGATGACAAAATGACCCGGCCGAATTGAGATTTTCTGAGAATCAGCCTGATATCGCGCCCGCGGCATGAGACGGGAACCTCAACATCACCACTCCAGACACGGTGCTCCCCTTCACGCTTCCCTTCACGCAACATCAATTCCATTTCGTCATAAGGATCGGTGATCATGTAAACCCTGTTGCGCGAATCGCGGTACTCAGCATGGTGAGTATAAAGACGATAGGACTCAAGCGGCGCCTCAAAGATATAATCCGTCCCCTTCCGCTGGAACGGAATGGCCGAATGGATAATGCCCGTCTCAAGGACTGCCTTTGCAACAGGCATCATACCTGTCAGTTTAAAAGTCTCGACGCTGCCCGCGGGAAGCCGGACTGGTGAAGATGGGCTGGCATCCTTGCCGACTGCGAGACCATCGAACCGGATTCGCCGGAGCCGCGCCTCTTTGATCCCCAATGAAAGATGCACTATGGCGAGCCTTGTTGACGGATTCCATATGTGAAACGCGACGTCTCGGGATCGGAAAGCGCTTTATCCGCGGCGGCTTCCAGCACCGAGGCCACATGGGCTGTGCCGCCATACCAGCCCCACCAGCCCAAGACGAGCTCCGCGTCGCCATGGCTGACGCTGATGATCTCAATCCCCGGTTTCGATTCCGGTTCTATGCGGGCGACATTTATGGGATTGTCACTCATTATGGTAGACCTCCTCCATCTCGGTCCAGGTGTATCTCCCCTTCAGCGGGAACCTGCGGCACTCTTCGAGTTTCACGCTGAGGTGAACGGCAGCGTGAATTTCAACCATCTTATGGACGCTGTGATTTTGACCGAAACGACCTATCAATAGTCTCAAGTCCATTCGCGTCTCTACCCCATCGTATACAACGAGTATGGCATCAAAGGGGTCATGGATAATGTTGTTCAGGGTCTCGTCGCTCATCTTGTGATTACTCCGCATACTCCATGGCAAGCCGCTTCGCGATACGGGTCCAATCGCGCAACCGTTGCGGCTGATGGCGGCACGTGCTGATCGTGTTGCAGACGATCTCCAGAACGCATCCTTTCGTCATCTCGAATATTGCCTTCAGGTAGCGCTCCACAGCTTCTGGTTCCCACTTCTCAGCAGCGCCAAAGATTCCGGTGGGTTTGACCGAATAGATATACTTGTCACCAAGCGCCTCGGCCATCACGGCAAAATTGTTCCACTCGCTGACAGACACCCTTCGCAGATTGGGAATCTTCCGGAGCAGACCGGGCTTCTTGTCGAAAGTTTCACAGCAACCATAACAGTTCAGCCCGAATTTGTCCAGTCCTCGTGCGTCATAGTCGATGGCGAATTCATCGTGCATTTCCGGCGAGATGCTGACCGCTGACTGGGCTGCGGCAAAGCCCCAGCAGTCCTTCAACCGGACATGCACGCCGTCAAAGTCCGGCGATGGAAGCTGATCAGTGACTCCGAAACCCCCATTATAACATTCCGTCCTGTCATGATTAAGGCGCAAAAGGTTGTTTTGCTCCAGGAACTCCAGTCGCGCGATCCAGTGATCAGTCATTCGCCCAAGGACGGCATGAACCCACTCTGGCCGCTCGATCATATCCATGAACACGTTCTCCATGCCCCGCATCTCGCAGAAGCGGTCGAAGATGTCATTGCCGAGATACAGCCCTTGCCCGGGCCTGACGGTCAATATCCCGGCGAATATTTCCCCGGCCGCTTCGGCACTCCTCTCCGTGGCAACACGATCATACGAAAGATCGGGCATGCATATCTTCAATAAATCGTTTTCATTCCTGATCGTTGGCTCATTGTTATAGGTTCCGCCTGACACGCCCGAGTAGACTCTCTTCGGACACCATACTTCCATCGACGGATCGTTCACCACAACAGCGTATTCGATGACAGGGTCGATGACATGATCATCGTCCAGATTCTCCCACTCCCAGATCCGCCGGCGCATGGTTTTCTCATAGCCGCGGCAGACAGGATCAACACATTGGAGCCCCGCATCTGGCAATATCTCCAGCCAGCAGAACTCCTCCACGTGAAAATTGATCGGCGCCCTGGTTCGCTCCAATCGGTTGACCCTGCGCCACAGCTCTGATCGCTCGATCTGCGCCTGGTGGTGCGCGATCTCGGCATACCGTTTAGCAAGCTCGCGAAGTATGTTCTTATCGTGTGATTGCATGTCTCCTGCTCTTTAAATCCGCCTCCCCTGTAGAGGCCGATCTAAACCACATGCATTTCCTGTTCGCATAAATATCCTGATTGAGTTCGTCTATCAGACTCGGTGTCATTTATCCTTTGATCCCCTGCAGTTTGATCCCCTCCACGAAGAAACGTTGCGCGAAGAAGAATATCACAACCAAAGGCGCCATGATCAGCAGTGCGGCGGCCATTAGCAGCGGCCAGTCGCTGAAATAAATCCCCTGGAAGCTCGACAGCCCTATGGGCAATGTCCTCATTTCGTCCTGATTGACCATGATAAGCGGCCAGATGAAATCACGCCAGCTTCCCAGCATGGTAAAAATCGCCAGTGTTGTGATTCCCGGCCCCGACAGTGGAAGGATGATCCGGCTGAAGATCGTCCTGTGTCCTCCTCCGTCGATCTTAACCGACTCCTCAAGTTCCTTGGGAATGCCCATAAAAAATTGCCTGAGCAGAAAAGTTCCATAGGCCGAAAAGCATCCCGGTATGATCAGCGCGAAATAGGAATTCAGACCAAGCGGAGCGCCCATGAAGTATTTTCCGAAGAGATAGAAATTGCCTGTCCAAATCATGCCCATGAACTTCATGATGATGAACAAAGGGATCATCGTAACCGCGCCGGGCACCATGAGCGTGGCAAGGTAACACAGGAACAACTTGTCGCGGCCCGGGAACTCGAGCCGCGCGAACGCATAAGCGGCCATGGCGCTCGTTACCACCTGCCCCGCTACAACGCACACCGTCACAATAATGCTGTTGAGGTAATAACGCGAGAAGTGAAACGTTGTCCATACCTTGATGAAATTGCCCCACATCCATTCGGAGGGGATCAGCGCCGGGGGCATCCGAAAAACTTCCGAAGGCGCTTTCACCGCGGTGGAAGCCAGCCAGAAAAAAGGTGCGATCATGAGCGCCGCAAGCGCGAATGCCGCCAGAAATGCGGACGCCGTTAACAATGCGGAACGCGTGGACTTCCAGCCAGCGGGACGCTCCGGCCCCTCGGGCATTCCCTTGCTTGCGCCAGCGGATTCAATTTCGGTCATCATATCATCGTTCCTGTCAGAAATAAAATACGCGCCGTCCCCCGAATCGCCAGCTCAGTAGCGTCACAACCATAACAATGATGAAAAGTATCCACGACAGCGTGGCGGCCAGTCCCATTTGGAACCAGGTGAAAGCGTTCTGGTAGATATAGTATGCCATCGTGGTTGTCGAGCCGGCGGGTCCGCCGCCCGTCATCATGTATGCGGCCTCGAAGCCGCCTTGGAAGCCGCCAATCACACTCGTAATGAAAATGAAAAATGTTGTCGGAGAAAGCAGCGGCCAGGTGATGTGCCAGAATCGCTGCCATGCATGCGCGCCGTCAATGTCCGCAGCCTCATAAAGCTCGCGAGGGATGCCTTGAAGGCCGGCAAGGTACAACATCATCCCGCCGCCGCCTATTCCCATCCAAAGGCCCGCGAGCATGATGGACGGCTTGGCCCACGCCACCGTGCCCAGCCAGTCGGGGCCGTGCAAGCCCGCCAAGCTCAGAACCCAGTTCAAAAGCCCGTACTGGTTGTTGAATATCCATCGCCACAGAAGGAACAGGGCAACAGGCACACACATCGTCGGAAGAAAATAGATTGTGCGAAACAAGTTCCGTAGCGGGAATTGCTTGTTAAGAAGGACGGCAAGCAACAAAGAACCCGCCATGCCCACCGGGATGGCCGACATCAGGCAGACCGTGTTATAAAGATATTTCCAGAAGAGCGGATCGTTCGGCGCGAGCGTGGTTTTACCGAGTGAAACGACATAAGAAAATCCAATGAGCGATTTGAAATTGCCGATCCCGGCCCATTCAATCCCTTTCAGACCGCTGATGATATCCCACCGGCAGAATGCGAGCAGCAGCGAGGCAGCAATGGGAAAAAAGCTGAAGCACATGAAACCAAGAATGCTCGGTAGCAAAAATACGCATGCCGCGAGACGGTCATCGCGTTTTCGTCTTCGTAATGTCGTCGCTCGTTTCATCATTCACGCCATTCACCAAGATTGGGCCGTTTGATCGGGGCAGCCATTTCGTCACTTTTTAATTCGGCGGAGAAAATTGAGCTCTCCCTCCTTGAAAGAATCCTCTGTCGTCTGCAATTCCTGAAGCACCCGGTCACGCGCTTGGATCAGCTCGTCCTGCATAATATCGAAATGCGCGCCATAGCATGAAAGACCAGTCTCCATCGTCGCGATAAAGACCTTGTCTTTATATCTGTCATTGAAATACGGATCTTTTCCCACGGAACGCCTTGAGGGGCCGGCAAGCCGTCCCTTGCAGCGCACCAGCATCTGCTGAGAGCTCGTTACGAACTTGACATATTCCCATGCTTCCCTTGGGTGAGGGGTGTTGACATAAATACCGGTCCCGGTCGAGTAGATTTGCGTTTCCGACATCTTGATGCGGGGCATCGGGGCAACGGAATATTTCATGTTGGGCGCATACTCTTCAGTGTCCGTCATATCCCACCATCCGCTGATCATCATGGAGATTCGACCGAGCTGGAAACCGCGTTTGGAATCCTGGTCACCCATCTGTCCCCGCAACGGCGCCACCTTTTCCTTGAGTGCCAGATTCAGCAACATCTCGACGGCCTGCGTGGCTTCTGGCTTGGCAAAAAGCGGCAAATCCGGGTCCAGCGGATCAAACAGCCGACCGCCGTTGGAATAGATCGATGGAAAGAGCATCCAGATATCGCCGGGAATGACAAAGCCCCATTGGTCCGTCTTGCCATCGCCATCGATGTCGCGCGTCAGGCGCTTTGCGTTGCTGACAAATTCATCCCATGACCAGTCATCTTTGGGATACCGCAGCCCCGCGGCATCATAGTGTTCCTTGTTGAAAAACATGACTGAGCTGCAGGCATCGTTCGGCAAGCCGTAATACCGGCCGTTGAGACGATATGGATCAAGCGTCGCGGGATAGAAGTCGTTCAGGTCAATGCCATCGGCTTGAATGAATGGCGTGATTTCGAGCAGCACTCCGCGAATAATGTACGACTGGGCGGAACCCGAGGGCACCCAGAAGACATCGGGCGCTTTGCCAGCCGCAAATGCGGTCAGGAGCTTGGAACTGTACTCCATGGCAACGATCTCATGTTCAACGTGGATGTCCGGATGAGCATTATTGAAATCGGCGATCGATGCCATGATGATCGGATACTCGGTGGGTGTCCCTGTGAATGATATGCTCCTCAGGAGTATCTTGCCTTTCTCGTCAACACCGGCCCGGCGATATTCACAACCGGTCATGACAAGCAGACCGATCCATGACAAACACAAGGTTGCCATATACTGTCGCTTGTGGGACATCAGCACAGGTCCTATGTCCAATCCGTCACAGGCTTGTTGAAAATCTCCCAGTCGCGCAGGCCGGATGACGGCATATTCTTGGGTGTCTTGAATCCCCTCGACCATATCTGGCCATCACGCTCGTAGAGCGATGTCATGACAACGCTCCTGTCGTCAATCCTGTAGAACGATTTTTGGCCGCGGCCCCGGGCCATGTAAACAGGCGAGACGACCGTCTGGACATCATTGGCGACAGTGTCCGCATGAAATCGCCCGCGGGGCACGAGATAGTATTCTATACGATGCTTTCCATAAAGCCGGATATCGTACTGTGTCTTCCGGTTCCAAAAACCATAATGCATCCGATTGCTGAAGATGTTGCCCCCCCATGCGATCATGTTCGCGATCACGCCATCGCGGACCCAGTGCTTGACGTTGCCCCGGTTGATGTGCAGCAATCCCCCGCAATACAACCAGTTGATCGCGAACAACACCCGGTTCTCCCTGCCCTCAATGAACCCGAAGGGGATGTCATGATAAATCGGCGACCCAGCCGTGGGATAATACACATTCAGCTTCGTTTCATCCAGCGGGAAATGCCCTGCCTCGTTGCCGTTGAATTCAAAATCGAGTTCCACCTTGATAAGGGGATGCTCACGAAAAAAGAAATATTTCTCATGGACAGGGATTTCGTTGATCGCCGTCTTTCTCTCGAGGACATCCATGACCTTCCCGGACATGAAACTGCACTCGGCCGCTCGGTTGTCAAACCACTTGCCGGAAATCATCGCGCGAATTTCACCGCCAAGGTAAGAACCGCTTTTCAGCAAGTTGTCATTTCCGGTTGTGGTCAACTGCCTCATCAGACCGGTTTCCGAGAATTCCACATGGTAATGTTCCGTCCCTATGGCGCCAGGCATCGCCGTATGACTTGAGTCTGCCACCGCACCGGCCGCAATGCCGTAACTCCTGTATCCGCCTGATGGCAGATCAACAAATCCAAAAGCTCTGTCATCGCACATCTGGAACGATTCACCATCAGGAATCATGTCTGATGCGCATTCGATAAGAGCGGTCCTTGCGAAGGGCAGACCGTTAAAAAAGGTGACGGAGTGGTCATCGATTTCGAGCAAATCGGCCGCGCACTCGCCCATGACATGGCGGCATTCCAGCGTCGTTTTATCAAGCCATTCAATGGCCTTGCGCCGCAGATCGGTCACTTCGATCCAGTAAATATCATGGTGCTGAGATTTCAAAATCGCGTGCCAGATTCTGTGAATGTCATCATGTCTGACCAGTTTGGATCCCGCAAGTCTGGCCATGCAACACATCTGCTCAGCCAGAACAGCGGCCTCCTCAGCCTTCCTGTTGGCCCTCAGCAACTCTTCGCCCCATACGCCCTCGACGTAAGACCAGTACGTGTAGACCCGCGCCCTTGCTCGTGGAGGCGCCGCGGCAAAACGATCCGGCAACGCTTTGTCAAGCAGCACAAAATCAAACATGCTCTTGAAATCACGATACGTGTTCTCATCCACCTCGACAAGGTCCGGGAAATATGTCCAGATGGGCGGCCCTGAATAGAGGTCCTTATGCGCCTCCTTCATGACCCTGTCCATGCGGAATTCACCGGCACCGGCATCAATCACCTTTATATAAGCAGGCAGTGAAGTTCCATCGAGCGCTTCCGCCTCAATAAACTCATCGCCCAGTATCGTATCAACGCCCGTGTGGCAACCAACGAGTTCAAATGTCCCGCCCGTCACCTCCATGGCCCACGGAAATGGCGGAAGCGCCGTGAACTCAAAACCGAATTGCCTGAGAATCTGCGGCATCTGCTGATGAAAGCCGGTCTCTTGGAGAAAATGGACTTTGACGTCCTTGCCAAACAGCTTCTTGAACACACCGAGACCAAGCTCGAACTGCCGCCAGTTGCTTTCAGAACCTATGATCTGCATGTGTGGCTGCGAGAATGTCCCGCCGATGAAATCCAGTTTGCCCTCGCGGAACCGCTGGCGCATGCTCGCGATCAAATCCGGGAAATCGCGCGCCATCATGTCGATCTCGACACCGGAAAACTCGTAGTTGATGAACAAATCGGGAAACTTACCGAGCGAGGCAAGATTCCTTCTCACCCGCTCGACATAATCAGCCGCAGTCGCCGCGCCCCACGGCGGCACGCGCTCCCCAACTTCCGGAATCCCCCGATCCTCGTCGATCAGCAGATACATCGGATGCTGGCAGATGGCGATCTTCCAGCCAAAATGCTCTTTCAGCACAGATTCTTGAATCATGCGGTCAACGTCTCCTGAGTGGATGGATATTAATTGCCATTGGCGCTCACACCGGATGTGCTTGTCATGGGTCTGATAGTCACCCGCCCCGCATGATCAGACTCGATATGTAAACTCGGTTTCAGCCCATCCTGAACAATCTCAAGTTTTGCCTGGCCCGCGACTGAATCAAGCGCTTTGCCTTGTTCAACCAGCCTGAGCGCAAGAGGTTCCCTGAACACGTTGGGCAAATTGGGTAGTGCGAGTCCGGCAAGAGATCCTCCCTTCGTGCTCAACCATGTCAGCGTGGCGGCGCCATCCGTGTAAACGATGTCGGCTGCGCCATCCCCATCCACATCCCGGCGTTCCATCTCGCAATGCGCCATGGCGGAAATCATGGCCACCGTGATAACCATAAGCCACAATTTGGGTATAGAGGTATCCATCATAATGGAGTGACGAAGCCTTTTGTGAGCATGTAGGCCACAGGCGTGGTCAGTCGCCACAACAGTTGCAGTCCCCATGATAATCCGATCTCGTCATAGGCTGGCGGGTTGGCCGTATTGTCGTTGCGATAGGAGCGCAACGCGGTGTCCAATGCGCGCATATCCGATTTCGCGCGTGAGATCTTCGCGCGCGACTGCGCCTCAAGAAAGTTTGGAACGGCAATCGCAGCCAGAATCGCGATGATGGCCACGACAATCAGCAATTCAATCAGAGTAAAACCTGTTCGACGGTTCCTCATGATGTTGTCACCTCCTTTGCATTTGATCCAAAATCGCATAATGATGCCTGTTTCACGTTGTCACTCACGAATCCTTTTATAATTTTTAATTACACGAAAATAACAATGGGTGTTATACGACAGTGTCAATAATATTGTGCCAACTTTTTTGATTCTTCTTAGAATGTTCTTGTTAATGGTCTTAGCGTATTATCCGGTGCGCCAGGCCAAGTCGGCGCGGATCTTGTGGAATGAAAGGAGTCCACCTTGTCAATTACCTCGTTCAACAGGTAGCGGCGCCGGGGGGCACGGCGGTGGCGTGATCATCCTTCGCGCATCCCAGTCATTTCTATTGAGACCTCAAGCCCGAATCGAAGCTGACGGCGTCTTCGGCTCCGATGACAGACCCGACTCGTGGAATGGCCGCAACGTCAGCCCGCCCGGAACAGGACATCCAACCACGCCGTTGCCCGGCGGACTGGGAGCGGGCGGATGCATACTCGTCGATACACGCCCGACCGCTGATGCTGTTTTCGAGCCCTCAAGCGTCATCACATCTTTGGGCGCTGACGGCAGCATCGGCAATGGCGGCACAATAAAATTGCGTTCGAATCCCAACGCACCCAGCCACAACGAGACGACAATGACCGCCAACCGTATCGATCGCGGCCAGCAAAACACAATAGTTCGTTCAGGCTGGGAACTGTATCAGTAACAGCCCCCGCGTCTCAGGGGCCGACGCGCGTTATGTTGCCCCAGGAGATTGTCCCGTTCGTGGGATCATACGCCCACTTCTGTGGTTTGTCCACTTCCTCGGTACCCTGCGGCGCGCCTGTATGGGACCACACTTTGTCCGGTCCCTTGCTCATCATGGCCCACTTGCACGGGGTCACCGAGCCTGGTCCGCTGCGGTTCCAAGCGCCCGTGCCTCCCCACGTTTGCTGATCAACATAGTCCTGTGTCCAGTACCAGTAATTGGGTGTCGTGTTGAAAGCCATGTAGGCGTCATTGGACATCTTTTCATTGCCGAACGGGTCGATGGGCATGCTGGAGATGTAAGCGATGGGTGTCGTCATGCCGTAATCTTTGGAACCCACGCGCGAATTGCTGCATGGCAGCGAGTATCCCGGCAACCATGACACACTTGGATATTTTGAATTGTCTGCCTGGTAGGATTCAAGACCAAGCGTAACCGTCCTCAAATCTGACCGCACACGCGAAACTTTGGATCGTGTCTGCGCTTCCAGGAAGTTGGGAACCGCAATCGCGGCGAGAATGGCAATGATCGCAACAACGATCAAAAGCTCGATAAGGGTAAATGCTTTAAATTTCATGGAGCTTTTTTTAAACTCCTTTTAATTTATTGTTATAACAATTTGCGCTCAGACTTACGGGGAAGATCAAGAGCATATTTCAATAATGCCGATTTTCTGGCTTATTCAGGCCGTGTATGATATTCATTCACGGTATGAATCTATTAACAAATCCCTGCCCGAAACCGCGCGGTTTTCCGCCGTCTGGCGCGCTGGTTATGCGCGTTTACCGTGCTGTTCCATCAGTTTGCGGCGCGCATAGGGGATGAGGCCGGCGGCGTCGATGATGGCTTGTCGGGCAGGCGCGTGGGGGACGATTGCGAATGACTTGCCGGTTGTTTTATTGACAAGGGCGCCCTTCTCAAGCGCCAGTTCGTCGCCCTCCCCTGCCACAACATCAGGGGCGATGATGGTGTTCAGCCCCAGGTTGACGGCATTCTGCAGGAAGATGCGGGCGATGCCGCGCGCCACCACGGTCAGGCCGTGCCCTTTTATGCACGATGCCGCTTGCTCGCGCGATGAACCGCAGCCAAAATTGTTGCCTGCCAGAATAATGCCGCCCTCGGGCAGCTCTTTGCGATTGGCCTTGTCGTTGAATTCCTTGTAATCGGCGAAACAATGCTGTGGCGTTTCGGTTGGCAGCACGGTGGCCATGAATCGGCCGGGGTAGATGGTGTCGGTGGAGATATCGTCGCCGACTTTGAAAACGACCTTTGGCATGGCGGTCAGGCTCCTTTCCTTGGATCGGTGATAACGCCCGTGATGGCGCTGGCGGCGGCCACGGCGGGCGAGCACAGGTAAATCTCGGCGTTGGGATTGCCCATGCGGCCCTTGAAATTGCGGTTGGTTGTTGACAGCGCGGCCTCGCCGTCGGCCAGCGCGCCCTGGTGGATGCCGAGACAGCAGCCACAGCCAGAGTTCATGACAACGGCGCCGGCGCCGGCCAGAATGCCAAGGAAGCCGCGCTCGAGCGCCTGCCTGTAGATGCGACCGGAGGCGGGGAACACCAGCATGCGAACGGTTTTGGCGACCTTTTTGCCTTTAAGTATCATCGCGGCCGCCTCGATGTCGTCGAGCCGTCCGTTGGTGCACGAACCGATGACGATCTGGTCAATCCTGCGCCCGGCCGCTTCGCCGACCGGTTTCACATTGTCAACAGTATGGGGACAGGCAATCTGCGGCTCGAGGTCGCTGACATTGATCTCCACGATGCGCTCGTAAACAGCGTCCGGATCGGGCGCGATCAGTGGGATGTCTTCCTTCACGCCGGCATCCTCGCGCAGATAGCGCACAGTTTCCTCGTCCGGTACAAACAGTCCCGAAGTTGCGCCGGCCTCGACCGACATATTCGACAGCACAAGGCGCCCGGAGATGGTCATTGCACGCGCCGCCGAGCCGTGGAACTCCATGACGCGGAAATTTGCGCCTTGGGCGGTGAGCTTGCCGATAAGGTAAAGGATGATGTCCTTCGGCGTGACAAGCTCGGGAAGTTTCCCCTCGATGACAACCTTGATCGTGGGGGGCGTCTCGACATTGAGCACACGTCCAAGCGCCCACACGGCAGCCATTTCGGTGGCGCCAATGCCCCATGCCAGCGCGCCGAGCGCGCCGTGGGTCGTTGTGTGCGAATCGGTGCCGACGACGACAGCGCCGGGCCGCACATAACCGTTTTCGGGCAGAATCTGGTGGCAGATGCCGCCCTCGTCGCCGCGGATTTCATGGAATTTCGTAATGCCCTGCGCCACGACAAACTCACGGATTTTCCTCTGGTTGTTCGCGGTCTTCGAGCTTTCAGCCGGCACACGGTGGTCAAAGATGATCGCGATCTTCGACGGATCCCATACGCGCGGCTCAAGCCCCGTGTCCTTGACAATTTCGCTGAACTGGTTGATGACCAGCGCGCCATTCTCGTGCGACATCGCCAGATCAACGGCGGGCTCAAGCACATCGCCGGGCTTGACGCGCTCGCGTCCCGAGGCCCGGGCAAGTATCTTTTCCGCCAGGGTTGCTGCCATGGTGCTTTGCTCCTTGTTTCCTTGTTCTTGTCTCTTCATCGTTCGTCTTCGCAACGCGCGACAGTTCAATTCTCCGGCAGTATCTCGCCGGTTGGGGTCATATTATCTGCTGGAGGTTTGCCTGTCGCCTTCCTGATTTTCTTCCGGTCGCACTTTTCTGATTTCTCCTGGCTTTCGCAATACAACCGTATCCAACCCTTTTGTATGACCTCTGTGTTGCCGCTATAGTTCTGGAAGAAACCGCACATGTCAAGATACTCGCATTTTTTCTGCATCCTTGCCTCCTTCATGTTTCTATACAGGCCGCACAAAATTCCATAGATGCGTCACCCGGGAAATCCGCGTTGTTGTGTCATTTCGTGGTCTGGCCTGATGGCGTACTCGCTGACCGGTATTTTACGTCGAATCTCTCCGATGGCAGGTATTCCTTTTCCATCGCGGTGTATTCGGGCAGACCGACAAACTCTGTATACTCCTCGAATGTTGTCAGCCACTGGTTCTGGCCGGGCAGGGTTCCGGTGGGGGATTGTTTGAGAGCCGTGAAGAAGTCGCGAAGCGCCTTGTGCATGACCATGATCGAGGCCACGGGAATTGACACGCGGCCCACGCCCATTTTCGCCAGCTCGGGGATCGGAATCAACTCGGTTTTCACGCCGCTCACTGCGTCCATCAGGTTGACCGACAACGGCGGCGCAAGCGCCTTGACGGCTTTTTCGATGTCGGCCTTTGTCTTTATCGCGTCGATGAATACGAGATCCGCGCCCGCCTCGGCATAGAGCCGGCATCGGCGCAGCGCTTCTTCCAGCCCCATCGTGGCGAAACAATCGGTGCGTGCGTTGATGATGAATTCCTTGTCCATCCTGTCGCGCGCGGCGGCGCAGGCGCGGATTTTTCCAGCCATCTCCCCGGCGCTGATGACTTCCTTGCCCGCCATGTGGCCACACCGCTTGGGGAATATCTGATCCTCGATGTTCATGCCGGCCGCGCCCATCGTGATAAGCCGCTCGGTGATCCATGCGGCGTTCACGGCGTTGCCGCCGCCGGTATCGGCATCGGCCATGACGGGAATGTTCACGGCTTGAACGATATTCCATGTGATGTCGAGCACATCCTTCATTTGCACAAGGCCGACATCGGGTTTGGCCAGCAGCGACCCGGCGACGCCATATCCTGAAATCTGGATGGCTTCGAACCCGCAGGTTTCAATCACCTTGGCGCTGAAAGCGTCGTGGCAGCCGGGCACGGCAACCGCGCGGCGTTCCATGATAGCTTTGCGTAAAACGGATGTCTTTTTCATAGTCATAATCCCTTCAGGGTTGAAATTAAACATCAGTCGGCTGAAGCAGTGAACCGCACTCCGAAATCAATCACTACAACTCGGCGGCCACCGCATTGGCCATCTCAAGTGTTTTGGCGCTTCCGCCCATGTCATAGGTGCGGCATTCGCCCTTGGCGATGACTTTGGCGACGGCGTCGTCGATCCTTGCGGCATCCTCCTTGCAGCCGAGCCAGTCGAGCATGAGCCTGGCGGCAAGAATCGTGGCAAGGGGATTCACCTTATACATTCCCGCGTATTTCGGCGCGCTGCCGTGCGTCGGCTCGAACACGGCGACTTTCTCGCCGATGTTGCCGCTGCTCGCGAAACCCAGTCCGCCCACCATTTGGGCGCAAAGGTCGCTGATGATGTCGCCATAGAGGTTTGGAGCCACGAGCACGTCATAATTGAATGGATTCTTGAGAAGCCACATGCACAGAGCGTCGATGTTCGCCTCGTCGCTGGAGATGTCCTTGTATTCGGCGGCCGCGTCCTTGAATGTGCTGAGGAACAGTCCGTCGCTTGCGCGCACGACATTGGCCTTGTGGACGCATGTTACTTTTTTGCGGCCTTCTTTGCGCGCGAAATCGAATGCGGCGCGGATGATGCGTTCACAACCCTTGCG
>JAPLSQ010000108.1 GCA_026398535.1 Candidatus Sumerlaeota bacterium | reverse complement strand
AATCGACTGGGTTCTCGGGCGCGCTGGCAGGGGGGAATCGGGTTATGTCTGTTTTGCGACAGTTCACATGATTGTTGAGGCATATGATTACTCTGAGTTCAAGGATGTGATCAATGGGGCAGGCCTCGTTACTCCAGATGGCATGCCGCTTGTCTGGGCATTGCGCCTGTTGGGATTGCGCGAAGCGCGGAGGGTTTCCGGACCTGATTTGTCGCCCAAGATATGCAAAGCGGCGGCGGCGAGGGGCATCAAGGTGGGATTCTATGGCGGGACTCCTGAAGTTCTGGATAAAGTAGTCACCCGCATGAAGGCGATTTTCCCGGAAATCAGAATTGTTTATGCCTGCTCACCGCCTTTTAGAGCGCTTTCGCAGGAAGAAGATGAGCAGATAGTTCAGGACATCATGCGGTCTGGCGCCCAAGTGCTGTTTGTAGGCTTGGGATGCCCCAAGCAGGAGAACTGGATGCGCGACCATACGGATCGCATACCTGCGATCATGCTGGGTGTGGGCGCAATGTTCAATTTTGTCGGGGGAGTGATCAAGCGGGCGCCTGTCTGGATGCAGACCCTGGGCCTCGAGTGGGTTCACAGGATCGTTACCGAACCGCAACGGCTGTGGAAACGTTACCTTACAACCAATCCCCGGTTCGTGATGCTTTTCACAATCCAGTTGCTCAGATTCGGGCGTTTTCCCTGAAACGAATCTATGGGGCGTCATGGCTTCGGAAATAAAACTGTTTACAAGCACGCCTTATCACATTTTACCATCATTATCACATCTGAGTGGAGGATTTCATTTGTGAAAAAAGCTCTGATTACAGGGATTACAGGACAAGACGGCTCGTATCTTGCCGAGTTGCTTCTCGACAAGGGGTATGAAGTGCATGGCATTGTCCGCCGTGCATCAACATTTAACACGGGCCGCATCGATCATCTTTATGCCGACCCCCACATTAATGGTGTGAGGATGTTTCTCCATTATGGCGACATTTCCGATTCCACGAATCTCATTAAGCTGCTATATCGCATTCAACCTGAGGAAATATATCATCTTGCCGCACAGACCCATGTGCGCGTGAGTTTTGACATACCTGAGTATACGGGGGATGTCACCGGTCTTGGAACGATCCGGATACTTGAGGCCGTTCGCGAAGTCGGATTGAAGTCAAAATTTTACCAAGCCAGCAGTTCAGAAATGTTTGGCAAGGTGCAGTCGGTTCCCCAGACTGAAAAGACGCCCTTCTACCCACGCAGCCCGTATGGCGTCGCCAAGGTCTATGCTTACTGGATGACAGTGAATTACCGTGAAAGTTACGGGATGCATGCCAACAATGGCATTCTTTTCAATCATGAATCGCCGCGGCGCGGCGAGACGTTTGTAACGCGCAAGATTACGCGCGCCGCCGCACGAATCAAGGCAGGTTTGGAAAACAAGCTCTATCTTGGCAACATCGATGCCAAACGCGACTGGGGGTACGCGAGGGAGTATGTTGAGGCGATGTGGCTCATGCTCCAACAGCCCGAGGGTGATGATTACGTTGTCGCCACTGGTGAAACACACTCGGTGAGAGAGTTCCTTGATGAAACTTTCAGCTATCTGAATCTTGACTGGCATGATTTCGTGGAACGCGACACCCGGTATGACCGTCCATCGGAAGTCGATCTCCTGATTGGCGATCCCGCAAAAGCCCGCGAAAAGCTTGGCTGGAAGACCAGGACAGACTTTAAAGGATTGGTCAGGCTCATGGTTGACGCCGATGTGGAAACAGTCGAGGCAGAAACTGGAAGGAAGATCGGGTGATGGAGCTTCGGAATAAGCGGATCGTTGTCACAGGCGGCGCAGGATTTCTGGGATCGTTTATCATTGAACAGCTTCGTCAACGCGGATGCCGTGATGTGATGACGCCGCTGATTGAAGAATACGATCTGCGCGACCGCGATGTCATCATCCGGCTCCACAAGGAAGTGAAACCGCAGATTGTCATCCATCTTGCGGCAATTGTGGGAGGGATCGGAGCCAACAGGGAGAATCCCGGCCGGTTTTTTTATGACAATGCGATCATGGGCATTCAACTCATCGAGGCTGCCCGGCAATTCGGTGTCGAAAAGTTTGTGGCCCTTGGGACGATTTGCGCCTATCCCAAGTTTACACCGATTCCATTCAAGGAGGAGGATTTGTGGAATGGTTATCCTGAAGAAACCAATGCGCCCTATGGACTGGCCAAGAAGATGATGCTCGTGCAAGCGCAGTCCTACAGGCAACAGTATGGGTTCAACGCCATTTTCCTGCTACCCGTGAATCTCTACGGGCCGCGCGACAATTTTGATCTTGAATCATCGCATGTGATACCGGCGCTGATCCGCAAGTGTGTCGAGGCGCGGGATGCAGGACGGGATGAAATCGTTCTGTGGGGGGATGGTTCACCAACACGGGAGTTTCTGTATGCGGGCGACGCTGCTGAAGGGATCCTCACGGCTACTGAGCGTTATGACGGCGCAGAACCAGTAAACCTCGGCACGGGAACCGAGATCGGCATTCGCGACTTGGCGAATCTTATCGCAACCGAGACAGGCTTCAAAGGGCGGATCATATGGGATGCAACAAAACCCAATGGCCAGCCCCGCCGCTGTCTTGACACGACCCGCGCGGAGAAACTCTTTGGATTCCGCGCCCGCACATCCTTCCAGGAAGGCCTGCGCAACACTGTTGAGTGGTTTGAGCAACAGAGGAAAACGGGACGATTCTGATTGGACGCGATTATATCTCAACTCGGCGGGAATTTTATAATCGCAGGCTCGGAGAAATGGGATTGTTCCAGCAAAACATGCAAGCATCATTTAGTTCGTGAGTTTGCCCGACGCGGGGCGCGTGTTCTCTATGTTGAGAACATCAGCATGCGGCGGATCGGCTCGATGGGATCGATGGATTACCGCAAGGTTGTGGATGAATTGGGGCGGTTCTTCCGCGGCGTGTCATCGCCTATGGACAATGTGTTCTGCCTCAATCCGCTTTACCTGCCTTTTCCGCATTCAAAAGCAGCGCGACAGTTCAACACACTGATTCTTTCATCACTGATCAAGTTCCATGCCCGCCGTCTTGGGATAATGCATCCTGTTTTTATGTATTTCATGCCCACTGGTCTGATGCTGCAAGGACGGCTGCATGAGCGTCTTTCGGCGTATTACATAACGGATAATTACACAGCTTTCGCGGACTTGGAGCATGACGTGGTTGGCCGGCTTGAACGCAAGGCTTTGCAAACGGCTGATGTTGTTTTCGCGACCGCAAAAACGCTTGCTGAAGACCGTTCACATCTGCGTCCGGACATCCACTTTTCGCCACATGGCGTTGAGGCGGAGCATTTTGCCGCTGCGCAAACAGATGCGACGCGCGTGCCGGACGAGGTCGCCACAATACCACGTCCAAGAATTGGTTTCATGGGCGGTTTGGGGCCTGATTATGTTGATCTCGATTTGTTCATTGATCTTGCCCGCAGGCGTCGTGACTGGAATTTCGTGCTGATTGGCAGGCAATTCTCGGATATATCGCATTTACTTGCTGAGCCCAACATCAGGTTTCTCGGGCCGAAACTCTATGAGGATTTGCCTGGATACCTGAAAGGATTCGATGTCGCGCTGATTCCGTTTCTCACAAACAATCTCACGCGGGATGTCAACCCCATTAAATTACGCGAATATCTTGCCGCCGGCTTGCCCGTCGTGGGCACCGATCTTCCTCCAATACGAGTTTATGACAAGCATGTGCGTTTGGCAACGGACAGGGATGGTTACGAGCGGGCAATAGCGGATGCGCTCGCCAACCCGGGCAATCCCGCTGAGCGCCAAGCGGCCGTGGCTGGGGAGTCGTGGTCGTCACGCGCGGAAGCGGTGCTGAAAGTATTAGCTGAAAGCCATGCAATCAAATATAAGGGGGGCGGATTCTGCTGATTGGGTTCTGAAACGGCGTTATTCTGATGCGGCAAAGGGTTTCTTTGGCACATTCTTCGGCACGGATCGTTCGCCGCATTCGACTTTGATATTCAGTTTGTCGAGCAGCGTTGCCTTGCTGGCTTCAAGTTGGATGATGGATTTGTTGTAATCGATCATCGAGCGGACGAGGGCTATGCGGGCATTTGCAAGGTCGCGCTGGAATGCCAGCACATCGAAGCTGGTTGCGAGTCCGACCGCCTGGCGTTTTTGTCCTGTGTCGACCTTGGCCATGTTGAATTGGACGGTGGCCTTTCCAACCTCGATTTGCTGGCGGTTTGTTTCCACATTGCGGATGCTGTCACGCACCTGGTAAACAACATTGTCGCGCAGTTGTTGCAGGGTGAGCATTGCCGTGTCGACCTGCTTTTCCGCTTGGTGGAATTGATAGCGTGCCGAGCGGTTCTGCAGGGGATAGTTAAACTGGATGCCCGCTTTCCATGCGCTGTTGCTGTAATCGCCAAGATTATGGTAGGCGTCGGATCGCGTACGGTCAAGTCCCACGGGATTAGCGCTGGCATAAACATCCACTTGTGGCAGTGTCTGATTATAGGCAACACGACGGTTGATGTCCTGTTTTTGTATTTCCAGACTCGCCAGTTCGATGTCCGGCCGCCGGCGCATCGCTTCATTGATATATTTGTCCTCATGGCGCGCTGATGACCAGTTGCTGTCGCGACGCCACGTCGGCTTCGGCTTGCAGAACATCCAGTTCGGGCATAACTCCCGCCTTGAATTTTTCCGTGTTGACCCTGAGCAACTCCTCAGCCTGTGCCAGAGACACGCGCAACACATCGACATTGGATATGGCAAAGATGAGCTCGTAATAATCCTGAAGGGCGTTTGACACTTCCGTGATAACCTGTCCGCGAAAAGTGGACACTGACTGCCAGTTTGAATATTGCGCGATGACGATGTTGGCCTGAGTGACAAATGGGCCGGCGTTTTTCAGTAACGGATGGGTAATTTGAACGCCGCCTGTGGCCTGATAATATGGATTATAGTATCCGGTCTGATTAAGGTAATTGTTTGTGTCGGACAGGAGCAGTTGGATTGTGCCGCCGGTCGGCAGAAGTTGCGAGAGACCGCCCTGCGCCAGCGTCTGTTTGCTGCGCGACACTGATTGCATGCCCACGGCGCTGGGATTGCCCGTGTCGACGGGCACCGGAGTTTCCGTGCCGTTCGCTTCGATTTTTCCGCTGATTTGCAGATCGAAAATGCCCTCGGCCACGTGAATCTGGTCATGCGCGATGCGATTGGCGACATCCTTCAGGCGAATATTCAGGTTTTTGATCACCGTGCGGATGATGACTTCCTGGAGGCCGATACGTTTCTCGCTCGTGTGTTTGCTGTTAAGGTAATTTTCATAGTCTGCCAGGTTGGGCAGTATTGGGCGCCCCCCCTGATCCATTCCGAGCGATTTGGCTATGGCCATGACGGGAGAATCGGCAGGAATATTCCCGACGACAGGCATGGCGGTGTCCGTGGTTGCCAGAATCGACTCGGCTGTTTGCACGAACATGTCCGAATTCATATCGACGGACGGCGAGGTAAGCGTGTCGGTTGTGCCGAAGGCTGAGTTATTGATAATTCCGGCAACCAGGATGGTCAGCAAGAGGTGCTTCGTAGAGTTCATCGGCATATTTTCGGTCTTTTATGGATTAACATTGATGGTGATGCGATTGCCCTTGTGGTCGCTGATGCGCAGTTGCAGTTCGCTGAATTCCCTTATGGCGCGTTCGAGGGCTGAATAGGCTCGAGGCGAGACAACATTCAACACAGCCACCTCGCCGTAATAGGAGCGCAGCCTTGATCTTGTTCCTTCGGCAAGCTGGCTTTCGATATGGCGGGAAATGGCTTCAGCTTGAGCGGGTTTGACATTTGTCAGCATGATTTCGAAGTCCGCATGGCCGGGCGTTGTCCGTTTCCACATATCGCGTGAAACTGTGAGCAGTTTCTGGCAGATCGTTTCCGCCGCCCGTTGGATCGATTGCGCGCGCGCCTTGTCCGAATCGGGATCGTTGGCCTCAAAGGATTTGTCGGCCGATGTCATCAGTGTTCCATCATCCGCGCGCACAAAAGCCAGCGTGAGTGTCGTTACATATGTTGTGATTTTGTAGTAGAGTATGTCCTTCTCGCGGGCTTTGCCTGTGTCGGCGCGGCCGGAGATGATGATTCCGGCGCCGATGCGCAATGCCGCCTCGCGCGCCGCGGCGAAAGCGGCAGGGCTTGTCATGACATCGGTGTTGTTTGACGGGGATGTCATGCCGGTTGCATAGACTTTTCCATCCAGGGAGCGAATGGCTTGAATAACGGCTTGGCGGGCGGTGTCTGACGGCGATGGTTGGCCATCAAGCGTCTCCTCAAGGAAGACATAGTGATAAGGCGAAAGTTTCGGGCGGTAGAGGAAACGTTTTTCACGCAAATCGCGGTTTAATTTCTCTGAAAAAGTCTGCACACGGATGCGCACGCCGAATCCATCGCGCCCCGCTCGTCTCTCCAGTATATAATACGAGGCCACGAATTGCTGGTAATTCTTCTGGATATATGGATCGAGCAAATCGCGCGCCTGCAGTGAATAATCGGAAAGCAGGAGCTGTCCGATCGTGGCGTTGACGGCACGAATGGAGGCCAGGCGCACGGCTTCCTCCTCGTTGGCGCCAACCTGCTGATACTCGAAGGTCAGCAAGTCGTTTGTATCAACGGCAATGCTTGCCTGAAGCTGATTCGGGCTTGCGCACAGCAAATAAAAAACGGCAAGCGCCATGGCTCCAATGCCGCAACTCCCGCGTCTCGTTCGGTTGAAAATACCCAAATTTATGATCCTGTTTTAATTGCCATTAAAATTATGAAACCGTTACTTTTGACACAACGGTGAAAGAGGCTTCAGGTCAAGCGGAATTCTCGCACATTTTTTCGCATGCATTGCTTCCTGCTGGACAATGGGCTGTTTTCGCCGCTCAATACAGAACAGATATCCGCGATGAAAGGAACAGGGCGCCATGAAGAAGAAGAAAATACTGCTTGCAGATGATGAAGAAGACATCAAGCTCATGACAAAAATCTACCTTGAGTCTCGCGGATATGAAGTCGTGACGGCATTCGATGGTCTTGATGCGCTGTCACAGGCGGAAATCGAGTTGCCCGATTTGATTCTTCTTGATGTGATGATGCCTGTGATAGACGGATTTGAGGTGGCTCGCCGGCTGAAGGCCGGTCACAACACCGCGCAGATACCTGTTGTCATGTTAAGCGCCGCATCGCAATCCGACATCATCAAGCGCGGGCTTGAGGCCGGGGCGCAGGATTATCTGGTCAAACCCTTCGATCCGCATCGTCTCGACGCACTTATTCAAGGCATCCTGGGTTGATCACGCGCGCGCGCCCAGCCACATCGCGTGGGCAATCAGGATATCAAGGAATTTTGGAAAATTAATGCCTGCGGCCGCCGCCTGCTGGGGCAGCAATGAGGTCGGCGTCATGCCGGGGATGGTGTTTGTTTCAAGCACAACGGGTTCATCTGTATTGCCGGGGTGCAGGATCATGTCGGTGCGCGACATTCCCTCGCATCCCAGCGCTTGATGCGCTCGAAGCGCGTACTCGCATATCCGGTCGATGATCCGCGGCGGCAACTCCGCCGGGGTGATTTCATGACACCTGCCCGGAACATACTTGGCTTCGTAATCGAAATACGCTGTATCCACGGGGCGGATTTCCGTGGGCGGAAGAACAAGTGAAACGGCCTTGCCATCGCGCACAACATCCAGAACACCGCATGAAACCTCTACACCGCTGATGCGCTCCTCAATAAGCGCCATGTTGTCAGTCTCAAGCGCCAGAGCCACGGCTGTTTCAATTTGGGAGTGGTCATTGACAAGACTCATGCCAACGCTTGAACCGCCTTTGACAGGTTTGATAAAAACCGGGTAATTTAACGTCTTTGCGCGCTTTGCGGCCTCGCGCGCATCGCCCACACACACGCTTCGGGCTGTGGGCAAACCAACACGCTTGTAGAGATCGATAGTCATTGCCTTGTTGAAGGCAAGCGCCGATGCAAGCACGCCGGATCCTGTGTAGGGGATGCCGACGGTTTCAAGAAATCCCTGGATACGGCCATCCTCTCCGAATTGCCCGTGCAGCGCGAGAAACATGCAGTCAGCCGCGCCGCGCAATATTGCGCTGACTGCGCCGCCAATATCCGCGCCGTCTTGCGGCCGCGCGTTTTTCGCCTTGTCAAAGAATGCGCTCAACCATTCGCGCCCGCTCTCCTCCCTGATTTCCTGATCACAGATAATCCAGCGTCCGCTTCGTGTGATTATGACAGGCCTGACGCGTCTGTCTTTGCTATTGATCCGTTCGCAGACGACACGCGCGCTGCTCAGCGACACATCGAATTCTGTTGTTGGTCCGCCGCTGATGACCCAGATGGTTTCCAATATATAGTCCTTCTTCAACGTGAACTGCTGTTCTGGCTTTATGTTGGATGATATTCGTCATTCAACAGTCCGATCAATCTTTTGAAATCGTTCAGGTAGAGCCGCAGCTTTTCCGGTCCCGCCTGCTTGTCCGGGCAGGGGCCAAGGAATCTTTCAGCGGCCAGCAGCACGTCGGGGGGTGTTTGGCGGGCAAGCCGTGTGCAGGCTATATAAAGCTTTTCCTTTTGATCCTCGCTGGCGTCCGGTTTTTCGATCGCGGTGGCGATATCGCCCTTGGCGCTGGCGCTGACCGCGCGTCCGATTCCCCACAGGCGGCGCGCGAGGATGGAGTTGCTCATTGTGCGCGAGAGAGGCACCTGACCGGCAAGGGCCGCGATGATGTCTGAAGTTTCGATGCCGGGTTTCGATCCGAACACCATGTAAAGAGCCTCTATAATGCTTTGCTCTATCTCGGCGCCCGAATAATTTTCGCTGGCGGCGGCCAGGGCGTCGAGATCGAACTGATCCGGATTGCGCTTGCGCTTGCGCAGATGGATGGCGAAGATTTCCGCGCGCTCTTCGTGTGAGGGAAGATCAACGAAGAAGATTTCGTCAAAGCGGCCTTTGCGAAGGATTTCGGGCGGGAGCTCTTCGATCTCGTTCGCGGTGGCGATCACAAAAACCGGCGAGATTTTTTCCTGGAGCCAGGTGATGATTGTGCCGAACACACGTGAGGTTGTTCCCGCATCGCTTGATGCGGATGATTTGACACCGCTCAGTCCCTTTTCGATTTCATCAACCCACAACACCACAGGCGCCACGGCCTCCGCGGTCATGATGGCGCGCCTGATGTTGAACTCTGTTTCCCCCACCATTTTGCTGAATAACCGCCCGATGTCCATTCGCAACAGGGGATAACGGAGCTCATTGGCGATGGCTTTGGCTGCGAGGCTTTTGCCGCATCCCTGGACGCCGACGAGCAGAAGTCCGCGCGGTGGCGGCAGCCCAAAATCGCGCGCCGCCGGTTCCATCGCCACGCGCCGCCGCGCGATCCATTCCTTCAACCGTTCAAGCCCGCCGACCGCCGCGAGATTGTCGTTAGTTTCAATATATTCCAGCAGACCGCTCTTCCGAATGATCTGTTTTTTTTCGGCATAGATGAGCGGCGCCTCCTCCGCTCCCAGTTTTTGCGCCGAAACAAGTGTTTTCGCGAACACATTTTCCGCTTCGTTGAATGTCAGTCCGATTGCGGCATTGATCATGGCATCGCGCGATGATTCTGACATGTCGATCGCCAGCGCGGGGTTTTGGGTGATATCGGCGGATATCTGCCGTTGCCGTTTATTGAACACACATTTTATTTTTTTGTGAATCCTAAAGATTGGTTTGAAAAACATCCCGAATATT
>JAPLSQ010000035.1 GCA_026398535.1 Candidatus Sumerlaeota bacterium | reverse complement strand
AGGGGGTGTTTGGTGGGGGGTGTTATGGGTGTATTGGGGGGTGTTTTTGCGCACCTTAGGAGGATACCTTATGGATCTCGTGACACGCCGTGGCATTTGGCCACTTTTCGAGGGTTGGGCTGACAGGTATGTATGTCATATATGTACGGGATATACCTGCTTACTTTCACGCTGGTTGAGGTGGTCTTATTGTCAAGCCAGGGCGCCATTGTTTTAAGGCATGCACAGCCCCCGAGAACCGCGGATCGGCCACTCACTCCACGGTCAGAACGAACGCTCCCCGGCCGCCGGTCAAACGGTAGCGGTCTTCCGCGGTCCGGGTGGCCTTCCCAGCCTTCCTGGTCACCCTGCAGCGTTTTCCGGTCCAAGCGCCCGGCAGTCGCACGTCGGCGGCCACGCCGTCCGGAATCGCGATTTCGAGTTTCCACTGTTGGGAATCCAGATAGACCCAGACCGGGCCGCGCGGCGTGACCGTGTGTCCGGCCACGAATGGCAGACCCGCGGCGTCGGGGGCAATCGCGATGCGCGCGCCTCCCGGCACAAGGGTGCGCACTCCGAGCAGCCACTCGTGCATCCAGAGCAGCGGTGTGGCGCCCCAGCCATGTGAACCCGTTTCGTCTTCGGGTTGGGCTGTGTTGACCTCGCCGTCGCGCAGGCCGAGGTCTTCGCGGCTCACCCAGTATTCCGGAATCGGGCCGCCGGCGGGCCCCTGCATCCGGAGAGGCGTTGGATTGGCGGGATGAGCTGGAAGATACGGGGCGTATCGCTCGAGAAGATGCCTTACGGCGCGTTGCGAACGGCCGCACGCGGACATGGCGGACAGCGCCCTGCTGCAATAGGCGGGGTTGTTCCATCTTGTGACATCCGGCGGCGGCGACCCGTCGGGATCGGGGAACGCGTAGTCGAGGTCGGCGCCGGCCTCCTCGTTGGAGAGCAGGCCGGCCGTGAGCGCGATGGTCTGCCCCGCCTGACTGAAGCCGCGCGTCAGTTTGGGGTTCCCCGGCGCGCAACGGTCTGCAACATGGAGGGGAATACCTCCACTGGCCGGAACCAGATGGAACGTCCGGAAAGCGTCCGCGATCTTGCCGGCCAACGCCGACCATTTTCCTGCCTGCGATGACCGCCCTGCCGCCTTTGCCATGGCGGCACTCCAGCGCAGCCGCTCGATCAGCCACGGCGTCACAATGCCACTCGACTGGGTGGCGTCCTCCGCGTGCAATCCCACCCTGATGTCCGCCAACACGCGGGGGTGCAACCATAGCCCTCGGGCGTCCACGTGGGCGAGGATGTTGTTCCAATAGCGGCACAGGGTGCTCCAGTGGCGATCCAGGAGGACGCGGTTTGCCGACCACATGAACTCGTCGAAGAGCGTGGCCACCCATTGGAGGCTCCAGTCGTAAACGGCCGGGTACGCGGGGAAGTTGCTGGGCGCGAAGGGGTGCATGTCCCCGTCATCACCCTGCCCTTCGGCGTGGCATCTGACGAGGACTTGGCGGAGCGCCGTGTCGCCGAACCATCGTTCGGAGATCAGGGCGCGGGGCTGGGCGTCTTCGATCCATTGGCCGTCTTCGCGTCCCGGAGTGTCCACGTAGGCGTCCGTCATGGTGACTTCCGCGTGGGTAAGGCAAAGCTTCACGATCTGCCCGATGCGCTCGTTGCCGCACTCGAAAGATCCGATGGGCCGAATGGGATACTGGGATTTGACGAACCCGGCCCCGTTCAGCGTCAGTTTGCCGGCGCGAGGGAACTGGAAGTGCAGGCTGAGCCATCGCGCGGTCCGTTCGTCGGGCAGTTCCTGGCGTTGGGGATGGTTGGCGGTGATGTAGCGATCGGCGTAACCCGTGCCCGCCACGCCCTCCGTGTTCATTTTCCCGTCGGGAGTGATGTGGATTTCGCTATCATAAAGGGCGCGGTGAAGTTCGCAGTAGCCAAAGTCGATGACTGCTCCGGCCGACGCCCGGCCGATGTCGATCCACGGGTAGCCGTGGACGGGCTTCCCGAAGTCGAAGGTAACGTACAACGAATCGCCGGCACGTCCCTGAAGCGAAACCGGTTTACCGCGGACAAGCCCCTCGAACTGTTCTGTGAGGGCGGGGTCGGGGTGGTGGGTTGCGTTGCGGATTCGGCCCGCAATTGTGATGGGGTCGTTCCCCGCGTCCGGCGGGAGGGTGGAGCGTCCCGCCGCCAGGACGCTTCCGGGGCACACCGCGTACTCGCGCTGTCCGGGAGTCTCGACGTCATCGGGATGCTCGGGCCAGGGGCCGCCCGCGACAACGCGCGCCGGAGCCCAATCCGAGTCGTCAAAGTCGGGCTGATGGATCGCGCTTCCGAATGCTTTCCGGCCGTCCACGACCTGCGGATACCTTATCCTGTTCGCCCCGTCAACGATTCCGCGTATCTGCTGATCATGCACGGCGAACTCCGGCGCGCGCGCACAGCGCCACGACTCGTCAGTCTGCAACCATGAGCTGTCGATGTACAGTCCCGCATGGCGGTTGCCCGAACGCTGGAAGGTCGGCACGTCGCCCCAGTTGTGGTGAAGGACGACGACGACGTTAGGCCCTTCGACCAGGTAAGGCGCGGCGTTGACAACCTCGCACCGGATTTCCTCCTCGTGGTAGCGGGTCATCTTGCGCCGCAACACGTGGCCGTTGACCCACAGCCATGCATTCGAGTCCGCGGCGAATCTCAAACTCGCGTCTGCCGGCAACCCCTTCAATTCTGCGACCTTGCGGAAATAGGTGAAGCGGTTCTTCGGGTTGACGTCGTCGTCGCAGACCCAAATCCAGCGCCCCCGTGCAGAGGCGCGCCTGGCGCCGACCCCGGCGCTGGATTCGGCGCGCTTGAGTTTTGACTGATTCCCGGCTCGTCGGATTGGCATGACTGTTCGTTCTCCTGCTATTAGAGCTACGTATCTTCAGCGGATACTGTACGAATTCGTTACTTTGCGCGCGCCGCAACGGCGATTTTCAATCTGATTCTCGGATGAATGACAACAACTTATTTTTCAGAATCACCGTGTAAAAACACCACAAAAACGGCCGCTCCCGAAGGCATCGCCGTTGACTACGGCCCGGCGGCGTGGACAAACCGCATCTGCGACCACTCACCCGGCGCAGCAAGATCGCCCGGCCTCGTCACCGACGACCACTGCACTGTCATCATCCGGGCTGACTCCGACGACAAGACCAACCAGCCCAGCGCCTTCTTAGACGACGTTTAATACAAAAGCTCGCCGCACAAGCACGGCTCGCACGTCGCTTCGCTCCGCGGCTGGCTATTGCGCCCGTCGTTCGTGCCACATT
>JAPLSQ010000106.1 GCA_026398535.1 Candidatus Sumerlaeota bacterium | reverse complement strand
TCCTGTTCAAGTTCCTGCAGGCGGCGTCTTGCCTGTTCGATGATCTTGTTGTCAATCTCCTCGGAACCCCACATCCCCCGCAGAAATCCCCGAATCCACTCTGCCCGCTTTGGATTGTCGCGCAACCGGCCGAGACTCTCATAAATAAAATCATAGGCTCGAAGGGTGCGCCAGATTCGCCTTGGCTCCAAGCCCCCGCTCATCGGCGCCCCCGGCCCGGACTGCGGCGAATCCTTGCGCATTTCGTCCAGCTTGGCTGACAACTCGTTGCGTCTTAGTTCAACCTGGCGTTGAATCGCCTCGGAATCGCGGAGCAACTCATCCACAACCTCGTTCTGCGCGCTCGTGAGCTCATCCTCACGCCCCAACAGCTTGTGAAAATCGCTCAGTATCTCAGCCGAGGGCTTTGAACGGCTCAGGGCGATCAATTCACGCTGACGTTGCAATGTCTGCCGTTCCGTCTGAATTTGAATAGCGCGCTTCACCTTGCTCTCCAGCAACGGAACGTTGTGCAGTTCTGCCATCATATTCTGACGGAATCCCGCCATGGCCCCTGATGTGGCACTATCGCGAAATCCCCCAAATCCGCGCCCCTGAAACACCAGACGCGGACCGCCAAAACGCCCCTCAGGCGGGTGCTGCGCCCAGTCATCCAATCCCTGTTTCGGGGAAATATCCGGCCTCTCCTGCGCGATGCACTCTCCCGCAATTCCAAACGCAATCAGCAATGTCATGGTGATTTCATGAAGTCTCATAACAAACAATCCAGTGAATCAGACGTGATGCTGGCAAAGCGGGAATAGCTTGCGCCAGCATGAACATAACTGAGACGGAATGCCACACATGTTCCGGGTTTACCGCATTTGTGCCATTTCCATGCTCTCACATGCCATTTATATAAATGATACATGGAATAAATCAAAAATAGTGCGCCGGATATGTAATCACATTTACAACGTGGCATGGCCGCGATAACCTTGACGACAAGGAACCATTGTGACAGACTCCACTGACATCTCAGTCATTTTGAAAGACATTATTGATGAGCTCTTGCGCAAATACGATGACTGTGTGACAGAGCACGGCGCATTTCCCGACCTGAAAGCCGGCCGGCGCGCTCATTTTGATGATCCCCTCACAACGCTCCCCGGATGGCTCGAACTGGCTGTCATGAGCATGAACTCGCATGACGAGCCTCACTTCATCACCCAAAGGTTTCTCTCGGTCAGGGTTGTGAAATCGCGCAAGCAGGGATTCGTGTCGCTGAGCTGCAATCATGGCTTCAAGCAAGAACTTCGCAACTCGCTTCAAACTCTCGCAACGGATCCCGAACCCCTTGTAGAACGCATTTTGGAACTTGCCGATGGGCTCCCAGAGGAGACTGCCCCTGATATCTGGCGCTGATTACCTGAAACTGCCCCAGCCCATGGCCGCCGTCGGCGGATAGGGGCTCCAGTTGTCCAGTTCGCCAAAGTAACCGATGCCGCCTGCCGGGATCGATCCCATAAAATCAAAATTCCCTCCGATGCACAACGCATTGCGGGGCAAAATCAGACATCTTACGACGTTGTCCGAAGCAAACGAGCAGCCCGAAGCCGTCCCCGTCACCGCATCGATTGATGCCACACGGCTGCACACAGCGCCTCCCGCGAAACTGAATGCTCCGCCCGCGATAACCGTCCCGGCCTGAACCGCCAGCGCATTCACCTGCTGGTTGGTCCCCGGGTTCCAAGCCGTCGCTGTCGCGTTCGATCATGAGCGCCGCAATGTTGGCGCGCGCCTGTCCGCCCATTGCGTTGAATCGCCCGCCCAATATATCCTGTCACTCGTGGCGGCCAGCGAGCGCACGCGCCCATTGACCCCTGGATTGAAAATAGTGACGCCGGAGGTCCATGCCCTCCTGTTGATTAAATCGACCGCTCCCATGTCATCTGTCCGAAAACCCGGTAAGAAGCATTCCAAGCGCGTCTGCAATATGAAATATATGACTTAAATTTCTGCTTTAACCATTTGCCTTTGGTCTAACGAAAAACCAACGAAAAAGACACTTTGCGATCCTCAGTGAATCGCACAGCGGACGGAAATGCGATGACGCGTTTTCGTCCAAATAAATCGTGGGTATCGTGACTGTGGCCACTTTCATACGGTTTTTCAATGCCAGCAATAGCACCTGCATCTCGGTTTCATAACGGCTGCCGGGAACTGTGGCGGCGATCATTTCGGCAAAGTGGCGCGCATGGCCGCGAAATCCCGATTGCGTATCCGTTGGGCAGTCCGAATAGACCATCCTGATTACAGCCGTTGTCAACTGGTTCCCAATACGGCTGCGAAACGGCATTTGGCGCGTGTTAAGCCGTTGACCGATGGCAAGGTCCGCCCCGCTCTCGCGGGCGGTCACAAGCAGGGGTATATCCTCGGGGCGATGCTGGCCGTCGCCATCGAGGGTAACAAGCACATCAAAATCATGCTTTTCCAGCGCCTCTTTGAACGCCGCAATCAGGGCATGGCCTTTGCCGCGGTTGACAGACATGGAAATCAGGCTCAGGCGTCCGCCGCTGGATTCGGCGATGCTTCTCAGAATGGCGGGGGTGGCATCAGTCGATTTATCATCAACCGCTATGACATGGTCGGCATGCTTCATGGCCTCGCAAACAACCGCTTCGCACCACGGCGCAACATTATAACAGGGTATGACTGCGCAACTTTTCATCGGTTATCATCAGGTCAATCAATCGCTTGCCCGGGATTACCAAATCATTTGCCGCTGATCTCAAGCAACACAAATGTGCCTGGGTGTCTCTCCATTGGTCAATGAGACGCACAGATTTTGCCGCCGCGGTTGCGGCGCGAATGCAGGGCGAATTTGCGCGAGCGCCGTCGTGTAGGCATTTCATATTATGAAGAATCGATGGTTCCTGGTCGTTTTGTTTTTGTGCCTTGTTGTTTCGGCGCATGCGGTGCTCATAGATGAGGATTTCAATGTCGAAACGAGCATTGCGACACGCGGATTGATGCTGACTTACGCGCTGATATTTGTGGCCGGCATCATCGTGAGTTTCACTCCCTGCGTCTACCCGATGATCCCGATTACGCTGTCGATCATTGGCGCCCGCACATCAGGCCGGCGGCCGCTGGCGGGTTTTTTGCATGCGCTGGTGTTTGTGCTTGGCATCGCGGTCATTTATTCCGTGGTGGGTTTCATCGGCGCGCGCACCGGTCAGACATTCGGATTCCTGTTTCAGCAGAAGCTGTTTCTCGTTTTTCTCGCCCTCTTCTTTTTCGCTATGGGACTGAGCATGATGGGCGTCTTCACGATTCAACTGCCCGCGCGGCTGGCCGGCCGGTTGCAGTCGGGCGCGAACCGCGGAGGTTACATCGGCGCGCTATTGCTCGGGCTGGTCACGGGCATCGTTGCTTCGCCATGCGGCAGCCCCGTGCTGTTCAGCGTGCTTGCCATCGCCGCGCAGAACGGCCGCGAGTTCGTCGGCGTCAGTCTTCTTTTCGCATATGCGCTGGGCTTGGGAATGATATTCCTTTTACTCGGTTCCTTCCCCGCATTCATCAAAAGTCTGCCTAAATCCGGGGGGTGGATGGATGACATCAAGATATTTCTCGGCCTGGTCATCATGGCTGTCGGTGTTTACTATTTGAAATTCGCCATGAGCGAATTCGCGTTTCACATCGTGCTCGCGGTGAGCGGGCTTGCGGGATGCGCGTTCGCGACGGGCATATCGTTCCGGCGCAGGCCTCATAGACGTCTTTTGGTTTCCTGGGCTGCCGGAGCATTGGCCGCTTTCGGATTTGCCGTCTACATGACCGCAACAATTCCACAAAGATCGACGTCATCTGGTGAGATATCACACCCGCCGGCCACGCAAGCAATGCCAACAAATGACATTCCATCCGGAGCGCCGGTTTCCGCCGCAATTTCGTCAGCGAAGGAAATAACACCGGACGCGAACAAGCCGCCTGCAAAGACGGCCGACACGGAAACCACAGCCGCAATTGCACTCAACTGGCTTACTGATGAAGCCGAAGCGCTGGCCAAGGCGCGGCAGGAAAAGCGTCCGGTCATGATCGACTTCACGGCAGATTGGTTTGCGGCCTGCAAACAACTCGAGAAAAAAACATTCGGCGACCCCGTGATTGCCGGATTGCTGCGGGATTACGTGGTCGTAAAAATCGACTGCACCGAACAGACTAACGAAAACCAGGCGCTGCAGAAAAAATATGATTCTCGCTCACTTCCCACCGTGGCATTCATCAGCCCCGATGGAAAACACCGCGCGGATTTAACGCTTTACAAATTCGAGGCGTCCGACAAATTCCTTCAAAGACTCAGGAAGGTCCAGCCATAACGGGCGCTTCAGTGGGCCTTCCGCAAAGATAATTCCCGGCTTCTACCAGTAGATATATCGCTGAAAAAGGTTGCGCTCGCGGTCGGGGAGTTGGCGAACATCGCGGATAAGGTAACGGTTTTCGTCTGTGTCGAGCAGCATTTTACCGCCCTCGCCGTAGTCATGGGCGCGGTCATGCTGCCAGCGCAGCATGAACTGCATGGGCCCGAGGTCGGTGTCCACCACGAAGTTCAGGTAACCGTTGAAGAGCTCGATGGCATTGATCGCGCGGATGTGGTGCACGAAGTAGCGCAACTCCAGGGAATCTTCAATGAGCTGGCGCGACTCGGCCGGCCATTGCTTCATGTCGCGCAGCATTCCCACCTCAAGTTCCCGTTTCTCGTTGTCGAGGAAGCGGAGTGAGATGTATTCCGAAGGGTAGTGGACGGGCATGCAGTGCACAGCATAGATGCCGCCGTAAATGGACTCGTCGCGGATGGTGACATGCAACGCGCCAAGGTTGCCCCGGTGAATGAAAGCGGCGTCGGGCGTGAGCCATCGGGGATGGTGGGTTCTCAGCCATGGAAACACCTCGTCCGATACCTCGGCTCCCTTCTCTTTTGTCTCCACGGTAAGGCGGTCCACGCTTGGCTGTGTCATCTGCCCTTGGATTCTCACAAGACGGGCATAGAGTCCGGCATTTTGAACAAGCTCATCATGGGCGCCGGACTCGACGATCTTACCGCGGTCGACAACCAGAATGCGGTCGGCATTGCGCAACGTGCTCAGGCGGTGCGCGATGGCGATTGTGGTGCGTCCCTTGACCACTTCGGCAAGGGCGGCCTGAATGGAAGCCTCGCTTTCGGCGTCCACGCTGCTGGTGGCTTCGTCGAGGATGAGGATGCGCGGATCGGTGAGCAGAACGCGGGCAATGCTGATGCGCTGGCGCTCTCCGCCTGACAATCCGGCCCCGCGCTCCCCAACCCATGTGTCATAACCGTGCGCGGCCCGCATGACGAAATCGTGGGCGTTGCCTGCCTTCGCCGCGCGTATGATTTCTTCCGGTGTCGCGTCGGGTTTGCCATAGGTGATGTTTTGCCAGATGCTGCCGCGGAACAGAAACGGTTCCTGCAGAACGACGCCCACTTGGTTGCGCAGGCTGTCGCGCGCGATGTCGCGCACGTCCACGCCATCCAGAAGAACCCTGCCTTCGTCAACGTCATAGAACCGGCTGATCAGGTTCACAATGGTGGTCTTTCCAGAACCGCTGCGCCCGACAATTCCGATGAGCTCGCCAGCCCGGATATCCAAGGTCAGGTCCTGAAGGATGGGCGTATGACGATCGTAACCGAATGACACACGGTCGAACTCGATGCGGCCGCTCATGCACGGCACCTGCACAGGTTTGGCGGACTCAGAGATTTCCGAAGGCGTGTCAAGAATTTCGAAAATGCGGTGGGCCTGGGTCACAAATTGCGTGAGCCATGTGGTGAATTGCGGCAACTGCCCCAGCGGTCCGTAGAACATCTGGAGATAGGCGAAATAGGCCATCAGGCTGCCCAAGGTCATATCCCCGTACAGGACATCGCGCCCGCCAATGAACCACACGATCCAGCCGCCCACCTGAAAGATAAGGGCCATGATGGGGTTGAACGCGGCCGTGGAGTAATCCACATTGCGCCGGTTCTTAAGCAGGCGGTTGCTGACCTTGCTGAAGCGCTCCATCTCGTGGTCTTCCTGGCTGAATGCCTTGACGACACGGATGCCTGACAGGGTTCCGGAAAGCATGCCCGCCTGCTTGCTCGATGCGTCCCAGAATCGGTAGTAACGGGGATAGATATAGCGCCAGAAGAGCAGACTGCCGGCAACCACGAGGGGAGAAGGCAGGACGGTGTAAAATGTGAGCTTGGGATTCATGCTCAGCATCATCACGCCCACGCCGACGACCATAATGATCTGAAACAGAAAGCCGCCCGTCAGCTGGAGGACAAAACCGTGGAGCGCCTCGGTGTCGTAGGCGACCCGGCCGACGAGTGAACCAACCTGTTGCTTGTCGTAATAAGCCACGGACAACTTCTGGAGATGTTGAACGAGCCTGTTGCGCATGTCGAACGTGATCGCCGTGCCAATGCTGCTTCCAAGACGTCCATTGACCAGGTTCACGCACATGCGCAGGCATTGAACAATCGCCAGTATTCCAACCACTTTGAAGAGCATGCCCAGATGTGTGTGGATCGTGATTGGATTGGCCTGCATTTGCCGGGCGGTGTCCCCGCCGCCGGGCAGCACATCATCAACAAGGTAGCGTGTCAGTTGCGGCGCCACAAGGTCAAGGCCGATGCCCGGACACGCAAACGGGAACGGTCACGCGAATGGCACCGGCGCGGATCAATGTCATCACCCGGCATGACGACCAATGGCTCGCCGCGCAGGTAACGGTCGAGCTTGCGCGCGATCTTGTGGAACCTGTCGGCCAACCGGTTGCTGTAACGCAGGACGGTGACATACAGGCCGCCCGCGCGCACCTGCAACAGGCCCGAACCGATCACGCTCTGGCAGCGGAACTCCGTGGCGTCGGCAATTTGCAGATCAAAAAGGGATTCGCTGTGATCGCCGCTCGAGAAAACAATGACACGATCCTTTGTGACCACGAGCCATTGCGGGACATAGTTGCCGGCACGGTCGATGTCGGTGTCGGCGCAGAGCAGGATATCTTGCGGCTGGATGTTGACCGTTGCCAGACTTGCGGCCACAGATGCGGGAGGTTGTTGCTTCAGCATGATCGTTATGAACAGGAACTTTTCAGGTTCTTATTTCCAACGAGCGCAATTATTTCATTTCAGTGACAGGAGGTGTTATCTGCGCCGACACCCTCGCCCCGCCCACAACCGTTGCTGACTGGGCGGTGTGTTGACCGGCAGGGGATGCCGGCACACGCGGTAAAATGCCTTTATCGTCTGTCATGGGCGCCACCTTAATCCCCAAATATGCGAAATAAAGATGGCATATACAATCCACCCTTTGTCACAATTGATCCAAGAAAGTTGTCAGCATCAATAATGTCATCACAAGGAAAGGTTTAACTATGTCTTTTCAAAGGGATACATACCATTGCGGGATTCCCGTTATCATATGCCGGATCATTATCTGCGCGGTTTTCATCGCGGGTATGGCTTCCGCCCGCGCGTCAGTCATTGGTTTCGAGCCGCCAGTCTACACTGTGGGGGGCACGTTGCCCGCCGGATGGGACATCAGCGCCTCGAACGCCTATGTGACCGATGTCAACCCACTCGTGGAAACACAGTCGCTCAACATCATGGATAACGGGACGGTCGACCTGATTTACTACGACTTGCCGCAACCCGTTCCGGCAAGCGGCGCTACGACCATCTCTGTTGTGATGAGACTCGTTGACTATTATAGTCCTGTATGGAATTTCATGTATTATGGCAGTTTCCGTGTCCGGAACATGGGTGACTGCTATTCAACCTATTGCACCGAATGCACCGTGAGTTTTGACATATACAACGGCGCGCGCAACATCTATCTTTATAACGGCGTCGGTTGCATAACGGGCGGCTACTGCCCCGGCATGATCGCCTCAGGCATCTTTACGGCAGGCACGACCTACAAGATTTCGATGGGCATCGACTGGACCGCCAAGACGCGCAATTATGTTGTCGAGGATTACGCCACAGGAGGCGTCGTGGCGCAACGAACCTTCACCTTGGACCAATCGATTCCAATCAGGGGCGTGATGCTGGGCGGCGGCTACGACCTTGCCGATCCAAAAACACATCCTACGACATTTGATCAGCTTACGCTGCCCGACGTGTCCACTGTGAAAGAGTGGATGCTTTATTAACTCTGCCGCGCCTCCACGACATCATAGACAGGCTCATATAAACAGCCCTTAAACAAGCAAACCTGTCAAGCGACGGTGTTTCATGCGGGCCCCAAGGCGCCGTGTCACAACCGAAGTTTGAGCCAGCGCCTGCCCAACCATCCGGTCAGGAGCGTGACAAGCAGCGAAATCACGGCATAAGGAACAAGCGACACAAGCCCTTTGTTGGAGTATTTCCAAAGC
>JAPLSQ010000003.1 GCA_026398535.1 Candidatus Sumerlaeota bacterium | reverse complement strand
TTCACCAGGAGCGACATTTAAGCGCTTGATGATCCCCTTGTCGATCACCCGCCCGTCTTCACTCACCGTCCACGATCCCTTGAACCTGCCAAGGCTGATAAACGCATGCTTGTTGCGCACGCGCACCTTGCGCCGCGCCAGGTCGTCAGCTTCGAAACCGATCCACTGATACGCTTTTTTAACTTCAGGGTAGTGGGGTTTTAGTGAGCGGTCGGAAAAAACAACCCCCTTATGGATGAAATAATGATCATTGGGTTTCTCACCAAATCCCCCGCCATAGGCAATGAACTGGCGCGCCGGATTGCGCCGGTTCCATAATCCCTGATCCTGCCATTCCCATATGGCGCCGCCCATAAGCGGCGGATACTTGTCAAACAGGTCATTGTAGTCGCCGATGGAACCCATCGAGTTGTTCATCGCATGGGCATATTCGCACATATAAAAAGGCTTGGTCAGAGCGGTGTCGTTGGCAATCTTTAGCACGTCATTGGGATGGGTGTACATCGCGCTATCCACGTCGGCCGGATTCTTGGCGCCAATACCGAAAGACTCGAAATGCGCAGGGCGGCTGGTGTCGATGGCTTTGATGGCCTTCAACGCCGACACCATGTTGCTGCCTCCCCCGTTTTCATTGCCCAGCGACCACATGATGACCGACGGATGGTTCTTGAAACTCTGAACGTTCGCGATATTTCGGTCCACGATGGCCGTCTCGTAGCGGGGCTCACGGTCGAGCACGCCATAGTAACCGTGGCATTCAACATTGGCTTCAGCCACAAGATAGATGCCATATTCATCGCACAGCTCATACCAGCGCGGATCATCGGAGTAATGACTCGTGCGCACATGGTTGCAGTTGCACTGTTTCAGGAGTTCCAAATCGCGGATCATCTGTTCCTCCGTGATGGCATGACCGGTTTCAGGCCATTGCTCGTGACGATTGGCGCCCTTGAGCTTGACCGGCACGCCATTGACCATGAACACACGCCCCTTGATCTCGACCGTGCGGAAGCCTGTCCTTGCCGACAAAATTTCATCGCGTCCCTGATCGTCGGACAATGTCAGCACTGTCGTATAAAGGGAGGGAGTCTCGGCTGTCCACTTGTCCGGATTGGCAACGCTAAACTTCAGTTCGATGGTTGTTTCCTCACCCGAACCCAGCGGTGGAACATCCCGCCCGGTTATGGCGCCGGTGACAAGTCGGCCATCGGCATCATACAGTTTGGCCGTTATTTTTCGCGCATCAACGGCATTGTTGCCATAATTGCGTGTCCGCGCTGTCACTATAACCGTTGCATCACGGTATTGAGCGTCGAGTTCCGTGCGAATAAAATAATCACGGACATGAACCTGCGGCGCGCTCCAGAGTGTGACATTGCGGAAGATCCCGCTCAGCCGCCACATATCCTGATCTTCGAGATACGATCCGGCACAATAACGATAAACTTCGACCGCCAGCACATTTTTCTGCCCATGTTTCACATAATCAGTGACATCGAACTCCGCCGCATTACGGCTGTTCACGCTGTAGCCAACCTTTTCTCCATTGATCCAAAGGAAAAAGGCCGAATCCACGCCGTCGAAAGTCAGAAAGACGCGGCGGCCTTTCCAATCGGATGGCGCATCGAAATCCCGCCGGTAACTGCCAACAGGATTGCGCTCTTCATAAGCGGTGTAGTCGCGGGGCGGCTCTGTCATGACACGCGGCCAGTCCTTTTGGATCGTGTATCCAAGGTTGCGGTAATAAGGCGTGCCATAACCATGCACCTGCCAGTTGGACGGCACTGGTATCTCCCGCCACGCGCTGACGTTGAAACCGGGTTTATAGAAGTCCGCGGGGCGCTCTTCAGGGCGCGCAACCCAGTTGAATTTCCAGACTCCGTTGAGGCTTCGACGCCATGATGATTCATGCCGTTTGCCCGCCAAGGCTTGGGCAAGCGAAGCATACGGCATGAGCGTTGCATGAGCAGGCTCCTTGTTGATTCCAAGTATCCGCTCGTTTTCAATTTCAGGCGGAAGCGGAGCGACGGCTGCGGGCGTGATCAATCCAGTGCACATAAAGGTCATCCCAATCAGGTGTGTTTTCAGATTAAGCATCGGCATTTCAGTGTCATCTGCGGCGCGTCACCGCAATGATTCATTCACGGCGGTCAACAGGGCGCGCGCGTTTTCGGCATAGTTCGTTCCGGCTGAGCGGCGCACCTGCGCGACGATAACGTCATGATCGAAATCCACGCGAAGGATGCATGCCGTGGCCGATCCGTGCCCGATCGCCCGGTAACCAAGGAGATAATCCTTGGGATCCGTGCTGTTCGACGGCGCGCCTTTCTTCAAATCGCGCATCCACACCAGACCGATTCCCCAATCGAGGTTCAGTTCAGGGTAGAACTTGCCGAGAGGTTGTGGAAGCAATGCCTCAAATGTCTTTTCACTCACGAATTCCTTGTCGCCATAACTTCCCCGGTTGGCGAGCAGTTGCGCGAATGTCCCCAGTTCCCGGGCAGTCAGTTTGGCGCTGTAGGCAAGGTCTCCCATCTCGCCCCCGTCGATGCCAAGCGGAGTGAAAAGGTTGTCCTTGAACAGGCGGAAGCAGCTTTTGCCCGAGATATACTCCATGGCTTTTCCCGCCAGATCGTAACCCATGCCATTATAGATGTGGATTTTGCCCGGCTGCGAAATCGCGATGCCGTTGAGGATCACATTATCCAGATGCGGGTTGCTCATGCCGCCCCATTCCCCGTGGCCGGTCAGGCCGGTGGTATGGGTGAAGCAATGGCGAAAGGTGATGGCCTTTGAGCCCGTGACGGGAAAACCGGGCACATATTTGCCCACGGGATCATCTATGCCGGCCAGCCCCTGGTCCACGAACATGGCAAACAGCATGCCCGATATGGCCTTGGTGATGGAGGCGACTTCCCAGCGGAAATCAAGTTTGACAGGCGTGCCGTCGGCGAATTTGCCGAAGGCCTCGTGCGTCACGATGACGCCGTGACGCGCAACGAGGACTGTGAAAGGTTCCGTGGTTTCCCCGGCCCATTTGCGGCATGCGGTATCGATGCGTTCCTTGGCATCAGGGGCCATGCCCGCTTCGGCAAGCGTGCCTTCGCGCAGAATCGGCGCGGGAGCGCCCGCGCGCTTGCGCGGCAACGCAAGCGGATGAGCTTTGTCCGCCATGTTGAGCAATTTGAGCTTCAGGCCAAGATGATAATCGTCGTGCGCAATCGCGGGCCATGTCATCGAAACGGTTTTTGAAGCGGCCTTGTCAGTCTCGTGCGCCGCGGCAAACAGCTTCGCGCCCTCGGGCATGCCGCCGAATGCCTCACGCATCATGATTCCGCCCCACTTGTCTATGATCCCGCTGTTGGCGGACCACACCTGCGGGTCGGCAATGCCTTTCTGCGGAGGGATGGCGGTTGACCAGCCGTCGCTCCAGAAAAAATCGATCGGCGGCAGGCAAAAACATGTCAGGCCGCGCCGGACGGGCGTTCCATCCCGCATGCGGCTTTCAATCCATGCGCCGTAGCGGCCCGGTTTCGTGGCGCTGGTAACCTCCTTCATGTCGCCGTCAAACCACCGAACCTTGAGCGGCAGGTTGCCCGCGAGCCGGCGCACCTCATCCACATCGCGCCAGACAATCTTCGGAAAATGTCCTGCCGGAAAACAATAACCAAAACGCTCCGCCGTTCCAATTTCCTGGCGCTGAAACGCGCGCACTTTCTCCATGGCGGCATCCTTCGCGGCAATCGCCTTTGCGGAGCGGGCATCATGCGCCTCAAGCGCGAACTGCCAGCCGCCCATGCCATTCTCGATTTTCACCAGCACACTGTTGGCGCCTTTCTTCAAGCGGGCGCGGAACTTGTCCTCGCGCGCCGTGAATCCCCGTCCGTCCAAGGGCGGTGTCTTCCACGCCAGTTTCCCATTCACCCAAACCTTCGCCCCGTCATCCGATCCGAGGAAGAAAGCCGCCTCCTGCGCCTTGTCGGATTTTATGCTGACCGCCGCATAGGCCGCCTTGTTATCCGTAACCGGGTATAATCCCATGAAATCAACCGTGGTGGCCGTCGTGAGTTTCACGGTCTGCGCGGTCGCGGTGCGCGTCGTGCCGTCAATATCGGCATATGGCACGGATGTGCCAAACGCGATGATGGCCGCAACTTCGCCGCCGAGCGGTGCAAGATAATCTGTGTCCAATCCTTCCCGCGGTTGCCTGCCCGGCTCAATTCGCCCTTTGCATGAAGGATTAGGAAAAGGCCCGAGAACCTGCCAGCCTCGAATCAGACCGGATGGAGCGATGGACAACTCCCGGCTTTGGCCGCTGTCAGTCGCTGAAGATCCCGGAGTGGTCATCGCAAACTGAAGAAAGGCAAGCGTCAAAGCGGGAACAAAATTAACAAATACCTGCGCGGATTTGGTCATGGTTTCTCCTTTTTCTGAAAACAACCCCGCTCACTTTTTTGAGTCAAGCATCCATAAGCGGTCATTTCAGCAACACGGTCAGAGGAAATCAGGCAGGGAATACAGCATTGTCCATGGTGTGTCGCTCTCTGTGGCACGGCAAACACATCACCCATTCGCCAAATTTTCGAGACTCATCAGCGCGGCGATATTCCTTTTCATTCCCAGAAATCCTGATCTGGTCTTGACTCATATCTTGACTCATATTGCGTCGTGGGATTGCGTGACACCGTTTAACATCTATGGAAAGATCTTTACTTGAAGAAAATAATAATCATCGTTGCCGTGGTTCTTGCTGTGATCGCATTGTGCGTGGGGGGCGGATGGTGGTGGATCAAGCGCTGGTGGAAAGCCGCCGAGACAGAGCCGTTGACTGTTCGTATTGAGCGCGTGGCGCGCGGCGACCTGCTGGAAGTGGTTCAGGCTCCGGGCGAGATTCAGCCGCGCACGAAGGTATCAATCAGCGCGCGCGTCGCGGCGCGCATCGTGGATTTGCCTTTTAAGGAGGGAGACTCGGTGACAAGCGGCAATCCCAATGCTGCGCCGCCCATTCCACCGTCCTTGCTCGTGAAACTGGACTCGACGGATCTTGAAGCCGCTTTGCGCTCGACTGAGGCACGCTACGCGGCCCAGAAGGCGCAGATTTCGCAGTCGGAGGCGCTCGTTGCCGTGCAGAAATCGGCGATCGACGCCACAAGCGCCGCCCTGACCGAGACGCGGCGCGAACTGGTGCGCGAGCAACAGCTCCTTCGCACGCTGCGCATCAGCCAGGCCGAGTACGACACAGGGCTGCGCAAAACACAGGAACTCCAGGCGCAACTCGACGGGGCGATGCACACGCTGGATGCCAACCACGCAAGCCTTGCGGCAACAAAGCACAATCTTGAGGCAGCCGAAGCCGAAATCACGCGCGCGCGCGACAACCTAAGTTACTCCACGCTCACCTCGCCCATCGACGGCGTTGTCACACGCCTCAATGCCAAAGTCGGTGAACTCGTCGTGACCGGAACCATGAACAATCCGGGAACGGTCATCATGGAGGTGGCCGATCTTTCACGAATGCTCATGATAGCCCGCGTGGACGAATCAGCCGTCTGTGATGTGCGCATGGGACAGCCCGCCAAGGTCCGCATCCAGGCTTATCCCGACCGTATGTTCGATGGAACGGTCACCGCTGTATCCCTTGCCAGTTCACAGGACCAGCAAACCGCCAAACATTTCAAGACGGAGATCACGCTGCAAACCACTGACACCAAAATATTGTCGGGTCTGACGGCGGATGCCGACATCGAAACATCGCGCCATGCGAATGTGCTCAAAGTCCCAAGCCAGTCCGTGTTGGCGCGCAACCTTGACGACATCCCTGCGCAAATCCGCGAAAACAATCCGAATATTGACAAGAAAAAAACCCAGGCAATCGTGGTATTCAAGGCGCAGAACAACAAGGCGGCGCCGGTGCCTGTCACCATCGGACCCAGCGACGCGACACATACGGTCATCAAATCGGGATTGAACGAAGGCGACCGCATCGTTGTGGGGCCCTACAAGGTGCTCGACGGTCTCAAGAACGACAAAGCGCTGAAAAATGAGTCCGAGACCACACAGACCAAAACCGCGGGCGGCGCGCCCGCCGGCAAGGCGGACACCGCGACCTCCGAAGGCAAAACGCATTGACACCCGTCATCTGCCTCTGCGGCCTGACCAAGGTGTATCGCGTGGGCGTGGAACATATCCGCGCTCTTGCGGGAGTCGATCTTGAAATCCGGCGCAATGAATATGTCGCCATCATGGGCGCTTCCGGTTCAGGCAAAAGCACGCTCATGAACATCATCGGCTGTCTTGATCGGCCCACATCCGGAACATATCGGCTTGATGGACGCCTGACCACAAGCATGAGCGGACGCGAT
>JAPLSQ010000034.1 GCA_026398535.1 Candidatus Sumerlaeota bacterium | reverse complement strand
CGTCTTGGTGCCGCTGTTGCCACTAAACCATGCATACTTGCCAAGATCCGTTTCGGAATCGCCAAAGCAATACGCCGTCGTGGAGCCCGCCCGGCACGCATATTCCCATTGGGCCTCCGACGGCAACCGATAGTTCTTCCCCGACTTTTGCGTCAGCTTCTGGCAGAACAACACCGCGTCGTTCCAACTCACGCTCTCCACCGGCAGATTGCCATCGCCCTTGAAAGACGACGGATTGGTTCCCATGATCTTCGCGTACTGCGCCTGCGTCACCTCCGTTTTACCCAACCAAAAACCGTCAAGTGTCACACGATGAACAGGACCCTCGTCGATTTCGCGGTTCGTTTCGTTGGGCTGTGAGCCCATGTCGAACGCGCCCGGCGGAATCCGCACCATCTCCAATCCAAGAGCACAATTGGCCTGCTCAGTGTATTTGGACCCGGTGGCTGGTGTTATGGCTGACGCAGGCGTTGGTGTTGGTGTCGTGGCTGTCTTAGGGGTCGGGGTAGGGACTGGCGTTGGTGTCGTGGCTGTCTTAGGGGTCGGGGTAGGGACTGGCGTTGGTGTCGGTGTCGGGGGCGGGGGCGGATGGATCAGTTCCTTGATGCGATCGTTTGCCTTGAATGTATTGTATCCCGTGTCACCGTAATTCTTTAGATATTCCTCCCACATTGCGATTCTCACGTGGGGCTGAAGATTGTCGGTATCTTTGGTTTCAATCCGGGCGAAAGTAATTTTCGCTGCCTCCAAGCGTTGTTCCGTATTCCAAGAGTAAAACAGCACTCCCGCGCCAATTGCGATCATGAGGCTGACAGCGATGAAGATTTTCTTCCGCTTGCGTGTAATTGCCGCGGATGCCTGGTCGGCCGCTTCATTATATCTGTGTTCTTGGAATAGTCGTGCCGCCTCATCCTCCTTCAGTTTGGTCAATTTGCGTTCGGCCGCGGCATAAGCCTCCACAGCCGCCTCTGCCTGCTTTTTTTCCTGCGCCCGCTTGTGGTCCTCCTGCCGCCAGTGCTCGACACGCGCGCTAATCTCAGAAACACGGTATGCCGCCGGGACGCACACGGTCATTGCCTTCTCCCAAGCCTTCGCCTTGTCCGAGGGAGGCAGATCGCTGGCGTCTTTGCGTTCGGCTGCGGCATAAGCCTCCTCGGCTTCCGCGCGTCTGCGCGTCTCCGCGGCTTCCTGCCGCCAGTGCTCGACACGCGCGCTAATCTCAGACGCAAGGCGGACCGCCTCTGCCGCCTTTCGCGCCTCCTCCTTCTTCCGCAGTTCGTCGTTCTCGAGCCAGACCCGCTTTTCCTTCTCCGCGAGTTGTCCCACCTGTTCCTTGGTGACGGCGGTATGGCCGGGCGCGCGGTAGAAATCGATGACGAAATCGGTCCACGCGTTACTGTCCCACCGGGCCTTTTGGCGCGCGACGAAATCGCGGACCATCAGGACAGCGCTGTCGGCGCGGCCGCGTGATGCGCCAGCTCCGCCGATCGCGGAGAGCATATCGGCGGCCGAGGGGAATCTTTCCGCGGGATTCTCCTCCAGCGCGCATTCGATGAGCGCGTCCCACCACTCGGGGATCGTGGAATCCACGCGGCTGGGCAGGCGGAACAGACCTCCAGGACGACGGCCGGTCAGGAGCACATACGCCAGCATGCCAAGCGAGTAAATGTCGCCCTGCGGCGTCCACTCGCCTCCCTCCTGAACCTCGGGCGGCATGTAGCGGAACGTGCCCACCAGCGACTGCGCGCGGATACCTGAATCCCGGGTGTAACTCGCCTCCCCGCCCAGTTTGTCTTCATCCAACGGAATCGATGTCGGATCCTGGCCGGAATCGCCCAAAATGCTTGCGTCCTTGCTTTGCTGGATGAAATCCGCCCCAAGCATCTTGGCCAGCCCGAAGTCGGATACCTTCACATGACCCTTCTCTTCCACAAGAACATTGCTTGGTTTGAGATCGCGATGAATGACGCCCTGCCCGTGCGCGTGCCCCACCGCTTCGCAGATCTCGGACAGAATTCGCGCCGCTTCGTCGGGCGCAAGACGACCCCCGCGAACTTTCAGCAAATCATCGAGCGACTGGGAGTTGCTTCCGTCCGGCGACACGAAATCCATGGCGATGTAGAACACGCCGTCATTCTCGTCCAGGTTGTGGACCTGCACGATGTGAGGGTGCTTGAGCGTGGCCATCACATGCGCCTCGCGCGCGAACTGCTCGCGAAACCCCGCCTTATCTGACAAGTCCTTCTTCAGAACCTTCACCGCGTATTTCACGCGCATCATCGCGTGCTCGGTCAGCCACACCTCGCCCATCGCCCCCGCGCCCAGGCGGCGGATCATGCGATAATTTCCGAGACGATCCATTGATGAAGAAGACTCAGGGTGAACCGAAACAAAAGCAAGAATAGTTTATTTTGTCTTTTATTGCGGGCGGGACGCCCGCGCTCCCAGGGGATCCTCACACCCCATGCCTTCAGTCTTGTTTT
>JAPLSQ010000033.1 GCA_026398535.1 Candidatus Sumerlaeota bacterium | reverse complement strand
CCCAGCGCCTTCTTGGACGACCTCTAAGTACAAAAGCTCGCCGCACAAGCACGGCTCGCACGTCGCTTCGCTCCGCGGCTGGCTAATCGCTCCTGTCGTTCGTGCCACATTCAGAGCTAAAGCTCTGAATAGTGTCACGAACGCCAGACGTTGCCAGCCTTGTGGAGGTGATCTGGCGAATGCAACGAAACCTTGCGATCACAGGATGGGCGACTATGCTGTCGCAAATGACAAATATGACATCCGACATTGAATATGAGTTACCCCGCGGATTTCGTTGGGCGGCGGCCGCTTCGGGAATTCGCAAGCCGGGCAGACCCGATGTGGGATTGATAGCGGCCGACAAGCCGTGCCCCGCCGCTGCGACTTTCACTCAAAACGCATTTTGCGCGGCGCCGGTCATTCTTTCGCGAGAGCTGTTGAGCAAGACAGAAGGTTTTGCGCGCGGAGTAGTGGTCAATTCCGGATGCGCCAACGCCGCCACAGGCGACGAGGGGATGGCCAATGCCCGCGCCATGAGCGCGCTTGCCGCTTTGGAAACCGGCTGGGGAGGAGAGGATGCGCCGGGAGCTTTCCTTGTGTGCTCGACTGGCACGATCGGTGTGCAGCTGCCGATGGACAAACTCGGCAAGGGCATCAGCGAGGCGGCATCACGGCTGGGCGCCGCCCGCGAAAGTTTCGACCAATTCTCCCGTTCGATTCTCACGACAGACACGCGCCAGAAAATAGCATGGGCACAATTCAAGGTGAATGACGCAACCGTGCGCATCATTGCCTGCGCGAAAGGTTCAGGCATGATTTATCCCCGCATGGCAACACTTCTGGCCTTTACAGCCACGGATGCCGCCATAGAACCTGCGGCTTTGCAGAGCATGTTTTCGCGAACAGTTGAAAAGAGCTTGAATTGTTTGACCGTTGACGGCGACACGAGCACAAACGATACGGCGGTCATACTGGCAAGTGGCGCATCAGGCGTGGAAATCGTTCCCGGATCGGATGCGGCTTCGCTCTTTGAGGCACATCTACTTGATGTCCTACAGCAATTGGCCATGATGCTTGCGGCTGATGGCGAAGGCGCCACAAAACTGATCGAAGTGCATATCGCTTCAGCGGGCGGTTTCGAGGCTGCCCGGAGAGTGGCTCTGGCCATCGCCAATTCCAACCTTGTCAAAACAGCCATATACGGAAAGGATGCCAATTGGGGGCGAATATGCTGTGCCATTGGCAATTCTGGTGTCGCAGTTGATCCCGCGCGGGTAACCGTGTGGCTTGGCCCGATCAAGCTGTTTGAAGCCGGCGCTCCGGCGCCATTTGATGAGGAGGCTGCGCTCAAGATTCTGTCTGAGAGGACTGTCCGCATCCGCGCCGACTTGGGCATCGCGTCCGGGGAAGCGACAGTGTGGACGTGCGACTTTACTGAAAAGTACATTGAAATCAATGGCGCTTATCGCACATGACAAGTCCACAATCACGCCCGATCCTTGTCCTGACCACGGAGCCTCTGCCTCTGCCGGGTTGCCCGACAACTGGCGCCGGCTTGAGGGCGTGGGGGCTTGCTGAGGGCTTGCGGGCGCGGGGATTCGATGTTGTGATTGCCGCGCCGGATTATGAGGCGCAATCGCAGGGGGCCTGTGAACACTCGAAGACCGGTCAGCGAGTACGCCATCAGGTGTCACGTCCATCCCATGTCCGTTTATTTAAGCGCGGGGATGTTGGGCGCCTGCTTGCGGAACTGAATCCCGCGACAGTTGTTCTTCAGCACTGGGGCATGGCGCGTGAAGTGCCCGAATTATCCGTGCCGCTCGTTATCGATCTTGCCGGTCCGCATTTGTTGGAACGCATGTACTGGGGCGAGACGAATATCGATCGGAACTTTTCCGAGAAGCTTGATGCGTTGCGGCGCGCGGATTTCATAACCTGTTCGGGTTATTATCAGCGGCATTATTTCCATGCGTTTATTGCGCTCGCCGGATTCGACCTGCGGGAATGCGAAATTCCTGTCATTCCATTTTCTGTGCCACCGCTGTATGATTTCCTCGCTGATATGTCTGCCCCTCACACGCCCTGTGCGGATCCCACTGATATTCGATTTGTTTATGGCGGCGCGTTTTTGGCATGGCAGGACCCGTCGAAGGCGCTGATCTGGTTGCTCGAAGAAATGGAACGTGCAGGAATAGGACGCCTTGAATTTTATGGAGGGGCGCACCCCATAGCGGATGTCTCCGGCGGGAAATTTGCCGGACTTCTGAAGATACTGGCTTCACATCCGTGTGTCACGATGCGCGGCTATGTTCCTTTTGACCAATTGCTTGCGAATTATCGGAAGTGCTCTGTCGCGCTCGATCTTATGGCGCGCAATCCCGAGCGCGAGCTGGCCTTCACCACCCGGACGCTTATCTATCTGTATTGCGGCCTGCCGGTGATTCACAATAACTATTCAGAACTCTCTGACATCATACGCGGACACAACTGCGGTTGGACTTTGGATCCGGATGATGAAGAGTCATTCCGTAAAACAATCCGTTCGATTCTCACCGGCCATGCGCCTCTTGCCAGTCTCCGCGGCAATGCCATCAGGGCGGCATCCGAATACGCCTGGGACAAAACGATTGATCCGCTGGCCCGTTTTTGCGCGACCCCCCGCATGCGCGCGGGAAAAACGGAAAAGCTTCTCGCCATTGAGGCGCAGATCCGCAACGCCGACTCAATCCGCGCTGAACGCGATGCAGTGCGTACTGAGCTTGACACCATCCGCGGCAAACTGCTGTTCCGCATTCAAAATCGTCTGCCGCGGCTCGCGCCGTTAGCCGCGCCCTTTGTCTGGCTTTGCGCGTGGCCCGTTGTGGCATGGCTCATGATACTTTTCCGCAACCGCCAGCGGAAGTCTGAATGAAGAACAGACGATTTTAGATAAGCGAGTTCTCAGTCATCCAGTCTTCATCGCATTCCCGGTTGCATCAGCGAAATTGACAAGAAGCTATTGCTTGCGATCGCCGGCGGCAATCCACCGGAAATCGGTCAGCGAGTACGCCATCAGGCTCGGCGAGCATCATTGATCCACGAATGACGGCGGATTCACGATCGGCCATGTGGTTGGCATTCGACCTGTCTGTGGAGTCCATCAGGCTCGAACGTGGCACGAGACTCTTTCTGCCAAGAAGGGGGGCCCCAGCCAACGCGATCAAAGCCAGAAGCGCAACAGCTCCGATCACAAGCCGTGTGCCCGATGCATTTGTCTGCCGACCGCGAACAACCCCGTAGATCCAGCGCCAATGCAAGAACAGATGGAGGGCGAGGATCGCGAGAAGCGCCAGCGCGATCCAGAAATGGATGGCACCCCATTCATGGCGGCTGAGGCCCCAGAGCACAGTAACCGGTCTGCTTGCACCACGACCTTCTGTGCTTTGCCCCAGTCCTCCGCTGCCAAGTGGAAGCAGGTACTCAAGGAGAATCCCTGTGCTACCAAGCACGCGAAGCACATGAGCGCGAACCCATCGACTATTGCATTGACCCGAGTCTTGTTCATTTTTTCACAGGCACCCCAGGTCTTCTGGCGCCTGCGTGGGTCGCGGCGTGAGCGGAACCCGATATCGCTCACCCGAGCTCCCATCCTGCAAGCTTTCCCAGAAAACGAACTTGGTAAACTCAGGATATTGGGTGTGTCAGCCATAAATTCTGTAGATCGAAATAGCGAACGAATCGCGCACCGGTGTTGTTGTCGGTGATTCGGGTCTCGAGAATTGCAGGCCAGAGTTCCGATCCTGTGTTCGCTGTTCTTGGAAGAAATCTGCACTGAGTTGTATATGAGCACACGATGACAGTTCAGGGTGAAAAGGAAGTCCCCGCCAGATCCATGCCCGGACCGACGAATACTGGTCGGGATATTCACAGGTCCCCAAGGTGAAGGTTCGCAGGAAGAGCCCGAAGCAGGTTGTTCTGAGCCCGACAGAGGCCATCCTCGAAAGCATCTCGGACGGCGTTTTCACGGTGGATATGGACTGGCGCATCACGTCGTTCAATCGTGCAGCCGAGGAGATCACGGGAGTCCTGCGCCAGGAGGCGACCGGGCGGCGATGCTCGGAGGTGTTCCGTTCCAGCATGTGCGGGGATGCCTGCGCGCTTCAACAGACGCTCCGGACAGGCCGGCCCGTCATCGGCAAGTCGGGCTACATCATCAACTCGGATGGGAACCGCATTCCCATCAGTGTCTCCACTGCCGTACTGCGCGATGCCGATGGCCGCGTTACCGGCGGGGCCGAGACGTTTCGCGATCTTTCCGAGGTGGAGGCATTGCGCGAGGAATTGCAGGGCAAGTACTGGGTTGGAGACCTGACGAGCCGAAGTGCCCTGATGCAGCGGGTGTTCGAGATCCTGCCAGCCATCGCCGCAAGCCCCAGCACGGTACTGATCCTCGGGGAAACCGGAACTGGCAAGGAACTGGTGGCGCGCACAATCCATTCTCTCAGTCTCCGCAACCGGGGTCCATTTGTTGCGGTCAACTGCGGAGCCCTGCCCGACACGCTTCTGGAGTCGGAGCTCTTTGGGTATAAGGCCGGCGCATTCACGGGTGCGCAGAAGGACAAACCCGGCCGTTTCGCACTGGCCAAAGGTGGTACCATTTTCCTGGACGAGATCGGCGAGGTGACCCCCGCCCTCCAAGTTCGCCTGTTGCGGGTGTTGCAGGAAAGGGTGTATGAGCCGCTGGGATCCACACGTTCAGAAAACACGGACGCACGGATCATCGTCGCCACCAACAAGGACCTGGCCGAGCAAATGCGCCTGGGGCTCTTTCGCGAGGACCTGTACTACCGCGTGAACGTGGTGCGCATCGAACTGCCTCCGCTGCGTCGCAGGAAAGAAGACATTCCGCTCCTCGTGGAGCAGTTCATCGTGCGGTTCAACCGCCTGCACGAGAAATCCGTCCAGGGAATAGCAGCCGAAGCGCTCTCGCTTCTTATGGCTCACGACTGGCCGGGAAACATTCGCGAACTGGAAAACGCCATCGAGCGTGCCTTTGTCCACTGCAGCAGTGGCCACATAGGCATAGGCCACCTTTCCGAGGAACTGACGGCTCGGGGCTTGTCGGGAGGCACAGATTCAGTGGTGCGGTCCGCCCACGACGTTCTGGATTCCCAGGCTATCCGCTCCGCTCTCGAGCGCAACGCCTTCAATCGCCTGGCTGTCGCAAGAGAGCTTGGCATCCACAAAACCACGCTCTTCCGCCGCATGAAGAAACTGGGCATCTCACTGCCCGAGCAGGATGGCCGTCAGCGGCGACAAAAGTAACCGGGCACGACCAGTACCGGCAGTCTGCCATGTTGGTTGAGACTACCGAGAACCATTCGTGTCCCATGGCAGGCCAGAACTCACCTGGGCAGGGGAGCTGGAAGATCCCGGATCGCGGTGATACACCCGCGGCCCCCGTCAGCGATGCTCTCAGGTTGTTGCAGGCACTCGGGCAACCCCATCCGGCCTTCTACCATCGCTCTTGCATGCGGAGCCACCTGGCCGATCGGCTTGAAATCGCCGCGGTCGTGTATGCGCGAAACCGTTGGCCTGGTCGTGGCAGCGGTACAGCCGCCAAACAGAACGGCCGCGGCCAGTATTCCCAGAAAACTGAATCGTCGTAATGATGTTGAAGCCGTGTATTGCAGCGATCGTGTCATGGGCTTTCTATTGAATCCCCGCTTCCATGGCGAGCGTTAGTTGATCTTGTGGTCGAACAGAATGGCCAGTACACGTTCTTTCACCCCGAGACATGGGAACATCTTCCCTCCGTCACGCACGCCAGTGCCTGCTTCAGGTCGGCCACAAGCTTCTCGGGCGGTTCAATGCCCACCGACAGCCGGACGGTGTTCTTTTTGACGCCAAACTCCGTCCGCCGTTCCGGCGGCAGGTACAGCATCGTGGTCAGGAACGGAATGCAGATGAGTGACTCTGTGGATCCGAGACTTACTGCATGGCGGATTGTTCTCAGTGCTGCGACGAACCGCTTGGCGTCTTCTTCGTCTCCTCCCACGTCGAAGGCAAGCATGCCGCCAAAACCTCGTCGCATCTGGCGTCCAGCCACGGCATGCCTTGGATCACTGGCCAACCCGGGATACGAAATAGAGGATATCTTCGGCTGGTTCGCGAGAAATTCAGCGACCGCCTGCGCGCCGCGAGCCATTGCCTCAGCGCGCAGATCGAACGTCTTGAGTCCCCGGTCCAACAGGAATGCAGAATAGGCATCGAGGGTTGTGCCGATGGCCTGGCGCGTGAACCAAAGATTGTTGTAGTGTTCTCTCGAACCAGCAATTGCTCCGGCCATCAGATCGTTGTGCCCGCCCAAGGCCTTGGTGGCACTGTGTACGACAAGATCCGCCCCAAGCTCCAGCGGACTCTGGTGATAGGGTGTGGCAAAGGTGTTG
>JAPLSQ010000101.1 GCA_026398535.1 Candidatus Sumerlaeota bacterium | reverse complement strand
CGCATGGGGCAGGGCAACGCCGTTACTGGTACCAGCCGCCCTCCTGCGGTTGCTGCTGGCCCTGTTCGCCATATCCGGGTGTGGAGTAGCCGCTCTCGGCATCCGCCGGTTGCCCTTCCTGCTGACCGCCGCCCGCATGATACTCGCATGATGATTTGGGTTCGGAGCCAGCCTTGAATGCCGCGTTGCGGAAGACATCCGCGCCGCTGGAACCGCAGCCTTCCGTGGCCAGTTTGCCCGTGACCGAACATATGTCGCGGAAGACGATGCCCTGCGGGACGTCGAATTTCATTTTCCAGGCGTTTCGTGTGGCAAGTATGCGGTCCATCATGGGCGCCCAGATGGGGCCGACCGTGCGCCCGCCCACCATTTTGGGTCCCATGGAGCGGTGTTCGTCAAACCCCACGTAGATCGCCAAGGCCAGATCCGGAGTATATCCCACGAACCACGCGACAAAACAGTTGTTCGTTGTGCCTGTTTTTCCGGCAATTTCGGGCAATTTGCGTCCCTTGGAGTTCTGCTCATCAACCCACTTTCCGACGGTGGTCTTAGCGGTTCCCATGGTCACCACGTCCTGCATGATGCGTGCGGCCATGTAGGCGGCCTGCGGCGTGAGAACCTTGGTTTGTTCGGGCTTGATGATGCGCGAGTCCCCGGGGGTTTTGGGGCTGTAGATGCGTTTCATGGGGGTCGGCGTGATGCCGATTCCGAGATTCCCGATGGCCGCGTAAGCGGCGGCAAGCTCCAGCGGTGTGACGTTGGGCGTGCCCAAAGGCATGGAAGGGACGGGATCAAGCTTCCATTCGACGTCCTTGTCGACCACCTTGAATTTCTGATAGAGTTGCGTGGCCTTCTTGGGACCGATGTCCATGAACAGCTTGATTGTGGGAATGTTGCGTGATTTGACGAGCGCCTCGTTGAGTGTCGTCGCCCCGTAATGCCGCCCCTCGTAATTCTTGGGTGACCATCCGTCGGGGAATGTCAGCGGTTCATCCATCTCGACATAGGAAGGAGTGAAGCGCGGTTTGCCCTCTGCCGTGTCCACATCGAAGGCGGAACTGTAAAGGAGCGGTTTCCAGCAGGATCCCGGCTGGCGCCCGCCCTGGACGGCGCGGTTCCACTGGCCGTTGTTGGCGGCATCGTAAAAATTGTCGCCGCCTGCGAGGGCGAGAATTTCACCCGATTTCACATCAAGGAGCACGGCCGCGCCTTGCACATAAGAGCAGAAGGACGCCGTGAGTTTGCCGTTTTTCACGCCGGATATGTGGATGTCTATAAGGTTGCCGGGTTTCAGCGTGTATTGCGGGTCGTGGAACGGCAGCTTCTCGGGCAAGGGAATCTCGCCCGTGCATCCCTGCAGGGTGACGATGACCGACTTGTCGCGCACTTCTTTGATGCGGGCCAGCCGAACCTGCTTTTTTCGCGCGCCGGACAGTTCCCTGGCTTCGATGCTGAAGCGGTCGGATTTCTGATTTTCTATTTCTTTTTCAACCTTTTGAAGCCCCTTGCTCAGTTCCTCCTCGCAGATTTTCTGGAGGTTCAAGTCGACGGTTGAGATGATCGTGTAGCCTTTGTTTCCGAGGTCGCTGCTGTTCTGCATGGAGTTGTCCTTCATGAGAAGCGATCGCGCATAATCGACGAAGTATGGCACTTCGGTTTTCGCGTGGCTGGCGGGATTGAGTTCGATGGGCATGGCAAGGTAGCGTTCCAGCTCCTCGTCGGATTTGATGTAGCCTTCCTTGCGCATGTTGCGCAACACGGCGTTTCGGCGGTCGCGCGCCTTCTCTGCATCGCGGAAGGGCGAAAGCTGGCTTGGCGCCTTGGGCAGTCCCGCGATCAGGGCGGCCTCAGGAATCGTCAGATCCTTGACGCTCTTATTGAAGTAGGTGCGGGCGGCTGCCTGAACGCCATAGGCCTGGGCGCCGAAATAGATCTGGTTCATGTAGAACTCGAGAATCTGCTTTTTCGAGTAATTGCGTTCGATCTGGAGCGAGACGAGGATTTCGCGGATTTTGCGGGAGAATTTCTTGCGCGTATCCTGCAGAACGATGTTGCGGGCGACCTGCATGGTGATTGTGCTGGCTCCCTGCACCTTTTCGCCCGAACGCAGATTGGCAAGCAATGCGCGCACGATGCCCTGCATATCCACACCGAAATGCGTCAGGAAACGCTCATCCTCAATGGCAATGAACGCATTGACGACATGTTCGGGAACATCGTCGATATTAACAACCTCGCGGCGCTCGCTGAAGAACTCGGCTATTTGGTTGTTGCCCGTGCGGTCATAGACGCGCGTAATTTCAGGAGGATTATAATTTTCGAGAACGTCGAGAGATGGCAACTGTTCCATGTAGCCAAGGAGAGCTCCAAGAGCCGCCCCTGCCGCGGTCACACCCAATAACAGGAATCCCAGAAAAATCAGGAGCCACTTGCGGAACATCGGATGCATGAGCGACATATTTCAGACCTTGAATAATATCTGTATCATAGGACACCTGATGAGGCGTCAATAATCGAACATTTTCATGGGTAAAAGCACAACAGAGTGCAGATATAGCACATTTCATGCCTGGTTGAAGCAGGTTTATGGTGAACGGGTGCAGAAGATCTGCATCGATGCCGGGTTTACCTGCCCAAACCGCGATGGCTCGAAGGGCACGGGGGGATGTCTGTTTTGCGATGATGGCGGCAGCGCCGCTTCGCGCGGGCTTGCCGCACTCAGCATCAGGGAGCAGGTTGTTCGGCAGATGAGCTCGGCGCACAAGCGTTATGGGGCAAACAAATTCATCGCCTATTTCCAAGCCTTCACGAACACTCATGCGGATGTTGACACGCTTCGTCGAAAATATAATGAGGCGCTTTGCGATGATCGGTTAATCGGCCTGAGCGTGGGCGCCCGGGCGGATTGTGTGACACCGGATGTCTGCGCTCTATTGCGCTCATATACAAGATCTTATCATGTGTGGCTTGAACTTGGACTTGAATCTTCAAATCAGGCGACACTCGATCGCATGAACCGTGCGGAACATGTGGAAGATTTTGCCGCGGCATGCGCCATGGCTCACGATGCGGAACTGGATGTTGTGGCGCATGTTATTTTCGGTCTTCCGGGTGATACTCACGATGATTGCATGAATGCCGTTGACATGCTCAACCGTTGCCGGGTGGAAGGCGTGAAAATCCACAACCTTTACATCGATGAGCGTGCGCCGATAGCGGAGATGTGGCGCCGGGGCGAGGTCCGGATGCTCGAACTTGACGAGTATGTTCGATGGGTGTGCGATGCCATCGAGCGCCTTGATCCGCGAATCCTTATTCACCGTCTTACGGGCGAAGCGCCGGGAGAAAGACTGCTCGCGCCGCAATGGGTGCGTGACAAATCCTCCGTTCTCAGTGCTGCCGGCCGGGAACTCGAGTGGCGCGGCGCGCGCCAGGGGATCCTGTTTCGAGGATGATATTTTTCCCGCAACTTAGGCGGTCAGTTGATAAACAATATGGTTGCCTTGAAACTTTTAAGGATTTTGATTCAGCCATTAAGGAGTAACTCACAGATGGCGAATGCCGTGAATCTCAATCCTCCGCTTCAACAACCAAAGCGCGCGCTCGCATTGGATGCGCTGAGGGGTTACGCGATATTGACGATGGTGCTTTCGGGCATGGCGCCCGTGAGGAGTCTGCCCGACTGGATGTCCCATGCGCAGACGCCGCCGCCCGCCCACAAATTCATTCCCATTCCCGGAATCACGTGGGTTGATCTGGTGTTCCCTTTCTTCCTGTTCGCGCTGGGCGCGGCGATTCCGTTTGCTCTGCGCAGGCGCATCGAAAAGGGCATGAAGCTGCCGCAGGCCGTGCTGACAGTGTTCAAGCGCGGATTACTTTTACTCGCGTTTGCCGTGTTTGAGGAGCATGTGAACTGCTGGGTCATCGGCAAGGATTCCCTTCTTGTGGCGTATTTCAATGCGGTTTTCGGATGTGCCGGCATCGCTGTCAGCCCTGAAGTGTCCATCATGGTGCTGGCGCTGCTTGGTTTCGTGATCATGTTCATGGTGCTGGCGCGTCTGCCCGACTCCTGGCCGCCGGTCGTGCACGGGACCATCAGGCTTCTGGGCTGGGCTGGCGGGATCACGATGTGCGCTTTGGTGGGGCATTGGGATCAGGGGCTTATGAACGCCGCGGGCGGCTCGGTGTTGAAGGAGTTTTGGGCGCGGGTTTGGGGCATCCTTACGTTTAACAATATTATCCTGCTGCTTCTCACTCATGCGGCGGTGTTTGGGTCGCTGGCATGGTTGTTGACCCGTGACAATTTGCTGCTGCGCCTTGGCTTCCTCGGTGCGATTCTCGGCCTGAGGCTGGGCATGAACCTGCCGGGATGGACCCATTGGATTAATGAGCATGTGTCAACAGAACTCATGGGTCTGGGCACTCTCAGCTATCAATTCATTGTGATACCGGGCACGATCGCCGGCGACATGGTTTTGCGCTGGATGCGCGAGCCGCATCAGACCAAAGAGCCGGTGGCGGAACGCCCGACGTGGAGCGGGAGGCGTTTGTGGGGCATTGCGGCGCTGTCACTCGCGTTCATCGTGGTGTGCCTTGTGGGGCTGCAGAGCCACTGGGATCAGGCGATGCGGCTTGGGTTGCCTGTTGTGGACAACAAGGTGGACACCTTGGCGCTGCGGTCATCCTGGGTGGCGGCGGCGGTTGTGATCGTGATTGTGATGTGCGCGGCGGGTTGGGCGCTCTTTTCAAACCCGTCCAACTCGTCCGAGCGGCTGCTGCGGTCGCTCTATCAATGGGGCGCCTGCTGGCTGATCCTGGGGCTGATCTTTGAGCCATATGAGGGCGGAATAAAAAAGGACGGCGCAACGATGAGTTATTATTTTGTCACGGCCGGACTGGCAATCTTCATGCTGATCGCGTTTACCATCATCATAGACATCAAGCGGCATTCCAAATGGTTTGCCGCGCTGGTCATAGAAAATGGTCAGAACCCCATGATCGCGTATGTGGGCGGCGCGCATCTGCTCATGCCCATCATGGTCTTGACGGGTATCGCAACGCTTATTGAACCTGTTTCGAAAGGCGCTGCCGCGGGAACGATCGTTGCGGTCATTCAGACGCTGATCATCGCTCTCGTCGTATGCGTGTTCACAAAGTGTAAGATATTCTGGAGAACATGACCGTGAATGATGAGCGATGAATGAGCTGGGTCTGAGAAAGATTGGCGATTTCCCGCAAATAGGCAAGATCGGCGGGGGAGAGGCGGTCTTTGATTTTTTCGATAAGGCCGGGGCGGCGCGCAAGAGTGCGGGCAAGCGACTGATGACGGCGCCATTCGTCGATCTTCGCGTGGTGGCCGCTCAGCAGGATATCGGGAACCTTGAGGCCGCGCCAGTCGGCGGGGCGGGTATAGTGTGGATGATCGAACAATCCTTCGCGTCCAAATGACTCCCGCAGAACGCTTTCTTCATTGCCCAGCACACCCGGAACGTGTCGCGCGATGGAATCGAGGACGACCATGGCGGGCAGCTCGCCGCCCGTCAGCACATAATCACCGATGGAGATTTCGCGGTCGATGTGCCTCTGGCGGATGCGCTCGTCGATGCCCTCATAATGCCCGCACAACAGAAGCAATCCGGGCAGACGGGCATATTCCTCGGCGAGTTTCTGGTTCCATGTCTCGCCCTCCGGCGAGAGGTAAATTGTAACCAGCGGAAATGCGGGATGATCGGCAAGCGCCGCCTCGATGGCCGCCGCGATGGGTTCTGGTTTCATGACCATTCCCGGACCGCCGCCGAAAGGCGCGTCGTCGGTTACGTGGTGTTTGTCCGTCGTATAATCGCGGATATTGCGGACGCGGATGTCAAGCAGGTCACCCGCGCGCGCGCGCATGATAATGCTGTCATTCAGCGCTCCCTCGATCATTCCTGGAAAGAGGGTCAGGATTTCGATGATCATGATCGGAACTCAGAATCCGTAATATCTAAGATGATGGCATGACACTGGGCCGTTTCTTGTGCCACTCCGTGGCTTGCTCGAAGGCATGCGAGATGGTGAACAGACGCCCCTCTTCAAATGCGGGAGCTATAAGTTGCAGGCCGATTGGGAGATTCTGAAGGGTGAAACCGCAGGGGATTGATATGGCGCAGATGCCCGCGAGATTCACCGGGATGGTGAAGATGTCGCTCAGGTACATCTCAAGGGGATTGTCCGTTTTCTCGCCAACCTTGAATGCGGCGGTTGGGGATGTGGGGCTGGCGATGACATCGCATTTTTCAAACGCCCTGTCGAAGTCCCGCTTGATGAGCGTGCGCGCTTTGAGCGCCTTGACGTAGTAGGCGTCGTAATAGCCCGCGCTAAGCGCATAAGTTCCGAGCATGATTCTGCGTTTGACTTCGGCGCCGAATCCCCGGGCGCGGGTTCGCGAGCACATGTCGATCACGTTGTCCGCTTCAGCGCGCATGCCATACTGGGCGCCGTCATAACGCGCGAGGTTGGAACTGGCTTCGGCAGTTGCGCAGAGGTAATATGCGGCAACGGCATAGGGTGAATGATGAAGTTCGACCTCGACCGGTTCAGCGCCAAGTTCCTCGAGCTTGCGCACTGATTTGTCAATTGCCGCGCGGACTTCCGGTTCCTGCCCGTCGCCAAAGTATTCCGCGGGCAGACCAATGCGCATGCCCTTGACGGAGCGGTTGATGAACGTGGTGTAATCGGGCGGCATGATTTTTGCGCTGGTTGTGTCGAGGGGATCGTGCCCCGCCATGGCATTGAGCAGCAGTGCCGCATCCTCGACATCCCGGGTGATCGGACCAATCTGATCGAGCGACGAGGCAAAAGCGACCAGACCGTAGCGCGAAACGAGGCCGTATGTGGGCTTGAGGCCGACAACGCCGCAGAATGACGCGGGTTGGCGGATTGATCCGCCGGTGTCGCTGCCTGTGGCCATGATGGCCATTCCCGCGGCCACCGCCGCGGCGCTTCCGCCGCTGGAGCCTCCGGGCACGCGCTCAAGGTCCCATGGATTGAATGTCTTGTGGATGCCCGAGTTCTCGGTTGAAGAACCCATCGCGAATTCGTCGAGGTTTGTCTTGCCGGTGATCACCGCCATTTGCCCCCGCAGGCGTGTCACAACCGTCGCGTCATAGGGCGGCACAAAATTGGCGAGTATTTTCGATGAGCAGGTGGTCCGCATTCCCTTGGTGCACATGTTGTCTTTGACGGCGATTGGGATGCCGGCAAGAGGCGGCGCGGATTTGCCCGGCGCCAGCGCACGGTCTGCTTCCGCTGCCGCCGAGTCTGCTTCATCGTGTGCTATGGTGACATATGCCCGCACAAGCGGCTCAATGTCAGCAGCGCGTTTCATCACCGCTGCCGTGACTTCGGCGCTTGACAGTTCCCTCCGTTCGAATTTGCCGCGCAATTCGTGCGCGGTCATTTCATAAAGTTCCATCGCCATCCATAACCGCTGTTAATGATGAGTCAAGCATGGCCGCATGGATGCCAAACATCAAGCAGAAATTCCGCACAGGCGTCCCAGGAACCACAAAGCCCGCGGTCTGGCCCGAATCCCGATGGTTTGAAAAAAATCGTTGCACGATTGTGTTCGATGGCCAAGCTGTTTAGAAAATATGATTTAATCAGAACAGGAAAAAACAATGAAGATCGGTTTTATAGACCATCATCTTAACAACTATCACGCGGATGTTTTTCACAAGATACTCAACGGCCCTGCCGGCGGCGGGAAGGTTGAAATTGCCGCGGCATACGAGACCCATCCCCGGGGTGAAGATTGGTGCGCGGCAAAGCAGGTGAAGCGAATGGCCTCGCCCGAGGAGGTTGTGAAGGAAAGCGACGCAATCATTGTTTTGGCGCCTGACAACATCGAAACCCATGTTGAATTGTCGCGCGCGGCCATCGAGTCGAAGAAGCCTGTTTACATTGACAAGAATCTTGCGCGTTCGCAGGGTGACGCTCACGCCATTGCGGCGCTCGCGGCCCGGAATGGCACGCCTCTCATGAGCGCGTCGGCGTTGCGGTTTGCGGTTGAGTTGGAAGATATGTTGCGGCAGGCGGGCGGGCCGATCGAAAGTGTTTTTGCGCGCGGATTTGGCAAATGGCGCGGATATTCAATTCACACGATTGCTCCAGCCTTGCGTCTGTTTGGCTGGAACGTAAAACGCCTGATCGACACGGGGACGGGCAGCACGCGCTTTGTAACCCTGGATGACGGAAGCCGCCGCGCCACCATCGAGGTTCGAGAATCCGAAAACCAGGATCAGGCCACTCCGTGGCAGTTTGGCATCCTCGTGGGCAATCGTTACGAGGTTTGCGCCATCAGCCAGTTTGAGGCTTTTTATGTGAATCTGTTGAAGGAAGTCGTGGAATTCTGTGCGACTGGAAAATCCCCGATCTCCATCGAAGAACAGCTCATGGTTGTGACGGTGGAAAGCGCGGCCGATGAATCGCTCGCGCAGGACAACGCATGGATCACTGTCGGGTGAAGTCCGCTTAATGCGCAACAGAATTTCTGTTACGCTTCACATCACGCCTTTTTAATCAGATTCGGATCACGCGCGCGGGAGACCGCTGTGTCGTAGGATATGATCGCGCGGTGGTAAAGGTCGCTCAGGCAGATATCCATTGAAATCATTCCATCCTTGCGCCCTGTCATGAGGACGGTTTCGATCTTGTGAGCCGCGTTCTCCCTGATGTGGTTGCGCACAGCCATGGTTGGGACAAGAATCTCGTGGGCAAGCACAAGCCCCGTCCCGTCGGCGCGCGGCAGAAGGTCCTGGGCGACGACACCCTGAAGGGAGTTGGCCAACTGCATGACGATCTGTTTTTGCTGTTGCGCGGGAAAAACACTGATGATGCGTTCCATGGTCTGCATGACATTGGGTGTGTGCAATGTGGCCAGCACAAGGTGGCCCGTCTCGGCGGCCGTGAGCGCGGTTGCGATTGTCTCAAGCTCGCGCATTTCACCGATCACGATCACATCGGGATTCTGGCGCAGGACGTGGATGAGCGCGCGCGGGAACGATATCACGTCTGTGTAAACTTCCTGCTGCACAATAAGGGAGCGTATGGGTTTGTGCAGGTATTCGACGGGGTCTTCGATCATGACGATCTTGCACCGGCGTTCGCGGTTGATGAGGTCGACCATGTAATTGAGCGTCGTGGTTTTTCCGACGCCTGTTGGACCAGTGATAAGCACCAGTCCGTTGGATTTGCGCGCGAAATCGGCGCAGATTGAGGGCAGACCGAGAGTTTCGGCGTCGGAAATTTCGAGAGCGCAAAGGCGCACGGCAAGTTCGGGGATGCCCGCATGGTGATAGACTGTCACACGAAGGCGCCCCGCCGCAGGGTCATAAACGGAGAAGCACAATTCGCGCGTTGTTTCGAGCTGGTTGATCTGCGTCTCGTTGAGCATCGATAGTGTGAGTTCCCTGACCTGCTCGCGCGACAGCGCCTCGCCGCTGGCGATGACGATTTCGCCATTGACGCGCAATGCGGGCGGAAGCCCTTGAATGATATGAAGATCAGAGGCGTTTTTCAGCCGGGCGATGCGGATCAATTCGCTCAATGTGGCAGGCATATCTTGTTTGCTCCTTGCGGATAACCGTGCTTGATACATAAAACCTTGCGTTTTGCGGCGGTTACATTTTGAGCAACCTGCGCAATGGCGCGAACAATTGTTTGAAAGCGTTCATGCGGTTTGAACTCTGGAGCGCGGATTCGGCCGGTTTGAAATTACGGTCAAGCGACAAGGCCTGTTGAAAAGACTTAATGGATTGAGACCGCATGCCAAGCTCGCGCTGGCACAATCCCATGACAAACCACACGAACGGGCTTGTTGTCTTCAAATCGAGCGCTTCGCGCGCGATCTCCAGCGCCTTGCAGTATTTCCGGCAGATATAATAGACGCGGGCGGTGTTGAGCAATGAAAACCAGTCGCGCGGGGCGACGGATTTTGCCTTTTCGATGCAAAAGTCAGCGTTGCGGTCGCCTGTGGCCAGAAGAACCTCGCCGCGCGCGATCCACACATAGGGCGACGACGATTTCTGCATGCTGGCCACATCCGAGAACTCCAGGGCTTTGCGCCGGTCGCCCATCCGGCAACAAATAACACTTTTGGCAGCGAGCAGGTCCGGGTGATTTTTGAATATATCGAGCGCCTTGTCGACCCACAATCCGGCCTCTTTGAACTCGCCCAGCTCGATGAGCATGCGCACCTGGCCCACCCAGCCGGCTTCAAGGTTGGGATTGGAGTCCAGCGCGCGCGAGTATAAGCGCAGAGCCTTCTCGAAATCCGCCACCTCAAAGGCGCTGTCGGCCTGTTTCAGGAGAAAAAACTCGTCGCGGATTTCCCGCTGCTGGGATTCTTCCGGCTTGCCGCGGTCTTCGTTGTCGAATTCTATATTGGCGAATCGCGTCATTTTTGTTTTTCATCGGCCCTGCTCTGCCGGTAACCATAAATTACCTGGCTGATGATAAACGACAAGAGCAACAGGATTGCAACAAGTGGAATGAACATGAAAACATTTTCAAACACACCAATCGCTTCATATCCCTGAGCAATTCTTGGAGCGCCGACCCCGAGCGAGGTTCTGTTGATTTGCTCGGCAAACCGCCAGTAGAAAAGGTTCAGCAACGCCAGCAGCAACGCGCCGATCAGTATCGACCTTTTCGCGCAACCAAGATTTGAATTCCGGAAGATGACGTCGACGATGCTGTAGGCGTGGAGCGCCGCCGCCAACCCAATTCCCATCTGGGTTATGTTGCCGGGGAACATGATTCCAAGAAGAAGCAATCCCGCGACGGCCAGCAGGACAATCAATCCCTTTTTTATCCTTCCGCTGACGATGTGGCCCATGCCGGGGATGATTGACGCGATTCCCGCGAATAATGGCCGGGGCACATGGATGGCGCGTCTTTTCCTGCGAAGCCTGTGGAGCGTGAACCGCTTGAATTTTGTGAACAGTTGCGTCTTGCGCGCCCTCGGCGGCTCGATCACAAGTGTGCGGTCCTGTTCGCCGAAATAATGGCAGCGGGGACAGACGCGCGCGGACACCGTGAGCTTATTCCCGCACTTGGCGCAATTCATGAGTTTCCTGGCGCGCCGTTTTGCATGGGCGCATCATTGTTATTTTGTCTGCCGCGTCTCAATTGTCGGCTTGATCTGCACCACGGTGTCCGGCTCATAAAACTCGGCGGTCGGTTGTTGCGACTGGATTCGTCCGACAATCTGCTCGAGCAATTTCGCATAGGACGCGCATCCTTTCCCCTTGGCGCCGCGGATGGTGGCATGCACTTTGCCGTCCTTAGTGATCTCAATTTCAATGTCGTGATTTTTCATGGTGTCACTCCTCGTATCGCCGGACGGTGAGACGGATTGTGTCTTCCGGTCCTTTATCTTCTTCAAGCGTCACGAATCCATGGTTCTGGAGTTCCTGTGACAGGCGCTTGTGGATGTAACTCTGGATGACGCGCCCCGCAAGGTCCTCGCCTATTTTCTTCAACTCGTCCCTGGCCAGGTTTCCCTCGACGCATGTTTTGAAGTGCCCTTGCGCGTCGCGGGAAAAGGTGACTTCGACGCCTTCACGGGCCACGGTGATTTTGTCATCGTGCGCAAGCGATTCCGCCACGACGTCCATGTTGTCCATCGTCAAATCGATCGATTCGGTCTTTTTCTGCTTTTTCACAACCTTCATCACGTGAAATCCCGCCGAAACCGCGGCCGCGGTGACCGAGGCGGCTATCATTGGCCATGCCGTGATGATCAAAGGCACCAGGACTATTGTTGAGCCCATTTTGCGTTATCCTTTCCGATGTGACTTATATTTCGATTTTCCGCCGGCGTTCAACTACAATTGTTTCGCGCGATGAAGCCGGACGCGCACGACCCTCAGCCCAACCGCGAAGACGGTCAATCTCGACTTCCATTGTTTTTGACAACGGCACCGTTTCGCGAAGAGCCTTTTCGATGTGGCGCGTCGTGACCTCGATGTCTTCAGCGAATGCGTCGAAAAGACCCGATATCACCGCCTCCTCGATTTCAGCGCCTGAGAATCCGGCGGATGTTTCGGCCAGAAGATCGAGATCGAAATTGGCGGGGTCGCGCTGGTGCGCCCTGAGATGAACGGCGAAAATTTCAGGCCGTTCATTGTCCGCCGGCAGATCGACGAAGAAGATTTCGTCGAATCTGCCTTTGCGCAGCAATTCTGGCGGAAGGTTTGATATGTCGTTGGCCGTGGCGATCACGAAGACCGGCGATTTCTTTTCGCTCAGCCATGTGAGGAAAGTGCCGAAAACGCGCGCCGTGGTGCCGCTGTCGCTGGAGCCGGAGGATCGCGTGCCCGCGAGCGCCTTGTCGATTTCGTCGAGCCACAGGATCACGGGCGCGATCGATTCCGCCGTGCGCAGGGCTTGGCGGATGTTTTCCTCGGAACTGCCCACAAGGCTGCCGAACATGCGGCCCATATCGAGCCGCAACAACGGCATTTTCCACAGGCTTGACACGGCCTTTGCGGACAAACTCTTGCCGCATCCCTGAACGCCCAGCAGGAGCACCCCCTTGGGGTTGGGCAGACCATACTCGCGCGCGCGGTCGGTGAACGCAAGGGCGCGCGTTCGCAGCCATTCTTTCAGCGAGTCAAGCCCGCCCACCTGCCCGAATTCCACATCGACATCATAATAATCGAGCAGACCGCTCTTGCGTATGATTTGGCGTTTCTCGGCAAAGATCGTTGCGATGTCCTGCTCGGTCAGACGCGAATCGTTGACGAGGGTTTTCGCGAAAACATTTTCCGCCTCGTTGAGGGTCAGGCCGAGTGCGGCCTTGAGCATTTGCTCGCGCGCGGGCGGCGGAATGTCGATGATGACATTGGGCTGATCCTTGACCTCGGCCAGTATCCTGTCAAGCAGGTTGGAGAAATCCTCGGCCTCAGGGAGCGGGAAATCCACGACTGTCATGTCCTTCTCGAGTTCAGGCGGGATTTCAAGAGTTGGCGACACCATGATAAGCGTCTTGTAGCTGTCCTTGATATGGTTCGCGGCATCCTTGAGTTTTCGGATCACGGCGAAATTGTTTCGGGTGAGAAAAGGGTGGAGATCCTTAAACACATAGATCGCAGGCTCCACCTGGCCGATGACCTCATCAAGGGCGTTGATGGGGTCTTTCGTGGTGGATGAGCGAATGCGTTGCGGCGAGGGCGGCACACCGCCCTCGAGAATCCCCGTGCTGAAGGACCACTCGAAAAGGCGTTTGTTGCGTTTTTTGGCAACCTGCATGAGCCAGTGCAGCACGCGTTGTTCTTCCCATGAAAGTATGTAGATGATTGGATAGCGGGCGCGGATTAAAACCTCAATTTCGCGCAGAGTGTCGTTGCCGGTTTTCATAAATCAGATGTCCTTGAACTGTATATCAATCTCAGGCGCGAGACGTTTCAAACAAGAAATTACCCCGGCGGAGGCAAAGTTCACGCATATGCGTCCGTCACGGCCTATCCATATGCGTCCGGGCGGGCCGTCATAATCTTTGCTTCGGGTTTCCATAGACCAGGGAGCAAGCCGTATATTGCGCGCGCGGGCTTCTTCCAGCGCGCACGCGGCTTCTTCCGTGCTCACCATCCCGCCGAGTTCGGCATGGCGGCGGGCGCGGTGCAATGGCATGAATCCCGTGACAAGGCTCAGTTCGATCTGAGGGACGCGCTGTTTCAACCATTTCAGCATCGGAATGCAGCAACAATCCAGATGGCCAGGAAGGAGCAGATGACGGACGATGGTATGCGGAAGGTGGTCGCGCGCCCAGAGAAGATTTTGCTGAATGGCGGCTGTGTAGTTTGGGGTTTTGGCGATTCGCGTTGCGCAGGCATCGTTGCCAAACTTGTAATCGGGGAGGAACACGTCCACCACTTCTTCAAGCAACTCAAGCGCTTCGATGGAAGCGTATCCGTTTGTTTTCCAGACAAGGGGAATTGATTGTGGAACAATCGAGGCGATCTCGAGGGCGCCCGGCAGATGGACGGTGGGTTCGCCCCCCTCAATGGCGAAACTGGCGATGTCCTCCCTGATGGGTGAGAAACGGGTGTTCACATGGGCAATATCAAGCGGTTCCCCTGCGCATCCATCCTGACTCTGTGTTCCGGTGATGCAGTAATCGCATGCCATGTTGCATCCGCTCAGGTTAAAAACAAGGGTCGGCACGAGTTCCTGCTCGCCGGCCCAGTCAACGCGGCTGCTGAACAGGCGCGCCTGGGCGTCGCATTTGCATACGCCCGCCGGCCCGCTTGTGCGGTCTGCGCCGCACCTGTGAGCGCACAAATTGCACGCCCGTAGCATTGCACGCGCCACACGCGCGCGGTCTGCCGCAAGCTGCCGATGCATAGAAAATCTGTCCATATCCAACAGGGATAAAGTGATGGATCAACAGCATGGGGTCAATACGAAAGCGGATGCCATAAGCCGCATGGATTCGGGAGATGGCAGGTCTTGTGGCGCCGGGCGTCAGTCTGCTTCCTTTGGCTCACCGCTGTGCGCCACTGCGGGCCGGCCCGGCGGGAACGAGCAGGAATACCGATGGCAGATGACGAATGATCTTTTGGGCGATGCTTCCGGCCCAGAAAGCGGTTGTGCCAGCTTTGCCGTGGGCGCCCAGGACGAGAAGGTCAGCGGCAAAATCATGGGCGGTCTCCATGATCTTTTCCGCGGGATCACCCCGTGTGACGCACGCGCCGCATCGCACGCCCGCCGCGATCATGTCCCGCATGTGGCGGCCGAGATATTCAGCGGACTCGCCCTCCGCCATGTCGAGCATCGCGCGTGTGGCCTCTGGCAGCAGTCCGCCTATGCCGGCCGCCGTTCCGCGCAAGTCGCCCGCTGTGGGGATAACCAGAACAAGCTTCAGCGCGGCCTTGCAGACCAATGCCATCGTGCGGGCCAGGACAAGCCCGCTCTCGTGACCGGGATTGCCATCGAGTGGAACCAGAATGTTCTGGAACGGGAAATGGAGTTGTTCAGGGCTGGCAGCTTTGAACAGCAGCACTGGCGCGACCCGCTCGCTCAAGACCTGTTGAGCCAGATTGCCCGACAGCATGTCTCGCAAGCCGTGGCCGCCATATGAACACATGACGATGAGGTCAGGGCCAAGTTCGCTCACATGCTCCGCCAATCCGGTTGCAATCTTCCGAACCTCCTCCGTGTGGACATGCCACGACACTGCGGCATCGGGGGGGAAATGCTCGCGCGCGATCTTGTTGAGATAAATTTCGGCCTCATCGGCGCCGCCAAGGTGGTGAAAGCCGTGGATGGTTGCCGGCGCGCCATGTTCGATGACATGAAGCAGTGTCACGCGCGCGCCGCATATCCGTGCAAGCTCCGCCACGGCGGGCAGAACAACCTCGGCCATGGGCGTGCCGTCGAGCGGAACCAGGATATGCCTGAAAGCGGTTTCCATCTCCATGACTTACCCTCCTGAGACGGTTCTGAAAAGAAGATACATGTTGAGCGAGACGATCAACAGCGCCGTGATCGCGGCGGCCAGCGTCGTGACCGGTTTGTTGACCAGCACACCCATGATAGCCTTCTTTCGTGAGAATTGCACAAGCGGTATGACAGCAAACGGCAGGCCAAAGCTCAGGACAACCTGGCTTATGATAAGCGTGCGGGTGGGATCAAATCCCGCCATTATGACGATGAGCGCGGGCGCCATGGTGATGAGTCTGCGCAGCCACACGGGAATGTGGCGGTTAAGGAAGCCCTGCATGATGATCTGGCCCGATATTGTTCCGACGGCTGATGAAGCGAGGCCGGAAGCCAGCAGTGAAACTGCGAAAATGACGCTGGCCGATTTGCCCAACAGCGGCTCAAGTGTCATATAGGCTTTTTCAATGGCGTCGATATGGAAAAGGCCGCGATCGTGAAAAGTTTTCGCCGCCACGATGAGCATTGCCGCATTGACAAGGCCCGCGATGCCCATTGCGAGCATCACGTCAAGCAGCTCGTAGCGGAAAAGCCGGCGCATCTGCTCGTTTGTGCGCGCCACAATCCGGCCCTGGGTCAGCGCGGAGTGCAGAAAAATAACATGGGGCATGACTGTCGCGCCAAGAATGCCCGTTGCCAGCAGCACGCTTTCGGCGGGCGCCTCGCGCGAAAAACCGGGGCGGATGATGCTCCACCCCACTTTGCCCCAATCAGGCCAGGAGAACAACAATTCGACAAGGTAACAGCATGCGATGATGCCCACGAATGTTGTAATGACGGCCTCGAGCGGGCGGAATCCGAAGCGCTCGATGGCCATGATAAGAAAGGTGGCAAGCGCCGTGAGCAGTCCGGCGAACCACATCGGCATGCCGAAGAGCAGGTGGAAACCGAGCGCGGCGCCAAGGAACTCCGCGAGGTCCGTGGCCATGGCCACAAGCTCCATGACGCCCCAAAGGAACCATACCAGCGGACGCGGGTAGTGGTCGCGGCAGATTTCCGCCAGATTGCGCCCTGTGGCGATGCCCAGTTTCGCCGAGAGTGATTGAATGAGCATCGCCATCAGGTTGCTCGCCAGCACCACCCAGATAAGCTGATAACCGAATTTCGCCCCCCCCTCAAGATTGGTCGCGTAGTTGCCGGGGTCAAGGTAGGCCACCGACGCAATGAAGGCGGGACCAATAAAAGGAAACACTTTTGCGATGCCCCGCCGGCCCCCCTCGCCTGAGAGGATCTCGACACCCGCCGTGATGACGCCGCGGTCGCCCGATCTGACAACAGGGGTATTTGGGCCGGCGTTGTCCGCGCCCGTTGATGAACCGTTGTCAATCAGGATCATGAATGATTGTCATCCGTGATTATTGTTTTCCGCTCATGCGCACATATTTGGCAAAACCCGGATAGATGAAATCATAGCCAGCCTGATTGGCGTCGGCGGGGGGGTATTCAGTGTAAAACTTTCTGATGGATATTGTCTCGGGCGCGCCTGCGCCGAATATGTCCGGATCAACAACGAAGCGGACATTTGGCGTGTCGCAGGCGAGGTCGCATTGTTTGCTGTCGCGGTCAATGACCATTTCCCATGTGCCATTCATCAGATATGCCTCGGCAACCATTTTGCCCCCGATTTTTATCGTGGTGGGCGCGTCGCAGGGCTTGCCCAGCGTCTGCACGGGAGGAGCTCCATCGGCGGTCAGCACGAATTTGCCAGCGCCGGGCTGGTTTGGAGGCGTCGCTTCAAGTGTCTGGCCCCGGTTTCGGGCAACAGTGGCCATTTTGACGGCAAAGCGGCGGGACTCGGCAAGCGGCCTGCCGTCGAGAGAAGAGGCAATCACGGTGGCGATGGGTGAGGACGTGCTGACCTCCAGCACCCCGGCCTTGTATTCGGTCTCCGGCTGGAATTCGCCCGCAAGAGCGCATACACGCTCGAAACCGATCCGCAGCATGCCATCTGCCGGATTGCGCCGGATGCGCCCATCAAGCGCAGTCAGCTCGGTAGGATCGGTTCCCGATGTGTTGAATGTGTTTTTCCCGTTGATGATGGCCGCCGCGAAATCGCGTGCCACGGCCGCCGCTGAGGATTCATCAACATCCGCGAGCACGACACAGTTGCGTTTTGTGTCGTGAAAGCCCTTGCAGGATTTCGCGGACGCGCTCTCAAGCAAGGGCTGGTATCCCGCCGCTTTCACATCGGTCAGAGGGAAGCCATCCGTCTTGTAAATCCATGGGTGATCATAGCCTGATTGGATAATCAGTCCTTCACGGCGGATATTATCCGGCATCTGCGCCCTTTGCGCGTAATTCGGATCGAACAGCAGGAGATTACCGCCCTCATATTTCCCGGTTCCGCTTCTGCCCGAACTGATTCGGAGGATGACCCCGATATCTGCCGTTGTGGGCGCGGATGTGTCGGGATTCCAGTTGGCGATGCGGTTTGTCCACGCGAGGCGATGCAGGGGGCGGTAACACGATGCCCATGTGAAAAGGTCCTG
>JAPLSQ010000143.1 GCA_026398535.1 Candidatus Sumerlaeota bacterium | reverse complement strand
AGGTTCTTGGCGCAGGAGTCTCGGACACCCCGGAACCGAACCAACGTTAGCCTTCACACCTGTTCTTCCCACTGGAGAATGGGACCTCTGAAAAACACCGCACGCGTTTTCTGGCATAATATTTGCTCATAAAATCCTGCAACGATCATGCCTTAAGGAGGCCTTTTTCAATGGGATTCGAGTCGAGCACATCGAACCCCGATCATTTTTCAAGTTTTCTTGTCGCTCCACCCAGGCACGAGGTTCTGGAGAAGCTGTCGACACCGACGCCGGCGTCAGCGACACGGAGATGCTGGGCGAGCTTGTGGATGGAACTGAGAGCGAGGCGCTGGCCGACAAAGGCTGCGACAGCCGGGCCAACCGCAATCTGTTGCGCGCCAACAAGACCCACCCGTCGATCATGCGGCGCGCCGTCAGGGGTCGGCCTCTTTCGCGCTGGCAACAGGGATAGTTGCGCCCAATTGCCGAAAACAGAGCAGAAAGGAGCATTTATTCACGATTTTGGAGTAAGGTAAGCCTGTCACCACGGCATGGTCTGTTGACACGACAGTCTCCACGAGAGCCAATTGAATATCATGGCGCACCGAGACGCATCAGAACCAGACCGTGTTCTGTGGAATTTGGATTTTCAGAGGTTCAAGATTATGTGCTGGAGTATAACGAAATCCCTCTTCGTACTCAAACGGCGTGCCTCTTCCGGCACGGGTGAAGCTCCGTGGCCGTTCTATGCAAAGAAACCACTGTCCCAGCCTGAGCAAATGCTCTACCACCGCCTCGTTGCTGCAATGCCAGAGTGCATCGTGCTAGCGCAAGTCCAACTGTCGCAAGTTGTCGGAGTAAAGAAGGGGTTCAACTTTCACGAGTGGAACAATCGAATCAACCGCATGAGCCTTGATTTTCTGGTGTGTCTCAAAGACTCAACCATCGTTGCCGCCATCGAGCTTGACGACAAAACCCATGAGAAGGCTTCGCGCATCGAGGCAGATGCTAAGAAGGAAAAGGCTTTATCGGTCGCAGGTATTGCGCTTGTCCGTTGGAACGTAAGCGCGCTGCCCGATAAAAATGCCATTCGTCAAGCGTTAGCATAATGAGCAGCGCCCCAACCCATCATTCCACCGGACCTGCGCGAAATGCCGCGCAGGCCGGCGAATTCAAAGTTAGGCTGCCTTGAGAACATGGCTGTATAATCTCTTGGAGGGCATATGCGCGACATAAAGGAACTCGGCATTCTGCTGTTAGGCTTTATTCCTTGGCTGCTGTTTCTTCTCCTCTCTGGGCACACCATGACGAGCCTCGAAAACGCCATAATTGTGAGTCTCTTTGCTTCTCTCATATTCGGGTTCGGTGAACTGAAACGAGGCTATATTCTTACATGGGGAACGCTGCTATTTTTCTGCTTTTGCGCAGTTTTCGTGAATCTCCTAAACGTGCTCTGGGTTGCAAACTACATGGACCTATTGGCCAATACCGCACTTGCTGGCATCATGTGGTTAACGATATTAGTGGGGAAGCCATTTGCGTTGCAGTATGCCCAAAGAGATGTACCCAAAGAACAATGGAACGACCCAAAGTTCATCCAAGGATGCCGCTTTATCACCTTTGTTTGGGCGTGTCTTATGTCCATAGCGACCGGCCTTTCTGTCCTTCGGAGATGTTCCATGGTCAACTTGCCGGTGTGGGTATACTTCGATGCGAGTCTCTGCATTATTCTGACGGGCCTCACGGTTACTACGCTCTTTAAGAGGCAGAAGCGGTTGCAACGCGAAAAGTAATTGATTAGCGGCCCAGCATTTTTGTGGGAACCATGGACGGTCGGGGGGTGTCTAATATTTTGACGCATCGATTCCTGGTTCGAGCAGGTTTCTTGTGGATGTTCCTTCAGACATTGGGCTTTTGAGCTCGTCGGCGTTGGTTAAACTGGTCTTGGCGCTGGTGGCCGAGAACCGGGCGCTGGGTGCGGAGAATGAATCTTTGCGCCTCGAGAATGGGTTGTTGCGTGGGGAGATCGAGGGGTTGAAGCGCGCTTTGGGCAGTGGCGCGTCGCCGTTCTCGCGCAATCGTCCGAAGTCGGATCGCAAGCGTCCCGGCCGCAAGGCGGGCCAAGGTTCGTTCTCACGCCGTCAGGCTCCGGGTGGCAGCGGTCCAGTGGAGGATGCGCCGGTGGACTCGGCGGTTTGCCTTCGTTGCGGCGGAGCGTTGGAGAGGGTTGGGTCGGAGTTGGTGACGACGACCGATCTTCCCGCTTCCGCGCCGCCTGAAGAATCGCGACAACCGCCGCATCGTCGGCGAACTGGCCTGGCACAACAGTCGCGGCAGCCTTCTGCGATTCCTCGACGACCCGGCCGTCGAACCCACCAACAACCGCGCCGAACGCGCCCTGCGACCGGCCGTCATCGCCCGAAAGGTCAGCCACTGCTCGCGCAACGACCGCGGAGCAAACGCCTACGCCACCCTCAAGACCATCGCCGTCACCGCACGCCAGCGAGGCATCATGCCCCAACAGGCCATTCTCGCCATCCTAAAAAATAAAGACGACCCGTTCGACGATTCCGGTTGACAGCCGTCGGCCAAAACATGGAGAAGGGGGTCGCTAATCAAGAACCCATATCCCAACGCGCTTGGGATCAGAAGTGGATATGGGTTTGCCAGCCATAGCAATTAACACCATTACAACTACTCGGCCGACGCAGTAAAGTGACAAGCGACCGAAAATCAGCGCATGAATCGGTTGCACATGCCTTAGCCATGCCCTTAGTGGTTAAGGATCCTGTGTAAAATTTTCCATGAAGGAAGCATCTTCGGCCGGCCAAGCAGACCGACGAACTGGTGGTCCTCATAAACGAAGACGAGAGAATGACCGAGAAGAGCGACAAGAAGACGAAATCCGGAAAGGTGGACCTCACCGACAACGAATTCCGCGATCTGGAACAAGCAGCGCACCGGAGGGGCTTTCCGGATGTGAAGGAATACCTGTTGGCGCTGCATCACGAGTCTTCACCCAAGACAGCCGCCGATTCGAGTGGTCTTGAGATTGCCGGAGTCCCCCTTCCCATTCTGGCTCACAAAACCAAGCTGGGTCGGATTTATTGCGGTGATTCTGCCGCCCTGCTGGGTCGCAAGGATCCAGTGGGCGACGACTCCGTTGACTTGATCATGACCAGTCCGCCGTTCGGACTGCTGCGTCCCAAGGACTACGGCAACGAGGACGCTGATCGATATGTTGCCTGGTTTGAGCGGTTTGGTGCACAATTTCACCGAATCCTCAAGCCGAGTGGAAGTTTAGTGATCGATATCGGAGGCGCGTGGAAGCGGGGTATCCCGACCCGCAGCCTTTACCACTACGAACTTCTGATCATGCTGTGCCGTAAATTCGAATTTCATCTCGCTCAGGAATTCTTCTGGTGGAATCCGGCAAAACTTCCAACGCCAGCCGAATGGGTAAACATCCGCCGTGTGCGAGTTAAGGACGCTGTCAACTGCATCTGGTGGTTATCGAAGACGCCGTTTCCCAAGGCGTCCAACCGCCGTGTGCTTCAGCCGTATTCGCCAAGCATGCAGAACCTACTCAAACATGGCTACAAGGCCAAGCTGCGTCCATCCGGCCACGATATCTCAGACAAGTTTCAGCGAGACAATGGGGGGGCGATTCCGCCCAACCTCATTGCCTTAGCTAACACCGAGAGCAACACCGCCTATCAACGTTATTGTCGCGAACACGATTTGCCAGAGCATCCGGCACGTTTTCCATCAGGTGTCCCGGCTTTCTTCGTCAATATGCTTACCGACAAGGGTGATCTGGTGGTCGACCCCTTTGCCGGCAGCTGTATGACGGGTTACGTCACCGAGCAAATGGGCCGCCGTTGGTTGTGCTGCGAACTAGATCAGCAGTATGTTGAAGGCGCCAAGGCTCGGTTCATTGGTGATGGTTGTCTTTTTGCGGACACGGGGAGCACGCGGGAAGCCCCCTACGAAATCTACGCACCCCGTTTGCCTATTGGTAGCGAGGACGGATTGCCGCTGGCAATGGACGGCGGCAAGACGAGGCCCAAGTGATGGGACTCGCCAAAAGGAAAATGCACCAGATATTCCTGGCGGCGCTGGGAGATAGCGTCGTCGGGCACAGTCGAATCGACAAGGTGCCTCTGGAGGTAGATCTCCGACCACCTCTGCCGGTCATGCTCCGTGTGTATATGTATACCGCCACACACCCGCCCGGCGGACGGACCTTAGGCGAACACAAGATTCAGCTTATCATGCCCGAGCATAAGGACAAGTTGCGAGCCAACTTCGACCACTCAGGTGGTCGCATTGTGCTCTTGGTTGGCTATGAGCCCGAACTCCTGGTGTTTATCCTCTGGGATGCGGGGCTGTACAAGGATTTCCCCTTTTCCAGAAACGTCCAGGTCAAACCGACCACTGTCTACCAGGCAGCAGCCGGGCAAATCGGCGTCGAAGAGCGCAGGCTCTGGGTTGGTTCCGAACAAGTAGTGACTATCAGAGAGGACAATCTTTGTGAAGGCCTGTTGCGGAGGCAGGAGTTGACCCTTCAACGGTTGACGGGGGACTGACCGATGATCGCTCTGAACGAACTCTCACTTCGCCCCAGTTACCACAAGGGCCAGCACGATATTGCCCAAGACTTCTACGTGCCTTGCATGGCATGCGCATCCCGTTACGACCGAGCCGTTGGTTTTTTCACCAGCACCATTTACACCATCGCCTGGTCTGCGCTCAGGCAGTTCGTTGAGCACGATGGGAAAATGAGGATCATCTGTTCGCCCATTCTGACAGCCGATGACATCAAAGCGATTGGTGACGGCTACTCGGCTCGCCTGGACGCCGCCTGCGCAGAACAGATGCTCACCGAAGTGCGGCAGCTGTTGGCCAGCGACGATATGCGCAAGCCCGCGCGCGTCTTGGCCTCGCTTGTCGCGATCGGCGTGATTGAGTTTCGCGTCGCTTTCATGGACACGGGGGGCGATCTGTCGCGGTACCGCCTCTTTCATGACAAGGTGGGGATTTTCTGCGACACGACCGGGAATAACGTGGCCTTCAAAGGATCGATGAATGAAACCTATGCTGGCTTATCCAACGATGGAAACCTGGAGTCGGTGGATGTCTTCGTCTCGTGGGAGGGGCAGCGCGAACTAGAACGGATCAGCGAGGAAATCAGCTATTTTGATTCGCTTTGGGGAAATGATTACCAAGGCGTGCAGGTCAAGAGTTTCCCGGACACGGCGCTCTCGGAGTTGATCGATGCCAGTGATACCAAGAACTGGCCGCAGCTGGTTGATGAGATTTGCCGCGACATTGAGCAGGCCCAAAAGATATCAGCGGATAGGCGTGTTGGTGGTCGCCAGCCTCGTCCGCATCAGTTGGCTGCCCTCCAGGCTTGGAAGGAGCAGGGTCGGCGGGGCATTCTTGAGCATGCCACTGGTAGCGGCAAGACCTTCACGGCGCTCTGCGCGATTCGCGAAGCCCTCGAAGCCGGCGAAAACATTCTGATCGTCGTTCCTAGCGAGTTGCTGCTCACACAATGGAGCAAGGAGGTGAGCGAGACCCTTGCCGATATGGACCCCAATGTGCTCCTGGCCGGAGGTGGCAACAACGAGTGGCGGGAAGACAAGCTGCTTGGTCCATTTACGGGGAAACGGTCCGAAGGAATGCCACGACTAGTCATCGCGACCATGCAAACCGCGGCTTCCGATCAATTCCGAGGTGCCGTGCGCGGTGGCGAGCACTTGTTCTTGGTCGCCGACGAGGTGCATCGGCTCGGAAGCGGTTATCACCAGAACATCCTATCGATCGATTCCGGACCTCGACTGGGCCTCAGCGCTACGCCGGTTCGGGCGGGTGATCCGGGCGGAACGGCAGCCCTTCTCAGCTATTTTCACGGGGTCGTGCCACCGCCGTTCACTTTGGCTGACGCGGTGAAGGCCGGCACACTGACGCCCTATTTTTACCATGTCCATCCGGTCGTGCTCACGCGCGATGAACAGGATGCCTGGAACGACTTGTCGAAGGAGATAAGCCAGTTGTACGCACAGGCTGCCTTTGCCAAAGCGGAGAACCCCCACCTTCATGATCGCATCAAGAATCTACTGATCCGGCGTGCCAGGATTACCAAAGCGGCCGCTGGAAAGGTGCCGTTATCGCTGAAAGTGCTTCAGGACTTTTACCGGTCGAGCCAGCAGTGGATTGTCTACTGCGATACACAGACTCAGCTCACGGATGTTCTGGATTTATTGCGACAACACGACCTGCCCGCCGGGGAATACCACTCGGCTATGGCTGGAGACCGCAAGCAGACTCTCGGCCTGTTTGAGGCGAATGGTGGGATCATTGTCTCAATCAGGTGCCTTGATGAGGGAGTGGACATCCCGTCGGTGAGCCACGCGCTGATTTTGGCTTCATCGAAGAACCCAAGAGAGTTCATTCAGCGCCGTGGCCGTGTGCTGCGGCGCAGTCCCGGCAAGGCACTGGCCCATATCCACGATGCGATTGTGGTCCCGCTCCTATCTGCGACCGATAGTGACGGGGACCCTGTTCCAGGCTTGCGGATTCTGGAATCGGAGATGGCTCGGGCAATCGAGTTTGGCAAGAATGCGCGCAATCCCAGTTCGGTGCGGGAACTGGAGATTATCGCCATGAAATCGGGTTTGGATATTAGCGGAATTGTGGAGGACGGACGCGAAGATGAAGAAGACGAAGAATGAGATGCTAGCGGTGATCGAAAAACTCCGGGAGGACAAGTTCCCCGACCTGCCGGCTGATCTCGTTGCCCGGATAATCGAAACCGAAGCGGACTTCATGGAGAACCAAGTCGAGGCGTGCAAGCGAGTCGGCCAGTTGGTGGACCAGTACATTCCGTCTGAGGGGGAACGGTAATGCTTAAACTGAAAAAGCTGACTCTCGACAATTTCGGTCCGTTCAAGGGCTCGCAAAGCATCGACTTTGCCGATGATGGGGTGGGCATTGTCTATGGTGAGAATATGCGCGGCAAGACGACGCTGCTTAATGCGATCCGCTACGCCTTGTTTGGCAAGGCCATTAGCCGTGGCGAGACAGTCATCGCCCTGCACCGCATCGGCAATTGGGAAACCGCCGCCGAGGGGCAGTTCGGATTCAAGGTGATCCTCGAATTCGACCACGACGACCAGTTCTATGAGCTGACACGGGAGTGTCGACCGCGCCAGGGCGTCGCGACCCCAACAGCGAGTGTTGATTATCAAGAAGAGTATTATCTGAAGCGCGGCAGCAATGTTCTGGGTGTCGAGGAAGCCAAACTGGAACTGGTTCGTGTGATGCCGGAGAGTGTGTCGCGATTCTTTCTCTTCGACGGCGAACTCTTACAGCAGTATGAGGAGCTGTTGCGGAGTGAGAGCACCATGGGTGAAAAGATCAAGCATGCCATCGAACGCATTCTCGGCGTGCCGGTGATCGAGAATGCCAGACGCGATCTGCGTGCTGCCCGGGACGAAGCGGCGCAGCGAGAATCGCGAGCGGCGCAAAAGAATCAGAAGACGCATGAGTTGGGGAACAACCAAGCCAATCTGATCGTCCAGAAGCAGGCTCACGAAACCGAAGTCAGACGCTTGGAACTCAGAAAGGGTGAATTACAGACGCAAAAAGTCTCGACCGAAGGCGACTTGCGGAAATGGGAGCGAGCGAAAGCTCTGCTCTCTGAAAAAGATCGATTAGAAGCAGAGTGTCGGCAGGTCACCGACAAGATCAGTGAAAAGTCTGAACGACTCCGCAGTCTACTGAGCAGCGCTTGGCTAGACATGCTGGCAAAGCGCATCCAGGACTTGCAGAGTGGGGCCGAAGCGCGTGTGGACGCATTAAGAACCAAGTTGAACAAGGGTGCCGTGGCCTCGGAAATCGTGACGATGGCCAGAGAGTCTCTTCAAACTGGAACTTGTCATACCTGCCAGCGGGTACTTGATGAAGCCGCCATAGCTGTCCTGCAGAAGACGGCCGCTGGGTTTGGTGGAGATATCACCGCTGATGAGAAGGATGAGTACGATGACCTGGCCCATCGGCTGGTTAGCCTCAAGCGGATTGAGATCGCTGACAAGACTGAGATTGTCGAAGGCGTGGTTGAGGATATCGAAAGCCTTCGTCTGGATCTGCACAGGAAGCAGGACCGAATCGAAGATATCATGGGGCAGGCTAGGAATCTGGATGAAAGCGAGATCAGGAGGCTCTCCACCGAATACGAAAAGTTGGTCGCGGAACTGGGCCTGACCGAAAAGGGAATTCAGGAGGAGAAGCGGAACATCGAGAAAATCGACTCGGACATCCGCAAGATCCAGGAAAAGTTGGTTCATTACGGCGACGGTGATCTCGGACGCGAGAGCAAGAAGCGAGAACTGTGCGCCCGGTTGTTCGAACTTTTTGAACAGGGCGTTTCGGTGTACTGCGATGAATTGCGCCGGATGGTGGAAAAAGATGCGAGCGCGCTGTTTGCACTTCTGACGAGCGAGCCAGACTACAAGGGCTTGGAGATTAACGAAAACTACGGTTTAACGATTATCCACAAAGACGGACAACCGATTCCGGTTCGTTCCGCCGGGGCCGAGCATATCGTGGCGCTATCGCTGATTGGCTCGCTGCAGCGAAACGCGCCGCTTCATGGCCCGATCATTATGGATTCTCCCTTCGGTCGTTTGGACAGTGCGCACACAACCAAGGTGGTTCACGCCTTGCCGCAAATGGCCAGCCAGATCATGCTCTTGGTGTATGAATCCGAATTGGAGCCTCGTTTGGCTCGGGAAGAACTAAAAGGTAGTTTGAAGAGCGAGTATTGGATCGTTCGGAAAACGGCTCGGCACTCGATTCTGGAAAAGAGATTGGATAGCTGACATGGCCAATGACAAGAAGACAATCGGCATGACTTCGAAAAACAAAGGGGTCATGGAGCAGATGGAGTCGATGGGCCTCTTCAAGGATCAGATGGACATAGCCAAGTTCGCCATGTCGGTTGCGATCAACTCCGGGGTATTGCCCGGGAATGTCGAGGGTGCAGAGACAGTTTGGAATGTCGGCAGTTTCGATCCAGAAGGGAAATTGAAGGATCTCATTCCACTCATCTTTCCGGAAACCAGTGAACAGTACCGGACGGTGGAATCGCTCTTGAATGCCGGATTAGAGATCATCGGGAAGAAGATAGCTCATGGTGAACAGTTCGATCTGGTTGAGATGATGAAGATCAGAATAGCTTGATGATCGGCGCCTCAGACTAGTCCTTCTTCTTCAACCGGCGCATTCCCGTGGTAATCACCTTCGAGCGGATCTTCCCCCTTCAGAGCGTGACCGCCCCATGCGTTTTAGCCTTTAAAATGGGGGGTTTTTCGCTCAGGGGCAAGTTTTTTCTTTGTGGCTACAACGACTCCCCGGCATGGGATTGCGTCGGGCAGAATGATGTCAGCGGCGTTTAGCAGTTTGGCGGCAATAACGTTTGGCTGGGGAATCGTGTTAACTGGCTGTTTGCCGCGGAATGACAGTTCGATGGAGTGAATGCCATCGAGAACCTTGACGCCCTCACCGGGGGTGATGTCGATATGGTTCCACAACTTGCGCAGCTCGGTACTGAGCAAGTACGCAAGCATGATTACCAAGGCGTGTCCACGCGTGTGCTCCTCGGTTCGCACATAGACCGGGCGCATCTCCAGTTCGACCGTTTTGGAGATGCGAAATGCCTGTTCAACCATAGCCAGGTCTTTGTAACGGCTGTGGACGACTTCCTTGGAAGCGACCGCGGTGGGCAGGTCGGTAGTCATAACGTAACAGCCGTCGAGTTTGCTTTGCTCTGCCAGCGCCACCTCATCGATGTCGAGATCGATTTGTCGTTCGCCGGTGCGGCGCAGGCTCGTCCAAGCTGTGAGTCTGCGCTTCAACAGGAACTGATCGATCCGTCTTAGTGCGGTCTCGGTTGCAGCCTTGGGATGGCCGGCCAGATAGGTATTGGCCTCGTCGATCAGTTTGCGGACGGCGTTGAGATTGTTGTGGCGTGTTTGCGCAGTCTCGGCAGCGCGTGTTGGCTTGCGCCGCAGGATATAGCGCACGGCCTCGGCGGTAATAACCTCGCCCAGGTTCTCGTCGAACATGTCCATGTCAACGACGCCTCTTTTGAGCAAAGCCTCAATCTGGGGCTTGGTGATTGCCGTAATGTAGTGCATGCCATTGGCTTTGAGTTCCTCGATCTGAGGCCCCCGGATCATGCCGCGGTCGCCAACGAATGTGACACAGCCGCCGCCAAAGCGCTCAACAACCTTCTTGACTTGCGAAGAGACGGTCTTGGGATCAGACGTATTGCCCTTGAACAATTCGATCGAGATGGGAATGCCCGCGTCATTGGTCAACAGGCCAATGACGATTTGCATCTTCCCACGCTTGCCGTCGCGGTTGTAGCCGAAGGCTCCAAGCTCGTTGTGCGTGCCCTCCAGGTAGCTGGACGTCACATCATAAAGAAACAACGACGGCTTGGGGGCGCCAGCGCCGTACATCTTGCGAAACAGAGCGTCTTCAATGGCAGCCTGGTTATCCTCAAGCCAGCCGATATTCCCGTACAGCTTGTCCTCGTCGAATCTGTCCAACGAGAGAATGTCGCATGCAGTATGGGTGGAAGCCAAACGCACCGCAGACAGCCGCGAGCCCTGATCAATGACCCGTGCAATGACTTGCCACAACGCCAGCTTGCCTTGGCGCGACGAGCCCAGCGCATCGCACAGCCCCAGTCGTTGTGCCAGAACATACAGCGCCCAGACAGCCCCGACACTCTGCCCTTGTCGAGTTGTTACATCGGTCGCCACATTGCCCAGCACTGCCAGGTTCTTCTTGTGCTTGAGCGCCAGCCTGATGGCATCGATCTCTTCCGGACTACAGTGCGACAGGTTTGCGATCGTGCGATGGAGAACCTTGCCCTTCTCGCGATAGTTCTCCCGCAACAAATAGCGAGTGTAGACTTTCTCGCCTTTTCCAACTTTTGCCTTATCCACATACATTGTGGCCACGATATCATCAGCCGTTTTGACTACATGCAAGATAATAATGCACTGTTAGTGCATTTTGTTGTGGCTACACTTAAGGCGCGATTCCCCGTAAAATGGGGGGATGGCGAGATTAGAGGGGGAAGATCCGTTCGAGGCTGGCTACGTCTGACGGGCGTGACACTATTTTGAGTACCCGCGGCGTATTGCCGACACACCGATATTAGAACGGATCTTCCCCCTGCAGAGCGTGACCGCCCCATGCGTTTTAGCCTTTAATATGGGGGGTTTTTCGCTCAGTGGTAAGTTTTTTCTTTGTGGCTACAACGACTCCCCGGCATGGGATTGCGTCGGGCAGAATGATGTCAGCGGCGTTTAGCAGTTTGGCGGCAATAACGTTTGGCT
>JAPLSQ010000011.1 GCA_026398535.1 Candidatus Sumerlaeota bacterium | reverse complement strand
TGAAATGATCGATGAGCGCATCAATGAACTGCGCGAAACCTTGGACGCCGCAATGAAAAAACACTGAAAACTGAGAATGCGCTCCAGCGGAGCGGTCGCATCATTTCATCCGGGAATCAGTTGCGCTCGATGTCGTAAAGCAGGTTTTTGCCTTCGGCCGTGTTTTCAAAGAAGTGCGCCTTGTCCATGTTGAAGATAATCTTCTTCTGCTCGTCGAGTTCGGCGCGCACATGGGGTTCCACTCGGGCGATGAACGGATTTTTCCCGGTTGTCATGTAGAGATAGATTTCGCTTCCCATAGGTTCGATGACTTCAACCTTTGCGCTGACGTCCTGCTTGTTCGGCAATTCCGTGCCGTAGCTGGGGTCGTAAATGTCTTCGGGGCGGATTCCAAAGACGACCTGTTTGTTCACGAAAGGTTTGAGCGCTTCGTGGTAGCGCGACGGGAGGTTGAGATGGAAGGAGCCCTCGTTGAACACAAGGGTGCTGTTGTTTTGCTCAACGGTTCCGGTCATGAAATTCATGGGCGGGGTTCCAATGAATCCGGCGACGAACTTGTTCACGGGGTGGTCGTAAAGCGAGATGGGGTCGTCGATCTGTAGCGCGATGCCATCCTTCATCACAACGATGCGGTCGCCCATGGTCATGGCTTCGACCTGGTCATGCGTGACGTAGATCATGGTCGCCTGCAGCCGTGAGTGGAGCTTGCTGATTTCTGTGCGCATTTGGACGCGGAGTTTAGCGTCAAGGTTGGACAGCGGTTCATCAAAGAGGAAGACTTTGGGGTGCCGGACGATGGCGCGGCCCACAGCAACACGCTGGCGTTGGCCGCCCGACAGCGCCTTGGGCTTGCGGTCGAGCAGGTGGGCGATGTCGAGAATCTCGGCGGCGTCACGCACGCGCTTCTTGCGCTCTTCCTTGGGGATTTTACGCAATTTGAGGCCGAATTCGAGGTTCTCTTCCACGGTCATGTGGGGGTAAAGAGCGTAATTTTGAAACACCATTGCGATATCGCGGTCTTTGGGCGGCACATCATTGACGAGCCTGTCGGAAATGAAGATTTTGCCGTTGGTGATTTCTTCCAGCCCCGCGACCATGCGCAGAGTCGTGGATTTGCCGCAACCCGATGGGCCGACCAGGACAAGGAATTCCTTGTCCTTGATCTGCAGTGTGATGTTGTCAACCGCCAGCACATTGCCGGGAAACACTTTTGAAACGCTTTCGAGGCGCACCTCAGCCATTCCTATAATTCCTCCAATAAATAGATCAGCAATACATCTAAATGAGGCGGATATGAGCAATCAATGAAATTTATTGTCGTATTTCCTGAGTCGTGAAAAGCCTGAAAAAGGAGCGGTTTCGCTCAACACAGCACATAAAGACGGCTTTGATGATAAGGATGCATCTTGATTTTGATGGCATGACAATCCATTCCACAGGTTTTCACCTGCGGCTATTCATTGGGAGCCGTGTCTGGGGACCGAGCTGACGCTCGGTGTTCCCAAGTTTGGGACAATAATTCGATTGGGAGATTGGTAGTAGTTGGCGGTTATGACAACGATTGATCTGACGGCGCGTTTGCGCGAAGTTGAACAACGATTCGAAGCCATCGAGGCGTCGCTGGGCGATGCGGCCATCGTTTCCGATCCGGCGGAGTTGCGGCGCCAGTCCAAGTTGCACAAAGAACTCGGGGAAATCGTGGCGCATTGCCGCATGCTTCAGGCGGCGGAGGGGCGTCTTGCCGACGCGCGCCAGCTTGCCGGTGACGCGGACCCGGAGATGGCCGCGCTGGCGCTGTCGGAGTGCGGCGAATTGGAAGATACCATTGCGCGTCTGCGCGCAGAGCTTCAGATCATGCTTCTGCCCCGCGACCCGCTTGACGAGAAAAATATCATCATCGAGATTCGTGCGGGCACGGGCGGCGAGGAAGCCGCGCTTTTCGCGTTCGACCTTTTCCGGATGTACAACAAGTATGCCGAGCGCAAAGGCTGGCGGTCGGAAATTCTCAGCGCAAACGAAACCGGTCTCAGCGGCTTCAAAGAAGTCGTTTTCTCGGTTGAGGGGGAGATGGTTTACAGCCGCATGAAATTCGAGGCGGGAACACATCGTGTCCAGCGGGTTCCTGCTACTGAAGCACAGGGGCGCATCCACACGAGCGCCGCGACCGTGGCGGTTTTGCCTGAAGCCAAGGAGGTGGACATCGCGATCAAGCCCGAGGAGTTGCGCATTGACGTTTACCGCAGCGGGGGGCCGGGCGGGCAGAGCGTCAACACGACAGACAGCGCGGTGCGCGTCACGCATCTCCCGTCGGGCCTTGTGGTGACCTGCCAGGATGAAAAGTCACAGCACAAGAACAAGGCCAAGGCGCTCAAGGTCTTGCGCGCGCGGTTGCTTAAGGCCGAAACCCAGCGCCAGCAGTCGGAGATCGCGACATCGCGCAGGAAGATGGTCGGCAGCGGCGACCGCAGCGAACGCATCCGCACCTATAACTTCCCTCAAAACCGCCTGACGGATCACCGTGTTGAAGGTTTGACGCTTTACAGCCTCGACCGTATCATGCAGGGCGATCTTGATCCGGTCATCGAACCGCTGATTCTGCAAGATCAGACGGCCAAGCTGAGTACCCTGTAACAGGTGGCGCCAAACCGCGAATCATGCTTTCAGCGGGATTTTTGTTCAAGTGATCGCTGTTACCGGGGCTGGATTCGGTGGGATTATTGCATGATTCGTGTCATCGAATCACATGAAAGGATTAGTGCCACCAAGAGTGCAGCGGCCGATATCCCGGTGCAGTGCAGATCCCGCCGATGATCTTCGCAGCCCTACCGGTAATGTGCTTATCCCGAGTCAAGGGAATACCCCCGCAAGTCCTTGTCTGATAGGCTCGCGGCCTTGCTGGGAGAGGGTTTGCGGGAAAGGTGAAATGGTCGGGGCGGCTGGATTTGAACCAGCGACCACCTGAACCCCATTCAGGTACGCTACCAGGCTGCGCTACGCCCCGAACCGCTGGAAAAGTAGCGCACACGGCACGGATTATTCATGGGTTTGTCATGGTTTGGGACGCGCGAGCTTCTTCAGCACTTGGCCGCGGCGGCCGCTGTCCAGTAGCACAATGTAATAAAACTCTGAGTCTCCGACGCACTGCAATTCCGTGCCGGCGCGCATTTTTTGCAGTTCGCGTTTTCCTGCTTCGTCAAAAACGGATATTTCCTCCTTGCCTGTTCCATCCGGCATTCCAAGCACGATGAGCCGCGCCAGTGCCGGCTTCGGCGTCGCGCTGCCTGGTGACAGCCTGGGTCGCTGCAACGCTCCCAGTTGGTCTGTGATCTGGTGCGCGTCTGCAACGCTGACATAATAAAGGCGCCCATTGTAGCGGATCTGGTATCGATTTGTCGCCTGATCGAGTCGCACGAGGTCGGCGCGATCTCCTGCGCGCAGTGTTCGCGCTGCTGGCTGACCGGCCTCATCGTATACACTGACAGCGGCGCCCGTCATGACTCTGTCACTGCCAAGGATGATGGACGAGGTGAATACAGTGGGCGTGGGGGTCGGGGTTGGCGTGACGATGACCGTTGTGGGATATCCGGCAGGAGTCAGCGGGGTGATGGGTGAAATGGGTGGCGGGCCGGGAGTTATTAATGGCATCGATATTGGCGTGTATTGCTGCGGGGCAGGCGATGGCATCGGGGTGGCTGTGGCAGGCGGAATCGATATCATCGGGGTCGTTGCGGGGGCGACGGCATCTGGCGAGGGAATGGCTATCGCGGCTGGCGTCGCGGATTCGGATTGAGTACGCTGCTGGGCAAAAAGCTGACCCGCAGCACGTTCGGCAGTTGCTTTTCTTGTGCGAAGCGCGGTCAGCGAAAAAATCAGCGCGACCACCGCCACAAGCGCCACAATGCCCGTTGCCGCTATGACAATCCATTTTCGCGCGACCGGCGCCGGCTTTTTCCGGGCTTCAACCGGTGTGGCGGATGGCGCCGTGACTTGTTGATCGGCAGCCATGGCATCCCTTGCGGCATCTTTTCCGCGGAGCTTGAGTTCCTGGGGTGTGGCCATGGTGGCTGTCGCGGTCAGTGCGGACGGGCGAATGCGCGCGTCCGGCGCGAGCGTTGTGATTGCTTCGGCCATCTCCGTGTAGGTCTGATAGCGTCCAGCGGCCGACTTGGCGCTCATTTTCTTGATGATTTCCAGAACCCTTCCATCGCCAACCATGCGCAACTCGTCGGGTTCCGGCAACGGCTGTTGTATCTGCATGAGCAGCACGCTCAGCGGCGTTTCGGCCGTGAACGGCAGATGCCCGGTCATCATCTGATAAAAAGTGATGCCAAGCGCGTAAATATCGCTCCGGTGGTCGGCTTCCTCGCCGCGCGCTTGTTCGGGCGACATATAGTTGGGGCTGCCCATCGTCGTGCCGGCGGCTGTCATCTGGCTGTCGTGCTCGATCATCTTTGCCAGTCCGAAATCCGCGATCTTTATGCGTCCATCGGTGGTTACCATGATGTTGCTGGGTTTAATGTCGCGATGGATGATGCCGCGCGCATAGGCATAGCTCATCCCCTCGATGCATTGCAGCAGAATGCGCACGCACTCGCGCAAGGGGATGATTCCATGAGTCTTGAGCTTGTTGCTCAGCGTGTCGCCTTCAACGAGCTCCATGACGAAGTAGATGATTTGCTTCTCCTCGCCGATGGAGTAGACTTGGACGATGTTGGGGTGATTAAGCCGCGCGACGGCGCGCGCTTCGCGATAAAAGCGTTTGACGGCTTCCTCGTTGGTAAGCAGTTCGCGGCGCATGGCCTTCAGCGCCACATCGCGCTCGAGTTTCGTGTCGAAGGCCAGCCAGACTTCGCCCATCCCGCCGCGCCCCAGCAGGCGTGTCAGCTTGTAGTGGCCGAATCCGTGCGGCATGTCCACAAGCACAGTCGCGTCGGTTATGCGGGCGCTTGCTGTTGAGCGTGTTTCGCCGTCGTCCGGCGTCTGACTCTGTTGTGTTTCGTCGCTCATATTATCATATCGCATTATTCGCGCGCATTTCTTGACAGATTAAATATATCAGCATGGATAAAGCCAATCAGTTTTTTACGTCGCGACTCTCATCGCGGCGAATATATAGCAGATCATCAGGAGAACCCGAATGCGCAGCGACATCATCAAAATCGGCGCCGAGCGTGCTCCACACCGCTCATTATTGCGGGCCACCGGCGTGCGCGACGAGGATATGAACAAGCCCTTCATCGCCATAGTCAATTCCCATGTCGACATCATCCCAGGCCATGTCCATCTCAAGGAGGTTGGCGATTATATCAAACAATGCGTGCGCGAGGCTGGCGGAATGCCATTCGTCTTCAACACCATCGGCATTGACGACGGCATCGCCATGGGGCACATGGGGATGAAATACTCGCTGCCCTCGCGCGAAATCATCGCCGACTCGGTGGAGAGCATGATCCGCGCCCATTGTTTCGATGCGATGATCTGCATTCCAAACTGCGACAAGATTGTTCCGGGAATGCTCATGGCCGCGATGCGCTGCAACATCCCCGCGATATTTGTCAGCGGCGGCCCGATGGAAGCCGGCCGCGGACCCGACGGTAAAGTCTATGACCTTATCAGCGTGTTCGAGGGCGTGGGCGGCCTGCAGACGGGCACGGTCAGCGAGGCCGACCTGATAAAAATGGAGAATCTCAGTTGCCCCACATGCGGGTCATGCAGCGGCATGTTCACGGCAAATTCCATGAATTGCCTGGGCGAGGCGCTGGGCATGGCGCTCCCGGGCAACGGCACGATCCTCGCCACGAGCGATGAGCGCCTGCGACTTTACCGGCGCGCGGCATTTCAGATCATGGAGCTGTTGCGGCGCGACATCAAGCCGCGCGACATCGCAACCCTCGAGGCATTCGACAACGCTATGATCCTTGACATGGCGATGGGCGGCTCCACAAATACGCTGCTTCACTCGCTGGCTATCGCGCGTGAGGCTGGCATCGAATATTCCGTCGGCCGTGTCAACGACCTTGCCCATAAAACACCCAACATCTGCAAGGTGTCGCCTTCATCGAAATATCACGTTGAGGACGTGGCGCGCGCGGGGGGCATACACACGATCCTTTGGGAGGTGATGCGCGCCAAGCCAGGGTTGCTCACCGAAAGTTGTATCACTGTGACCGGCGAAACACTGGGCGAGAACATCCGCAAATTCAGTGTGCGTTCGCCTGACTGCGTCCGCCTTACGCACGAAATCACTGGTATTGGCGACACACCCACCGGCCGCACATCGGCTCAAGTCATGGCAATGCTCGATTCAGAAGCCAGAAAGAAAAAGGCGGCTCTTGAGCGCGATGACATCGCGGTCCCAGTCGCAAACTCCGCCGATCCGCCCGATGCCTTCAAGGTCGTCGGCCCGGTGACGGAAAAATCCGTCCATGGCATCGATCTTTACGACTGTATCCGCACGGTCGACAATGCCTACTCGCAGAGCGGCGGGTTGTCGATCCTCTACGGCAATCTTGCGCTGTACGGTGCCGTGGTCAAAACGGCAGGCGTCGATCCGAATATGCTTGTCCACAGCGGACCGGCCGTCATTTTTGAAAGCCAGGAGGACTCCTGCAAAGGCATTCTCGCGGGCCGCGTGAAACCTGGCGATGTTGTCATCATCCGCAATGAAGGTCCGCGCGGCGGCCCAGGCATGCAGGAGATGCTCGCTCCGACCTCATACATAAAGGGCATGGGATTGGGCGACAAGTGCGCGCTGGTTACCGATGGCCGTTTCAGCGGCGGCACAGCGGGGGCCTGCATAGGTCACGTCTCGCCCGAGGCGGCAAATGGCGGCCTTATCGGATTGCTCCACGATGGAGACATTATCGAGATAGATATCCCCAAAAACAAACTCGTAGCGCGTCTGACCGAAGACGAGATAGCCGCGCGCCGGACCGAGCTTGAGGCTGCCGGCGGCTGGAAAAGCTCTCTCCCTGAAGAGTTGCGACGAGGCTGCCTTGGCAAATATGCCGCGATGGCCACCAGCGCCGACACCGGCGGTGTGTTGAAATGGGAATAGAGCATTGATGACGCTGGTTCTTCAGCCCGCGGCGGGTTGCGCATTGCCCCAAATAGAAACAATTTAGCTTCAGTTTCGAGGATTTCGTCCCTGTTCGTTCATGGAGCTTCGCCTTGTGAAGAATGTATCGGCGTTTTCCGACCCTGTAAAGAAGCACCCTTCATGCGCCAGCCTTTCATTATTTTATCGACAATCCGCTGGGGATGCTGTTTTCATAAGCATGATAAGGAAGACCCATTTATCCCGACAAGGAGGATACGGCCATGACAGTTGCTGTGCGGTTGCAGTCTTTTCTGGACGAGAGCAGAGCGGTTTACAGGATAGAGCCTCATGGGTGCGCATACACGGCGCAGGAGGTCGCGGAGCTGACGCACGTTCGCGGCATGGAGATGGTCAAGGCGGTCATTGTGGTGGCGGACGGCGCGCACATCATGCTGGCGGTGCCGGCTTCGGTAAAGGTTGATTTCACAATGCTCAAGACGGTTCTGGGCGCAAAGGAAGCGCGCCTGGCGGAAGAGAAGGAATTTGCCCGGGATTTTCCCGATTGCGAACTGGGGGGAATGCCGCCTTTCGGCAGCCTCTATGGCTTGCGCATGATCGCTTCCGATGTGTTGCGTGGCGACGAGGAGATCGTGTTTAACGCGGGGAATCACACTGAAATCATACGCATGAAACGCGAGGACTGGGAATACCTGACCCAGCCGGAATGGGCCAGGTTTACACGATAAGAATACAGAAAGATTCCGCCTGCGGGATGATTTCACAATAATACGCGGCAAGTCATGATTTTCTTTGGGCCGAGGATGAGCGTGATCTTATTGCCGTGCTTTTGCTGGGTTTTAATGAAGCTTTCATCCATGCGGCACAGGCTGGCCTGCGCGATTTCGCGTCCGAATGACAGTGTGACAGCCTGCTCGCCCGCGATTGGATTGAACATGCGGATAATCAAGCCCTCGCCATTTTCGGCGCGCTTGACGCACGTGATGTGAATCTTCGGATTATCCGCCGTGAACAAGCGCGCCTCGAGCGGGAGATTGCCCTTGCCGCGTCCGGTCATCGCGGCGCGCACGGGCGTGTAGTATTCCGCCGCACGGTTTGGCAAGGCCGCATCCTGCCAGTCGCCCGGATGGATGAAAATCGCGTACTCGAACACCTGCGGGCCGTGGCATTGGACGCCCGCATCGGGCAGTTCAGTCTGCTTTTCCTCGCTCACGGCAAGCTTGATGCGGCATGCGCGCAGCAGCGTCAAGACCAGCGTGCATTTTGCGTCGTCGATGGCTTCGTACTCAAAGAGCCCCTTGCTGAAGATGGCAATGCCGTCATCCTGATCTGATGTCCCGACAAATGTCCGGAGCGGATGCGTGGGCTCGAACCTCTCGACCCATCCAGTGGAATCGGGCAAGGTGATGGGGCGGGTGACGACATCGAAGTGGCTGTCGGCATACGCTTCGTCGGTCTTCAGGCCTGACGGGAAATTCGCCCTCAGCCAGTGGTCGCACGCGCGGTTGTCCACGCTCATCCTCACCTTGACCATGTGAGCGTCCTTTTCCAGCCGGTACTCAGCACACACAGGCAAATCGATCATAATGTCGCTGCGCGAATTCCCGTCGGCGTAATCCAATGGTACGGAGAATTCATACTCCGCTGATATCTTGGAAACAAGTGGTCCGCTTTCCGCCACTGCCACGCTCGCGCTTGCGCCGAGACTGTTATATTTGCGGTCGAAGCGCGGCGCCACATGGCGCCATGCGCTGCCACACTCACCCTGGTCAGTCAGATAGTTGAGCTGGTCAAAGACTTTGCCCGATATCTTGTTCGTGATCGTGACGGCGCCATTCGGATTGACGGCCACGGCAAGATACTCATTTTCCATGGTATTTGGCCCAGTGACAAGCGTGCGCGGAGAGCGCAACTCATGCTCCTGGGGAACGATCCTGTAGACGCGATAGCCGAGGGCGGGGAGTTTCTGAAATTGGGCGTAAAATTTGATTCTGTGCGAATCGATAATCGAGGGCACGTCCCAGATGTTGTCAACAAAGGCGCTGGATTTCTCCAGTGAGACGGGCTGGCATTCGCTTACTGTGCCGGCGTGACTCTCCAGGAGAACAGCCTTTGCGTTGAACTTGCGCGGGATTTCGAGATCAACAAGCGCGACGACATTGCGATCAAAAGGCAGTGTGTTGAAGACAATTAACTGCATGGCGTCAGCCGGTTGTCCGGCGGGGGGCAGGTTGCGCGCGACATGGGTCATGGCATCCTCGGTGACTATGTCGGCAATGTCGCTTGCGGCGCGATAGCGTGTTTCCATGTCCTTGCAGACCGTGTCGGGCGCGCAGCCGCCGTTGGCGTCATGTGTGTGGTTTGACATCAGGAAACTCCAGCCGCGCTCAAGATAGCGCGCGGGGTATTCGTCGCCGAGTGATGCCGCCAGTGATGCGAGAGGTTCAGCGAGATAAACGAGCGCCGTGGACGCGGCGAAATCTTGTTGTTTAAGGTATGTTCGGGCGCTGATCGAGGCCGGCAACAGGTAAGTCCACATTCCCTTCTGCAGATGCGCACGCCGCTCTCCTTTGAGGCGTGAGAGTTTGCCCTTGTCGATGCTTTTCTCCAACTCCTCCCAATAATGTTCGAGATCCGTGTGCTCGATCGTGTAACGTCCCTGCAGCGCCTCACGCGCATCGGCGATGACCTGCGCCTCATGAGGCCATGCCACGGAGATGTCGTGTCCATTCATCGCAAGGAATATCTCAGTCGTGAAGTGTTCGCCCTCGCGCTTGATCATGTCCTCGATGACCTGCTTCAGCCGTGATTTGTCATAATGGGCCACAGGCGACTTCAGATCAAACGCGAGGTCTTCTCCCGCGAGCCCGTCGGCAAAACGGAACGGAACCTCGTCGTATTCACCCCATACATAATCCTTCTCAAAAGTTCTGTGGCGCGACACCGCGCGGTGCACCTGGTAATACCAGTTGTAGCGGGCGTAGATGGCGAAACGGCTCGCGAGCACGCATGTTCCGTCGGGAGCGCTCCAGACGAACTCGGCATCGCTCTCGTGGTGCGATATGCCGCGGTAGAACATCATGCGCCGCAAACCGAAATCGGCGAGTATCTGTGGAAGCTGCCCCGTCTGCCCCCACGAGGCGGGCGTGTAGGCGACGGTGTTTGGCTTGCCGCCGTAAGCCTCAACACGCTGGCGACCCCGCAGAAAATTGCGCACAAGCGCCTCGTGGGAGATGCTCATCGTCTCGGGCAGTGTGTACCAAGGGCCGATGATGAGCCGCCCGTCGCGCGCGAGCCGTTTTACCTGTTCCGCGCGCTCCGGACGCATCTCGAGGTAATCGTCAATCATGATGCAATGCCCGTCCATTGTGAATGAATGGAACTGCGGATTTTGTTCGAGGATGTCGAGCGTCACATCCATCATGTCGAGCAGACGGCGGCGCGTTTTTTCAAAGGAACGCCGGAATTCCCTGTCCCAGTGTGTGTTTGAGACAACCATTATCCTGGTGATGTGCGACGAATCGGGCAGCATCTCTGACGGCCTCCTGTGTTGTTCCAAAAGCAGTTTCCCTCCGCGGGAAAAGTCCTGTTATAGTAAATATAATAACGCGCATCGAACCTCGTCAAGCCAGATGCGCAAGGGGAGACGCATCCTCAAGTTCACAATAGGCGGTATGCGGTCCAATAAAAACGGCGCGCGGTGCATTGCAATTGACTAAAACACCCGATATATAGTGTTCAAGGCACATGAATATCATTGGCATATCGGCATTTTATCATGATTCCGCCGCGGCGCTTGTGGCCGATGGTCAGCTCATTGCGGCAGCCCAGGAGGAGCGTTTCAGCCGAAAAAAACACGATGACCGGTTTCCGATCCACGCCGTGCGTTACTGTCTTGCCGAAGCCGGCATTTCGCTCAATGACGTTGATCATATTGTATTTTATGACAAACCCTTCACCAAGTTTGAGCGGTTGCTTTTCACCTATCTCGACCAGTTTCCGCGGGGATTCAGCTCGTTCATACGAGCGATGCCTGTGTGGATGAGGGACAAGTTGTGGATCAAGTCGATCATCCGGCACGAGCTTAATTACAAAGGTTCCATCCTTTTCAACGACCACCATCTTTCCCATGCCGCCAGCGCGTTTCTCGTTTCGCCATTCGGGGAAGCCGCCATTCTTACGGTTGATGGCGTGGGTGAATGGAGCACCTCCACATGGGGAGTCGGGCGCGGAACCACGATCGATCTGCACCACGAAACCAGATTCCCTCATTCGCTCGGTCTGCTTTACAGCGCGTTCACGTATTATCTCGGTTTCAAGGTGAACAGCGCCGAATACAAGGTCATGGGGCTGGCGCCCTACGGAAAGCCCGTCTATTACGACAAGGTGCGCGAAACTGTGGACTGGCGCGAAGACGGGAGCTTCAAGCTGAACATCAAGTATTTTGATTACCTGCACGGGCTGCGGATGACGAACAGCAGGTTCGACGCGCTTTTCGGGGGGCCGCCGCGCAAGCCCGAAACGCGCCTGACACAGCGGGAATTCGACATTGCGGCAAGCATCCAGAAGGCCACGGACGAGATCATGGTGGCGCTGGCGCGCAACATCCAGCGCCAGACTGGTCTCAAGCGCCTATGCATGGCTGGCGGCGTGGCGCTAAACTGCGTCGCCAATGCGCGCGTGCTGCGCGAGGCGGGTTTCGATGATATTTTTATTCAACCCGCGGCGGGTGATGCGGGCGGAGCGCTGGGCGCCGCCTATTACCTTTACAACTGTGTTCTCGGGCATCCGCGCAGCTACCAGATGAAACACGCTTTCCATGGCCCCGGGTTCAGCGACAACGAATGTCGCGGCCAGCTCGACGCTTTTGGCGCAAAATACAAGCCGCTCGACCGCGAGACGCTCACGCGCGAAACGGCGGCGCTCATAACGGCAAACCATGTGGTGGGGTGGTTCCAAGGGCGCATGGAATTCGGCCCGCGCGCGCTGGGCGGCCGCAGTATTCTCGCCGACGCGCGCGATCCGGCAATGAAGGACAAGCTCAACATGAAGATCAAGTTCCGCGAGGGCTTCCGTCCGTTCGCGCCAAGTGTCATTGAAGAATGCGCAGCGGAATACTTAGATCTGCGCGATGGGATCGCCAGCCCGTTCATGCTGCTTGTCGCTGATGTCAGGGAGGACAAGCGGGTCATCCCTTCTGTGACGCATGTTGATGGCAGCGCGCGCCTGCAGACAGTCAGCTGTGCGGAGGCGCCGCTCTACCATGAATTGATCAGTGAATTCGGGCGTCAGACGGGTGTGCCTGTTATCATCAACACCAGCTTCAACGTGCGCGGTGAACCAATTGTCTGCACACCAACCGACGCCTATCGCTGCTTCATGCGCACGAACATGGATTATCTTGTGGTGGGAACCTTTCTGCTCGACAAAAGGGATCAGCCGCCATTCAACGACAAAGGCGACTGGAGAAAAGAATTCGCTTTGGACTGAGCGGCAGTATATCATGATGAGCACGCTTCACGACGACTTCATCCGCCATGTCGGGCAGACATCGCCTTTCCCAAACGGAATCGAGGTTGAGCGCGCCGAGGGGTGCTGGATATATGACTGCGCGGGCAGGTGTTACCTCGACATGATTGCAGGTATTTCCGTGGTCAATGTGGGGCATTGTCATCCGCGTGTGATGGAAGCGGTGCGCCGCCAGGCGGGACTTTATGCGCACACGATGGTTTATGGCGAGCATGTTCAGGCGCCGCAGGTTGAACTGGCGCGCGAGATTGCGCGCGTCGCTCCTGAAGGTCTGGATGCGGTCTATTTTCTTACTACTGGCGCGGAGGCCAATGACGCGGCGCTCAAGATGGCCGTGAAACTTACCGGGCGGCGCGGCATATGCGCGTTTCACAACTCTTATCACGGTGACACGCTTGGAGCGCTTGCCTGCTTCGGGGCGGAATCCTATCGCGGCCCGTTCAGAAGTCTGCTGCCGGATGTGACATTCCTCAGTTTCGGGAGTTTCAGCGATCTTGAGCGGATTGATGGCACAACCGCGGCGGTGATTGTCGAGCCGGTTCAGGGCGAGGGCGGGATACAGATTCCGCCCGACGGGTGGCTTGCCGCGTTACGCGCCCGATGCGGCGAGACAGACGCGCTGCTGATCTTCGATGAAGTCCAGACAGGCTTTGGACGAGCGGGTGACTGGTTTGCCGCGCGGCGTTATCATGTCACGCCGGATGTGATCACAGCGGCCAAGGGCATGGGAGCCGGATATCCGCTGGCCGGACTTATCGCGTCCCGTGAGATGTTGTGGCGGTTTGCGGCCGAACCGCCATTTTCCCATATCACCACCTTTGGCGGCAATCCTGTTTCGTGCGCTGCCGGACTTGCCTCCATCGGCGTCATTCGCGATGAAAATCTGCTCGAACATGCCAACCGGATGGGGCAGTTGTTGATGGAAAAACTTGAGCAATGCGCCGGTCAGGGACCGCAGATTCGCCATGTGCGCGGCGTGGGTTTCATGATCGGCGTGGAACTCGATTCGGCACAGCGCGCCCGCACTGCCGTTTACCGTTGCCGCCAGATGGGCGTGCTTCTTGAAACCACATTGCTCAATGGATGTGTGGTGCGTTTCAGCCCGCCCCTCATTATCACGGCAGAACAGTGCCTGGAAGCGGTTGACGCGTTCGCCCGGTCATTGACATGATGCGGCAATGCGGGGAAGGCATGAGGCGCGCGGGCGTGCGTGAGTTGTGGTTTCTTGCGGGAATTGTGGGGCTTGTGGCGATTGTGCGTTTTGTTCTTGCGTGCAGATATGAATTGTTTCCGGACGAAATGCTTTACGCATGGTTGTCCCATGTGGCGCCTTTGAATTTCTGTCCGCATCCGCCAGGCGCGTCTATCATGGCGCGCGCAGGAATGGCAATGCTCGGCAAGACCGAGATTGGTGTAAGAATATTTTCGTTCATTCTTGCGACACTCACCATTATGCCCGTGTATCTTCTCGCCCGCGACATCGGCGGCGCGCGCATCGCTTTATGGTCGCTGTTGACCATCACCGCGGTTCCCATGTATTTTGGATTTGGCGCCATCCTGACGCCAGACGGCGCTCAGCTGTTCATGTGGTCATGGATTCTCTGGTTCACTTACCGCTCGCTTCAATCAGACGGCGCGATATGGTGGATTATGTCAGGGCTGGCGCTCGGCGCCGCCCTTTTTTTCAAGTACATCATCATTCTGTATTATCCATCTTTGGTGCTGTGCCTGCTGCTTCATCCGGTATGGCGGGTGCGCCTGCGCAGCCCAAGGCTTTTCCTGGGCATGACGCTCTCGCTGGTCCCATTTCTGTCTCTCGCGGCATGGGCGGATCATGCCACGGATTGGAGCGCATTGCGTTATCATCTGAGCGCAAGGCAGGAGTTTACGCCTTTTTCGCTGACAGGCATTGGCGTCTACCAGGGATTCCACTTTCTCTACATATCACCGCTGCTGTATCTGTCCGCCGTTGCCGCTATGGTCTGGTCTGGATGGAGGGGAGTGCGCGCTAACGATGGAAGGCTGGTGTTTCTGTTCTCGTTTTCCGCCACAACTTACATGTTTTTCGCGGTCATTTCCTCCGTCACTCGCCGATACCTGAGCCGCGAGCAATGGGATGCGCTGGCATATGTTCCCGCGCTGATCGCTGCTGTCATGATGTTTCAATATTATTCCAACCTTGCGCGGTCATCCGCGCAAATCAGAATCATGCGCGGTGTTGCAATCGCGGCTTATGCGCTGTGCATCGTGATCATCGTCGGGTTCCTTTTTGAAGCCGCAACGGGATGGGCAAGCCGGCTGCTGGGCGAGAATCCGGCCATTGAGACACAGATTGGCTGGCGGGAGATGTCAAGGGCGGCTGACAGCCATTTGAATCATCTGCCGACGGATAAGCCCGGCTATCTCCTTGGCAATAATTTCACCATGGCGCTCGCGTACGCGTTTTATGGCGGGACATCCGCGCCCATCTACACATTGGACCACAAGGACAACACCATGTATGGACTCGACGAGCTCTTGCTGCGCGGCGGTGTTGGCCAGCCAAATCTGGCGCGTGAACTCGGTCATCATGCGATATTTGTTGTCGAGGATCTTGAAAAAGTGGGCGACGGGGGGCAGAAACGTCTGCCGAAACTTAAACGCATGTTTGCTTCCGTGGAGAATTTGCCGACAGTGGAGATTCGATGTTATGGCTCAATCTCGAAACGGTTTCACATGTTCCGGTGTCTGAACATGAAATACGAACCAGGAAAAGGACCGGTCAAAGAATAAGTTTGATCCGGGAACCATGAAGACAGAACATGGCATTCATGAGGTCATAAGCGCGGGCAGCCTTATTCGATGGCCCTGCGCCCTTTGGAAAGGAGGACGATAGAATGACGCTTCATATTGAACGTCATCCCGATTTTTCACGTCTGCGAAAGGCGCTGATGTGCCAGGGCGAGCCGGACCGCGTCCCTTTTATTGAACTTGGCGTCCACAGGATGTTCAAGGAGCAGATCATCGGCCACTCATGTCTTACTGTTCCTGACGAAATCGAATTTGCGCAGCGGGCTGGATATGATTATATCAAAATTCAGCCTGTCATTGATATGAATCCTGGCAAAATCTATCCTGCCGGCGGTCCTCAAACTTTCACCTTGGGGGTAGACACGGGCGAACGCCGCTGGGCGGACGAACATGGCGGTGCAATCAATTCATGGGAGGATTTTGAGCGTTATGTATGGGCGCGCCCGGAGGATGTGAACTATTCACGGCTCGAGGAGGCCGCGCGGATCCTTCCTCCGGATATTGGTCTCATTGGACAATACGGCGACATCTTCACGTTTGTATGGACGCTGATGGGATTCGAAAACTTCTCGCTGGCTATTTATGAACAGCCCGATCTGATTGATGCGCTTTTTGAAAGAGTCGGCGGCATCATCTGCAATCTGTTTGAAAACATGGCATCGATGGAGCGCATGGATGCCATGTGGTTCTCCGATGATCTTGCCTACACGGGCGGTCTGATGATCAGCCCGAATCTTTTCCGAAAGCATCTTTTTCCCTGGGTGAAAAAGATAGGGGATTTCTGCCGCAGGCGCGGCATCCCGTTTCTGTATCACAGCGATGGGAAGTTGTGGGAGGTGATTGACGATCTTATCGTCTGCGGCGTGACCGCGCTGCATCCCATCGAACCCAAGGCGATGGACATCGCCGAGGTGAAGCGGCGATATGCGGGGCGGCTTGCCGTGCTGGGCAATGTGGAGGTTGATCTTCTTTCACGCGGCTCGACGGAAGATGTCGAAGCGCAAGTGCGCGCGATATTGCGCCGCGCCGCGCCTGGCGGCGGGTTCGCCCTTGGCTCAAGCAACTCGGTGCCTGAATACGTCAAACCCGAAAATTATGCCGCCATGCTTAATGCTGGCGACAGATGGGGCATATATCCAATAGAGATGTAAACTTCCATGAAACTCGCAAAAATCCATGGGACAATCTGACGGATCTGTTTTTTGATCATGCGGGCGAAGCGAAGCGCGCCCGGTGCAGGTGCGGGGCTTGCCCCGGCCGGATTTTGATATTGGATCTATATTATGGTCGCACTCGGCCGCACCCGTGCCCCCGGAGGAGCAACCAAGCCCCCCCACACCGACAAAAAAAGCGGGACGGGCGCCAACTGGCAAGGTTGTGACGATCGCCTGACCGAGGCGCTGCCGCCATTCACGGATGAATTCATCAAACGCTATCAGCCGAAGTATCCCATCGGGGAGCCTGAATTTCATATATTGGGTTACCGCAAATGCGGCGGATCGGTGATTTTGCCAAGCAGCGCGGGATGACGCGCCCCGGTGGCTGAGGGAACATTTGCGGGAATGCCAAGCAGTCGCGCATAACCGAGAACGGCAAAAGCGGCGCATTCGCGTGATTTGACATCGGAACCGGCGATATCGAGCAGATCAACACGGAGCGCAGTGATGCCGCACGACAGCGCGGCGTCTGTTATTTCGCGGGTGATCAATTCGGCAAGGTATTTGTTGCGCGCCCCTCCCCCCGCGAGCAGAACTTCGTTCGCGTCCCGCCGGCGGAAGACATGCTCGGTCAGATTGAGCGCGATGGAACCCGCCGTAAACATTGTCGCCGTGGCAATAAGATCGTCAGGCTTGGCGGTCTGATAATCTTTTGCGGCCCGCATGGCGAATTGAACGCCGAACAATTCGCGTCCTGTGCTTTTAGGCGGGGGCGCGAGTATGAATGGCAGCCGCATCCAACGGTCAAGCAGCTCTTTTATGACGGTACCCTGGCGCGCATGACCGCCATCGCGGTCATACTGCTGGCCCGGATAAAAATGTGCCGTGAGCGCATCGATGACCATGTTGCCCGGCCCCGTGTCAAACGCAATGACGTCGCCGATCGATCCGGATGCTGGCAATACGGTGCAGTTGGCGATGCCGCCGATATTTTGCAGAATGACTGTTTGTCCAAGGCGTGAAAACAAGTGATAATCGGCGAACGGCACGAGAGGCGCGCCGTTGCCGCCCGCGGCCATGTCAGCCACGCGGAAATCGCTGACAACGCGGCAGCGTGTGCGTTCCGCGATGACAGCGGACTCGCCAATCTGAAGCGTTGATGGCACAAGACGCGGGACGCGGGATGGGCCGCAGGAGTTATCCCGGCGCGGCGGCTCAACCATGTGCGGCGCGATATGATAAGCCGTCTGTCCATGAGACGCTATTGTCATGATGGATTCGGGTGACAGACCTTCACGCTTCATCAGTTCAAGCGCCGCATCCGCGAACGCGTTTCCTATTTCGAAATTCAGCGAGCAGGCCAGTGAAAGCGAGCCAACGCCATCGGCAAACAGATCGAAAATGCGCCGACGGAGCAACGCCGGAATCGGATGCTCATGCAACGCGGCGACACGCGCGCTGATGCGCCCGGTGGAGGCGCGGGATAATTCGCATAATGCGGCGTCGATCGTGTCGACACTTGTGCCCGACATCATCCCGATGATGAAAGCTGGGCGCTCTGAACAACAGGCGACGTCATTCGGGATGTCATCCATCC
>JAPLSQ010000123.1 GCA_026398535.1 Candidatus Sumerlaeota bacterium | reverse complement strand
GCCAGGAAAAATAACGCCATGCCGCAGGCTGATCAAGCCGCAGTTCGTGGCGCAACTGCCTGATTGCCTCGGCGGAAGCCTCGGGGCCCAGCATTTGTCGAACAGGATCGCCCGTCAATGTCAGCAGGAAAAAAACAAGCACTGAGACGCCAAGCAAAGTTGGCACAGCCTGGAGCAACCTGTAGGCGATGGCGCTTATCAAAAATGTTGCCTTCCTGCGTCTAAAAATGGCGCCGCAGAATCTCCTCCATGCGGCATGCGTCGGGTTTCACTGCCGTCCACAATTCGAATGCGCGGGCGCCCTGGCGCGCAAGCATGCCCAATCCATTGCGTGTTGCGCATCCCAATTTGCGAGCATGAGACAGCAGTTCTGTCTCGCCGCGATTGTAGATCACATCGTAAACATAGTGCTTTGCGCATAGCCACATTGGGGGAATGGGTGTTCCGCGTTCCATGCCGACGGGGGTGGCATTGACCACGATATCGCATTCCCGAAGGGCGGCGGGAAATGCGGGATTGTCAAAAGACATCCATTCGCGGTCCAATTTTCTGAAATGGGATGCCATACCGCTTGCCAGATCTTCAGATGGCTTTGCGTCCGATGGCTGGCATCCGATCAATATTTTTCGTACGTCCGCCCTTCCCGCGGCAGCGCAAACCGCTCTCGCGGCTCCGCCAGCGCCAAGGACGCAAATTGTCCGCCCAGCCAACGATATGTCTTGTGATATGTCATCAAGCCATCCTTGGGCGTCTGTGTTGCAGCCGCATGTTTTTCCACCAATGATCGTCACTGTGTTTACCGCGCCGATCAGCAGGGCATCCGGAGAGATCTCATCAAGAAATTGCATCACACACTGCTTATGCGGGATGGTGACATTGAATCCGGCAGCATTCAACGCAACGAGCCCATTGACGGCGTTGCCCACCAAACCGGGCGCCACATCCCATGCCATGTAAATGTAATTCAGTCCGAGCCTTTCAAATTCCGTGTTGTGCATGGCGGGGCTGAGCGAGTGAGCCACCGGGTGGCCTATGAGGCCGGTAAGGCGGGTTTGAGCCGTGATGGTGGTCATGAGCATTTCCTGTCAGCGTGAAGAGCGGTTCATGGTGATGATCTGGTCGATGAAATCCATGGTGGCTTCGGCGTCATTCTTGTCACTGACAAGATGGCAGGTCTTCTTAAGGTCCTCGTGGGCGTTGGCGGGCGCGCACGAGAGCCCCATCATACGAAGAAAAGGGAGGTCGGGATGCGCGTCACCGATGCCGGCCATGCGTTGAGGCGCGATGCCCGTGTGTTCGCTGAGCCATTCGATGCCGGCGCCCTTGTTCAGTTTGGGAAAAAGAAAGTGGATGCAGATTCGGGTTGTTTCGATCAGGAATTCGCCATCAAATCGCCGGGCAATCTCGCGCGCTTTGTCGAGATGTTCTTCGGTTTGATGGGGTGGTGTGATCAGCAAGGTCACATGCGTGACTTTGCCGGGCTCATACATGATGTGGTCGTGGATCATCTCGCGGGTGATTGTTTCCCTCAGGCGCGCAAGCATGGTTTCCTCATGTTTGCCAAACGCTGAGTGGGTGCGCACACTGTGCTGAACCGGATCATAGAAAACCGCGCCGCCTTCACACAGCGCGGGCATGTATCCGTGGGTTGCCTGTATGAGGCACTCAACATAAGGCTGGGGGCGTCCGGTGCAGTATGTGACCGGAGGCACGTCTGAATCCGTCCGGGACATCTGGTTGATCATTTGCAGCTTCTCTATAAGCCGCAAAGAATAGCCGGTTCTGCTGCCTTGTGTCAGGCAGCCATCGATGTCAGCGACAATCAGGTCAATCTTGTCAGGTTTCATGCTGGTGCAACTTGGGAGCATCTGCGGAATTTAACAACACTTTCCACATGATATGTGTGCGGGAACATGTCAACTGGCTGAACATCATCAGGCTCGTAACCCCCTTCCGCAAGCGTCACGAGGTCGCGGGCAAGCGTCGTGGGATTGCACGATACATACACGATCAGAGGCGCTCCAAGTTCGATGAGCATTCGCAACGCCTTTTTGTCCATGCCCCCGCGCGGCGGATCAACAACAATTCTGTCGAAATGCGGTTGGGAACTGGCGGACAGTGAGCGGAGCGCGGAGCGCATATCTGCCGCGATGAATGTGCAGTTTTGCGCGTTGTTGATGACCGCGTTGCACCGGGCGTCGTCCACGGCTTGCGGAACCAGTTCAATTCCCGTGACGCTTCTTGCATACCGTGAAAGATGGATTCCGATGGTTCCCGTGCCGCAATACGCGTCAAGAACGTTTTCGCTGCCCTCAAGTTCACAGTATTGCCGGACTGTATCATAGAGCAGTTCAGCGCCGGCAGTATTTGTCTGAAAAAACGAAAAAGCTGAAACCCGGAATGTTTGATGATTCAACCGCTCTTCGATGAATCCGTCGCCTTTCATGAAGCGCAATGATTCGATGCGCGCGACATCGCTCAGCCCGTCATTGACTCCCCAGAGAAATCCTCCGCAGGCCGGAAAACGCGCGGTGAAGCGCCCGGTGATGCTCTCAAGTTCCGGCCAGGCCCCGCTTGCTGTAATCAGCGCCACGAGGAATTGTCCGGATGAATGGCTGTGCCGCATGACAAGGTGGCGCAGAAAACCGGTGTGGTTGCGGTTATTATAAGGCGTCAAGCGCTGAGAATTCTCAAGGGCGCCCTGATTGATTTCGTCCCGAAGATAACCTAAAACATCATCAAGCACTGAAGGCTGAATCATGCATTGCTCGATGTTCACGATGCGCCGGAAATCGCCCTTTTGATGCAGGCCAACCTCGATGCTCCCCGAAGGCGAGGAGCCGAACGAGAACTCCATTTTGTTGCGGTAATGCCAGGGCTGGGGTGATGGCAGAATGGGATGCGCGATGAAACTGCTGTTGCGGCCAATGTGCCTGAGGGCGTCCGCGGCGTGTTGTTGCTTGTATTTCAACTGCTCCTGATAGGGAAGGTATTGCCATTTGCATCCGCCGCATATTCCGAAGTGGCGGCAGGCGGGCTGTTGGCGCGCGGGCGACAGCTCGAGAATCTGCTCGATCACGGCTTCGGCATACTGGGGTTTGCGCCGTGTGATTCGCGCCCTCACGAAGTCGCCCGGCACGGCGGCATCTATGAAAACCACCATGCCTTCGGCTCGAGCAACCGCTTTTCCGCCGAACGCCAGGTCTTCAACATGCAAATCGATGATCTCGCCCTTGCGCATACGATTATTGTCAATTCTACTGGTGACATTGTATACACAAGAAAACATGCGCATTCAAAGCATGTGAATTTCACAAAGGACGGATTATGGCATCGCGCGATGGATTGGTTCTTGGCATTGATCTTGGCGGCACAGACTGCAAGTTTGGAGTCGTTGACAGCAAAGGGCGGGTCATCCGCAAAGCCAGGCATCGCACTCAGAACGAGAATGGTCCCGAGCAAGCGCTTGCCCTGATTGCCGCCCATGCGCGCGAGATTCTCGGCAGCGACAGCATGTCCGGCGTGGGGATGGGTGTTCCCGGCCCGATGAGTTCAAGGGAAGGGATTGTTTTCCAGGCGCCGAACCTCCAAGGGTGGATTGATATTCCCGTGCGCGAGATACTTGAAACACGGCTTGGCATTCCTGTTGAGTTGCACAATGACGCCAATGCCGCCGCTTATGGTGAGTATTGGGCGGGGGCGGGCCGTGGCGCGTGCGCGATGGTGTTGTTCACACTGGGCACCGGCATTGGCGGCGGAATCATCATCGATGGCGAACTCTACACGGGGCCCGACGATACTGCGGGCGAACTTGGCCATATGATCATCAATTTTGAAGGACCTCCATGCGGATGCGGGAGCCATGGTTGTCTTGAAGCTTATGCCAGCGCCACTGCGATACGCAGAACGGTGCGCGAAGCGGTTGCCTCCGGGCAAAAAACATCGATTCACATTCCCAAAGGGCGTGAACACAATTTTGGTGCGAAGGCAGTATATGATGCGGCTGAGTCAGGCGACAAGTTTGCGCAGGATGTTCTGTGGCGGGCCGGCGTCGCGCTTGGCATCGGCGCCGCCAACATCATCAACATCTTTAATCCGGACGTGATCGTCTACAGCGGCGCGATGACTCATGCGGGAGATTACATCTTCGACTCGCTCAGGCAGGTTGCCCATGAGCGTTCATTTAAGAAACCGTCACTGCGCGTGAAAATCACCATTGCGGAACTTGGTGAGGACGCGGGCATTATCGGCGCGGCAGGCTTGGCGCTGAAAAAGTTACAGCAGGGGGGATGACACTACTCAAATGTCATATTATAAAGTTCGAGATGTGATCGGACGTTTTCCTTTGAACTCTTGTGAAATTTCAATGTGACCCTGTAGGTGCCCACGGGGATGATGGTGTCTTTCGTGAGCTCCTGATCATTGAAGATGGTTTCGTTGTTCAGCAAGAGAATCTTGAGATATTTCCCGCCTTGGATTCGTTCAGCGATCACGCTCACAACCGGGTAAGAATCTTCAATCGGGCGCGGTTTGAAGCGGAAGCGCGCCTTCGTCGCATCATCTTTCAACACAACAGTTGCCGTGGTAGAACCATAATGCTGGAATAGTTGCATGCCTTTGCGTTCCAAGCGTGGCGGATCATAATCCTGGTTGCTTCTGAAATCGTGGCCTGTCAGGTGGCCGGGACTGCTTGGAATGATGAAAACAGTGGAACTGGTTGTTGCCGTGGAAGATGTGCCATCCGGTTGATTTTGGGTGTGGACTGGCACGTTGCTTCTGAAATCGTAGCCTGACAGATGGCCGGGACTGCCTGGAGTGATGAAATCAGTGGAACTGGTTGTTGCCGTGGAAGATGTGCCATCCGGTTGATTTTGGGCATGGAGCGGTCCGGCAAACATGAATGTCATCATAGCAAGACAGACTGCCGCACAAGTTCCGGACTGTTTGATCAATAGCATTTTACGAATTTCCCGATGTTGATGGAATGTGATTCAAAATTGATGCTAAAACAGATGGATTATTTCGGTTTGTCAAGGGACACTTTGGATACTGAAAAGCCCATGGTGGAATTCAGGATTATTCAGGGATTCTATATGCATCGGAATTACAGCCATGTGCGACTGGCGGCACACAGGCTCTGGCATCGCTCAATCATGATATTTATGACAGGAGCATGTATGGTTACATCATCGGATTCAAAAAGCGCGCAGTTGCTGTACGATGTCGTCATCAATGGAAGCTCGTTCAGCGCGCCGGCGGCGGCACTGGCTGCCGCGCGCGCGTGGTCTGGCGCCCGCATTCTGCTTCTTGAATCCACCGACTGGCTGGGCGGACAGGCCACATCGCAGGGTGTTTCAGCAATCGACAATGCATGGCATGATCCCGGCGCGTCGCTGATGCGCGATCATCCTGAGCATTATTATCCCGCCGATTACCGGGCATTTCTCACAAGGATCAAGTCAGCGCCAACGACGGCGCCCGGCGAGGGCATGGCGCCCAATGACTCGGCATGGGTTTCGCGCGAAGCCTATGATCCGCGCACGGCGGCATGGGTCCTTGATGAAATGATGGCGGAACAGACCAGCATTACTGTCATGAAGTTGAGTGTTGTCAAAGAGGTTCAAACAACAACGATCACGGACGAATTCGGCGCGGCCCGCCTCATCACATCCCTTATCATCATTCAGCGCATTCCCGCCAACGGCTATGTTCCTTTCAGCAAGTTCCTTTCCCAGGAGATTGAAGATTGGTACAATTACGCCGATTCGCCAGATTTCCGGAAATCAGTATTTACCGTGCTTCCGCGCGATCCGGCGCGCGGCCTTGTTGTCATTGACGCTTCAGAGACGGCCGATGTCATCGTGCCATCAGAAGCTGTCTGCACGGTTGGGCGGGAAAAAACAACGGAGGTTCTGGGCGAAGACGGTTCTCTGCCGGATATTGATGAAAATGGCAGCCAAGCCACCGTTTACCCCTTCTGTATGACCGACAGTCCCACGACTGATTTCGAAGATGCCCTGAAAGCACGCTTCGATAATTTTCAGGCGTACTACGAGTACCAGCTCGATCATTTTTTCTCGCTTGGTCAATACAGTTGGAACCGGGTATGGACATACCGGCGGTTGCGGAACACCGGCGCAACCGGCAATTATGATGCGGTTAATCGGGGTGATGTGACAATGCAGAACTGGTATCCGGGGAATGATTATCCATATGGGTCCATTTATCTCGACAAGACAGCCGCTTTCGCGCAAGCCTCCGACTGGCGCGGCGCCATGAACCTGACACAGCTTGCCCAAGCCGAGAAACATGCCGTTGCATGGTACTTTTTCATGAAAAACTGCCGGACAACATCCTGGGACACGCATTTTCTTTGCCGGGATGATTCGCTCAATATGATGGGAACGGGAACCGGTTTGGCCAAGTTGCCTTATATTCGTTGTGCGCGCCGCATCATCGGCATCGACAACTTCCGGCTGACATCGCGTTATTTCGTGAATACCAAAGCTTCCGATTATAAAGGCGGCACATCCTTCCGATTTTTCGATTCTGTGGGCATAGGCAATTATACGGTTGATATTCATGCGACAATAATCAGCACCGGCATGAGTCCGCCGTTCACTTACGCCGCGCCATTCTACATTCCTTATCGCGCGCTAGGTTCCACCAATGTGCGCAACCTGCTTGCGGGCGGCAAGCTTATCGCATCCACTTATATCACCAACGCCGCATATCGTTTGCACCCCATTGAATGGGCGATCGGCAGCGCGGCCGGTTCGGCGGCGGGGCTTATGAGCCGTGATGGTAAAACGAACCGCAAGATGCTGGACATTCCCGATCTGCGCGAGCTCCAGGATGTGGTCGTGGCGAATTCGCCCATCTCGTGGGCGGCCTTTGACAGCCAAAGCCGTCCCGCGATGAATGGCGACCTTGTGGTCAATGATCTTAAACCGGTCAGGGATAGCGTGCCATTCACTATTGAAGTTTATCACCCCCGCGCCACAAGGGCAAAGATATATCTGCAGGGTGTGCTCATCGGCGAAACGACATCACGCGCAAACGGCCGTCTTCTGCTGGAAGGTGTTACAGCGCCAGCGGGATCGGCAGATTTCATGGCATTGTGTCTTGACGACGCAAGCAAAGTCATCGATATGCTTCAATCAGGGCCGGTGCGCGATCTGACGATCGTTGATGATTCGGATACCCGTTTTTCCACGACAGGGGAGTGGTCAGTGCGCACCGCCCAGCCCAACAAGTACGGTTCGACCTACCAAGTGTGCTGGGGCACAAGCCAGCCAAGCAGCGCGACATGGAAATTGCACATACCGGAACCGGGTTGGTATGAAGTGGAGATATGGTATCCCGAAGCTTACAATCGCGCAACCGATGCGCCATTCACTGTGCATCATGCGGGAGAGCTGACCGTGATTTCCGTGAACCAGAAAATCAACGGCGGAATGTGGTTTTCACTCGGCAACTTCCAATTTAACGCAACAGAAGACGAGAAACTATTGCTCACAAATCAAATAAGTGACACATCACTGCTCGTTTTTTCACTCATTTGTTGTAAACTTATAAGGCGCGGGGGGGCAGTCATGCATGAAGAATTTGTTGACGCATGCCGCGCTGATCCTTGAATTCTAATAGTCAGAAAAAAGAAATTTGACACAACAATTATCGTTTTTTCAAGGATCACACATGTCAGCGGCAAGAAACGAAAAGGATTTGGTCCAGCAAGATCAGGAGGAATCGGGAGACCCTGAAATGTCAGCCAATGAGGCGGCTCAACCCACGAATGTCTGTAAGGTTACAGGGGATCCAACATCGCCCAACAGATCACTCAGCAGTGTTGAGCGCATCGCTTTGGAGCAAAGCGGATATGAATTGATGTACCCGCCACAGGAAAAAATTCCATCCATCATTGTCCCCAACTTCCCTGCGCTTGGCAGGCTTGTGGCCGTGCGGTTCCTTGAATGGGTTCTTGATTATCCAGAAGGGGTTGTTTCGCTTCCCACCGGTAAAACACCGGAGCATTTCATCAAGTATGTTCAGCTTTTCCTGATCCACTGGGACAGAAAAGAAGTTCGACAACAGCTTGAAGATATGGGATTAAACACAAGCCGGAGACCGGAACTGTCTGGGTTGCGTTTTGTTCAAATTGACGAGTTTTATCCCATCGACACGAAACAGCACAACAGCTTCTTTTATTATGTGAACAAATTTTATATCCGCGGATTTGGCATCGATCCGGTTAATGCGCTGTTCATCAATCCAAATAAAATCGGCATTCCTGCTGGCAAGAAACTCACCGATATTTTTCCGAACATGACGGTTGATCTTTCACTGCGTGTGCGGCGCGCCAAATCATTGCTTGAGAAGCAACAGCAGGAAACGCTGTACGCGGCGGACCGGTTTTGCGTTGAGTACGAGACGAAAATCCGCGGGATGGGCGGCATCGGATTCTTTCTTGGCGGCATTGGTCCTGACGGCCATATAGCTTTTAATGTGCGCGGATCGGACATTTACTCAACAACCCGCCTGTGCGAGGCCAATTATGAGACAAAAGCCGCCGCGGCAACAGATCTTGGCGGAATCGAGGTCTCACGCGACAAGCACGTCATCACCATCGGTCTGTCCACAATTGTCCACAATCCCAACGTGGTTGCTCTTATCATCGCGGCAGGGGAGGCAAAGGCAAGGGTGGTGGCCGATTCCATTCAGAGCGACGTTTCCATCAAGTATCCGGCATCCATCCTTGCGACGGCGCCTAATGGCAGATTCTACATCACCCATGGCACGGCCAAGCGCTTGACTAATCGATCTTTTGTGGATTTCTCTCACAAGGCATGCGCGGAGGACGAGGACATCCACCGCATTGTCATGAACCTTTCGCTTCAAACGAAGAAGCCCATACGCGCGCTCACACTGGAGGATTATCAGAATGACCGTTGCGGCGCTGAAATACTGCGCAAGAAAGGCAGACCGCATGATGAACTTAACGAGATGACGGAACGGCGTGTGCTGGAGAACCTGCGTGTCGGGAACTCCCTTGTTGAAAACACGACAATTCTCCACACGGCGCCGCATCATGACGACATCATTCTTGCCTACCTGCCCTACTTCACCAACCTGGCGCGCCGCAGCAATACCAAGCATTACTTTGCATACATGACATCGGGTTTTACCGCCGTGACGAATCGTTATATGCAGATGGTGGTCGATGATCTTCTGGCGCGGCTTGGGCGTGGCGAGTTCGACAACCTGTTGCGCGAGGACTATTTCTACCCGTCTAACAAGGCGGCCAGACGTCTTGACACGGCCCTTTTCTTGCAGGGCGCTTCGCGCCACCGCGAGGAGCAGAAGCAGGCGGCGGTCGCGCGCCGCCTTTTGCGCAACATGATCGAACTTTATGAGGATGACAACATCCAGAATCTGATTCAAAGGCTCAGGGAACTGCAGAATTACTTCCAGACCCAATACCCCGGCAAGAAGGACATTCCCCTTGTCCAGGTGCTCAAGGGGCGGATGCGCGAGTTCGAATCTGACCTCAAATGGGCGTATTACGGATTCACGGGCGATTCCGTGCGTCACATGCGGCTCGGATTTTACAAGGGCGATATTTTCACCGAGGTGCCCACACTCGACCGCGATATTCAGCCAATCGTCAAACTGCTCATTGAGATCAATCCCGGCATTGTGACAGTGGCATTCGATCCTGAGGGAAGCGGTCCCGACACACATTACAAAGTGCTTCAGGCGGTCTCTGAAGCACTGAAAATCTATGAGAACCAAACCGGGCGCCACGATGTGCGCGTCCTTGGTTATCGCAATGTGTGGTACCGGTTCCATCCGAGCGAGGCGAACATGTACGTTCCCGCCTCACTGCGCCATTTGAGCGACATGGAAGCATGCTTCGACACCTGTTTCACCACCCAGCGCACGGCTTCATTCCCCAGTTATGAATTGGACGGCCCGTTCTCGTGGTTGGCGCGTAAAATTCAGGTGCAGCAATTTGAGCAGGTAAAGACATTTCTGGGCGAGGACTTTTTCGTTTACAGCGACGACCACACACTGCGCGCCTGTTGCGCGATTGTATATTTGCGCGAAATGTCGCTTGAGGAATTCTACACGAAATCCGACGAGCTTCGTTCGCTGTCGGAAGATCAATAGTCTTCCGCCGGGCCGCATCCTTGTGGC
>JAPLSQ010000071.1 GCA_026398535.1 Candidatus Sumerlaeota bacterium | reverse complement strand
TCATGGTCTGGGCCGACTCCGAAGACGACACCAACCAGCCCAGCGCCTTCCTCGACGACGTCTAATACAAAAGCTCGCCGCACAAGCACGGCTCGCACGTCGCTTCGCTCCGCGGCTGGCAATTGCGCCCGTCGTTCGTGCCACATTTAGAGCTAAAGCTCTAAATTGTGTCACGCCCGCCAGACGCTGCCAGCCTTATTTATGAAATTCTCAAAACAAAAAGGTGAAAAAGCAGTTGGAAACGGCATATAATTCAAACATGAAAAATCCTGGGCTTGTTTTGTTTTTCGTTGTGGCGCTCTTCAGCGGCGCCGCGCAATCACCAGCGGTCACCACCACGACGCTCATCGACGGGTGCGAGGACACGCTCTACGCCACATATGCCGCGGCGGGCGATTCCATTGTCCTGACCAATTCTTCCGAGCACACCCAGGGCAACAGCTCCCTTCAGATCACCTATAATTACCAGCCTCAGGGCGCCTGGTACAAAGACGGGCGCGTCGAAAAAGTGTTCCCGACGCCTGTTGATCTGCGGGGGATGGAGCACATCTCCTTTGATTTGCGCGTGCCGACGGCCAACACGGATTTCATCCTGATCGTTTCCCTCGAGGACAGTCAGGGCATCCAGATGCGCTATGTGTATTACAACAGTTTTGGCGCGGCCAACACGGAGTTCCAGACCAAGACGGTGCGTTTTTCGGGATGGCAAAAAACCCGCTGGGCCACAGGCGGCAGGGCCGTCAATCTCAACAAAATCAGCAAGCTCATCTTCCGCCTTCAGAACCAGACGGCTCTCACGGTGGCGGGATCGCACACATTCCGCATCGACAATGTGCGCTTCGACGGTGGCGCGGGCGTGCTGACCGAAACGAACCTTGAAAATTTTGAATCGTACACGGACAACGCCGCGCTGGCGGCGCAATGGACGCCCATCAACGCATCCACAACCGTATCGCTGGTGACGGCAACACAGTATGCCGGCGCAAAATCCATGCGCATCCAGGCAAATGTTGCCGCGCGCTCGACGCTTTACGGCGCGCAATACACGCTGCCAGCCCCGGCGGATTTTTCCGCCACACGCTATTTCAAGATCGCCATTTACGGCTCAGCCAAATTGATCGCCTTCAATCCCATCGCCCGCCTCGATCTGATCGACGCGCATGGCAACAGGGCGCTGGGGTGCGTCTGGCTGTGGCCCGCAAAGGCCGAGTGGTGCGAAATATATCTGCCATTTTCCGGCGACGGCATCGAACCATGGAGCAGCGCCGCCACACTGGCATGGGACGGCAACAGTTGCTGGCGCGAGGACGCGACCGACCCCGGCGGATGGAGCGCGAACTGCGACCTGACAAGCATCACCAAATTGCGGCTCGGGTTTGAGACGCAAAACACCGGCGCATATCCTGTCAACGGTGTCGAGCTGTGGTTCGACAACATCATCGCCGGCAACGAAACAACCCTCGACACGCCCGCGGCGTTGAACACCGCGCTGATGACGGCAAACAACGGCGCCCTTCTGCCGCTGGGCTACACAACGGCCGATTTCGGCGCCGGAGCGTTCCTGAACCAAGGCGCGCGCATGATGACGGAACTTCCCGGAACGCTTGTCTACAGCGATGATCCCGAATTCGTTTCAGGATTCGGCATCCTTTATCGCGATCGTCTGCCCGCGGGCAAGTCGCGCATTTATCTTTACCACGCCAGCAACAATAGCGCCTCATCGAAGGTGACAGCGGTTCTCCAGAACGCCGGAACAGCGGCCGCGCATGTGACCTTTACGCGAAAAGCGCTGCCAAATCCATCAACCGATTACGTCGGGGTCGGCAGAACGGCATTGAAACAGTACTATGAATCCCTGGTCATGCCGTCGCCGCTCAGCATCGCGCCCGGCAGCGCCGCTCTTCTCGATCCGGCGGTTGACGGCAAGACGGTCACGCGCAACCAGCTCCTCCATTCAATCCACGACTTCACCTCGGACCAGCCCCTGACGGTGACGTCGCTCATGCTGCGCTCCTCGGCCAGCACGCTGTCAACGTTCGCGTCGCAAAGTTTCCTGCCCGACGACGGCTATTACCGCGAGGGAACCTACCCGATGTGGGCCAAGGAAAACACGACGCCCTACCCTTGCGACACCGTCAACGGCATCCAGCGGGTGCGCGTGGCCGACTGGAACCAGAACATCGATCCGTTTGTCACGGGCTGGGACGCTGAAAGTGGCGCGGCCAACAGGCTGCTGGGCAATTACGGCGTCACCTACACGATCCGGATCAGCGTGACAAGCAGCGACGGACGACGGCTGGCCGTGATCTTTTCGACGCCCGATGATTCCTGCGGTTACGGCGGTTATGCGCGCTGGCGTTTCCCCGAATCCGCCACGCCCGCAACCCAGCTCGTTCCCAGTCCGGCATCCTCCATCGCGCCCGGTCAGGGCGGATTATGCGCAAAAATCGCGCCAACTCTCACGCCTCAAACCCTGCTGCTCGAGACGATTCCGGCAGGCTCAAGTTGTCTGCCCTTCGACATCCATCTCGTGCCATACAAGGATTATTCCGCGGTTACAGATCATGCGCTGTACTGATTTCACAGTTTATATGGAACGCAAAACGCTCCGGACCGGTCAAACTGTGCGGAAGTGAAGCAATTGGAGCGGCACGGGCATCCCGCCCGTGTTTAACCACGGACGCGCCGCATGATGTATGGCATTTTATACCAGATAAAAGGCAGGCAGGAATCCGCCGCCGCGGACATCACAACAACATCACCCAGCAGGGGCCGGATTATCGGTATTAGCATTGGGATGGATCGTGAGTGAGCGATCGCCAGGAAAACGCGGCGCAGGCCGGCGTGATGCCGAGCCGTCCCATGTTCATTACCGGGAGCTGCTGGAACGGCACATTGATGGCGGCCTCAATATTATCGAGCGCGAAGAGCTTTTTGCGCATCTCGAACAGTGCGAGGAATGTCGTGAGACGCTGGAAGCCGAGGAGCGCCTGCTTGACCGGCTGAGCCGCATCCCGCGCCTTAAGGCGCCCTCCGATCTGCGGGCGCGCATACTGCGGGACACCGAACGCGAACGGCGCGAAATACTCGGGGCGTTCAAGACCGATTCGCGTCACGCGCCCTCATTGGCTTCGGCAGGCAGCGGAGACGAAGAAGAACAGCCGCCGCTGCCGGCAACGGAAAAACGCCGGCTGCGGATTCACGCGCTGTGGCGCCGCTATTCTCCGGTTGCGGCCACCATTTTCCTCATTCTGGCATCCATTGTGACGCTGCTGACGGGCAATTACTCGCGGGTCAAACCGCTGGCCCAGCTCCAGTTGAACGCGCGTCAAGCTCTGGCGCTTGCCTCCAGTAAAATCACCGCCTTGTATCCGCAAATACGCGGAAACGCGAACGCGATTGCCCTGCCTGCTCCGCCGGACACCTCCAGCGGCGCTCATTCATCACGTTCCGGCATCGCTCACACTCCGGTGCCAGTCCTTCAGGACACGCCGCTTGACCTTCAAGGTCTGCGCCGCGCCGGCCAAAGACTGGCATCCATGCTGCGCGGCCAGATCAGCCGCCTGGACCGCGCGGCGCAACAATTCGCCGACTCCCCCTTTTTTGACGTGCCCGCGCCGGCGGAGAGGGAAAAACCAGCCATGTCGGCGATCGTGATCAAACCCGCGAATGTCACCGCCATGGGAATTTTTGACCGGGATGAGCTTGGCGAGGCCATCTGCAGCTCCGCGCGTTCCCAGCCGCAGGGCAATGCCGCGAGCGACGATCAATTCGTTCTGGATGGGCGGCGATACCAGTGCTACACGCTCAACGTCAACGATGCCTGGATCAGTCATTTCACACAGTCGCTCGAAGCCTACCGTCAGCCCCCGGAAACGCCCGTGATGCAGGTTCTCTCGGCGCAGGGACACGCGTCCGCATTCAAGCACGACATCGCTTTTTACTCGGCTCCGGGCGATATCATCCGCGATGCCGCCGCGTCATTCAACAACAAGACAACCCCGCAGCCTCATCCGCGTGAGTTGCGCGTCTTTGTTGTCTACTGATGCGCCGCGTGATGTCACATGAAACCTGAAGGATTTACGGTTCATTGGACTATAATAACGTATGATGACTCAAACCGACTCAAACCGCGTGATGGGCGCGGCGCGTGCCCGAGCATTTACGCTCATCGAGTTGCTGATCGTGGTGGCGATCATTTCGATCCTGGCATCCATTGCCACGCCCAACTTTATCGAGGCGCAGGTGCGCGCCAAGGTGGCCCGCGTCAAGGCCGACCAGCGAAGCCTTGCCACGGCCATCGAAAGCTACTACGCGGACAATGGAAAATACCCCATACGAAGCGACAACTGGAACAATCCGGCGGCGGGAAAGCTTGTCGCTCCGCCCCTGTTGAAAAAAATCTTCGATCCCGACATGCCCAACGCCGCCGTCGGAATGCATGTTCTCACCACTCCGATTCAATATTTCACGTCCCTACCGCCGGATCCCTTCAACACGCCGGTCAAGGCTTACGCGACGGACACAAACCGCATCATCGACACCATCGATTATTGGGATCCGGAACAGGCGGACTCATGGCTGGCCGTGCTCAACTTCGTCAAGGAGAACGGGCGCGCCAAGGGATGGATGCTCGTTTCGGTCGGCCCCGACCAATATCTCGGCGTCAACCCCAGCGGCAATCCCGGCAACTATCCGCCGGAAAATCCCATCACGGCCTACAGCTCAAAACACGTCTACGATCCCACGAACGGCAGTGTCACTCCGGGCAATGTCTACCGCTTCGCGGGGGGATTGAGCCAGAGCGACATCCTCTGGAAAAGCCGTTAATATCGCGCAAGACGCGGCGCCCGGCCCCGAGGGCAGCGCCTCCACCCTGCCGGTCGGCCTGAGCATGATGATCTTGGAGTAGGGAAACAGGAACGATTTATCATTTGACCCCGGTTTTTCCGCATGTCATGCTTCCTATTACATCAAGGATTTTTCAGGACTGAGACAAATAAAAAGGATTTCATGTCATGCGTCACGGGACTTTCGCAACATCCATGGTTTGCAATGCCACAGCCAGCCAACAGGTTTGCGCGGCGTTGAAATTTTCGTTTGCGCTGAAACGGCGCACGGGCCGGTTTCTACCGGTGCTGGCCGGGCTTGTGTGCCTGTTCGGCGCCGCCCCCGCGGCGGGGAATGGGGAGGAGAAGATGGGCAATATCCCGCGCGCAGCCACGTGGGTCACGGACGGGACGGTCAATGCAATCGTCCGCACGGCCGACAAGGTCTATATCGGCGGCACTTTCCACAATGTCGGGCCTTCCGGCGGCACTTGGACGCCGCGCAACCACATTGCCGCGCTTGACGCCTCGACCGGCGCCGCCACTGCATGGGATCCCAACGCGAACGATCTGGTTCGTGCCCTTGCGGTTTCGGGCGATGGCTCGACGGTCTACGCCGGGGGCAGTTTCAGCAACATCGGCGGGCAGACGCGCAACTACATCGCCGCGCTCAACGCCTCGACCGGAAACGCCATTACCACCTGGAACCCCAACGCGAACAGCATTGTCTACGCACTCGCGGTTTCGGGCACGACGGTCTATGCCGGGGGCAGCTTCACCACGGTCAACGGGACGACAACGCGCAACTACATCGCCGCGCTCAACGCCTCGACCGGAAACGCCACCACCTGGAACCCCAACGCGAACGACGAAGTTTACGCCCTTGCGGTTTCGGGCTCGATTGTCTATGCCGGGGGCTGGTTCACCTCCATCGGCGGGCAGACGCGCAACTACATCGCCGCGCTCAACGCCTCGGATGGCCTCGCTACTACGTGGAACCCCAACGCGAACAGCGCGGTTCGCGCCCTCGCTGTTTCGGGCACGACTGTCTATGCCGGGGGCAACTTTAACGGCGCCTCGAGCATCGGCGGGCAGACGCGCAACCACATCGCCGCGCTCAACGCGACCGGCACCGGCACCGCCACCACGTGGGACCCCAACGCCGGCAACACAGTTTACGCCCTGGCGGTTTCGTACCCGATGGTCTACGCCGGGGGCATTTTCATGACCATCAGCGGGCAGACGCGCAATTGCATCGCCGCGCTCGACGCGACCGTGAACACAAACAACGCCACAGCATGGAACCCCAACGCGAACAACACAGTTCGCGCCCTCGCGGTTTCGGGCGATGGCTCAATGGTCTATGCCGGCGGCGCCTTCGATACCATCGGCGGGGCTTCGCGCACGTATTTCGCCCAGTTTGGTTACGCGCCCATCACCCCCGTCGCGCCCACGGTGACGGCAACAGGCGACAATGAGCTGGATGTGACCGTGTCCGCCGATGCCAACCCCGAGTCGACCGTGTACGCGATCAGCAACGTGACGTCGGGCAACTGGGTGCAGGCCGACGGGTCAGGCGGCGCGTCGCCGGTATGGGCAACGCGCGGGGGTTGGGGCACGGTGACCGTCAAAGATCTTACGCGCCTGACGTTGTACAATTTCACCGTGACGGCGCGCAACGATGGCGGCGTGGAAACGGTGGCCGGCCCTGAGGGCAGCGCCTCCACCCTGCCGGTCGGCCTGAGCATGATGATCTTGGAGTAGGGAAACAGGAACGATTTATAAAAGATAAGGCCGGCTCCCCCGGACAGAACGACACGGGCATAAAATGATTTAGTGGCAAGGATCGCGTGGAAGGTTGCAAGCGCCGGGTTTGCCGGCGGCGGGAAGCATGGTTTGCGCAGTCCAAGGCGGCGTGTGGCTGTGCAAATTATGGATTCACGGGCGGGACGTCCATACTGCGAAAACCATAATCCGATCGGGATATGCCAGCACTGAAGGCAGATAAAAAAGAATATCTCCGGTTCCCGGTTTAGTATGTAGTGAAAGTCATATTGGAGATGGAATGATTTTATGAGCACGAAAAGTCATACACGCCTGTGCCGGTTTGCCGCACTGATCGTTGTTGCGGCGGTGACCGCAACCGCTATTGCCGGTCCTTCCAGCGCCAAGGCGAAGCAGGCTAAACAGGGGCGCGCGAAAAATGTGATCCTTTTCATCGGCGACGGCATGGGGCCGGCGCAGGTTGAAGCGTCCGCTTTCAAAGCCTTCGGCCAAAAGCGCGACGAGAAGGGAAACCCCATGAAGCTTTCTTTCGAGCAGTTTCCGGTCATGGGTTACCTGACAACGTTTGCCGCCAACAGTTTCGTCTCCGATTCCGCGGCGGCCGGAAGCGCGCTTGCCTGCGGAAAAAAGACCGACAACGGCATGATCAGCGTCCTTCCCGACGGAAAACCGATGCGGAGCATCTCCGAGATTGCCCGCGCCAAGGGCCGGGCAGTCGGCGTGCTGTCATCCGTGGCGCTCAATGACGCGACGCCGTCCTGCTTCTACGCGCACTGCGGCAGCAGGGGCAATCAGGATGCCATCACGAGCCAGATCTTCGATGCGCCCGTCGCCGACGTCCTGATGGGCGGCGGAATCGTCCGCAAAACATGGACCGACGACAAGATCAGGACAGAGGCCGAAAAAGCAGGCATCAAGTTTTTCACATGCGGCAACTTCAGCCAGATCACGTCCGCCAGCACGGGTGACGCAAAGGTGCTGGGGTATTTCGACGCAAACGACAACAAACAGCTCGAATTTGAAACCTCGCGCACGGCCGGCAGCAATGAACCCAGCCTGGTGCAAATGACGGCGGTGGCGCTCGACCTGCTCAAGCGCAACCCCAAAGGTTTTTTTCTGATGGCGGAATCCGGCTCGATTGACTGGGCCTGTCATCGGAACAACGCGCCCCAGGCCATCGGCGAGGCGCTGGAACTGGACCGCACAGTCGCGCAGACGCTGGAGTTCCTCGCGAGAGAGAAGATGCTCGACAGCACGCTGGTCATCGTTACAGCCGACCATGAAACAGGCGGCATGACCATACCCGGTCCCTACAAGAAAATCCTCAGCGCCGGCGACATGCCCGATGTCCAATTCAGCACAAAAGGCCATACAGGGATGCCGGTATTTGTGTGGGCTCGCGGACCGGGCAGTGAGTTGCTGCGCGGCAAAAACGACAACACGGCGGTGTTCGACGCCATGGCCGCGGCGCTGGAATAGCGATATGTAAAAATCAGCCGTTTCGTTGCGCGACGCCCGCGTTGTAATCGTCGACGATTTCGCGCACCAGTCGCACGCGCTCGAGGCTGCCCGTGTAGGCGATTTCATCGGAGATGCCCAGCACCAGCTTCGGCGCGAACAGTTCGATGCACTTGTTCGCGCACTCGATGAGTTTTTCTACAGGCCAATAGTCGTCAAAGTAAATCGCGGGGATGCCGTCGAGCAGGAACATGCCGCCGCCCAGAGCCTCCCTTGCTTCTTCGAGCGTGACATCGCCCTGGGGGATGGGCGTGATCGCCTCGATTCCGTCCAGTCCCGTCTCGCGCGCGAAAGGCAGCAGGGACTTTGTGTCGCCGTCCCAGTGCGCATGAACAAACTTGCCCGCCGCGTGAAGGCGCTCACAGCGTTTTTGATAGACGGGCAGGACGTGCCGACGGAACAGCGAGGGCGGGAGCGTGCCGCCGTGGAGGTTGTCGCCGAAGTTGATGACCCCGATCGGGGACGGATTGATAACATCAATATAACGGTCATGCAGCTCGTCGAGCGTTTTGAAGTAGGCCTCGACAGTGTTGGGATAATCATACATTGCCATCACGCCCGGCTCGACGCCCATTGTGGTGATGTAGAGATCCTGCACGTTCGGGCGCGGCATGAAGACGGCCGGAACGCCCAGGTCTCCCACCTGCCGCAACATCTTGCGGTAATGGTCCTCATCCCAGCGGTATGCGGCATGCTCGGCTCGCCAGGCGGCCGTCTTCATGTCCTCCTCCGAGGCAATCTCGTGTTTGAGCGTGATCCAATACCAGCTTGACGGCGAATGCCGTCGGATTTCCCTCTGGACGCCGGCCGGCGTCTCCCAGACAAGCTCCTGATCCGTCTCGTTAATCTGGCGCGTGTAATGAACGACGCGCTCATCCTCCACGCGCGCCACGCATCCGTTAAAGTGGTAAAGCCTGTCCGAGCAATGAAGGTCGCGATATACTTCGGCGGGCGTCATTCCCTGGTAGCGTTCGGGATAGGCAATCCCCTTGAAATCGCGTTCGGTGAACCATGCCAGCATTCGAGGCTGCCAGATGATCATCCCCCCCGCCTCCTGGCGGATAACGCGGCGGTTGAGCTCCGCGAGATCGATGTTGGCGTGGTCGGTGGGGCGTCCTTGTGGTGTCATTCCCGGCCTCCTTGTGCAATTTCTGGCAACTTCAGCGCAAGCATAACGATGTCCTCGGAGACACCGGGATCGAAGGGCGCAAGCGAGAGGGCGCCGTGAAGCGCGGTTTGCGCTCCCAGGGAATGCAGAAGGGGCGCGATATCTTCCGGCGTGTAAGGTTTAAGGGGTGTGGACTGATGGCGCAGCGACCACCCGCCGCCGCGCTTGTCCAGCAGGATCACATGAAAATCAACCATGTCCGGGTGATACTCGCACATTCTCAGCGCGACCGACTCATAAGGCTCGGAAGACGAAGACAGCGGCAGGAAGCGCTGGCGCGTGGAATAGAGTTTGAGGTAATTTTTGAACTGGAGCAGCAGGAACCCGCCGTCGGCAACACGCGACCACATGCCGGCGAGCGATGCCGCCAGCATTTCGTGTTCGATGACGTAAGGCAGGGAGTTCCCGATGCACAGAACGGCGTCGAATAATCGGGGCATTGTCTTTGTTAAATCGTTCCAATCGCAATGGCAAATTCGCTCATCCATATGGAGCCCGGCGGAGCGCGCCGTCTGCCTGGCAAGGCGGATCATTTCGTCCGAGGCGTCGGAGCCCCAGACATCCAGTCCCATGCCGGCAAACATCACCAGGTGATGGCCCGTGCCGCACGAGGCGTCGAGCACCGAGCGCGTGCCGAATCGGCTCCACAAGCCGTCGAACCACGGGCGCTCGGTCTTGAGACGCCGCTCCCAAAGAATCATCCGGTCATAATCCGCCGCGAGGCCGGCATAAAAATCATTGTTGGACATGGCAATGCCTTCCTGAGAAACAGCCAAGCATACATCACACATAGAAGACAAGACATGAAAACAGGAAACAGGAAAACGGTCGCGGGAATCCGCCGCGCCGGTCGGCATCAATGAGCAATGAATACGCCATGAACAACGGGTCCTCGGAGAGCTCCACCGCGCCGCCCCCGCCCGAAACCGCGGCGGCGCCGCGCGCGCAGGTTACGCGCGAATCGTTTCTGGAGATGGTGACGCGCCATGCGCGTTACTCGCTGGGCATGGAATGGGGAACGCTTTCCTACCCGCAGTTGCTCCAGGCAATCTCGCTTGCCGTGCGCAACCTGTTGATTGACCGGATGATTGAAACGGAGAAACGTTATCAAAAAACTGACGTCAAGCGCCTGTATTACCTTTCCATGGAATTTCTTGTCGGGCGGTCGTTGGGCAACAACCTGACCAATCTTGGCATTTTTGAGATCTGCCGCGACCTTCTGATTGAAATGGGCATCGACATTGAGGAGTTGCGCGAGACCGAGGTTGACGCCGCGCTGGGCAACGGCGGGCTGGGGCGTCTGGCGGCCTGTTTCCTTGATTCGCTCGCCACCATGGACATGCCCGGATTCGGATACGGCATCAACTACGAGTACGGGCTTTTCAAGCAAACCATCGAGGCCGGCTACCAGAAGGAGCAGCCCGACAACTGGCGCTCCAGCTACAGCCCGTGGCTCATCGAGCGCCCCGGCGAGGAAGTGCGGATACCGATTTATGGCAGCCTGACCCACGGACAGGACCGCCACGGCAATCCGAAGCCTCTGTGGGTCGAATGCAAATACCTTGTGGGCGTCCCGTTCGACATGCCCATCGTCGGTTATGGAGGCCGCACGGTCAATTATCTGCGCCTTTACTCGGCGCGCGCATCCGCCGAGTTCGACATCGAGCAGTTCAACATAGGCAATTACGTCAAGGCTGTCGAAGACAAGATTCGGTCCGAGACCATCTCCAAGGTTCTGTACCCTTCCGACGCCGTGGAGGCGGGGCGCGAACTTCGTCTCATCCAGGAATATTTTTTCGTGGCCTGCGCCGTGCGCGACATCGTGCGCCATTTTCTCAAGCGTCACGGGAATTTCGACGAATTTCCGTCCAAGGCCGCCATCCAGCTCAACGACACTCACCCTTCTCTGGCCATCGTGGAGCTTATGCGCGTGCTCATCGACGAAAATCTTGTGCCGTGGGAAAAGGCGTGGGAAATCACGCAAGCCTCGTTCGGCTTCACCAACCACACGCTCATGCCCGAGGCGCTTGAAAAATGGCCCGTGGCGTTCATCCATCGCATTTTGCCGCGCCATCTTCTGCTGATCTACGACATCAACCGCCGGTTCCTCGACAAGGTGGCGCGCATGCGGCCCGGCGACGCGGGACTGCAGGCTCGGATGTCGCTCATAGAGGATGGGGCAGGCTCGCAGTCGGTGCGAATGGCGCACCTGGCCATCGTCGGCAGCCATGCCGTCAACGGCGTGGCCGAACTGCACTCCGAGCTGATCAAGACGCATCTCGTGCCGGATTTTTACCAGATGTGGCCCGGCAAGTTTTCCAACAAGACAAACGGCGTGACACCCCGGCGCTGGCTGCTTAAGGCCAATCCCGGGCTGGCAGACCTGCTGACGCGAACAATCGGCGAGGGATGGATCACAGACCTCGAGCAACTGCGTCAGATTGAACCCTATGCCGACAGCGAGGCATTCCAGGCGGAATTCCGTGACGCCAAACGCGCCAACAAAGAACGCCTTGCCGATTTCATCAAGAACGCCACGAGCATCGTTGCCGACCCCGACTCGATGTTCGATGTCATCGCCAAGCGCATCCATGAATACAAGCGCCAGCTGCTGATGGTCATGCGCATCATGCACGAATATCTTCGGCTGATCGACGACCACCGCGAGTCGGCCGTTCCGCGGACCTATATTTTCGCGGGCAAGTCGGCGCCCGGCTACTGGGCCGCCAAGCAGATCATCAAGCTGATCAGCGAACTGGGCCGCGTCATCAACGGTGACAAGCGCGTGCGCGACCGCATCAAGGTCGTGTTCGTGCCCGACTACCGTGTTTCGCTGGCCGAGAAAATCATCCCCGCCGCCGACCTGAGCGAACAGATTTCCACCGCCGGCAAGGAAGCCTCGGGCACGAGCAACATGAAATTCGCCATGAACGGGGCTCTGACGATGTGCACCTACGACGGCGCCAACATCGAAATCGCGCGCGAGACGGGCGAGGAGAACATTTTTGTGTTCGGGCTCAAGGCGTCCGAAATCGCCGCCATGCGCTCCGCCAACAGCTATAACCCCTGGGACTACTACCGCGGAAATCCCGCGATCAAGCGCGTGATGGACTGCTTCAACAGCGACCGCATCTTCACCCACACCCACGGCATCTTCCAGTGGCTGTTCCACTCGATTCTTAACCAGGGCGATGCGTACTGCCATCTCGCGGACTTCGCATCATACGTGGAGGCGCAGGACCGCGCCGGCGCGCTTTACAAACAGCCTGGAGAATGGACGCGCAAGGCGATCCTCAACGTCGCCCGGGCCGGCAAATTCTCCAGCGACCGCACCGTCGCCGAATACGCCCGCGAGATATGGGAAATCAAAAGCGTCTGATAATGGCGGGGGTAAGAGGCGCTTACACAATTCGTTTCGTCCGGCGGATGGACACAAACAGGAATCCGATCGCCGCGATCCATGTGATCCCCGTCACCCACACACCCGCCTCGAAACAAGGCATGTTATAGGCAAAGCTGACAGTGTGTTTTCCCGCCGGAACAGGAACCGCGCAGAAGGCGCCGTTGGCGCGCAGCATCGTCACGGGCGCGCCGTCCATGGCGGCCTGCCAGTCCGGATGCCACGCGCGCGAAAGCACGAGCCATCCGGGCTGGCCGGAGTCGGTGTCGACGGCGAACTTTTCCGGCGCAGTCCGGCTACTGGTTGTCTTGCCGGAAAACACGTCGGGGCGCGGGGCGTTGAGATCACCGATCTTCTCCGCATTCAACCTGCTGTCATTGATGATCACGGTCTTGCGCGGATTAAACCATGGACTGGAAAGCAGTTTGATCGTTGTCTGCGTATCCATCGCGTCATCGCCGGTAATCGCCACGGGCGCCATCCAGCAGTATCCCATCGGGCGGGCGCGCTCGACAACGCACTGGTCCGGGCGGCGCGATGCCGCAAGGCGATGGCCCAGCCCCTCAAGGCCAAGCCGCGTTTCCACACGCCCGTCGGCGGTTTCAATGACAAGGTGCGAGATATAGAGGTAAACCTGCCCGGGCGCCGTGACGTCCACTTCGATCCGGGTGACCGGCATCGTGCCGGGCGCATCGACGAATGAGCTGTAAAAGGCCCCTTTCGGGTATGACGGATCGATGGGATTCACACATGCCGCGTTTGCTCGCGCATGCGCCGGGCGAGCGGCACGGTCGGGGCGGTCATGGTCCCACTCCGAAACATCGCGTCCCAGCAGGAGCGTGTGCGTCGAACGCGCGACGCCGGATGCGCCGTGTGTTGTGATCCTTGCGATGACTGTCCCGTCGGGTTGTTCCAGCGCCCCATACACTGTTGCAATGAAGCCAATGCGGCGCGGCTCGATGGCGGGGACAAAATCCCACGCAAGCTTGCGCGGAAAGCGTTCGTCGCCCGACGACGCGCACACCCATTTGGCGTCGATGACATTGCGCGGCGTCCCGCCGGCGTTGACCAGCATATCGCGCCGCGCAAAGACGAGATGCGACACGTTCCACAAGTCTTCGTTTGTTTCGAGATCGCGCCGCCCCAGCGTGTAATCCTCCTCGGGTTTGAAGGGAGTCACCCAGCGCAACTCAATCGGATTATATCCGCCCGCATAATCCACGCCCGCCACAATGCCCGTGTTTTTGGACCATACGCCGGGCGAGGGGCGCAGAACCCGCCCCGACGGCGCGAATGGCAGCGCGCGGTACATCGGGGCAACCGGATTCACGGCGTCATCATAATAATAAACCACATTTTTCAAGAAACCATGCAACGACAGTTCGCCGATGACGGCCGCGACGGCCGCGGCTGCCAGCACGACGCGCAGCCTGGCGCTAGATGTTTTTGCGAGGACCAGCCAGACCACGCAGAACGCGCCAATGCCCAGCGCCCAAACGATCTGGTGGGTCACGTCCGTCACAAAATCCGCCGCCATGCGGTCGACGCCGATCCGCACCCCGGGATTAAAGACAAACAACCGGACAAACGCGCCGACGCGGCTGCCTTCTTGACGCCATGCGATGAGAAGCACAATCAGACCCGCCGCCAGCAGCAGGGCAATAACCGTGGCGGCAATCAGATTCGCGCGCCGCGGCCCAGCGCCCTCGCGTTTGCAAAAAAGCGCGTCCACGCCCATCCCCGCCAGCAATCCCCACGACGTGAATGGCAACCAAAGCAGACGCGACGGCACGTGCTGCTGTTTCACGCCCGGGAAATAGTGCCACAGGAGCGTATAGAGGCAGCCTTTCTCGCCCAGCGCGCATATCAACAGCAGAACGCTTGCCCAGAACAATGCCTGGGCAAGCCCCCGTCTGAAATTCGCGATCCAACCATATAATCCCAGGGTAAACGCCACGAAACCAATGCACACAAGATACTCGTAACTGCCCGTGCCGCCCCACGTGCAATAGTGAATGAGCCATCGCTCGGAAGGCGGAGTGCGGTAAATGAAAGGCTTGTAAAGACTCGGGAAAAACAGCCCCGGCAAAAGCTCGGCGGGCAACGGGAACATCATGGCTTCGGCGCGCGGGATGCTCACGCGATCGGTGTTGGCCAGCAGCCTGAATGTTGGAACAAGCTGTGCCGCCGAGGTCAAGCCCGCAAGAATGAACACAAGGCTCATCATGGCGGCGGCGCGCGCGAAAAAACCAGCGGAGCGGGCCGCCAGCGCCCATCGCATGGCAAGAAAGAGTCCGCCAAAGCCCGCAGTATAGAACAGGAACATGGCCATCTGCGGACTCCCCACGAGCACGCTTGCGCCCAGAAGCAGGCCGGCCGTCACCGCCCAGCGCCGGTCAAGATGGCGCACAGCCAGAACAAGCGCGCCCAGCGCCCACAGCCCCACAGCAATGGTCTCGATGAACGCCGGCATCGCAAACCGGTTCACATTGTGTCCGTTGAGCGACACGATCACACCCACGGTCAGGGCGCCCCAGCGGCCAAGCCCAAGGCAGCGCGCCAGGAACACGCCCCCCATCGCCATCACCACGCAATGAAGGATGCAGTAAAGCTCCATCGACCGCACAGGCAGATCATGGCCCGACAGCAGGGCGAGCAGAAGATTTCCGGGATAAAAGAATGCCGACTGCGGATCGCTCAGAAACGGGTATCCCGCAAACAATTCCGTCATCCAGAATGGCAGACGCGCGTCGTGCAGCGCCTTAGTGGCATAATAACGATACGGAAAGAAAAAATCCTGGAAATCGCCCGTGAGAATGCGCCCGCCGGCGAAAATGACGGGCGAGTAAAACAGGATGACGAATACCGCGGACGCGGCATAGGGCGCAACACGCTCAAGAAAAGCTGATGGCGCGCGCGCTGTCTGTGTTTGCGGTTCCATGATTGGCGGTCAGCGTGAGGGGATTAGTGAATGCCGGGATGGGGAAATCACGGATTTTTTCTCGCGGCTCGTTCGATCTTTCGCAGAATTCGCCGTTTGCGCGCGGCGAGATCATCGAGCAGCGCGGCGCGCTCGTTCGTCAGCCGCGGCGGAGCACTGAACGAGGCCAGCTTTTCGATGTTCGCGATGTGTTCCAGCGCGGCCTCGTAGTCGCGCAGCTGGTGTTCGAGCAGCTTTGCCAGCTCGATGCACGCCATCGGATTGTCCAGCCCCCCTCGGCGGTCGCGGCGGCATTCAGCGCGCCAGATGTCCGCCGCGTCGGCATGGCGACCGAGCTTGCGGTAGACGGCGGCCAGTTCGCACAATGATGAATTGGCGGCCGCGGCATCGCGCGCGGCGGATGCGGCGCGCTCATAATGCGCGGCGGCCATGTCAAGCATGCCGCGGCTTCTGAGCAGACGCCCGTAGCCGGCCATGTCGCGCGCGTCGGCAAGGCGATGGTGGGCGGGATCAAGCGCGCACTCGGTCATGTGCAGGAGCAGCGCGCCCATCGTGATCACGTCCTGGGCGTTGTGATCAAAAACGGGCACGAGGCCCGCCGCGCGCCGCGTGTGAACATAATCGAAATAAATCTGCGGGATCAGACTGCCGGGGATGTCGTGCTGGCGTCGCAATCCCAGCACGACGTTTTCGATGTTGGCGAGCGAGCATGAACCAATGCGCGCGCGATAGGCGCGCCGCGACGGCCAGAGCAGGTCAAGGTGCGGGCGCTCGAGATTCGCGCGCATTCTGTTCATCACGAACCGGGCGCGCAAAAGCGGCAGATCGAAATTCTTGCCGTTATAGGTCACAAATGCCGCGAAACCGCGCAGGCGCTGCTCAAGCGTCTCCAGCATCCGCGGTTCGGCGCAGTAGTCCTCCATGAAATACTGTTCGCACACGAATTCGAGGCCGCCGCCGCCGGATTCGTTGCCGCGCCGGAAATAACCAACCCCAATGAGGAACGCCACGATGCCTGGCGCGCCATAAAGGCCGGTCGTCTCGGCGTCGAGGAACGCAAGCGATTCGATGGGCGTTCCGCCCATTGCCTCATCGGCGGCCAGCGCCGCCAGCATCCGCGACCAATTATCCGGTGAAGGCAGCGGTCGCGACGGCGCGGGGGCAAAGGAATATCCGCGCGGATGGGGAGGGCCCTCCGGGTGGGGCGCCGCAGACACAGCAGAAACAGTCCTTAGCACGCCCGGGCTTTCACCGTCCATCCGCTGGCAATTCACGATCAATTCATGGATCGGCCGCGCAGGCGCGAGCCCCTCTCCTCGCGGCGCTTCTGTTGTTGCGCGGTGCGGCACGGAGGCCGCCGCAATATTGCCCGTGCGCAAGAGGCGGCCGGGATTCTCCGCGAGCAAACGCTCGACCTCGGCGCGCCGCCGCGCGGCGCGCTCACCCGCCAACACATCTAATTTGTTCGTAAGGCTCATCCGATGATCATGAGGCAACAACCTGCCGCGGATTTGTGCAATGACGATTTGCGGAAATGCTTTAGCCGTTGCGGGGCGGGATTGCCGATCCCGCCCACATTATTGTTTACTTTACGTTTCATTGTAAGGGCATGGTAATTTCACAATGAGTCATTCAATATTAATCGTTGAAGACGATTCCGTATTTGCCGACCGGTTGAAGCGCAACCTTGAGATGGTTCAGTTTTCCGTGTCCATTGCGGCCAACGGTTCCGATGCATTGTCGCAGCTTCAATCGCAAAATTTCGATCTTGTGGTGACGGACATCCGCATGCCCGAGCTTGGCGGCATCGAGCTGATTCGCAAGCTCAAGCAGGAGGGGGTGAACGGCGCGGATCCGGATGTGCCCGTTGTGGTGCTGACATCGGTCAATTCCGTGGAAACGGCTGTTGAGGCGATGAAACTTGGCGCCAGCGATTACATCACCAAGGAGGCGGGTCGTCAGGAGATCATCCTGCGTCTGCGCAAGGTGCTGGAACAGTCGGAACTGGTCAGCGAGAACCGTCTGTTGCGCGACCAGCTTGACCGCCGCGACGAGTTTCGCGAGCTGGTTGGCGACAGTGAGGCCGTGCAGCGCATCAAAGAGGAGATTTCGCGGATCGCCGGGCGCGACGTGACGGTGCTGATCACGGGCGAGACGGGCGCGGGCAAGGAGCTTGTGGCGCGCGCCATTCACCGCACGGGACCCAGCGCGCGCGGTCCTTTCATCGATGTCAATTGCGCCGCGCTGCCCGACGAGAACATGTTTCAAAGCGAGGTGTTCGGCCACGAGCGCGGCGCGTTCACCGACGCCCATTTCATGCGCAAGGGCAAGTTTGAGCTGGCCCACCGCGGCACGCTTTTTCTTGACGAGATCGCCGAACTGCCGCGCGAAAGTCAGGGCAAGATACTGAAGGCGCTGGAGCAGCAGACAATCACGCGGCTGGGCGGAACGCGCCCGGTCGTGGTTCAGTGCCGGTTCATTTTTGCCACAAACACGGACCTTCTTGCCGAGGTCGGGGCGGGGCGTTTCCGCGACGATCTTTATTACCGTGTCAATGTGTTTCCGATCCGCATTCCGCCGTTGCGCGAGCGCCGCGCCGACATCCCCATGCTGGCGAAATTCTTCACCGATCAGTTTGCGCGCAAATATAACAAGCCGGAGTTTTTTTTCGAGGAGAGCAGCATGGCCTTGTTGCGCGATTACCATTATCCGGGCAACATCCGCGAATTGCGCAACATCATCGAGCGGCTGGTCATCCGCGCGCCGGGCGATGTCATCACGCGCGCGCAAGTGGAGCAGGTCGGGCTTGTTCCGCGCGCGGCCGCGGGCGAGCAGCCGGTCATCGTCATCCCCGAGGGCGGCATCCGCATCGAAGAAATCGAAAAGCAGCTTGTCGTCGAGGCGCTCAACCGGACGGGATGGAACCAGAAGGACGCCTCGGCGTTGCTGGGCATCAGCGTCGACCGCATGAACTCGCGCGTGCGCAAGTATGGTCTCAAGCACCCAAAGTGGCGCGTGCACAAGTGACGGTGCGGGAATTCTGTTCCATGGCCCGCATTTTCTTGCGCTGTTCCCGCACGGATTGGCATTGTCTGTGCGGCCGGGGGCCGGGGGCAATCTGACAATGGAATCCGGCAGCACGGGTGACGCCATGGTTTTTCCGGATGCCCACAATGACATCCTGAAGTAACGCTTCAGCGACGGCTCATGATTCCGTCTTTGGTTCCGCGTTTCCGGTCTGTTCGCTCGATTCGTCAGGGACGGCATTGTTCGTTTGGGGTTTCGCGGCGGCATTATCTTCCTCGTCAGGTTCGGTTGCCGCTTCGCCGCCGTATTCCGTCTGTGTCATCTCGCGCAGCGCCTCCACATATTCCTTGGCGTCCTCGATGATCTCCTCGGCGAGGTCGACATTGTTGCCGATGGGACCGGCGAATTCATACATATTGGCCGTGGCAATGCTCTGGACGGTTGTATAAGGCGATCTGCGGATGCGCTCGCGCAGATCATCGCCGATCTTCTCGAGCTGGTCAAGAAAATCGTCGAGGTACTTGCGTTGAATCTCCACATGGTTGATCTTGGAGAGTTTCTGCTCCTCGTCCTCGCTGTGAATGGTGAGTTTCCATCCGGTGAGTTTGGCCGCAAGTCTGGCGTTCTGCCCCTTCTTGCCGATCGCCAGCGACAGATTACCGGTTTTAACGAAAATCTCGGCCGCCCTTTTCTCCTCATCGATGTTGATCGATTGGATCTGGGCGGGGACGAGCGCGCTGGTTATGAAGTGGCGCGGATTGGCGTTGAACGGAACGATGTCGATTTTCTCGTTTTCGAGTTCGCGCACGATCATCTGGACGCGCGCGCCCTTGACGCCGACGCACGCGCCGACGGGATCGACATTGGGATTGACACTCTCCACGGCGATCTTCGAGCGTGATCCGGGGTCGCGAACCACCTTGATGATCTTCACCGTTCCGTCGGCGACTTCCGGCACTTCCTGCTCGAACAATTTGACCACGAGATTGGAATGGTTTCGCGAAACATGGAGAATCGGTCCCTTCGCGTTGGGATCGACTTCGGTGACGTAGACCTTCAGGCGGTCGCCGACGCGATAATGCGATGTGGGGGGCGCGTCGTTGCGGCGCAACAGCGCCTCGGTCCTGCCCACGGAGAGGACAAGATCGCGTTTTTCGAAGCGCAGGACAATGGCGCTGACGATTTTGCCGATCCTGACCTTGTACTCGTCGTAAATCTTAAGGCGCTCGGCGTCGCGCAATTTCTGCATGACAAACTGTCGGGCGGACTGCGCGGCGATTCGGCCAAAATTTTCGGGATCGATCTCAACCTCGATAACATCGCCCACCTTGACCCCCGGCTGGTGCTTGCGCGCCTCGCGAAGCGATATTTCCGTGCGGATGCTCGTGGCAAGGCTCACGACATTTTTCTTGACGAACAGATGCAACTGCCCGGTGTCGGCGTCAAGTTGCACGTGAGCGTCAATGAACTGGGAAAGGTTTTTTTTTGACGCGCTTACCAGCGCCTGTTCGATGGCTTCCCGGACAACATTAATATCGAGCTCTTTTTCCTTGCTGATCTGGCGCATGAACGCCTTAAGTTCCGCCGCATTCATCTTCACACACCTTTCTTCAAACAAAAAAAAAGAGGGCGAAGGCCCACTTTCTCATCCCGGCAGGACAAACTTGCACCCGCCTGCCGTGCCGTTTTTCCGCTGCCGCAAACTCGTATTGACCGGCAAAGACTCTAATAGGCGGCGCGGCGCGGCTTATTCACCGGCGGGCGTGAAAAAGCCTTATTGTTCCCCGCGCCCGGCGACGCCGCGCAACAAATTATCTCATTCGGGACATAATATCGGCCATGAAACCGATGAAAAGCGTCTGAACGGCGCTGATGAGCAGAACGGACATGGCGCCGTCGAGCATGTTGCCGTGCGAATCGCGCACAAAAAGCAGCATAAAGAACGCGATAGTAAAAAGAACAAGGGCGATGGGGATGCACACGCGCAGCGGATTGAAGAAGAGAGTGCAGCGAAGAACCGTGAGGAAAAGGTTCCTGGTGTCGCGCAGCGGGCGTATCTTGGAGCGCCCGACGCGGGGATGATAATCAATGGGAATGTAATCGACGAGCAGGTCGCTGCTGAGAAAGGCAAGCGTGATTGTGGTGGTGAACGAGAAGCCGCTGGGATACAGGCCGATGAACCTCATGGCGTCGGATTTAAGAAAAGCACGCAGTCCCGAGTTGATGTCGGGGATGGGTTTTTCGGCAAGGCAGACGGCAAATTTTTGTAAAAGCCACTTGGCTGGGCGTCGTGCCGCGGGGATGTGCGCGCGGCTGCCAGTTCGCATGCCGACGGCCATGTCGCAGGTCTCAAGGGCTCGCAGGAGCGATTCCATGTGGCGCGCCGGGTAGGTGCCGTCGCCATCGGTCAGAATGATGGTTTCGTGCGCGGCGGCGCGCAGCGCCGTTTTGATGGCCGCCCCGTAGCCGAGGTTTCCGGGATGATGGATCACCGTCGCGCCAGTCTGGCGGGCGCGTCCGGCGGTGAGGTCAGTTGATCCGTCATCAACGACGATAATCTCTGTGTTGGCGTCCCCGCGCCCGCATGGAACAATGAAGTTCTCGCGTATGCCGGCGATCACGGCTTCGATGCCGTCCTGCTCATTATGGGCGGGAATGATGATCGTGACGGGAACAATGCCTGCGGGCTTGTGCTGTTTGATCATGACGATGAACATATCAGCGCGGCGCGGCGCAAAGTCAACCGGTGTGTTGCGGCGTTGTGGGATTGATGGATTTTGGGGTGTTGCGGGGCGGGACTTTTCGCGGGTTTTGAGGATCCGCACAGACAGATCATTTTGCTTTCAAATAAGATTTGCTCCGTGGACGATCACCGCATTGGAGGAAGCTGGTCATGAAACAGATCAATCGCAGATTATTTCTCAAGCGGGCGGGCGGCGGGGCGGCGGGAACCTTTCTGGTCCGGGGCGCTTCGGTATGGGCGGCCGACACCGTCGGCGGAGCCGACCTTGTGCTGAAGAACGGCGCCATCGTGACGATGTGCGACGCGCATCCGGTGGCCGAGGCAATGGCTGTGCGTGGCGGGCGGGTGCTGGCCGTCGGATCGAATGATGAGATTGCCAAGGTGGCGGGCGGCGCGCGCGTCATCGATCTTGCGGGGCAGGGCGTCAGCCCGGGGATCATCGATGCTCACAGCCACGTCATGAGTTTCGGCCAGATGCAGCTCAAGTTTGTCATCCTGCGTCCGCCTGAAATCGACTCGTTTGCCACATTGTTTGCCAAGCTGTCCGCGGCGGCGAGCGCGCGGCCCGCGGGCGAATGGATCGTGGGGCGGGGATTCAACGCGTTCAAAGAGGGCCGGTGGCCGCGCCGCGAGGAGCTTGACACGGCCGCGCCCAACCACCCCGTGCTCATCGTCCACTGGGGCGGGCAGTTCGGCATCGCCAACACACTTGCGCTCAAGAAGGCGAATCTGCTGCGCGCGGACGCGCAGGATCCCTACGGCGGAAAGTACCTTCGCGACAAACGAACCGGCCTGCCCGACGGCGTGCTCATTCATTATCCGGCGATCTATTCGGTTTACCAGCCCGAGCTGACGCCCGAGGAGCAGACGCAATGCGCCGAGTGGGGTTTCGCTCAGTTCACAAAACTGGGCGTGACCTGCATTCACGACAACTTCTCTAACGCGCGCAGCGCGCTTGCCTATGTGCAGCTTGAGCGCGCCGGGCGGCTGCCCTGCCGCGTGCGCGTTTATCCTTATGTGAAGAACCTTCAGACCTGCCAGCAGCTTGTGGCGTCGGCCCGGCGCTACAATGGGCCGCTTGTGCGTCTGCAGGGCGTCAAGCTGGCAGTGGACGGCTACGCGCTCATGTACGACATTCCGCAGCAGCACCGCGATCTGGCCATCCCGATGCACCCCCAGGAGCAGTTCAACGCCATCATCGCGGCGATTCACAACGCCGGCCTGCAGGCTGACGTGCACGCTGTTGGGGACAAGGGCGTCGACTGGACACTTGCCGCGTACGCGCAGGCGGCGGGATCGCCCGCCGAGTGCCGCCGACGCCGCCACCGCATCGAGCATTTCCCATTCCGCAAGGCCGACGCGCTGCGCCGCGCCGCTGAACTGGGCGTGCCCGTGTGCGAGCAGCCAAACATCATCGAGGTCAAGGCGGACGACATCCGGGAAAAGTTCGGTTCGACGAATCAGGCGTATCTCCACACGATGGTTCCCCTGCGCTCATTCATCAAAGATGGCGTGCCTGTGGCCTTTGGCGCGGACGTACCGGCGTTCCCGTCGCACTTGCCGCTCGACAGCATACGCTCGGCCATCGACCGCATGACGCTGAGCGGACGCCAGCTCGATCCCGCCGAGTCCGTTTCGTTTCTCGAGGCATTGCGCATCCACACGCTTGGCAGCGCTTATGCCGCATTCGACGAAAAGGAGCTTGGTTCGCTTGAACCGGGCAAATACGCCGATTTTGTCATCTGGGACCGCGATCTTCGCCAAGTGCGCACGGGCAGGGACGCCTGCGCCCTGAAAGTCATGGCAACCTACATGGACGGAAAAGCGGTCTACACGGCTCCGAAGAAAACGGGGTGAATTCAATCCGGACGGAGCGGTCATCCGTCACACATACGCGGCGGGGCTGGCTTATGGCCGCGCCTGGTTTGTTGCCGTCCGCGGGTCAGCCTCTTCGATCTTGAGCAACAGGTAATCAATGGAATCAACGAGCGCCTGCCATGAGGCCTCAATAAGGTTCTCCGAGACGCCGACGGTTGTCCACGATTTCTCTCCGTCGCCGGATGTGATGAGGACGCGGACCTTTGCCGCGGTTCCGCACTGCGCGTCGATGACTCGCACCTTGAAGTCGGTCAGGCGGACATTACTGAGTTCGGGATAATCGCCGACGAGCGCCTTGCGCAAGGCGCGGTCGAGCGCGTTCACGGGCCCGTCGCCATCGGCCACGCAGTGGCGGTCCTCGCCGTTGACCGTCAGGCGGATGATGGCCTCGGCGGCGCAGGGCACGTCTGGACCGGAGCGCTGGACGACAACGCGGAAGCTCGTGAGGCCGAAAAACGAGCGGTGTTTGCCGAGCGCTTTTTTGACGAGCAGTTCGAAGCTGGCTTCGGCGGCCTCGAACTGGTATCCGCCGGCCTCCATTTCCTTCATCTGCTTGACCACGCGTTTTGTTTCCCCGCTGGCGGTCGAGAGATCGATGCCCAGCTCCTCGGCCTTGGAGTACACGTTGCTCTGGCCGCTGAGCTCGCTGACGAGGACGCGGCGCGTGTTGCCGACAGTTTCGGGCGCGACGTGCTCATAGGTCGCGGGATTGCGGCGCACGGCGCTGACATGAATTCCGCCCTTGTGGGCGAACACGCACTGACCGGCGTAAGGCTGGCGCGGATCGGGGTTGATGTTGGCGACCTCGGCGATGAAATGCGCCAGCGGCGTCAGCTCGCGCAGGCGCCCTTCGGGCAAGCAGCGCTTGCCGTATTTCAGTTCGAGGTTGGCGATCACCTGGATGAGGTCGGCATTGCCGCACCGTTCGCCATAACCATTCATCGTGCCCTGGACGTGGACGGCGCCGCCCTCGACCACGGCCATGATCGTGTTGGCGACGGCCATGCCGGCGTCATTGTGGACATGGCATCCAACGGCGGCGCCGGCGCCGAGCGCATCGCGCACGGCGCGCATGATCGCCGGGATTTCGGTTGGCATCGCTCCGCCGTTCGTGTCGCACAGCACGATGCAACCGGCCCCCGCGCGCGCCGCGGCTTTGAGCGTGTCGAGGGCATAGGCGGGATCGCTCTTGAAACCGTCGAAGAAATGTTCGGCGTCGTAGATAACCTCGCGGCCATGCTCGCGCAGGAACGACACGGAATCGCCGATCATGGCGAGATTTTCCGCGCCGCTCACGCGCAGCGCCTCGCGCACGTGCATGTCCCACGCCTTTCCGAAGATGGTGACGACGGGCGTTGCGGCGTCAAGCAGCATCAGGATTTGCTGGTCCTCGCCCGCCGTTGTGCTTTTTCGGCGGGTGCTGCCGAAGGCGGCAAGGCGCGCGTGGCGCAATTTTTCGGTCTTCATGCATTCGAAGAAATTCATCGCCTTGGGATTCGAGCCGGGCCATCCGCCCTCGATGTAATCAATCCCGAACTCGTCAAGCTTGTGTGCGATCAAAACCTTGTCCTCCAGCGAGTATGCGACGAATTCGCCCTGTTCTCCGTCGCGCAACGTGGTGTCGTAGATAAAAACGTCCTTTTTCATGGTTTCTGTCTTCCTTTGCCCCGCCGCGGGGGCTGCGTGTGTGGGAACTTGCGGGTTATGCGGATGCCGTCCGCCGCC
>JAPLSQ010000073.1 GCA_026398535.1 Candidatus Sumerlaeota bacterium | reverse complement strand
TGGGGTGAAGTCGTAACAAGGTAGCCGTATCGGAAGGTGCGGCTGGATCACCTCCTTTCTTAGGGAGACCCGAGACGGATCGTAAGCGCAATCAAGCGCCCCCACAAGGGGCGCGAGGCCGGATCCGCTCAGTAGGGGCAATGCCCCGACTGTTCATCTCGATTCCCAGGTCGATTGGACAACCTTGGCGCTCAACTCGCTCTCTGTTTAGATTTCAGGGAACAGGCAAAATGACGCCCCGAAGATGAAAATCACCGGGGCGTTTCGATTTCCATTACGAAAAAACCATAAAAGATAATCTCGCGCAAAGACGCAAAGAACACAAAGGAGAACCGGTCAGCGAGTACGCCATCAGGCGGACAAGCACGGACGAAGCACGGACAAACTATGTTGCCATGCGCCGCGCCAGACGCGCGATGATCGTCGCGCCCTCGCGGATTTCGTCTTCCGTCTGGAATTTGTTGAAGCAAAGGCGCACGGCGCCCGTGCGCCGCTCATCGGGCAATCCCATCGCCCTGAGCACATGCGAGTCCGTGACAATGCCCGAATGGCATGCGGAGGTGCTTGAAAGCATGACCCCCCCAAGATCGCACGCGATCACCAAGTCCTCTTTGTTTCGCAGGCCGGGGAATGAAAGATTGAAGATGCCCGGCTGGCGGCGCGTGTGGTCGGGCGGCCCGTTGATCCAGCATCGCGCGCCTTCATCATCGAGAGCGCCGAAGAACGCGCGCTCCAGCGCGATGAAATGCGCGCGCAGTTCCCGCGCGGCCGGCATAAGATCGGCCGCGCGCGCGAAACCCGCGGCTGCGGCCACATTTTCGGTGCCCGCCCGGCGATGGCGCTCTTGCGCGCCGCCCACCAGCAGGGGGCTGGCCGGCGCGCCTTCGCGAATATACACAAACCCGATTCCCTTCGGGCCGCAAATCTTGTGCGCCGACACCGTAAGATAATCCGCTGGCATGGAACGCATATCGAACGGGTGCTTGAGGTAACTTTGCACGATATCGAGATGAAGCAGCATGCGCGGGTGCTCGCGTTTGAGCGCGAAAATGCGGTCGAGATCGAGCAGCGCGCCGGTCTCGTTGTTGCAGTGGAGAAGCGTCAGCAGTCGCGTGCCGGGCCGGATGGCCGCCTGGAGTTCGTCAAAATGCAACTTGCCCTGCTGATCCACACCCGTGACGGCGACTTCCATCGTGCGGGGATTGTTTCGGGCTTCGTAAGTCAGACGGTTTGCCACGCTGGCATGCTCCACGGCGCTTGTCACGATGTGAACAGTTCCGCCTTGAGCATCGGGCTGCTGCGCCACCGCGGAGATGACGAAGTTGTTTGCCTCGGTGCCGCTCGACGTGAACACGATTTCGTCGGCGCGTGCCAAGATCGTGGCCGCGATTTTTTCCCGCGCTTCGCTGAGCGCCCTCAAGGCGCAGCGTCCGGCGTGATGGATGCTTGAGGGATTGCCGAAACACTCGCACGACACGCGGGCCATTTCATCCGCCACGGCGGGATCCAAAGGGGTTGTGGCGCAGTTGTCGAGATAGATCATTTGGTCAATAAACAGGGCCCATGGTGCTTATAGGACCTGCGGGTCGTATGATATTTTTAAGATTCCACTTTGTTTTCAGGGTATGACCCATAATTGCGCCCATGTCGTCAATCCCTGTTTCGCCGGCATCATGGTCTCGGTTTCGATCCGCGCGCCATTCATGCCGCGCAACGCATCGAGTTGATCATTGCCCGCGTCGCGCGCAAGCTGAAGAGATCGGGCGGTTACAAGCACGGCCAGCCGCCCCCCCCCCGGGCCGGCAATGGCGGATAATCGCTCGCTTGCGCCATATGATTTCAGATTATCCAATCCGTATGTCACGAACGCGAACGACGGATGGGCGGCCATTTCCTCGGGAACAAACACTTTGGCGGCGCGTTTTGAAATATCCAGAACGGCAACAGCGGGATCGTAAAAGATCTGTTTTTGAAATTCCATTTGCACCTCTGTGGATTGCGGAAAGCGCCGGAAATATGTGTCGAGTTGATTGAACGCGAAGTATGCGATGATCAGCCCAGCAAGGCACACGCGCACACGCATTGACATCAGCCGCGCGGAAGCGTCAAACGCCCAGCGAAGCCCGAAGATAAATGCCATGACGGCGGCGGGCGTGGCGCCCTGCATGCGCAGAAGGTTGGGCGCGCCGAAGGAGAACATGCTCGTCAGACACATGAAAAAGAGCCATATGAGCGTGAGGAACGCGAACTCGTTGCGCGCGATGTTGATCAGGCACCATGCGATGCCGGCGTAAAATAATGCGCCGCTTGCCCAGTCGAAAACCGGTTCGAGGGGCAGGTTGTGTTTGCCCACATGGTCGCCCCGCACTGTCCACATCCCCGCCACGTCCAGCGCGTTGCCTGCCAGACCGGCAGCTGTCTCCAGCATGGTCTTTGGCACGACGCGTTCCGACGGATTGCCCATGGCGTCGGTTGCGCGGATGGTTTTTGTGAACATGGACACTTCATCCATGCGTCCGGCAAAATGCCAAGGGTTTCGCGCATAATCGATGGCGAGAGGAAGAAACACCACAGCCGCCGTGGCGTAAATGAGCGCAAGGTGCCGCCAGTCGCGCCTCCACGCCAGCGCGCCTTTCCACAGAAGCCAGCCGATCCAGCAGGCCAGCATCAGCGGAACAAACCGGAAGGAAAGGTATGTGTACATCCCCAGCCCCATGAACAGGCCGCACAGAAGCGCGTCGAGCGGACGCCGCCGCTCGCGCCAGCGCAGGAAGAACACCGCCACGAGCAGGATGAAAAACGGCGGCAGTAGCGCGCGGAAGATCGTGCGGCTGAAATGCGCGTGCCACCGGAAGACCGCCAGCGTGAAGACGGCTGCCAGAGCCCACGTCCGGCCCACGACGCGGCGCGCAAATGGGTAGAACACAGCGACGGTCGCGATGCCCCACAGCGCGCTGACCAGCCGCGCCTTGAGAACCGAGTGCCCGAACGCGGCAAAAAACGCGCCGAGTGAATAGATATAGAGCGGCTCGCGAGGATGCCCCTCGGTGGTGAAAAAGATTGGCCAGTTCCCGCGCCCGATCGACAGACCGTCCAGCGCGTAAATTGCCTCATCGTACCACAAGCCCGGCGGAATATGGCTGAGTGAAACAAACCGCACCGTTGCCGCCACTGCAAGTATGCCCGCAAGGAGCAGTGTGGCAAGCCGGTTCTCTCGTTTGAGACGGACAACCACGGACAACCATGGACAACCACGTATGCCAAGCGGAGGTTTCATGATGAAGTCGCATGAGCGGGCATGTTGGCTGTCAACACCTCGATTGTCCCATTCGGACGCTTTCATAGACATCCTTCAGGTCGCGGCACATGGATGCGGCGGAGAAATGACTGTGCGCGCGCAGGCGTGCGGCGGCGCCCATGCGGCGGCGGAGTTCATCGTCATTGAACAACTTTTCAAGCGCGGCGGCAAGCGCATCGGGTGAGGCCGGTTCGACGGTGAACCCGGTTTCGCCGTCGCGGTTCACGAAGGGCACGCCGGTGGGGATGTTCGTGCTGACAACGGGCAGACCGCAGGCCATGGCTTCGATCTGGCTGAGCCCGAAAGCTTCGCTGCGCAGATGCGAGGGCAGGCAGAAGACATCCGCCGCGCGCAGGTGCGCCACGAGTTCCTCGTCGGTCAAGTCGCCGAGAAAGACCGCCCGTTCGGCCACACCGCACTCCCGCGCAATATTCTGGAGTCGCTGAGCGTCGGGTCCCGTCCCGCCAATGAGCATGCTGCCCGGCAGGCTTTTCATCGCCGCGATAAGATATTCGAGTCCTTTGTAGTAGCGCAGCCGGCCGGTGAAAATGGTGATGGGCGCGGCATATCGGGCGCGGATTTCAGCGGCGCGATTTTCGAGCCCCCCCCCAAGCGTTGTTGGCTCGAAACGCGCCATATCCACACCCAGCGGCACGATGCGGCATTTGGCGCGATGGCGCGCCAGCCATGGCGAGCTTTCGATGTAGTTTGGCGAGGTGGGCATGATGACACGGCAGGCGCGCATGACGCGCTCCTGCACGGGAGCAAACGCGATCATGGAAAATTTCTGCCGCACGATGTCGCTGTGGTAGGTCATGACGACGGGCAGACGGGGCCGCGCGATGAGGTACGCGATGTCGCCTGTGGGATTGGGATGGTGAAGATGCAGGATATCGGCCATGGCGGCGGCACGCCGCAGGGCGGGTATGAACGCGGGGCTGATGGGGGCGTTTGATAAACGCCCCCATTCGGCCGTGCGCGTCACCCGCACACCGCCGATCTCTTCCTCTGTGGAGCGCCGCGACCCGCTGCAGACCAGCACGCGCACCTCGTATTCATCGAGCGTTCCGCGCGCCATAAGGTTGATCGTTCCTTCTATCCCCCCGAACACGGGCGGATAATAATCCTTGTAGACATGCAGGACACGCGGGCGCGGCATATGATTATAATTATTAATTCAGAATTAATTGAGTTCTCGGCTTAAGGTCGCGCGCGTTGTGGACGCGGTCGATGAACAACATGCCGTCGAGATGATCGATCTCATGCTGGAGGATGACGCTTTCAAAGCCGGCGGTTTCGATGGTGATGGGATGCCCACCGGGCAGGAATGCCGAGATGGTCACGCGTTCGGCGCGGCGGATATGCGCGACGAAATCGGGCACCGACAGGCAGCCTTCGCGGAAACTGATTTGCCCTTCGGCGAGGATGATCCGGGGATTGATGAGAGCGAGCCGTCCGTGATTGGGCACGGGACGGCGGGCGCGCGTGGCGTCGATGGCGATGATGCGCGCTCCCGCGCCAATCTGGGGTGCGGCAATGCCCACGCCCGCATGGTTGTCGAGCGTGTCCCACAAATCCCGTAAGACCGACAGCGTCTCGGCGGATGAAGGATCAACGGGTTCGGCCTTTTGGCGAAGCACGGATTCGGGATATAAGACGATCGGGCGGACAGACATGATGCTTCAGCGGATCGGACGGGTCACAGGTCGGCCCGTTCGATGGGTTCGATGCGCAGTTCGACGCCAAGGTCGCGTCCAATTTTGGCCAGTTCCTTCTCCATGATTTCCCACTTTTCAGCGGGAACGCATGCCTCGATGCGCACAAGATAGACGGGGACTTCCGTGCGGGCCAGCAGGCGGGTGGCCATCTCGGTGATGTTGGCGCCATGGCGCGCCAGCGTTTTCGAGATTCCCGACACGATTCCCACACGGTTGGGTCCGCTGGCAGACATAAAAAGGTTCGGTTCCTGGTCGGTATATTCCTGGACGGCGGCTTCGAGATGCACAAAAAGACCAAGGCGGCTCCCCGCCTCGGCAAGCTGTTCCTTGAGGTGAGTGGCGGATCCGCCCCTCGCCAGAAGAATCATCGCGAAGTTGCCTTCGAGGCGTGTCATCGAAACGTCCTCGATGTCGGCGCCCTGTTTGGCGAAGATACGAGAAATCTCGGCGATGATCCCGGGCCGGTCGGGTCCTGTCACGGTCAACAGACGGCGCAACGGGTGGCTTGTCTGCGGCGTTTGTGGCATCTTTTTCTTCATTTGTCACGGATGACACTTTATCATCGGCACAGATCACAAGGATAATCTGTTGTATGCCGCGGCACAAACGTGAATGATGACGAAGAACAATGATATTCACCACGGAGACACGGAGAACACGGACAACCATGTATGCCAAGCGGAGGTTTCATGATGAAGTCGCATTATGTGATCGGACTGGATTATGGCACGAACTCAGCACGCGCGGTTGTGGTGAATGTTAACTCTGGGGAGGAAGTGGCGACAAGCATCTGGAATTATACGCATGGCGAGGCGGGCGTCATCATTGACCAGAAAGACACCAATCTTGCGCGCCAGCATCCGCAGGATTATATTGATGGCGCGGGCGAGTGCGTCAGGCAGGCGTTGCGCGAAGCCGCTCAATCGGAGGGATTTTCGGCGGATCGCGTCATTGGGATCGGGATAGACACCACCGGCAGCACGCCAATGCCGGTTGATGCGCATGGCGCGCCGCTGGCGCTCAATCAACGTTTTCAGGATGAGCCGGCCGCGATGGCGTGGCTGTGGAAAGATCATACGGGGCACGCCGAGGCGGAGGAAATCACTGAACGCGCAGCAAGACTGCGCCCGCATTACCTTGCCAAGTGCGGCGGGCGGTATTCTTCGGAATGGTTCTGGTCGAAAATTCTCCATTGTCAGCGCGCGGCGCCCGCCGTGGCCGACGCCGCGCACACATGGGTGGAGATCGCCGACTGGATCCCAGCGCTGCTTACGGGCACGATGCTTCCCTCCGCGCTCAAACGGGGCATCTGCGCGGCGGGACACAAGGCCATGTTTAATGCTTCATGGGGCGGGTATCCTGACGAGGAGTTTCTTACCGGGCTGGACACTCGTCTTGCGCGCGTGCGGCGCGCGCTGCCGAACGTGTCGCACACGGTGGCCGAAGCTGTGGGCGGGCTGAGCGCGGAATGGGCCGCGCAACTGGGACTGCGCGAAGGGCTTCCCGTGGCTGTGGGCGCGTTCGACGCCCACCTCGGCGCAGCAGGTTCGGGAATACGGCCGGGCGTGCTCGTAAAAATTATCGGCACTTCAACATGCGACATGATGGTCTGGCCGCTGGAAAAGACTTTGCCCGACATCCCCGGTCTGTGCGGCATCGTTCCGGAATCCGTTCTTCCCGGCGCTTATGGCCTTGAGGCGGGTCAATCTGCCGTGGGCGACATTTTCAACTGGTTTGTGAACCAGATTCAACACGACGCGGCGGGTGGCGGACACGAGGCGTTGTCGCGCGAAGCCGCGATGCTGTCGCCGGGCGAGAGCGGCCTTCTGGGACTTGACTGGCATAACGGCAATCGCACGATTCTGACCGATCAGCGCCTGACGGGCCTGCTTGCCGGGATGACACTTCACACAAGCCCATCCGAGATTTACCGCGCGCTCATCGAGTCGACGGCATTCGGGGCGCGCGTTATCATGGAGCGTTTTGAGGAATACGGTCTCAAGGTCGAGCGCATCGTCAACTGCGGCGGTATCTCCGTAAAAAATCCTCTTGTGATGCAGATTTATGCTGATGTGATGAACCGCACGCTGGAAATATCGCGCAGCACCCAGACCTGCGCGCTGGGCGCCGCGATGGCGGGCGCCGTGGTCGCGGGCAGGAAAGCCGGCGGGCACGGCACATTCGGGGAGGCGGCCGCAGCCATGACAGGCCTGCTCGAGCGCAAATTCACACCCAATCCGAAAAGCGCCGCGGTGTATGACCGCTTGTACAGGTTGTTTCACCGCGTGCACGACAGCTTCGGCGTGGCGGGCACGGAAGGCGGGCTTTACGATGTGATGAAGGAATTGCTGGAAATACGGGACAAGGCGCGCGGCCATGGCGCATGAGTTGCTGAAACAGCAGGTCTGGGAGGCGAACCGTCTGATCGCGGCATGGGGCTTGGCGCCGCTCACATGGGGCAACGCCAGCGGCGCCGACCGCGCGGCGGGTGTCATGGCCATCAAGCCAAGCGGCGCGGATTATGAGCAGTTGCGGCCCGAGGATATTGTCGTGCTGTCGCTTGTCGCGGGCGAAGTCGTCGAGGGCGCGCTCAAACCGTCGTCCGACACGCCGACGCATCTGGTCCTCTACCGCGCATTTGAAGGCATCGGCGGCATCGTTCATACGCATTCAACGCATGCGACCGCATGGGCGCAGGCATGCCGCGAAATTCCCTGCCTTGGAACGACGCACGCTGACCATTTTTATGGCTCCGTTCCCCTGACACGCCAGCTTACTGAGCGAGAGATAAGCGAAGCCTACGAAGAACACACAGGGCGCGTGATCGTGGAGCGCTTTCATTCGGGCGCGGCAGATCCTGTGGCTGTGCCCGGCGTGCTGGTGGCGGGGCACGGGCCGTTCACGTGGGGCAAAAACACGCAGGATGCGGCGCGCAACGCGTTCGCGCTCGAGCAGGTGGCGCGGATGACGCTGCACACCATGGCGCTTAATCCGCTTGCGCCGTCGTTGCCGCAGGTTCTGCTCGATAAACATTACCTTCGCAAACACGGTGATACCGCCTATTACGGACAGGCAGATAGTTTGCCGCAAAAAAGCGCAAATGATATTCACCACAGAGACACAGAGACACGGAAACCGGTCAGCGAGTACGCCATCAGGCGGACAACCACGGACGAAGAACAATGATAGTCACCACAGAAACACAGAGAACACAGACGCCCGGTGTGTTGGATTCGCTATGAACTGGCGATTGGCCTCATTCGGGCCTGATCTTGCGTATGGCGTTTTTCCATTCGGTCTCGCCCGATGCCGGCGGCGCGGTTTTTTCAAGGGCGCATGCGCATGGCCCCCGATTGAGATCCGCTCCGCATTGCTGGCACAGCCCCTTGCACTGCTCCGAGCAAACCGGTAAACCGGGCAGTTCAATCAGCAATGCCTCGCGGAACTCCTGCGCCGGATGGATTGTTTCGCCGTCGAACCATGCCACATGCTCATCGTCAACATCACCGCCATCGATTTTGTTTTTGAGCAGTTCGGGATTGTGCTCATAAAGGACATCGACGTGCGCGGTGAGCGGAATGCTCATCCTGCGAAGGCACCGCACGCATTCAGTTTCTGCGTTCGCGCGCAGGGTTCCGCGCGCAAGAACCCTGTGCTCGATAAGTTGAAAAGCCGCGTTGCCGCTCACACGCCCGGTGAAAATATAGTTGTCGGCCTCAAATTCAAGTTCCTTTGGCGCGCAATCAACGGAAAGCTCGACCGGCCCCTGCAGCAGATTCCTGACTTCGATTTTCATGCCACAACCATCTCCTGCCTGATGTATACTGAGAATAGTTTGTATCGTCAAAGGCAAACAGTTATGCAAATATGACCCGTGTGCAATTCCCGAATTCGGCGGCCGCTCTCACATGATCATCGTCAGCTCATGCCTTGCCGGCCTATGCTCAAATTACAAGCAAGGGGCATGCCCGCGTCCGCGCATTGCGGAACTCGTTGAGCAGGGCAAAGCCATTCCCGTGTGCCCCGAACAACTGGGCGGCCTGCCCACGCCGCGCGAGCCGGCGGAAATCATCGGCAGCGGCGCGGGCGACTGCGTGCTGGACGGGCGCGCGCGGGTGATGACCCGGGACGGGCGCGATGTGACCGGCAATTATCTGCGCGGCGCCGCCGAGACGCTGAAACTGGCGCAAATGACGGGCGCGTCACTTGTCATATTGAACGAGCGCAGCCCCTCGTGCGGTGTCAAGGCCGTCTATGATGGCACCTTCAGTCATCGCGCCATCCCCGGCTGCGGTGTGACGACCGCCCTGTTTGTCCGCAATGGATTCCAAGTGGTGAGCGATGAGGATTTCACCTGAAATTGATCGCGTGAGCCGCCCCAACAACAATGACACGGCGGCGGCCCCCGCGCGCGTTTGCATTGAAACCTACGGGTGCGCTTACAACCAGTCCGACAGCGAGGTGATGGCGGGGCTGCTCGAACGCGGCGGGTGCGAAATCGTGGACTCAGCGGCGGATGCCGACGCGGTCATCGTAAACAGTTGCACCGTGAAAGACCGCACATACCGTGAGCTGCTCAAACGGCTTCGCGCGTTGTCCGCCCCGCCCGCTGACGGAGACCGCTCTCCGGTTGTGATTCTCGCTGGTTGCGCGCCGCGCATCCTCGGCCAGTCGCGTGAGCTGGCGCGCTTTGCGCAGCTCGGGCCCGACGCGCTGGGCGCCATCGTCGAGGTGGTGGAAAGCGCTATTGCCGGCAAACGCGTCACGCGCCTCGAACGCGCCGGCGAATCGCGCCTCAGTCTGCCTCACCGCCGCCGAAATCCCGCCATTGAAATTGTGCCCATCAGCAAAGGATGCCTTGGCGCGTGCGCATTCTGCCAGACGGTCATCGCGCGCGGCCGCCTGCATTCCCATCCGCTGGAGCAGATACTCGACACGATCCGGCTCGCCGTGGACGAGGGCGCGCGGATGATATGGCTGACTGCGCAGGACTGCGGCGCTTGGGGAATGGACACGCGTACATGCCTGCCGCGGCTGCTGGAGAGCGTGGCCGCGCTTCCGGGGGATTTCCTCGTGCGCTTGGGCATGGCCAACCCCGATCACGTCAAATTGTTTCTTGATGATGTCGCCTGCGCGCTGTCGCATCCGCGTTTCTTTCGCTTCGCGCACATCCCCGTTCAGTCAGGTTCAGACGATGTGCTTCGCGCCATGGGACGACGCCACACAGCTGACGATTTCCTGCGAATCGTTCAGGCGCTGCGCCAGCGCGCAGGCGACATCACCATCGCCACCGACATCATCACGGGATTCCCCGGCGAAACTGATGAGGATTTTGAGAGGACGCTGGATCTGTTGCGCGAGACGGAACCGCCCATCATCAACCGCTCGCGGTTCTCGCCGCGGCCGGGCACGCGCGCCGCGCGGCTCGAACCGGTCCACTCCCAGCTTGCCGCCGAACGCTCGCTGCGGGCCGCGCGTTTGCACCATGAAATCATCGCCGCTGATTCGCGCGGCTGGACGGGTTGGCAAGGCGCCGCCATCACGGAAAACATCCTGAAACAAGACACAGCGCTCACGCGCAATCAATCCTACAAGCCCATCGTCGTTCAACGCGGCCTCCGGCCCGGCCAGAAAATCGCTGTTCGGATCACCGGCGCAGAGGGATTTCATCTGCTCGGGGAGGTTCTGGATCAAGCCATGCCCAGCTGACCGCCACTGTGGAACATTTTCAATCTTGCTTTGGGATGGTGATTCTGTGCCGATGCGTGACAAATATATAGGCAGATATAAATGACAAACGAACAACTCACCATCCGCGAAGCCGTGGCCAAAGGCGCGGAATATCTGAAGGGGAAGGGAATAGACACGCCGCGACTCGACGCTGAACTCCTGGTGGGCGAGGCGACAGGGCTGGACAGGCTGGGCATTTATCTGAAGATGGACCAGCCATTGAACGAAAGCGAAATGGAACGCGCCCGGGCGCTGTTGCAAAGGCGCGCCGCGCGCGAGCCAGTGGCTTACATTCTCGGCCGGCGCGAGTTCCGCTCGCTCGAGTTCGAAGTGAATTCATCCGTGCTCATTCCCAGGCCCGAAACCGAGGAAATCGTCGACATTGCCGCGCGCGAGCTTGAAGCGCGTTTCCCAAGCGCGATGGGAGAATGGCGCATCCTTGAATTCGGAACTGGCAGCGGCGTGATCGGCATCTGCATGGCCGCCGAACATCCCGGCGCGCGGATCACCGCAACTGAAATTTCGCCGCCTGCCGCCGAGATTGCCCGGCGCAACGCCCGGCGCCACGGCGTGGAGGACCGGATGGACGTCGTCCTTTGCCCCGATTTCAGTTTTACGGATGAACTCTTCCACGCTGTTGTGGCCAATCCGCCGTACATTCCGCCAAGTCAAGAACCGGAACTTGCGCCCGAAGTCGCCCGCTACGAGCCTCGCGGGTCGCTGTATGCCGATGACGAGGGCATGGCCAGCCTTGATTTTCTAATGAGCGCTTCCCGGAGCCGGCTCGAACCGGGGGGATTTCTGTTGTGCGAGATTGGTTACGGACTTGGCCCGCGCGTCACGGCGTCAGCACAGCGTTGCGGCTGGAAAAATGTCAGGCTCTCGCGCGATTACGCGCGCATCGAGCGGTTTGTCCTGTGTGATGCCATCTGACTGTTAGCCGTCATCATTTCCGTTCGGCGCGTTTGCGGGCGAAGAATTCTGTAAGGACGGCGGCGCAGGGCGCTTTGAGGATGCCGCCGACGCTTGCCACCTGGTGGTTCCATTGCGGCGCGTCGAGCAGGCGGACGCGCGTTTCGACGGCGCCGAATTTCATGTTGCGCGCGCCATAAACAATCAGCGGCACGCGCGCCAGCAGCGCGGCGCCGGCGCACATGGCGCAGGGCTCAAGGGTGACGTAGAGGGCGCAGTCATCGAGCCGCCAGTCCCCTTCCTTCGCCGCCGCCTCGCGCATGGCCAGTATTTCGGCGTGCGCGGTGGGATCGTGCAGCTCGATCTTGCGCTCGCGTCCGCGGCCGATGATTTTTTCTTTGCGCACGACAACCGCGCCCACGGGCGCCTCGTCAGCCATGGCCGCCTCCCGCGCAAGCGCCAGCGCGGCCTCCATCCAGCACTCGTGCGGTTTGGCGCTCATTCCAGACATTTCTTGTTGTAATGATTCATCGCGGCTTCCAGTCCTTTGTCCGCGGTCATCTCGACGGCATCCGCGGCGCGCTGCTCCGCCAGATCAAGCGTCTTGCGCTCCTCGTGTCTCAGCGATCCCAGCACATACTCGACACGGCTGCCGATTTCGCCGTTTTCGGGTTTCACGCCGACGCGCAAACGAGGGAAACTGAGCGATCCCAGCGCGTTGATAATCGAGAGCAAACCTTTGTGGCCGCCATGACTTCCTTCGGGACGCAGGCGCAGGCGCCCGAGCGGCAGGTGAACATCGTCGCTGATGACAAGAATCTCATCCGGCTCAAGGCCGGTGCGCCGCGCGCACTCACCCACCGGGCGCCCGCTCAGATTCATATATGTCAGCGGTTTCATGAGCATGACGCTTCCCCCGCCGAGCGCGATCTCCGTCATCGCCGCCTCGTACCGCCGCTCGAATACCCATGCTCTGCCGTGCCGCGCCGCAAGGATGTTCACGACATCGAAGCCCGCGTTGTGCGGCGTCCGCGCGTACTGGCGGCCCGGATTGCCAAGTCCAACAATCAATTTCATCAGCCGCAATGTCGTAAATCCCGATTATGGGTCGCAAGCCAAATGGAGGTAAAATTACGTTTCCGAATTCAAATTCCGCGCATCAGAATCAGACGCACCAAATAAATGAACCGGAGAAAATCATGCGAGTTGTCTTGTTATGCGACATGGAAGGCTCAAGCTGTGTGACACAATGGGATCAGGTGAACTCAGACGCGGCGCAGTACGCGGAAGGGCGGCGGCTGTACACGCAGGATGTGAACGCGGCGGTGCGGGGCGCAAAACGCGCGGGCGCGAAGGAGATCATCGTTGTGGACGGCCACGGCGCGGGCGGCGCCTGGTCATTTAACAGCCTTGTCAAGGACATGCTTGAACCAGGCGCGGAGTATGTGTTCGGCCACAGGTGGGGCTGTTATGTGGAACCGCTTAAGGCCGGATGCGACGCGATGCTTATGATCGCCACGCATGCCATGGCAGGCACGTCCGACGGCATCCTTTGTCATACGATATCGAGCCAGTCGTGGCACGAAGCCTTCATCAACGGACGCCCCATCGGCGAGAGCGCGCTGGCCGCAGGCGTGGCCGGAGCGTTTGACGTCCCCCTTGTGCTTGTTTCCGGCGATGAGGCCGCATGCCGCGAGGCGCGCGCCATCATCGGCCCCCAAGTGGCGGCGGCGCCCGTCAAGCGCGGCACAATGCGCTACACGGCGCGCTGCCTTGCCCCCGCCGACTCCGCCGCGCTCATCGAAAACACCGTTTGCCAGACGCTCACCAATCCCCATTCATGGCCAAAGCCGCTGGTCTTCGAGGCTCCCATGGAGCTGCGCGTCGAAATGAGCAGTCCCGACAAAACGCGCGATTTCATCGGCAAACCGGGCGTGGAGATCACCGGACCGCGCACAGTGGTCTCGCGCGGCGAGAATTTCTGGCGGGTCTGGGATCAGTTCTGGCATCAATGATGAAATCGCACTAATCAACAATCTACAGGCAGCCATGCCATCAGATCGCGCACAACAAACGATTCCTCTCCGTTGAAAAAGCCGAAGCGTGTTACGGCAGTCTGCGCATCCTGTGCGGATGTCAGGCGCCGGTTCACAGAATGCCAACGGGACAAGCCGCGCGGTTCAACGTCATTACTTCGCGAATGACATGGGGCGGCTCTGTATATTGGATGATGAATGTCATCCAGATGCCTTGAAATCATCGGGGCGCGCACGCACAATCTCAAGGGAATCGATGCGCGCATCCCGCACGGAAGCCTGACCGTGATCACGGGTGTTTCCGGCAGCGGTAAAAGCTCGCTTGCGTTTGACACTTTGTACGCCGAGGGCCAGCGCCGTTATGTGGAAAGCCTTTCGACCTACGCCCGGCAATTTATCGAAAAAATGGCGCGCCCGCCTGTTGACGCGGTGCGCAACATCCAGCCCGCCATCGCCATAGAGCAGAAAAACAGCGTCAAGAACGCGCGCTCAACCATCGGCACCGCCACGGAAATCGCCGATTACCTGCGGCTGTTGTTCGCCAAGGCCGGCGTGACCATCTGCCCTGACTGCGGGATCGATGTCCGCGAGGACACGCCGCAAAGCGTGGCGGCCGATTTGCTGGCGCGCCATGCCGGCGAGAGGATGTGCATCGTGTCGCCCCTGCCGGGGCATGAAAAACCGGGCATCGAGGCGCTGCGGGCGGAACTTCTGCGGGCGGGATTTTCCCGCATATTTGTGCCGCAACGGATGCATGCCCCGGTCGGGGGCGCGGGGGCGCGCCCGTTTATCGATCTTGACAACGCGACACCGGATGATTTGCGCGATGCGCTTGGCGGCGGCGCCGTGCGCATCCTCATCGACAGGGTTGCCGCCAGCGACACTGATTACGAGCGCATGGCATCTGGCATCGCGCTCGCCATGCAGGCGGGCCGCGGAACCGTCGAAATATGGAGCACGGACTCCTACGCGCCAGAACCCGAATGCCTGACGTACCATTCCGGCTTCCGCTGCAACCAGTGCGGACGCTCATTTCCCCGGCCCGAACCCAAATTGTTTTCATTCAATTCGCCCTTGGGCGCATGCCCCAAATGCCAGGGCTTCGGGCGCGCGATCACCATCGACTGGGACAAGGTGATTCCCGACCGCAGTCTGACCCTGGCCGGCCGCCCCATCGCCGCGTTCAACTCGCCGATGTACAAGAAATGTTACCAGTGGATGCGCAAGACCATCGATCCCGCCGAAATTCCATGGAACAAGCCGCTCAACAAATTCACAAAGAAGGAATGGAACAGCCTGCTTTACGGGGCGGGCAAGTTCGAAGGCGTCAGGGAATTTTTCAACTGGCTCGAGAAGGAGCGCTACAAGGTTCAGTCACGCATCATGCTGGCGCGCTACCGCGGATTTGTGACATGTCCCGATTGCGCGGGAACGCGTCTCGTACCCGAGGCGCTCAATGTTTTCTGGGCGCCGGCGTCGGGTGTTCTGCCGCGGCGCGCGATCACCGACATCAGCCGCATGTCCATCCGCGATCTGCTGGCCGACGTCGTCGCTGTCACGCTCACGCCCGCCGAGGAGAATCTTTATGGGCGCATTTTTCGCGAGATCCAGGGGCGCCTGACTTATCTCGCGCGTGTCGGGCTGGGCTATCTGACCCTCGACCGCCAGACACGCACCCTTTCGGGCGGTGAAGCCCAGCGCATCAATCTCTCCACCGCGCTTGGCACCGCGCTCACACAGACGCTTTATGTGCTGGATGAGCCGACGGTGGGACTGCATGCGCGCGACACGCTCCGCCTGCTCGACATCCTGCGCGACCTGCGCGGCAAGGGCAACACGATCGTCGTGGTCGAGCATGACCCCGAGATCATCCTTGGCGCCGACATGCTCATCGATCTCGGCCCCGCCGCCGGCTCGCGCGGAGGCGAAATCGTCTTCTCCGGCCCGCCGGACGCGCTTGCCCACAATGGCGCCAACTCGCTCACGGCCAAATATCTCATGCTGTCCCCTGACACGGCGGCAAAACCGTCCGCAAGCGCAACGGCGCGATTTAAATCCAAGCCATCCGAACTGCGAATCATCGGCGCGCGCGCGCACAATCTTAAAAATGTCACGGTTCAGATTCCGCTCCATCAACTGGTGTGCGTCACCGGAGTTTCGGGCAGCGGTAAAACAACCCTTGTTCACGACGTTCTCTACCAGAACTTCAATCAGTCGAAAGGCTGCGCCGCGGAGGACTTGGGCATATGCGACGGCATCGAAGGGTTCGAAGGCCTTGATGAGATACTGCTCGTTGACCAGTCGCCCATCGGCCGCTCCGCGCGCTCCAATCCGGTCACTTATGTCAAAGCCTACGACCATATCCGCAAACTGTTTGCCGCGACACGCGAGGCGCGGGCGCGGGGACTGGCCGAAGGCGCGTTTTCATTCAATGTCGCGGGCGGACGGTGTGAAACGTGCAAGGGTTCGGGCGTGGTGACCTACGACATGCACTTCCTCGCGGATCTCACCTTGCCATGTGAGATCTGCGGAGGCCGGCGGTTTCAGCCGCGCGTGCTCGAAGTGCGTTGTCGGGGAAAAAACATCGATGACATTCTTGCGATGACCCTCGATGACGCCTGCGTATTTTTCGCCAGCGAAATGGCAATCACACGCCGGCTGGCGCCGTTGCGCGAAGTGGGGCTGGGATACCTTGCGCTGGGGCAGAACACATCCACGCTGTCGGGGGGCGAGGCGCAAAGACTCAAACTCGCGAGCAGCCTTTCCGCCGCCGCCGCCGGCGCGAAAACATTGATGATTTTCGACGAACCAACGACAGGTCTCCACATGGCCGACCTCGACACGCTTCTGAAAGTGTTCCGGCGTCTCATCGACCGCGGCTACTCGCTGATTGTCATCGAACACAATCTCGAGGTCATCCGTCAGGCCGACTGGATCATCGATCTCGGACCCGAGGGGGGCGAGGACGGCGGATTTCTGGTGGCGCAGGGGCCGCCCGCCGCCATCATTGCCGAACCGCGCTCGCACACGGGGCGATTTCTGCGCGGCGCGCGCATACACGGAGAACACGGACAACCACGGACGAAGAACGCGGCGGCGCGGCGTTAATTCACGATCAGCGTTGCGACGAGGCCGCCCCAGCGGCTCCCAAGAGGCACGATGACGATTTCATCGCGCATTCGCGCTCTTGGATACAACGTCGCGCGGAAGATGCGCCAGTGTCTGCCGGCTTTTAAACCGGGAACGCGCTTTGAGAGGAATCTGCCGCCGCTCCAGACACCCGCGATGGAATCAACATTGAACTTGTCGTTTGAAGCCAGGTAAAGCGACACCGTCCTCGTTGCCTCGGTGTCATTCTCCAGCGGCAGCGGGAGCTTGTACCTGACCGGGTAATTCCCGCCGAAAAACACGTGCTCGTAGCCGCTCACGGGGTCTTTCACATAATAATTGTCTTGGTTGAACGTTGGTTGAACGGCCTTGTATTCGCACAGTTTCGTGATGGGTCCACCGGGCGAGTAGCCGAACGCGATTGATTTAGGCGCTCCAATAAGCACGGATAGGGGCAGACTGCCCTGCGGCGTGCGCCCCCCCGGCAGAATATTAATGCCTGCGGAGTTCCACTCGGCGGCGCCGCGCGTAAAACTGGCAAGCAGATAGGGCGGCCACGCGAGATCGGGCATCGGTTTGGCGTTCGCCACACCGGGGTCCTTTTCACCCCGCCAGCAGTAATCACACACCCACAGGTTGCCATCAGCGCGGCCGAGCACAATCGCGCTCCACGGCAGGCCGGGCTTGAGTCCGCGCGCTTCCCAGAATGTGAAAATCTCGCCGGGCGCGAGCGTCACGGTCTTGCGCCCCTCACCGCGCAGCGCGCCCTCCCATGCCTTCGCGTGCTCCCACTCGGTTGTGACGCCCTGCCCGCGAATCTCCAGCGTCACTGTGGCGGTCGTGCGGTTCTGGGCGATCAGCTTGTAATTCAGCGCATTGCCCAGCACGGGCGCTTCCTTCGGGCTGAAGTAATGATAAGGGAACAACTCGAAATCGCGGTTGGCGGGAATCGTGTCGCCGGTAATATAATAGGGTTTCCTGGCATCCGCGAGAAAAAGCTCGTTCGTGCTTTTCCAGAACATGTGCTCGGCGTCGGAGATCCATGCCCATTCGTTCGCGCCGCGCGAGAAGCCCGCCTGTGATTCGGACAGGAACTCGATATCTCCCGCCGCGATGGACGTCAGGTCATCTCCTGCGCCCGGCATCCCCCCGGCTTGCGCGCCGATTATCAAGATAACGGAAGCCGCACTGACGGCTGACAGGATATTCTTCATCATGGTTGTTCCTCAAGCTCGACATATGAAAAGCGGGAAATTATCATGTTGTTACACAGTTTGTCCGGCTGTTGTTCGCGCGTCTTCCGGAGTCATTCCGGGTTTTCAGGGATAAAGTCCGCGGAGTTCGGCGGCGCGGGCAATCGTGTTGACGCCGAGCATCAGGGCGGCTGTGCGCAGATCGCATTTTTCCTTTTCAGCAAGACTCCACACGCGGTCGAAGGCGTTGGACATGATGGCGCGCAGTTGATTATTGACCTGCTCCTCGCTCCAGAAGAAGGACTGAAGATCCTGAACCCACTCGAAGTAAGAAACGGTCACGCCGCCGGCATTGGCGAGAATGTCGGGCAGGACAAGAATGCCGCGGTCATTAAGAACGGCGTCCGCCTCGGGTGTGGTTGGTCCGTTGGCGGCTTCGGCGATAACACGCGCGCTGACACGGCCAGCGTTGATCACGGTGATTTGCTCGGCGATGGCGGCGGGAACAAGAACATCGCAATCGAGCAGGAGCAGTTCATCGGCCGTCACGGATTCGGCGTCTCCCGTGAAGCCCTCAAGGCTGCCATGACGCTGGGCGTGCTCCGCCATTGCCGCCACATCAAGGCCGCGCGGATTGCAAAACGACGTCTTGTGATCGCCCGCGCCGACGACACTCATTCCGTATTCCCGCGCGGCGATGAGCGCGGCGTTCATGCCGACATTGCCGAAACCCTGGATCACAAGCCGGGCGCCAGCGGGACTCATGCCAAGTTTTTCAAGCGCCATAAGGATGACAACAAGACATCCGCGCGCGGTCGACTGGCGCCGGCCGTGCGAGCCGCCCAGCGTGATGGGTTTGCCCGTCACCACCCCCAGCACGGTGCGGCCGCGGCCCATGCTGTAAGTGTCCATCATCCATGCCATGATCTGCTCGCTGGTGTTGAGGTCGGGCGCGGGGATGTCAATCTCGGGGCCGATAACCGGGCTGATCTCGAAGGTATAGCGCCGCGTCAGACGTTCAAGCTCGTTGCGCGACATCGCGCTGACGTCGCAACGCACGCCGCCCTTGGCTCCTCCGAACGGAATGTCGACAAGGGCGCATTTCCACGTCATCAGCATGGCCATGGCGCTCACTTCGTTGAGCGTGACATCATGATGAAAGCGGATGCCGCCCTTGCCTGGGCCGCGATTGGTGTTGTGGAGCACGCGGTAGCCCTCGAAGATGCGGATCGTGCCGTCGTCCATGCGCACGGGAAAGGCAACCTTGAGTGTGCGCTCGAAGTGAGCCAGCATGTTGAACGTGTTCTGCTCCAGGCCCATGCGCTCTGCCACGGCGCGCAACTGCTCAGTGGCCATGTCGAGCGGATCAATCGTGCCGGGCGGGCCATGCCACTCGGCCGGAACCGGATTGGAAAGGCGGCTGCGAACCGGCGATGTTGTGCTCATCTTCTGCCTCCGGAAAAAATCAACATTCGCAACATCTTGAGCGCGCAATTTGAAGATGCAATAAGGATGAAAACAAAAGAACCGGATGGCAGGTGTCTGGACGCGGCGCGGACACGCTCCCCCTCGCGCTTTGTTCTCCGGCTGGTGGAATCCCATTGCCAATTGGCGTTTGATCGGGTTGTGTTCCTGAAATTTGGTCAGTGGAATTGGTGATGCGTTTTTGTTGTTGGCATGGCATGGCATTTGTTTTGATGGCCGCTCTTTTTGCGCCGTCCGGCGGATGGGGGGCGCCGCGCGTTGAGGTATCGGGCGACTACACGGTCGTGTCCGCGCGCGAATCCGTCGCGCCCGTCGCGCCCGCGGCGCCCGCGGCGGCGGAACTTTTCCAGAAGGCTTACCACGGACGCGACTTCCGTTTCAACGTGTCGGGTTTGCCTTTTGGTCCGCTTGTTATCGAATTGGGATTTGCCGAGATTGAGTATCCGGGGGTGAAACAAAGGTCGTTCAACGCCGATATCAACGCCAAGCGCGCGCTGACCCGTTTCGATCCTGCGGGCGCCGCAGGCGGCGTCAACCGGGGCATAACCCGCCGCTTCGCCATCACGCCCCAGAGCGGGCTGCTCGTCATCCGTTTTACAGCGGCGGACAGTGACGCACTTGTGTGTTACGCGCATGTGATCGGCAAGGGGGTTGACGTCATCATCAAGCCCGAGACCCTGGGTTCCGCCAGTCCTGTGCCGCTGGCCGGATGGGATCCCCTCAACGCGGTGGTGATGCAGGACGAGCATACCCGCCCCTGGCCCTCGGGCGTCCCGCTGGGCGGATTAGGCACGGGAAAAATCGAAATTCTCTCCAACGGCGCGTTCGCCAACATGACAATCAACAATTCATGGGACATGCCAGTGGAGCGCGCGCGAGGGACGTTTCTGGCTGTCGCGGCGAAAGCGTCCTCGGGAGGCGGCATGGCGCGCATCATGCGGGTGCGCGAACCCGCCATGGAGGCCGACGGGCAGGTTGAATATGCCAATGCGCGCTCCATGCCATCGTGCCGCTACAGCGGCCTGTTCCCTTTTGCCCAGTGGACGTTTGCGGACAACTCGCTGCCCGTGAAAGTCAGCATGAACGCGCATTCGGCAATCGTGCCGCATGATGAGCGCGACTCGGCCCTGCCGGCGGTGTTCCTGACTGTGGAGGTTGCGAATCCCAACCGTTACCCCGTATCGGCGGCGGTGGCGCTATCGTGGGAGGATGTGAATGGTCGCGGTGGTTCGCGCGCCCCCAGCGACCAGTTTGGCCTTGCACCCTTGCCAGTGCAGAACGACGCCGGCACATCAGGGCTTTTTGGCATCCACTTTTTCACTGATGCCATTGACGCCGGCAGGCGCGCGGCATTCATAGGCGATTATTTTGTAGGCGTCGAAACGCCGGGATTTGTTGTCACAAGGATTCTGAAATGGAATCCGGGTGAACGCGACATCCCCTGGTGGAAGCAGTTTGCGTCAACATGCCGCCTTGAACGGCGCCAAGTCTCCCCTCAGCGCCGGCCGCAAGCAACGGCGGACATGGGAACAGGCGCCGCCGTCGTGTGCGCAAGTTTCAACCTTGCGCCATCCGAAATCCGCGCTGTGCCGTTCATCATCACATGGAACATGCCCAACGCGATGACGCCCCGCGAGCTTTCGGCGCGGCAGGCGAAGCCGTTCTATACCTCGCGGTTCGCGTCGGCTGTGGGCGTGGCCGAATACGCGGTTTCGAAGCGCGGGGCGTTGCGCGGAGCCGCCAGGGAGTGGCAGGGCATGATCACGGAATCAGGCTTGCCGCGCTGGACGCAGGCAATGCTGCTTAATGCGGCGTTTCCTGTCACGGCCAACAGCGTTTTTCTGGCCGACGGCCGCTACTCGATGCTTGAATCGCCCTTCGATCTCAACGGGGCGCTGGGCGCCATCGATCAGCGCATGGCCGCCATGCCTTTCCTTACCGCGTTTTTCCCCTCGCTCAACGCCTCGGAGCTCGAACTGTTCGCCCATGTCCAGCAACCAGACGGGCAAATCCCGCGCTACGTGGGCAATCTTCATGAGGCTTGGGGCACGCCCGAGACAAGTTTTGGCGTGGCCGGATGGCCGGACTTGACATGCTCATGGATCATTCAGGTTGCCGCCCATTATCGTTCAACGGGCGACACGGAGTTTCTGCGACGCAATTATGACCGCATGCGCAGAGCGCTCGAGTTTCTGGAAAATGCCGACACCGACGGCGACGAGATCCCCGAGGGCGGCAGTCCCTTCGACCGTGCCCGGGCGCCACAGGCGGGATCATTTGTCTACACGGCGGGATGTTATCTCGCGGCGCTCAAAGCCGCGCGTGCCGCCGCGCATGACATGGGCGACACACTGACGGCGCTGCTGCTCGAGGGGCGGTTCGCGCGCGTCCAGGAGGCGATGATCAGTGAATTGTGGCGCGGTGATCACTTCATCAAACAATTCGATCCAAAAGAGACGCGCGCCGCGCCGGACACGAGTTTCCTTTTTGCTCTGGCGGGCGACTGGATGGCGCGCGCGGCCGGATTGGACGGAACGCTGCCGTCCGACCGCGCCACAACGGCCATGATGTCGCTTTTGCGCCTGCACGCGGAGCCATTCCGTCCGGTTCCCGCCATGGAAACGCGGGATGACGGATCGGCCGCCGTCACCGAGGGCGCATGCGATTTGCCGCTTGCCGTGCCTTACCTTGCGTGCGAGGCGATGCGCCTTGGCCAGCCCGACGCGGGGATGGGACTGCTGGCAAGAATTTACCAGACAGTATGGGATGTGAACCGCAATCCGTGGCATGAAGCCCTGCGGTATGACTCCCCGGCTGGCGCCGGGCAAAAGCCCGCCTCACACATGGCGGCGCTCGCGGCGTGGAATGCGCTGGCCGGACTGACAGGATTTGTATATGACGCGCGCGCGGAAACCATCTATTATGATCCCCGCCTGCCCGCTGAACTCAAGATTGGCCGCGTCCGCCTGCCTGTCTTCACACCGCGATTCTGGGCGTGGATCGATCACAACGACAAAACGGCTTCCGCCACGCTCACGGTTGTGAAGGTTTTTCAAACGCCCGGAAGCGAAGAACCGCGCATCCGCCGCATCGCCCGCTCCGCTGATGATCCGACGACGGAATCCGTAAGGATTTTTGATCCGCCCGCAGCCTTGTCCGAAGGCGCCGTGATTCCCCTGAGGCGAAGCGGCGTGAAAATGTGGCTCGAATAAGACAGAAAACTTATTCACCAAAAGATAACCTCGCGCAAAGACGCGAAGAACGCACAAAGAACACGGACAAGCACGGACAAGCACGGACGAAGAACGCGGCGCCGCGTTGCTATTCAAGAAATTTCGGATTCACCTCAAATCCCCAGTTTTTCAGCTTTTTTGCCCAGTCTTTAAGGTTATCCTTCGTGACCGGGATGAGTTCGCAGATATTGCGGTCTGAGACGCCTTTTCCCTGCGCCTTGGCCAGCAGCATTTCGGTGCTCTTGTAACCCCAGTCGAAAACCGGCTGCGCCAGGAGCATCTGCGCAACGCCTTTTTCGACATAGGGAAGCTGTGCGGGCAGCGCGTCAACGGCGACAATTTTGACCTTTCCGGGCTCCCACTTGAGCAGCGCGTCGGTGAACAACGGCCAACCGCCCACCATGGCCCAGCCGACGATTTCGGGATTGTTGTTCTGAACCTCCTCGACCTTCTGCGCGGCATCCTGCGGGGTTTCCTTGTGGTAAAAGACATCCTTTGTGGAATCGATCGTGAAGCCCATAGCGGCGGCTTTCGTGATGACGCCTCGGACGCGCGCCTGCAGATTGGGCGCCGTCTGGTTTCCTGCCAGCACCACGATGCGCCCCTTCTGGCCGCCAAGCGCTTTGACCAGTTCCTCCATCACGCGGGCGCCCGTCTGCTCGTCATCCACGCCGAAGTACGCGAACCGTTTTGACTGAGGCGCGTCGCTGTCGAAGCACATCACGGGCACGCCTTTTTCAACGGCTGCATTGATGGCCTTGGTGACCTTGCTCGCGTCTGAGCAGCTCATGGCGACGCCGTTGGCGCCGGCGTTGACAAGCTTCTCAATGTTGTCCGCCTGTTTCTGCGCGTCCTCTTCATTGGGTGTGCGCCAGTCGATGGTGATCTCGACGCCATCTTTGCTGAGCGCTTTCGCGGCGGCCTGCGCGCCCTTGAGCGCGGCTTGGAAGACGGGATTCGACTGGCTTTTGGCAATAACTCCGAAAACGAATTTTCCGCCTTTTGTTTCGTCCCCGGCGGCGGTTGCCGTGCGGGATGAGTGAAACGCGATGGCGGCGGCGGCGCATACGGCCGACGCGGTGACGAATGCGCGCATGATGCACTTCGTGTGTTTCATTGTTGTTCCTCCGTTTGTTGTTTTTCCTTGTGAGGTTGAGTTGCGGGCGCGCCGGATTCGGTGCGCCGAATGAGCAAGGTGTTGAGTTTGTCGAGGACGACGGCGATGATGATGACCGCGCCGATGATGATCTGGCTGTAGTTCTGGTTGATGCGCAGGATGATGATGGCGTTGTCGATTATCTGAAGGATGAGCGCGCCCAGCAGCGCGCCGATGGCCGAGCCCCGCCCGCCGGACAGGCTGGCGCCGCCCACGACCGCCGATGCGATGACGCTGAGTTCGTAGCCGGTGCCGGTGTCGCTGCTGGCCGCGCCGTAATAACCGAGCATGATCGCGGCGGCGACGCCGCACGTCAGGCCGGAAAGCGTGTAGACAATGATTTTCGTGCGCTCGACGGGCACGCCGCAGTAACGCGCCGCCGTCTCGTTGCTGCCAAGCGCGAAAAGCCGTCTGCCGAAGACGGTTTTGGCAAGCGTCCACCATCCGGCCAGCGCCACAACGATCATGATGAGCATGGGCACGGGACAAAGCCCGCTTTCGCCCGCGCGCCCGATCAGGCGGTCCAGATCCATGCGGATGAAATGATCGGTGAACGCTTCGGGAAAGTCGCCGATGCTCTGGCCGATGGCCACGGCGCCGCTTTCGGCAAACCAGCTCGGGCAGATGAAGGCGATGCCGCGGAAGGCGGCCATCGTGCCAAGCGTGATGATGAAGGGATGCACGCGCAGAAGCACGATGAGCAGACCGTTCACAAGACCGCACAGCGCGCCCACGCCGAGACACGCCAGCAGTCCCGCGCACACGGGCGTCACGCCCTGAGCCTGCGGATGCGCGCCAAGGGGGCCGTAGCGGTGCAGAGCCATCGCGCCGCAGACCGCCGCCAAGGCGTATATGCTGCCCACGGAAAGGTCAATGCCGCCCGAGATGATGACAAGCGCCGCGCCCACGGCCATGATCGCGAAAAAACTCGTGTTCTTGGCGAGCTGGACAAGGTTGTCCGGGCGCAGGAACTTGTTCACATCGATGCGCCCCGCCGCGGAGGGAATGCTCACCGACCCCCCAAAAAACGCCAGCAAAAGGCCGATCAGTATGATGACAAGAATCAGCCCAAGTTCCTGAAAATAAAACGCACGCCGCATGGCCAGATATCACAGACCGAACGCGGGCGGAAGATCAACCTGATTTTAATAATACCATATATAGTTTTGCGCGGCGACGGCGCATTCGCCGCTTGTGATGTTGACCGTGAGCGTCTTCTGCGCGCCCGCGACCTCGGTTCCGTTCTTGTCAAGACCGGTGAGCGACACGGTGTGGGCGCCCGACGCTCCGCTGATCTGAAACTCGTTATTGAACTCGCAGTTGGACGCATAGGGTTTTGTGGGATTGTTGATATCGTAATTGCGCACAAGGTTGACATCGCGCTGCTCGTTGAGCACCTCGCCGCCGCCTGGGGCGCGGATCACATAATGGATTTTTGCGATCCTGTTGTCGGCGGTGAACTGGTAGTGATAGGGCCCCTCTGTGACGCCAGCGGGTATGGGTTTGACCACACCGAAGATGCTAAAGATGTCGCATGTGCGCGCCTGCGCGCCGTCTGAAAGATCGACATCCACGGTTTTGGGCGTGGGATCCCACGGCTTGAAATTGTTCTCGTGGAAACCTGTCGACGCGCACCGTGTTTCCACGCGGTTGATCGCCAGGCGTTCGCCGGATGAAAACGGCACGATCAGGCCATAAAGCCCCGCCGTGGTGAGGTCGGGCTTGGTGTAAACCATGTCAGGCTCGCCAATGTCATAATACAGCCAGATGATCTGGGGCGAATCGGCGTGGTTGTATTTGAGCATCATACCGATCTCCACCTGTTGGGTGGCGCTGTCTTCGCGCACATTATACAGGATCAGGTCGTTCACCGCGTTGGAAATGAAATCCACGAGCGTGCCGGGCATGTCGTTGACGATCTCAATGGCGTTGTTCGGGCGCCAGCGGTTGTTGATTTCATAGCCCTTGCCGTTTAGGAAAGGCGCGCTGGTGAAATAACCGGGGAAAAGATCAAAGGCCACGATTTCGTTGTGAGCCGCCCCGTATTCAGCTACCCTCATTTTGTGGTTCTCGGGACTGAAGCGGCCCAGCGCCAGATGCGTTCTGGCGAATGTGATGGTCTTGGTCGTTGTCAAGCCCGCGATGTCATTTGTCAGCCCCGTGACAAGAATCGTGTAGGTTCCCGATGTCAGATCCTCCAGCGGGTTGCCGAGATCATCCGTGTAGGAAGTGTCGAAATCTTTCGTGCACCCGCCCAGCACCGTGGCGGCGTACCACATCCGGGTTATGACTGCCTTGTTGCCGGGGAAGTAGAAGCCGCCCGGATAGTTGGAAAGATCGGGCACGATTGTCTGTCCCCAGTCAAGACCGCCGCTGTAATGCTGTTCCATGGTGGCCGTGGTGGTGACGCCCAGCGCGGGGTCCACGGAGCTTTGCATCACGCGGATGGGCGCGCCGACCGGCGCGTTGCCGCGGTACAACTCCACCCGCACATCGCCCGGCTTGACGATGTCCGGCGAAAAACTGCCGGTCACATAAAAATCACGTTTTTCAGCAAGCGTTGATTGTAAGTCACTCGGCATATCGATCGTCAAGGATGCCCCCCATCCCATCGCACACAAAACTGTAACAGCAATTGCTGTCAAAGCATGACATTTCATATCGGTAACCTCACAGACTGAATTATGATTATACTGGTCTGCCAGTCTGGTTCGCGCAAAGATGCCGGCCAAGTCTTTTTTTACAGTGAAGCCGAAGGAAAGGGTTTTGTATCGTTGATCATGGCTCAAGCGCAGCCGGCTGCCATAACGACGGAAAATGTCAGCGGGATCGTCGACAGGATACTCGGTGACAATGGGGAGAAATACGCCAATGCGGACCGCGGACTGATCGCGAGCGCGTGCGTCTTTGCGCTTGCCGCCCATGAAGGCCAGAAGCGCGCGTCGGGCGAGCCTTATGTCTCGCACAGCTTCGAGGTTGCCCGCATCCTTGCCGATAGGCGGCTCGACGCCAGCAGCATCGCCGCCGGCGTCCTGCACGACACGATTGAGGACGGCTGGATGGACGGGCGGCGCATCACGCAGGAGGAGCTCACTGCCGCGTTCGGCCCGGAAATTTCCGGCCTTGTCCAAGGCGTCACGAAAATATCATCGCTCCAATTCGGCTCGCGCCGCGAACAGCAGGTGGAAAACCTGCGCAAAATGATGCTGGCCATGGCAAAGGATATCCGTGTCATCCTCATCAAACTTGCCGACCGCCTTCACAACATCCACACACTGCGACACCTGCCGCCCGAAAAGCAGCTCAAGATCGCGCGCGACACGATGGATATCTACGCGCCGCTGGCCAACCGCCTCGGAATGACACGCGTTAAAAGCGAGCTCGAGGACGGCGCCATGCGCTTCCTCCATCCCAACGATTACCGCGACATTTCACGGCACATCGACATGAAAAAGGCCGAGCGCGACGCCATCGTTATGAACTCCATCCGCGAACTTGAAACCGAGATCGTGGCCCATGGCCTGCGCGCCGAAATCACAGGACGCTCAAAGCATCTCTATTCCATCTACATCAAGATGACAACCGACAGCCTCGCGTTCGACGACATTTATGACCTCATTGGCCTGCGCGTCATCTGCTACACCGTGCCCGAATGCTACGAAATCCTCGGCATCGTCCACAACATGTGGCGGCCTATCCATGGCCGCTTCAAGGACTACATCGCCATGCCCAAGGAAAACATGTACCAGTCGCTGCACACGACGGTTGTGGGGCGGACGGGCGAGCGCATCGAAATCCAGGTGCGGACCGCCGAAATGCACAAGTTCGCCGAGGAGGGCATCGCTGCGCACTGGAAATACAAGGAGGGCAAGACCGGCCGTCACGAACTCGAGGAGAAACTCATCTGGCTGCGGCAACTCACCGAGTGGCTCAATGACGTGCGCGATCCCGCCGAGTTCATGGACGCGCTCAAGAAGGATCTCTTCGCCGACACGGTGTTCTGCTTCACGCCGCAGGGCGACGTGATTGAACTGCCCGCCGGAGCCACACCCATCGACTTCGCCTATTCCATCCACACGCGCCTTGGCGAAATGTGTTCCAGCGCGCGCGTCAACAACAAGATGGTCCCGCTGCGCCACAAATTCCACAACGGAGATTTCGTTGAAATAATCACCGCGAAAACCGCCCATCCCACGCGCGACTGGCTCGACATCGTCAAAACCTCGCGCGCGCGCACCAAGATACGCCACTGGCTGAAAACGCAGAACCTGCCCGAAAACATCGAGCGCGGACGCGACATGCTGGCAAAAGCCATGCGCGCGCGCGGAATTCCCGTCGAGTGGCAGAAAACCGAGGAGCTGCTCGCGCCCCATTTCCGAAACTACAAGGTTGCGGGATTCGACGAATTGCTGGGCGAAATCGGATTTGGCGGGCTTGATCCCGCCTCCATCATCCTGCGCGCATTCCCCGACGCCGAGGCGCCCGCCAAGGCACAGCCGCGCAAAGCGCCCCGGCGCAAAACATCGCAGGGCGTGATCCTCGACGGCATTCCCTCCGCGCCCATCCGCTACGCCAACTGTTGCGCGCCCGTGCCGGGCGATCCGATCATCGGCTTCGTGCGCGGGCGCGCCGTCAACATCCACAACCGCGGCTGCGCCAGCCTGGCGCGCACGCTCGAAACCCAGGAAGCAACGTCTAAACTTGTCGGCGCCGAGTGGGACACGCAACACCCGCCCATGCGCCGCGTCAACATCCGCATCGAATGCCTCGACCGCAAAGGATTGCTCACCGATGTCACCGGCGCGATCACCTCGATGAACATCTTCATCCTCGAAAGCAAGACCAAGAGCAAATCTGCCGCCGCCATCCTGAAATTCCTCATCGAAGTGAAAAGCGCCGATCAACTCAACCAGCTTTTCAACCAGCTCCGCCAGGTCAAGGGCGTGCTCAACCTCAGCCGTATCACCCGCAACGATCAAAACTGAGTGCGGCGGAGCAAGGGATTCTCCTGCCGCAATTCAGAAGAAATGAAACATCAACCGCGAAAGTTCTGAGTTTCATGTCAAGAGCTCCGTTTGAAGTTTCCGGATCTTTTTGCCGAAAAGGAAAACGGCGTCCGAAGATGCCGGACGCCGCGAAATGACCACGAAAAACCGTCAGAGAGGCGCGGGAATTCTACCAGCACCCCGACCTGTAATACGACGCGCACGGATTATAGCACGGCGCGCACCACGACCAGCTCCAGCTGGCCGGCTGGCAATACGTTACGCACGGCTTGACGCACGGCTTGTAGCATGACTGTGGGCGGCAACGCGCGGCATCCGACACCGCGGGCGCGCACATCATCAAAGCCCCTGCTGCTGCCAGGACGATTGCGAGTTTCTTCACAATATATTCCTCCCTTCTCCTGTTTAATTGATTGAACATCAACTACTATATCCTTCTCATGCCAAAACAGTCTGTTGAATGCAAGTAAAACGTCAACTTCGCACAAATGATATTTAAGATTCCGGGGAGTCCGACACCAGATGACATCGCCCGATCATGACAGAGACAAGTAAAAACCGCGAACAGCAGGCCGAGCGACTGATTGCCGCGCATTGCCTGGAGTCGTTGCGCGCTCTCATCAATGAATTCAACGGTTGCGAGGTGTTCGCGGTCGGTTCCGTGGGCGATTCCGGCACGATCGACGAACTCGATCCGCTGGCTTTCGGCAACTGGGACGCCGTTCCCGCGCCCGCACAGGAGGCGCGCCCGGGACAGGCCCTCATCCGCAACCATCCATCGGGAGAGCTTGAACCGTCGGACGCCGACATCAACATCGCTTCTCTTTACGGCAAGGCGGGCATCGGGTTTTACATCATCGACAACACCTGCGAGCGCGTGCGCGTTGTCGTCAAGCCCTTCCGTGAAACGAAAATCCATCCCGTTGATGTTGAGCTTATCGAGCAGGAGTTTGGCCCCGGGGGCATGCTGGCGCGCTCGCTGGACTCCTACGAGCACAGGCCCCAGCAAATTGAAATGATGCGCCTTGTCGCGCGGGCCTTCAACGACAGGCGCATCGCCGTCGTCGAGGCCGGAACCGGCGTGGGAAAATCCTTCGCCTACCTCGCTCCAGCCATCGTCTGGGCGCTGGCCAACAGGAAGCGCGTCGTCATTTCGACCAACACGATCAACCTCCAAGAGCAGCTCATCACCAAGGACATCCCCGTCCTTGCGGAAAAAATGGGGCTCAAAGCGCGCGCAGTGCTGGTCAAGGGGCGCGGCAATTACGTCAGTCTGCGGCGGCTGGCTTTTGCCGTCCGCGAGATTGATCTCATCCCCACCGAGCGCACAACAGAGCTCAGGCAGATCGCCGGCTGGGCCGCGCGAACAAGCGACGGCTCCCGCTCAGACCTCCCCACACGCCCCAGCAACGAGGTCTGGGAAGCCGTCTCAAGCGACAAGGACGACTGTCTGCGCGCCCAGTGTCCGCATTTCAACGAGTGCTTCTTTTACAAGTCGCGCCGTGAGGCCGCCGCCGCGGACATCATCGTGGCAAACCATCATCTCGTCATGGCCGATCTCGCCATCAAGCGGGAAGCCACGGGCAACGACTTCACGGCCATCCTGCCGCCTTACGATCACGTCATCTTTGACGAGGCGCATCACATCGAGGGTGTTGCCACCGAGTATTTTTCAGCAAGCACTTCACAGCTTGCCATCATGCGCCAGATGCAAAGGCTCAATTCCTCGCGCGAGGGAAAAGGCATCCTGCCGCGTCTTGAAAATATCATCTTCGACAACGACACCGCGCAGGCATGGCCGCCCACGCAACCCATCCTCAAGCTGCTGAGCGAGGACGCGGCCGCCGCGCGCCAAAACCTCGAGGCTGCCGCCGACGAGGGATTCAGACATCTCTTCGACCTGACGCTCGAATATTTCAAAATCAGCAGCCTCGGCCCGCGCGAACACCGAGAGCTGCGCATCACGGAAACGGTCGCGGAGAGCGATTACTGGCAGCAGGCCCGCGAGCTGCTCGGGCGCATCGCCGATGACATAGAAGCCTACCTAAAGCCGCTCGAGCGCGCCCTGCGCCTGACAAAAGACTACCCCGCCGGCATTCAGGAAGCCATCATGGAAATCTGCCTTGGGGCGGCCGCCTGCGCGGCGAAACTGACCGAGCATGCCGCCAGCATCCGGTTTTTCCTTGCCGCGGGCGGGGATCACTGCCGGTGGTTTGAGGTCGGGCACTATCGCGACAACCCCGTCATCCGCCCCTGCGCCGCGCCGCTGGACATGGCGCCGCTGTTGCGCGCGTCGCTCTTCGAGCGAAAAAAGACCGTGGTTCTCACCTCCGCCACGCTCACCGTGGACAAGAAATTCGGCTTCATAGTCCGCCAGCTCGGTCTGGGCGCGATGCCGGCCGCACAGGACGGCGAGGGCGACCGCGACAACGGCGGCAGCGAACCGCCGCCACCGCCCGCCGCCGCCCTGGACGCGGGCCAGGCTGATGTGCCCGCGCGGTGCGACTTCCTTCTGCTGGGCAGCCCGTTCGACTATCAAAACCGCTGTGTGGTCGGCGTGCCGACGGACATCGAACTGCCTGCGGCGGAGAATTTTGAGGAGTCCGTTGAATCAGCGATCCTCGACACGATCTCCGTCACCGGCGGGCGCGCCTTCGTGCTTTTTACTTCCTATAAAGCACTCGAGCGCATTCACAACTCGCTGCGCGGCCCGCTGGCCAAGGCGGGCATCACGGCGCTGCGCCAGGGTGAAATGCCGCGCAACCGCCTGCTCAACGTCTTCCGCAAGTCCGCGCGCGCGGCGCTGTTCGCCACCTCGTCGTTCTGGGAGGGCGTCGATGTCCAAGGCCGGGCGCTCGAATGCCTCATCCTCACCAAGCTGCCATTCCACGTGCCCACGACGCCGATCCTGGAAGCCCGCACCGAGCGCATCGACCGCAACGGCGGCAACTCGTTCCTTGAACTCTCCGTGCCCTTGGCCGTCATCACGTTCAAGCAGGGATTCGGGCGGCTCATCCGCTCGCGCGCCGACCGCGGTATCGTGCTCATCCTCGACAGGCGTCTGCTCACCAAGCATTACGGCCAGACGTTCCTGCGCAGTCTGCCGCCCATGCGCGTCATCCGCGGCCCCGCCGGCACGGTCATCGGCGAACTCCGGCGCTTCTACGACAATGATAAGTGACGGCAAAGACCCCTGTTCATGTTTTTTTACATCTTCGTGTAAGGCGCTGCCGCCGCGCCCGCACGCCTATCCCCGCCCGAATTTTCTCCCCTCGTCCATCATGGCAAGATAATTGTCCACGGGCACATAGTTTGCCACCGTATTGCCCGTGCCCAGACAGTAGCCCCCGCCGGGCATGCAGGCTTCGAGCGTCTGGCACGCGCGGGCGCGCACCTCGGCCTCGCTGCCGCGCGTGATGGCGTCCATGTCGATGCCCCCAAGAATGGCAATGCGCCCGCCGTAGAGCCTCTTGGCCTCGGCAACGGGCAGGATGACGTCCTCGAAGGAATGCTTCGCGTCAATCCTCACGTCATCAATCAGATCGTCCATAATGAGCGCGAGATTCCCGCACGAGTGCAGCACGTAGGGGCGCCCTGCCGCGCGCGCCGTTTGCGCCATCAGCTTGTGCGCGGGCAGGATCAACTCGCGCAGATCGCCGGGGCTGACCAGCGTCCCCGTCTTGAAACCCATGTCGTCATTGGCCACGATAAGCCTGACGCGCTCAAACTCGAGCATGCGATCAAGGCTGGCTTTGTAAATCGCGGTGACTCTGCTGACAATCGCGGCCACAAGATCGCGCTGCTCGTAAAGCGCATAGCACATTGTCTCGTAGCCCATAAGCGACGACAGCGACTTGAAGAACCGGCCGAAACCGATGCTGCTGGCGTAACCGCTGTTGCCCATGACGCACATGTTGTCCGGCAGGTTTTTCTCAAGCCATTCGAGCGGCTCGGTGGACGCCCGCGCCGGATCGGGCCAGTCGTATTTTTCGAACTGTTCCCATGTGGCGACGGGGCCTGTGTGCTCGTCCTCGAACTGGCGGCCGGCATCGTGTCCCATCGCCGCCGTGTCATCAACCGAACGCGTGCTCATGGGCATTTGCAGACCGTCCAGCCCGCAACGGACGTAATCATAGCCGAGGAACGACTGAAGGCGGATCTGCCTGCGCAACTCGAAATGCGCGCCGCCGGGATCAAGCCCCTCCAGCACGCCATAGCGGTCGCAGATGGCCTGCTGGATTTCAGGGTCCAGATAAAGCTCGAACAAATGGACGCGCCGCGGCTCACCCTCGCGCCGGATGCACCGCAGAAACCCGTCCGCGTCCGGCGTGACGCCAATGTCAAAAGGAGTCTTCATGAGTCAATCATCAACACCCGCGACACTGGATGGAATATGTGATGGCGTCAAGCCAATTGGCAAAATGACCGAAACAAAATGACCGAAACGACCGCCAAATGAATAAAAGCTTCCCCATTGGCGAATTTAGCAGGCGTTGGATTGGCCGGACGGTGCGGAGACGCCAGAGGGCGCTCCAACAGGAGGACAAGGCGCCGGTCCCGGCGCCCCGCGGCACAGACTGGTTGTCTGCGCCGTCTGAGATCAAGAATGAAAGAGGGTTTGTTTTGCCCGCATCGGAAAAGAAAAAAACCGCCGCAAAAAGCACTGCGGCACGCAGGACACGCGCCGCCGCGCCGGCTAAAAAACACGCAACCGCCGCAAAAAGCACTGCGGCACGCAAGACAAGCGCCGCCGCGCGCGCCGGTTACGAGGACGACGACTCCAGCGCCAGCGGCAAATCGCTCGTCGTCGTTGAGTCGCCCGCCAAGGCCAAGACACTCGGCAAGTATCTCGGCCCGCAGTTCAAAATCGAGGCTTCCATCGGCCACGTCAAGGATTTGCCAACCTCCAAACTCGGCGTCGACATCGACAAGGGTTTCGAGCCGCACTATGTCGTTCTCAAGGGCAAGGAGAAGGTAATCGGCCGCATCTGCCGCGACGCCGCGGTTGCCACCCAAATCTACCTCGCGCCCGACCCAGACCGCGAGGGCGAGGCCATCGCCTGGCACATCGCCGACGAACTGCGCCGCCGCGGCGTGAAGACGCCCGTCCACCGCGCCGCGTTTAATGAAATCACGCGCCGCGCCGTGCAGGAGGCCATCGAGCACCCGCAGGAAATCAACCTCCAGCTTTTCGAGGCGCAGCAGGCGCGCCGGATTCTCGACCGCCTCGTGGGCTACAAGATTTCGCCGCTGTTGTGGACGAAGGTCTCGCGCGGCCTCAGCGCCGGGCGTGTGCAGTCGGTGGCCGTGCGCCTCATTGTCGGGCGCGAGCGCGAGATCGAGGCGTTCATCCCGCAGGAATTCTGGACGATCGAGGCGCAGGTGGAGGCAGCCGTCCCGCCGCCCTTTGAAATGAGGCTCGCGCAGGTCGACGGCCGCAAGCCGCAGCTCGGCGGCGCCATCGAGGCGCGCGCGCTTTTCGAGCGCCTCGGCGCGCAAGCCGTCTCCGAGATCACGCTTGACCCGGAGAACACCCGCGGCCCGCAGGGACCGCGCAAGGCGTTGCGCGGGCGCATCGGCTATCCGTGGACGGTCGCGTCTGTCGAGACAAAGGACGTCAGCCGCCACCCCTCGCCGCCCTTCATCACGAGCACTATTCAGCAGGAGGCCGCGCGCAAACTCGGTTTCGGCGCGAAAAAAACCATGACGACCGCCCAGCGGCTCTACGAGGGCGTCGAGCTTGGCTCCGACGGCATGACCGCGCTCATCACCTACATGCGCACCGACTCGACGCGCATCTCCGACGACGCCATTCGCGCCGCCCGCGCATGCATCGCCCAGACATACGGCGAAAATTACCTGCCGCACCAGCCCAATTTCTACCGCACGAAGAAGGGCGCGCAGGATGCCCACGAAGCCATCCGCCCAACCGACATGCAGTATGATCCCGCCCGCGTGGCGCCGTTCCTCGACAAGGATCAACGGCGCCTCTACACGCTCATCTGGAACCGCTTCATCGCCTGCCAGATGGCCGATGCCATCTTCGAACAGACGAAAATCGACTCGCTGCCGCGAGAGGGGCTGCTTTTCAACGTCACCGGTCTCGTGCAAAAATTCGCCGGATTCCTTGCCGTCTACGAGGAGGACCGCGACGAGGCCGAGGGAGAAAACGGGAAGACCGGGAAACTGCCGCCGGTCAAGCAGGGCGACGCGCTGGCCGTGAACGAACTGCGCGGCGTCCAGCGTTTCACAATACCGCCGCCCCGCTACACCGAGGCTTCGCTTGTCAAGGAGCTCGAGCGCCGCGGCATCGGTCGCCCATCAACCTACGCGACCATTGTCTCCATCATCCAGGACAAGGAATACGTCAACAAGGACACCGCCAAGCGCTTCCGCCCCACCGAACTCGGCTACATCGTCACAGATCTGCTCGTGGAGCATTTCCCGGAGGTCATGGACGTCGAGTTCACGGCGCGCATGGAGGAAAAGCTTGACGAGGTGGAGGAAGGCGTGCGCGACTGGCGCGCGTTGCTCGACGAATTCTACTGCGAGTTCAAGGACCGCCTTGAGTCTGCCCAGCAAAACATGAAGAGTGTCAAACGCCAGGAAATCCCCACCGTCATCCCATGCGACAAATGCGGCCAGGCCAACATGGTTGTCAAATGGGGGCGCAACGGCCAGTTCCTGGCATGCCCGCGATACCCCGAATGCAAAAACGCCAAACCCTACAAGGAACAAAACGGCCAGCCCGCGGCGCAGGAAATCGTGGAGAGCGACGAGGTTTGCGATAACTGCGGCCGGCGGCTCGTGGTCAAGAACGGGCGCCATGGGCGTTTCCTCGCCTGCCCCGGCTATCCCGAATGCAAAAATGCCAAACCCTACAAGACAGGCGTCAAATGCCCGCTGTGCGGCGACGGCGATTTCGCCGAGCGCATGAGCAAAAACAGCAAGATTTTCTACTCGTGCACAAACTATCCGCGCTGCAAAAACACGCTGTGGACGCTTCCCATGCCGCGCCCATGTCCCGCCTGCGGCAATCCGTTCATGCTCAAACACGAAAACCCGAAGCGCGCCACACTCCATTGCCCCAACAAGGACTGCGGCCATGTGGAAGCGCTGTCCGACGCGGCGGGCGCGGCGCCCGGCGGTGACGACACGCCACACAACGGCGAAGCATCCGCGCCTTTGCCCGAAGGATTTTCCGGCGCGATCGACGAATGAGGCCGGTGTCTTTCCTGTTATGTCATGATAAGAACAGATGACGATGAACAACCTTGCACCTTCGCGCCTAAAGGCGCCGTTGCCGCTCAGAGTCGAACTCGGCGAACGCGGCTACGACATCCGGTTCCATGACAATGAGCCGGGCGAAGCGGCGCGCGCCATCAACGAGTTCTGTCCTGAAGGCGCATTTGTCGTCAGCAACGAAACGATCTGGCGCCTCCACGGCGGGGCATTCATGACGGCATTGCGCGAGGCCGGCATCAGCGCTTCCGTGGCCATGGCCGGCGACGGCGAGCGGTTCAAGACGCTTGATAGCGCCGCGAAACTTTACAATGAGCTGATCCGCGGCCGCTTCGGGCGCCGCACATGCGTCATCGCTTTCGGCGGCGGGGTTGTGGGCGATCTTGCCGGATTCGTGGCCGCCACATTCATGCGCGGCGTGACTTTCATCCAGGTTCCCACAACGGTCATCGCCATGGTGGACAGCTCAATCGGCGGCAAGACCGGCGTTGACCATCCCATGGGTAAGAATCTTATAGGCGCGTTCCACCAGCCGCGTCTCGTCGTCATTGACGTGGCGCGTCTGCGCAGTCTCGACGCGCACAATATCCGCGGCGGTTTCGCCGAAGTGATCAAGTGCGGCGTCATCGACGACGCGGATTTCTTCGGCGTTCTTGAAACCGAAATCGAAAACGCCATGGCGCTCGAACCCGCGCCGCTCATGCGCGCCGTACACCGGTCGTGCGAGATCAAGGCGCGCATCGTGTCCGCCGATGAGCGCGAAGGCGGGCTGAGGGCCACCCTCAATTATGGCCACACCTTTGCCCACGCCATCGAGAGCCTGAGCGGCTACGCCGAGACGCAGTTCCACGGCCAGGCCGTGGCAATCGGCATGATCGCCGCCGCCGAAGTGGCGGGTGAGATGGGGCTGTTCAGCGCTGAAAACCGCCAGCGGTTGCGTGCGCTCATCCGCCGGGCCGGCCTGCCCGACCGCATCCCGGGGAATCTTGAGCCTTCCGCGATCGTCAGAGCCATGAAAACCGACAAGAAAGTTGTCGGCGGTCGCCAGCGCTTCGTGCTTCCCGTGGCCATCGGCAAAACAATCATCCGCGACGACGTGCCGGAGGCTGTCATCGAGCGGGTGATCGCCCGAATGCGGGAGGAACAATCGGTTCATATATAAACATCATGACGCGTTTTTTCTTTGACATGCCTTGATGGGAAAGACTATTTGTCACATGTTTTTCATGAATTGTCAGAAAAATAGCAACCATTGCGTTGCGTTCAACGGGAGCGCAGTAGATGAGGGATAAACTTGCGCTTGCGGGCTTGCTTTTTTTAACAACCTGCATTGCGGGCGAGGTGAGTGCCGAATCGAGACCGCCAGCCCCTGACAATTTGAATATAAGAATCATCGGAACCGCGAGCTTTCAGGGCAGGCAGACGGCATTGATAGAGGATTCAAACACGCTCACCGGCGCATTCTACAAAGTGGGGGATCCGCTTTACGGCCACAAAATCGCGGCGATCACAAGCGACGGCATTCACCTCGACAAGGACGGGAAGAAATATTTTGTGGCTTTCCAGCCGTCGTCCGTGCGCGCCAGTTCCAGCGCCTCGCAACAAAAAGTGGTCGTGGCCAACACCTACCTGCCGGGCAGTTCGGCGCCAGCCTCGGCGCCGAATTTCTACACCGACGCGCGCAAGGCCACCCAGTGGGATATGTGGACGGCGCAGACAAACAAACCAACCAAGGCGACCATCGTGGCTGACTCGGGCGGGCGCTTTGCCTTTCCAATCATGACCTCGCGCCTCAAGCGCGTTTCGAGCGGTTTCGGCATGAGGGTCCATCCCATCGGCGGCGACACGAGAATGCACAAGGGCGTGGACCTTTCGGCGCGTCCAGGCACCAAGATTTTCGCGGCCGACGGCGGCCGCGTGGTATGGAGCGGCTGGCGAAGCGGATACGGGCGTTGCGTCATCATCGACCACAACAACGGCTACCAGACGCTTTATGGGCACTGCTCAAGACTGCTGACCGACGCGGGCGACGTCATCCGCCGCGGTGAATACATTGCCGATGTGGGCTCAACAGGCTACTCAACAGGCCCCCACCTGCATTTCGAGATTCAGGTTGACGGTCAGCCCATTAATCCCGCCCGGTTTTATAAGAACATTCTTTAATCCCCCTGCCTGAACTCAGTCTCAGTATCAGTGGGTCATTACATTCGAAATGACAACATTGCGATCCTCTTTTGAGTAAGGATCGTAGGCGTCATTGATGAACTGGAAACGCAGATCGAGCAGTTTGGGCGCGCCATCGGGCCAGAAGGCAATATCATAAATGCGGGGTTGGGGATCATCGATGTAAAGGCGGGTGAGTTCGGTTTCGCCGCTTTTAACGATCACGATCGGAAACAAACCCAGCGCGGCCGATCCCCGCATGGCAGCCAGAAGCGATGTGTTTCTGAAAACGCCTGTGTTGAACTGAACGCTGGCCACGCTGTTGTTTCGCAACAAGATGCCATCGCTGCCGGGCATGAGGACAGCGGTTGGCGGCAATTGGAAGAGCCCCGGGCCAGCGGTGCGCGTGCCCGTTGTCGTCCCGATTTCGTCGATGAGCGTTTGCGATTCCGTGGTCTGGCCGGTGCGGTCAAGCAAACCAGCAAGCGCCAGTTTCAGGGCGGGCTGGCCGGGAAATCGTTGCGTGGCGTTGCGCAGAACCACTTCCGCCGCCGTGGTGCTGGCGTCGCGGTGCTCCTGCCATGCCGCGCGTAGCAGCACGGCTTGTGCGGCGGCATCATCATTGCCCTGTTCAAGTGGTGAAAGCTGGCGGTCGAATAGCGTTTTGTCCCGGTTTTTCAGTGCGATGCGCGCGGCGGCAAGGCGCGCCCGCGGATTGGGGTTGTCGGCGGTCATTTTGGCGGCAAGCTGCGCCGCCATGCGCGGCGTTGTGGCATCAAGCGCGGCGCGCCCCATCTCGCCCGCCTCGAAAAACAGACCCGCATCCCACAGATAACCGGCCAGCAGGCAAAGCGTGCGCGCTTCGTCATAACCCGCGCCAAGCGCCCGTTTGGACCGCGCGCCCGGCAGACGGGTCATCACATCCTTGATGACAAGAGCCGCTTCGGCGGGCTTGTTCTGGCGCGCCAGGGTGTCGGCCAGTATGTAATGCGCGTCGAAGTCATAAAAAGCCGTTTCCAGCCGGCGTCTTGCGATTTTTTCCGCCGTACCGAAATCGCCCGCGGCGGCAGCCTGTGCCGCGATGTTGCGGTAGTTGTCGGGAAGGACGTGCGACAGCCGCCATAACGCGGGCCGGATCGTGTAAAGACCCAGAAAGAAAAACGCCACAAGCGCCACAAAAAGCGTGATTCGCCCCCGTGCCGTCAGCATGGCAGTCAACCAGCGATATGCTCTGCCGCGGATTTGTGAAGTGGGCAACATGTCATCCTGTTTTGTGATCCCCGTGTTGGCGGGATGTCAATTTGCTGTCACGCGACTTTCAATTCCAGCAGTTTCTGGCGCGCAAGACCCGCGATCAGCAACAGCCCCGTGAGCGCGGTCAGAACAGCCAGCGAGATCATGCGCTTGGGGAAATAATGCTTCTGGGGCGTGACGGCGGCCGCGGCCATGGACACATCGCTCATTTCCTGGCGGACGGCGGTCTGCGCATCCTGAAGTTTCTGCATCAGCAGGTCGCTGTTGCGCTTGATGGCGCGCTGGTTCGACTCGAGCAGGTTGAGCGTGGCGGCCGCCTCGTTGTACAACTGCTGGTATTTCTCTGCCAGCGCTCCCGTCCGCCCTGACTCCTCCTCAAGCTGCCGCACTTCCTCCTGCAAAAACGCGAGCAGGCGCGCTGTGTTATGGATTTCGTTGTTCGTGTCCACATAAGAATCGTAAAGCTCGCGGCTGGCCCGCACCCAGTTGGAGAGGTTCTCCTTGGCAAGCGCCGAGTATATTGTCGCCCTGTCGATCTGCATCTGCAGACTCTTGAGTTCGATCTCCTTCCCGGGGACAAGTGTCCTCAACAAATCCACTTCGTTGCGCATCATCTCGTATTCAAAGTCCTGCTTGGTTTTTTGTTCGATCAGGCTTGACCAGACGGGGTTTAGTTCCTCGCGCTTGAACTTGATATCTGAAGCGGCCCGCACTTCACTGCGGCGCCCCTGTGTCGCGGCATCGGCGATCGTCACGTCAGGCACATCCTTGCTCAGCACGATGAATTTCGGCGTGGTGGACAACTCGGTGTCGAGCGTCGCGATCGTTTTCTGCAGAACTACTATCCTGATCTGCCCCATGCGCAGCTTTCCCTGCGCTTCAATGTATTCCGATTGCAGCTTGTCCCTGTCCTTGTCCATGAGCTCGAGCGGATACAGCTCGGAGAATTTGCGCATCTGAGAAATGGCTTCCTTGAGGCGTATGCGGCTCTCAAGCGCCTTGCCGCGTATATTCTGCATAAATTCCTGAGTGTCGAGCAATTCATCGGCATTGCTCTGGCTGGCATCTCCCTTTTCCTTGTTGTCCCAGACGGGCGATTGCTCACTGGACGAAATTTTGACGGGGGGTTCATCCTTGGAAATCACGCTCGTTTCGGACACAAGGGTGGCGGGAAGGGTCGTCTCGCGCGCCATAAGGACGGAGCTGGTGGTCGGCTCGGCATCCGACTCGATGAAATTGATCTTGCCCACCCACTGCCCATCGCCCTCCATTGAGGTCAGCACTTGGTGCAACCGCGCGAGTTTGCGTTTTTCGGCGCCCAACGCGCTGCGCTTCTGGATCAACTGCCCCATGAAGCCACGGAAATCCTCGGAGTACACATCAATCAGTCTCTGGTAGAGTTCGAGGTTGTGCAAGGATTTGAACTTGACGATCGACGTTTGGATGTCCTGAAATTCCGCCTCGCTCTCGCGCTGTTGCAACACGATCGATTGGTACTGGCGCCGGGTTTTTTTGTTTGTGATGTCGTTGTATTTCTCCTCAAAAACCGAGGCCCATGTGTTGGCGATGAGTTGCGCCTTCGGGCCGGTATCAGCCACAGCGTATAATTTGATCAGCGGCGAGAACTTGATGTCCGCGACCGTTTTTTTCTCGATCACTTCCTCGCTTTCCAGCGACTTGGACAATTCGTCAACCGTGAGGTCGTTGATGTCTGACCATTTCCATTCCTGCACGGCGTTGAACTCCTCGCGGCCCAAATCGGCAAGATAAAGCGACACTTGTTCGGAGACGGGCGGGGTGAGCCGGGAAAAATCATCGGCGGTCATGTCCATCAATTTGTCAATGCCGGCAGGATACCCGAATTGTTTGACCGCCTCGTCGACGATGGTTTTTGTCAGCTTGATGCGCTCAATGATCTTCAGCGAGGATTCGCTGGTGTCGAGGATCGTGCGCGCCGTGGTGACTGTCAGCGCCTCCGTGCGCACATCCGAAATGAACCGCGGCGGGAGGATGATGATGATGGTTTCGCCCTTGTAGCGCTTGGGAATCAGGAACAGCACCGCGGTGAAGATTACTATTGCCGCGGACACGAATTTGATGATGAACCAGCGCCGCTTCCACAGGTGAGCCACGATTTCCGCAAGATGGTCAACATGCCGGGCTTGCGGCGGCGCCTCGGGCATTTCTTGTTCGGCTACTGGCAATTGATCAACGCTCAATTCAATATACTCCCGTTCTTGATACAATCAGTCCGCCAAGATACAAGTTGCGGTCATCATCATTTGCGGCGCGGTTCCGATTGTCATTTAAAAATTCCATTTCGACACGATGAGTTCCTTGACCTAAATAACGTGTTACCGCATAACAATCCCATCCTTCCCGCGCAACGTAAATGTGTTCCGGCGTCTGGTCATCCACCGTGATTTTCATAAGCGGATTGAGCCCCTCCGCGCGGTCGCCGCGTGCGATGACGTTGATCCTGTAATATCCCTGTACGGGAATTTCCACCATCACCGTGACGCTGCCCGAATTGAATAGCGCCATGTGATCGCGGCGCAGAAGCCCCGATGTGCTGTTCATCTCGCCGGCGGAGACATGGATGGCCGAGGGAACATCCATGATGAAGGCGGCGCGGGCCGCTTTAATCTCCGGGATGTCACCCGCCAGGTCGCGCATGCGCAAAAGCAGCGCATAGCAGGGCTGGCGGTTATACAGAGACTCGTATTGCAGGTAGGCGTCGCGGTAGCGTCCGGTCGCTTCGAGCGATTCCGCCAGAAGAATTCCGGGCGTCAGGCTGGCCGGTTTGGCTGCCACAAGGCGCTCAGTCTCGTCGAGCGTCTGTTCCAGCGCCTCAGTCGTGCCGGCCTGCTCGGCTCCGCGCAATCGCGCCCACAGCCGGGCTTCGACCATATGGCGGCGCAGTTCCGCGAATCGGGCGGCCATGTAAGTCGAGAAGGTGCGGCTGGTGAAACGGTCGCTGGCATGGGTGAGCTTCTCCGCCAGCGCCGGATAAAACGCCAAAATATTGGGCGAGTGGTCCGCATACCACTTGGCGCGGGGGTAATTGCCGAGAGCCGCGTTGGCGGCGCAGGCCAGCAACAATGTGTCGGAGGTGCGGTCGCCCATTTCGAGCGCCCTGGCCAGTCTTGGCTCAGCCTCCGTGAACTCGCTTCTTCTGAAAAGAATACGGCCTTCGATGCTGTTCTTCAACATCTCATCAAGCGGTTGAAGCCCGGCATTTGAGGACGAAAGCAGTTCCGACGACATGGACTCGGACAATTCGCCTGCAGCCATGGCGGCAAGCTGTTTCCGCGAAGAGGTCAGACGCCCGCCCTCCCGGGACACCGCCCCGCGGAAATGCAACACGGCCGAGCTGGTGAGATCCAGCTGGTAGGAGGCCAGCGCAATCCCATACTCCTTGTCCGGGCTGGCGTCAAGCGTCTCCAGAAGATTCCGCGCGCCTTCGTAATCGCCAAGATGCATGTCCGCCCAAGCCAGCAGATGGCAAGCCTCGTCGTTGCCGGGCTGGATGGCCAGCACGCTCTTCAGAATGCCCCGGGCTTTGTCCCACTTGGCCTGGTTCATCAGGTAGTGCGCCTTGTTGATCATGAAAAAGGCGCGCGCGGGCCAGATTTGCGCGGCCGCCAGCACGGCAAGCAACCCGATGACGCAGAAGAAAATGATCTTGCGGATTGCCATGTAAAAACGCTCCCGCCAGTCAGCGGGTTCCTCCGCTTTCCTGAATTTGCCTGATCCTCAACGCCACATCGCCGGGATCAAAAAGCAACTGGTCCTTCTCCACCTTCAGACTTGTGAGCATCGCCGAGATCTTCTTGTAGTTCATCAGCGCGGTTTGAAGATTGCCCACCTGCTCGGCGTCGCGCGCCAGCAGATAATAGGAATTGATGTCGTTGAGGTCGATCCTTTTGATGTGGCCCACCGCCCAGTCGAGCGCCTCGGAGTCGCCCTCGCGAAGGGCGAGAACGGCAAGGCTTTGGAGCACCTCGATGTAGGCGGGATACATGCGCAGCGCGCGCTGAAAATATAAGACCGCCTGGCCCCGGGCCTCCTGCTTCTCCCTGATGCTGCCCATCTGGGCGAAAGCGCGCACCGGACGGAAGGAGCTCATGCCCTGGCGCTGCTGGCTCAGGGCGCCTTCGTTGTCGCCGCGCTTCATCAGCAGCCGCGCCAAGAGCAGCCGCGCATGGCCAAAGGCCGGATCGAACCGGATGGATTGCCGGAGATTGTCCTCATACTCCCTTTCGCCATGAACACCCCGCGTGGCCGCAACAATGAAATAACGGCTGTAATAGGTGCGGCAGGAGTACCATGCCATCACAAGGATGAAAATGGCAATCGCCCCGAAAGCCGCCCGCGCAACGGAAGGCGGCAGGAAAATCCCCGCGCTGGCATTTTCCGCCTTCACGCCAGGTCGCACGCTTCCGGAGGCATCCAGTGCTCGGCCTTTCCGCGCCACTTGACATTGCAACCGATGGGATTGGTGACGGGCTGCGGGACGGGCTGCCCGGCCAACAGCGCGTCGACGGCGTCGCGCAGTTCGCGGGTCACTGCCTTCGCCGCATCGCGGGGATTGTCGTCCATCCGCCCCGTGTAGCGCAGGACGCGCTTTTCATCGAAGACGAAATAATGAGGCGTCCGCAACGCCCCATACGCGCGCGCCACATCCTGCGGCTCGTCGCGAAGATAGGGGAAATTAAAGCCCTTCTGGCGTGCCCGCTCAATCATGTGCTCAAAACTGTCTGTCGGGTGGTTGTCCGTCTCGTTGGAGTTGATGGCAACCATCCGCGCGCCGCGCGCCGCGTAATCGCGCTGGAAAGCGGTCATGCGATCCTCGCTTCCCACAACAAACGGGCAGTGATTGCACGAAAAGACAACAACGACAATTTTCGCCGGCGCGAAATCCTCAAGCCCGTATTCCTTCCCGTCCGTGGCCGGAAGCCGGAACGGCGGAGCCTGTTGGCCAATTTCAAGTGTGAATGACATCTAAAGCAAATCCTTTCACTGTTTTATTGCCATGCATATGTTATGGCACAGGCATCCTCGCCTGCCTCTGCTTTTTCAACAATTTCATCTTCAAATCAACATCTGCGCCCGCAAGCTATTTGCTTCTCCTCAGCGCCTTGTGGTGAAACATTTAAAACATCACAAAACAACATGCATGCCACAGTGACACAAAGACATGGTGACGGAACGCCCCGGTCTGATTTTTCAGCTTGGCGCCGCCCGGGCAATGTCAAGGCTCACCAGGTTCTCCTGATTGATGGGCGCCCGCGGCCGGTACAGGTAATACTTCCACAAACGCCCGCCCGTGATCTGATCGGTCTGCTCGTAGCGCGAGCGCAGAATGTCCAGCATTTCCGTCGTGTAGACATCGGTCGGCTTGCGCGACGCGACATCGTAATTTGTGACGAGGAGCGCAAAGCGCCCCTCGCGCAAGTCATCGTAAAGATGCCCTGGATTCCACCGGCGCTGGCGCGCCAGCTCGCTCATGATGAAGGGCTGGAAATAGATGCTTCGCCCCGCCGCCAGATTGAGGATGCCAAGCTCGGACCACGTCCGGCCGGGTTCGTTCACTATTTTGATGACCGCCTCCCTTGCGGCGGCCACATCCCTGCTGCCGGGATTTTTCAACGGGCTGAACATGATCGGGCGCAGGCGCTCCACACGATATGAATGCGCCCCCATCAGCAGGACCAGCGCCGCGGCAATCATCACGGCGGGCAGCGGTCTGCCGCCTTTCAAGACAATCCGGATCATGCGCCCGAACTGTTCCCCCACAAGCAGGCAGACCGCCGCAAGCGGCTCAAGCAGGTAATTCTCCGCCGAACCCGCCTTGCCCACGGCGGCGAATCCCACCAGGGAAAACAAGGCATAGAGCGCGATGACCCCGACGGGTCCCGCGCCGGCATCGCCGCGCCGGGGCAAAAACGCGATGAATCCCGCGGTCAGCGCCACTCCCCCCGCCATGATCAGCCACGGGTAAAACCGCCACGCGTGGCGCATCCAGATCAGCAGATCGCCCGCGCGCCATGTGTTCATGTTATAGATAACCGTGTGCTCGAAGAACTGTCCATGCGTCAGAAGGTTCAGGATGACGAAAGGAACCGCCAGCGCGACCGCCAGCCCGGCAAGATAGGATAACCCCGCGCGCCTTCCGCACCGGAGAAAGTAGTGGATCACCGCCGCGAGGGGCGCCGCCAGAACGGTTTGCTTGGTGTAGAAGGCCGCGGCAAAAAAAAGAACCGACAGGATTTTTGCCGTGCGGTTGCGCGGCTGCGACACCTCCACGCACATCAGCCCCAGCAACGAAAGAAAAATGGCCGGCAGATCGGCGCGGTAATACGCGATCCAGTTGTAAACCTCGAACGTTGCCAGAAACGCCAGCCCCCCCGCCACGCCGGCAAGTGCGTTGCCCGCGCGCATGCCGGTGATTGCCATGATCAGCACCGCGATGCCGAGCGCCGCGCCGGCTGTCATCGCGCGTCCCATGTAAAAAGTCGGGTTATCCGCGTCGGCAAACGGCGCGCACGCCAGCATGTACAGCGGGGGATAAGTGCCCGCGACATACGGATAATCCGTGAGCGGGCGGTAGATCGTCCGCCCCTGTTTCATCTCAAGCGTCTGAAAAAGAAGGGCGCCCTCTTCATTGTCGAGCTGATACCATGGAATTCTCATCGCCAGCGACGCGCGGGCGAAGGGAAGGGGAGCCAGCCTGCCCAGAAGCAGGATGGGAAACAGCAGGGCAAGCGTCAAAATGATCACGGCGGCCGCGCGCGCGGGACGTGCCGTTGCGCCGGGAAGAGGCGGCTGGGTATCAGGCATCTCACACCGCCGGATTCCGGCTTGCTGCGGCAAGGCCGCGCATGACCGCGCCGGCCACGGTGAAGCCGCGCAATGCCATCATGCATGTCGGATCCTTGAAACATTCCTTCAAATAGCAGGGGCTGCACGGGAAATCCGTCACGATCTTCTCGCCTTGGTCATATAAATCGACCTCGACATGCGACGTGGAGCCGAAGATCGCCACGGTGTGCTTGCCCAGCGCGATAGCGATGTGCATGGCAAGGCTGTCAGAGGTGATGACGAGATCGCAGGCGTCGACGATGCCGAAGAACTGTTCGAGCGTGTTGCCGCAGCCCGTGTCGATAAGCCCGGGAGCGCGCTCCAGAATCCGGCGGTTGAGTTCCGTTTCGGCCTTTCCTCCCAACAACAGCAGGTTGGCGCCGGCGCGCTCCAGCAGGATGCCGATGAGCTCAAGCCATCCGTCGAGCGTCCATTGCTTCGTCCGGAAAACGGCGCCGCATCCGGTGTTGAGGCCAACGCGCGCCGCGCCGGCGCCGCTGGCTTTGATGAGCGCGCCGATCTCCCGGCGGCGCACCCCCGAGGCATCGGTCAGACAAAGCACGTAATGATCGCGCCGGTATTCAAGGCAGGCCATATCACAGATGATCTCGGGATATGTTTTCGTGTTGATGCGGAATTTCAGCTCGTTGCTGATGCCCAGCAGCAGCGCGTATCGCGATTCAGGATTGAACACGGTCGGTGTGTTCCAGCGCGTGGGGGCAAACCCGATGCGGCGCGCCGCGCGGACGCACCCCGCCAGCGCCAGCGGCTCTTTTTCCTTTTCGAAGTTCAGGAGCAGGTCAAACTCGCGCCCTTCGAGCGCGCGGCAGGTTTCGCCGCCCATGGCCAGCAGCTCGCCGATGCGCGGATTGGCGATGAGCAGGGGAACGGCGGAGGGATTGGTCACCCATGTGACATGTCCGCCGGGATAAGCGCGCGACAGGGGCGCCAGCAGGGTCGTTGTCCTCAACACATCGCCCATCGCGCCCGTCTTGATGATGAGGATGCGGCATGGCCCGCCGCCCGCGCGGGACGAAGGCGTGGCGGCAGCCTGGGCCGTCCCGGCAAGAAAGGGCGCGCCAGCCGCCGCTTTTTCCGCCGGATCATTCGTCAGAGGCTCATAATACGGGCATCCCGCGCATTCATTGCCATGCCGGCACGGCTTGTAACCGTTGTAGAGCGCGCAATCAAACTTGATGTCTTCAAATCTCAGCATGGTTCATTCCTGCCGGCCGATGATAATACTTTTCGCAATATGACAAGTTTGTTTTCATGCGGGACAATATCAATTTCTATCTTGGCATGTCCGATCTATGCAATGGCTGATGCGGGCATCATTCATGTTTTCTCGGTGACTCCCCGTGGTCCGCCCATCCGCCAGAACCATCCGCCACACCGGCAGCCCCCCCCTCTCATTTTTTAGCTCCTGCGCCGCGGTTTTCAGTTGTGTGATCATCGCTGCCTGTTATTGTCCCCAACATATAATATGCGCGGGGCGCGGCATCCGCCGCGGCGGATTGTCCCCCTGCGCAATCAGGAAAAATACAACCGCGCACATGAAAGCAAAAAAGCCGTTTATCTACAAAGGTGAGTATCTTCGCGAGGTGGCATTCCCGCTGGGGGGCATCGGCACGGGCTGCATAAGCCTTGAGGGGCGCGGCGCGCTGCGCGACTGGGAAATTTTCAACCGGCCGAACAAGGGCACAATTCTGCCGATGACCTTTGCGGCGCTGTGGCTGCGCGGGGACGGCGGTACGCCGCGCGCCCTCGCCGTGCAGGGGCCCCGCATGAAGGATTTCGTCGGCGAGGCGATGGACGCGGAGGGTTACGGACATGGACAGATACGCGGCCAAGGCGACGGCCTTCCGCATTTCAGCGGCGCGGTTTTCCGCGGCACGTTCCCCTTCGCGCGCATCAAATTCAGCGAACCGGGCCTGCCGCTCGACGTCGAACTCGAGGCATGGAGCCCGTTCATCCCGCTCGACGAGCGCAGTTCCGGTTTTCCCGTTGCCTGCCTCTTCTACCATTTAAAAAACCGCTCGGACAAGCCCGTCAGCGCTTCGCTGGCGTTCAATCTGCTTAATGCCATCGGGTTCGGCGAGCCGCGCGATCCGCGGAATCCCGATCAGGCGCTCAACGAATGGCGCGAGGGGAATCGCTGCCGGGGCGTCTGCTTCACGAACGCGCGCTACCCCGGCGGGCATCCGCGCCAGGGAACAATGGCGCTCGCCACGGACTGGCCCGATGCGGCCGCCGCGAACTGGCTGCGCGGCGGGTGGTTCGATCCGCTCCACAATTTCTGGGACAACTTTAGCGCCACCGGCGAAATCCCTCCCGCCGCGGACAACTCAGCCGGCGCGCCCGTCCCGGCATCGCTTATCCTGCGCGCGCGCCTCGACCCCGGCGTCAGCGCCACTCTGCCCGTCGTCATCGCATGGTGTTTCCCGACGGCCGTCAAGTACTGGGCGCAGCCGTGCGAATGCGGCGCTGCGGGGGAGGACTGCCGGCCCAAATGGACAAATTACTACGCGAAGGACTGGCCGACGGCATGGCACGCCGCGGAGGAGTTCTTCGCGCGGCGCCGCGAGCTCCACCGCCGCACGCGCGCCTTCGAGCGCGCGCTTTTCGCAAGCACGCTGCCGCCGGAGGCGCTCGAATCCGTGAGCGCCACAGCCTCCGTCCTGCGTTCGCCCACATGCCTGCGCCTCGAGGACGGCACATTCTGGGCATGGGAGGGATGCTCGCCCCGATGGGGATGCTGTGACGGGTCATGCACCCATGTGTGGAATTACGCGCTCACCCCTGCGTTCCTTTTCCCCGAACTGCACCGCTCCATGCGCCGCGCCGAATACGAGCACGGCTTTGCGGCGGGCGAGGATGGCAGGAAGGGGGCAATCACGTTCCGGGTCCCCGCGCCCCTGGGCACAGAGGCGCCGTTGTTCCACGCCGCCAGCGACGGCCAGCTCGGCGGGGTGGTGCAGTTATACCGCGACTGGAAGCTGTCGCGCGACGACGACTACCTGCGCCTGATGTGGCCCGGCGCGCGCCGCGCGCTCGAATACGCATGGGTGCAATGGGACACCGACCGCGACGGCCTCGTGGACGGCGACCAGCACAACACGTACGACATCAATTTCCAGGGGCCGAATCCGCTCGCCCAGGGATTCTACCTTGCCGCGCTTCGCGCCGCCGCCGAAATGGCGCGCCATCTCGGTGAAAATGACAGGGCCGGCGAGTATCAGCGCCTCTTTGAGGCGGGCCGCGCCAAAACCGAGGCCGTGATGTTCAACGGCGAGTATTTCGAGCAGGTGTTTGACTGCCTGTCGCCGGACGCGCCCAAATATCAGCACGGGCGCGGGTGCCTGAGCGACCAGCTTTTCGGCCAGTTCGCCGCGCACATCGCGGGATTGGGCCACATTCTCGACCCGCAAAAGACGCGCTCGGCGCTGGCCGCCGTTTTCCGCCACAACTTCCGCGATCCACTCGGCGCGCACGCCAACATGCAACGCATCTACGCCATGGCCGGCGAGTCGGCGCTCGTGCTGTGCTCGTGGCCGCGCGGCGGGCGACCCGCCTATCCCTTCCCGTATTCCGACGAGGCGTGGACGGGCATTGAGTACCAGGTTGCCGCGCACCTCATCATCGAGGGCATGGTCGAGGAGGGGCTGCGCATCGCGCGCGCCGTGCGCGCCCGCCACGACGGGCGCCGCCGCAATCCCTACAACGAGTTCGAATGCGGGTCGCACTATGCCCGCGCCATGAGCGCGTGGGGGCTGCTCGTCGCGATGTCGGGCGTCAATTACGGCGCTCCGCTCGACTCGCTCACCGCCGAGCCGCGCCTGCCCGCCGCCCTCGCCGCCAAACCCTTCCAGTGCTTCTTTTGCGCGCCCGATGGCTGGGGAACAATTTCAAAGCGGGCCGGTCAAATCAAAATCAAGGTTATTGAAAGAAAACGTCCCGCGAAACCATGACGATGCGCTGCCACAATCACTTCCCTATCCGGCTCAACCGCACCGCCGCGGCGATAGCGGCCATGATCCTGCTCATCCTGACCGGCGGTTGCGCGCTCCTGCAACGCACACCGTATGAAAACGAAAATGGAACATCGAATCCGTGGACGAACGCCCCGCAGGCCTCCCTTCAGTCTGTGATGAACAAGGGATTCGCGCCCGCCCAACCGGAACAACTCAAACAGCAGGGGCGCGTGTGGTGGTGCGCGCGCGTGCTCAACATGCCCGGAGGCCGCATTTTCGGCGCGCTGGGATGGTATCACGAGTGGATCTACACCCCCGACCGCGAGGCCGGAGCCGATTTCGCCGGGTGCGACTCGATCAAAGGCACGTGGCCCGCGTCATGGACCGCGTTTTTCAGCCCGATGACCGTCACCGAACACACCGGCGCGGCCGCGCAACCCGGCACCTTCGCCAAACCCGTCCCGGATGTGGACTATGCGAAGATACAGCAACGGCTTCAGCCCGGCTCCCGCGCAGGAACCATCTTCCCCATCACCAACTGCAATTCGTGGGTGCGCAAAACCGTCAGGGCGGCGGGACAACAAGATTGAAATAATCCGGCAACAGGTCGCGGGCGATGTAGCGGCGCTGACCCCCGCGCGGCGATGACGTGACCACGAGCATGCCGGGATTGAACTCCACGAGCACCTGCCGGCATGCGCCGCACGGGCTGGCCGGCGGAACGTCGTCGGACGCGATGGCGATGGCGCAAAAGGCGCGCTCGCCTGCGGAAACCGCCGCCCCGACCGCCGCGCGCTCCGCGCAGATCGTCAGACCGTAACTCGAATTCTCCACGTTGCATCCGCAGAAAATCCGCCCGCCCGCGCACAGCAGGGCCGCACCCACCCGATAGCCCGAATAGGGCGCGTAGGCCCGCTCGCGGCACGCTTCGGCCTGCGCCACCAATTCCGCAATGTTGATCTCATCACCGCTCATGATGCCCTGCTCCTGATCTCGCGGATAAATTTTCACTCAGCTTGATATGCTTTAATGAATCCTGACACACAAGCACGGAGTGAATCCGGATTTTTCCTTAGCGTCCGCGTGACATCATATATAAACAAACTCTCGCAAAGACGCACAGAATCGCCGTTCTTTGGTATTCGATCAAAACATGTCAGGGAGGAACAACTATGAGTGCGAAACGCGCGGCAACAGTCATCCCTTTGCTTCTTGCCGCATGTGCGGCGTGCGCCACAACCTCCGCGGCGGCGGCCAAACAACGGTTCACGCAGGACCGCTTCGTGATTGGTCTTTGGGTGGAGCCGCCCGCCGACGACCAGATGGAGGCGCGCTACCGCGAGATGGCCGGCGCGGGATTCAACCTTGTCACCGATTGCTGTATGACCACGAGGCCCGAACAGGTTTTGCGCCAGCTTGCGTTGTGCAAAAGGTTCGGCATGAAGGCCATCGTCCCCTGCCTTGAGGCTGACCCCGCCCGCCTGCCCCTCAGCGCCGCCTGCATGGGCTGCCTCGTGAAGGACGAGCCCGCCGTGGCGGAATTCCCCGGACTGCGCGCACGCGTCGACGCCATCCGCCGCGAGCGCCCGGGCAAGCTGGCGTTCATCAACATGTATCCCGACTACGTCAATCCGGCCGCGGTAGGCGCGCGCGATTACAACGATTACGCTGAACGCTTCGCCCGCGAACTCGACGTCGATGTTCTGTGCATGGACCACTATCCGCTCTTCCGGCCCGACCAGCCCGACGGGCGAGACGCGTATTGCCGCAATCTCGGCGTCATGCGCCGCCTGTCGCTCGAGCGCGGCGTCCCGTTCTGGAATTTCTTCAACGCCATGCCCTTCGGCCCCCACACCGACCCCACCGAGGCGCAAATCCGCTGGCAGATCAACGCCACGCTCGCCTATGGCGGCAAGGGCGTGCTTTATTTCTGCTACTGGACGCCCACGGGCGGTGAATTCCCCAAGGGCGGCGCCATCATCACGCCCGACGGCCGACGCACGCGCCACTACGCCCAGGCCCGGCGCATCAACGCCGAACTCAACAACTGGGGGCCGGTGCTCATGAAACTCGTCAGCGAGGGCGTTGCCCGCATCGCGCCCAACACCACGGACACCACCGCCGCACTGGCCGGTTCGCCCCTGATAAAAATCGCCAGTGTGCCCGGCGACCCCGCGCCGGACTGCCTTGTCGGGTGGTTCCGCCATGCCGACGGCCGCCGCGCCGTCATCATCTGCAACTACCACTTCGCCTACACGGCGTGGCCGACGATGGAATTCGCCGCCCCAGCGGACAAGGTGACCGAGGTCGACCGCTCCTCAGGAAAAGAAAGACCCGTCATCGACGACAGCCCCGCGATTGCCGGACTTCAACTCTCCCTCGACGCCGGCGACGCCCGCCTGTTCCTGCTCCCCCCGCAATAACACACCGCTAAATGCCCAATTCGTGCGATTCATTGTTGTCATTCCTGTTTTCATCGCGGAATTTGCATCACATAAATCACGGCCGCCAAACCGGTAGTTTCCAATTTGCATAAGGAGAAGAATGTGATGCATGGCCGACTTTGTCTCAGCGGAATGCTCGCGCTAATGATCATGATCGATCCCACATTATCCCGTGCCGAAGATGTCACGGTCACACAGGAAATAAGTTATGGCATCAAGACGCCCGCCTACGATGCCGTCGTGGCGGCGGACGGGTGCCTGACGAATCTCGCCGTCGGCGGGCAGGAGTTCCTGCGCCCGGGCGCGGATATCTCGCGCGGCAGTTATTTTTACCAGGACAGCGCGCTCAAGCTGCCCGCAATCGCGCGCCCGTCGGGCAACACGATCACCGCGGAAAGCGACAAGGCCGCGGCGCGCTACGAGTTCAAACCAGCCTCGATGACGTGGACCGTGTCCAACAAGACCGGCAAGCCGATGTCCTTCTTCATCATCATCGACGAGGCCGTGAAAGTCGTGGCGAATGACGCGGGCGAATTCGTCAAAACGCCCGTGATAAATGAATGGAAGACAACCACATGGCACCGCGGCGGCGCGCGCCTGCGCATCACCAGCGGAACAAAACTGTGGGGCCCTTGGGGAGGCCCGCACCAGGTGTGGGAGGCGTTGCTCGGCCCGAAGGAAACCCGCACGATCCAGTTCGATGCCGGCAAAACACCGGCAGATGAGGAAGCGAAGGTGCGCGATTTCACGCGCCCGCCCGCCGTCATGGAGGCTGATCTCACCATCTTCTCGCCCCGCGATTACCAGGTTTTCCAGCGCACCGCGCCCCGGCGCGGAGAGGTTGTTGTCAGCGGGCGCGTGCGCGCCGACTGCGACGCCATCGAGGCGCGCTTCACCGGCAAATCTGTTGCGGGCGAACTTCCCGGCAAATGGAACAAGATCACGGTCGCCGGGCCCAATCGCGCATTCTACGCAACCTGCCCGCTGCCGGCGGGCGGATGGTACAAGCTTGAAGCGCGCGCCCTCAAGGACGGCCGCGTGACGACCAGCGCCGTCGTGGAACACCTCGGCGTCGGGGAGGTCTTCGTGGGCGCGGGACAGTCAAACTCGACCAATTCCGGCGGCGATGGCAAACTCCAGACCGCGACGCGCATGGTCTCGACTTTTGACGGTAACTCGTGGCGCATCGCCGACGATCCCCAGCCGGGCGTGGCCGACCACTCAAAGGGCGGAAGCTTCTGGCCAGCCTTTGGCGACGCCATGTGCGAAAAATACGGCGTGCCCATCGGCGTGGCCGTCACAGGCTTCGGCGGAACCAGCGTGGAACAGTGGCAGCCCGACGGCGACCTGTTCAAATGGATGATGACCCGCATCCGCCAGCTCGGCCCGCACGGCTTCCGCGCCGTCATGTGGCACCAGGGCGAAAGCGACGTGGTCATGACCTCCAAAACCTACGCGCAACTGCTCACCAACGTCATCCTGAAATCCAACGAGGAGGCGGGCTGGTCCTTCCCGTGGATCGTGGCGCAGGTTTCATATCACAATCCCGAAAAACCCTCGCATCCCTCCACGCGCGCCGCCCAAAAGGCGCTGTGGGAAACCGGAATGGCCATAGAGGGTCCAGACACCGACACTCTCAACGGCGACAACCGCGACTTCGGGGGCAAGGGCATCCACTTCAGCATCAAGGGACTCAAGGCGCACGGGCGCATGTGGGCCGGCAAGGTCGGCGCATGGCTCGACGGCGTGATTGGCAAAATGGAAAAAAGCAGGCAGGCGAAGTAACAGAAACATCAAAATGGGTTGGCGGGCGTCCTGCCCGCCAACCACATGGTGCATTCAACCCCAATAGCGGACTTGTTCCCCTTGCCGGTTGTCACATAATGTATGCACATCGCTTATTTGGGACAAAATTTAGTGTGATATAAAGGCGGCTTTCCATGACCAGTTTGCCGATGCGTGTTTGCCTGTTTGCCCGGATTTTCCTGCTGTTGCTCGTCTGCCAAACCTTGTCCGCGCAGCCGCGCCCGGCCGCGCCCGCGCAACTCACCATCGAGCGTGACGGCGTGCGCGTGACGTTCAGCGCCCAGAACCTCATGCGCATTGAGGCGGACGGCGTGCCATTCACTGAATCTGCCGCGCTCTCGGTGATGAAGCCCGGATGGAAGGGCATCATCTACCACACGGGACCGGGGACAAACCCGGACAACACCTTGCTTTCGCGCGCGCGGATCATGCGCGGCGCCGACGGCGCGGTTTCCGCAACGCTTCCGGGCCGCACGCCGGACAACCGCTTCGAGGGCGGATTGACCGTGGAATTGCTCACCAACCGCACCCTTCGTGTGACGGCCGATGCCCGGCTCACCTCCGATCCGGAAGGCGTCGTCGAATTCAAGCTGGGTTTTGTTTACTCGGGCTGGATCGCGGGGCGGCCTTTCAAGGCGGCTGTCGGCGGGCGCGAAAAATCCGGCACAATTCCCGCCACCCCCCGCAGCCCAAAACTGGATGAATCCATCGTGGTTTCGGATTTCAAGAGCCTGATCATGGACGGACGCACGGGACCGATCATCGTCACTCCCTCGGGCAGCGCGCCGTTCAGCCTGGCCGACTACAGGCTCAACAATTATTCAAACGATCTCCCCATTTTCTGGCTTGGCGCGCTGGAGCGGTCCGTCAAGCGCGACGAACAATACAGCGTTTCGGCTGCAATTCAATTCCCGCCGCCCGCCGGCCTCAAAACGCAAGCTGGCGCCGCAGCCGTCGGCGGCGTGGCGGCAGCCGTGGACAACGCGCTCGAGCCGCTCGAGCCGGCCGACAGAATCATCCCCACGCCCAAGAAAACGCAATGGAGCGCGGGTGACCTGCCGCTCGGTAACGGCATGAAAATCAGCGCCGCCGCCACATCCGGCAGCGACGTCCGCCCGTTGCGCGAGATTCAGGATGAACTCGCGGCATTCGCGCGGGATGCGCATAACCTTAAACTTGAGGTCCAGCCGCCTGTCATCAGCGGGGGAGCGGACTCGGCGGAGATGAAACCCGCATCAGGCATTCATTTCCTTCTGCGCCCGTTGGCGCTGCCGGAGGAGGGCTACCGCGTCACGGTGTCGGACTCGGCATCCGCCATCGCGGAGGCGCAGACCACCGCCGGACTGCGCAACGCCATGCGCACGCTGTGCCAGCTTTTCCGCGAGCGCGGCGGCGGCCGCATCACCCTGCGCCACTGCGCCATTGAGGACTGGCCCGCGTTCCCCTACCGCGGCATACACATGTTCACCGGCGTCAAGGCGCGCGATTTCCAAGTGAAGATGATGCGCGACATTCTCGGCCCGCTCAAAATCAACAACCTTGTCTACCAGTGCGAATACATCCGCTGGGATTCGCACCCGGAACTGTTCAATCCCAAACGCGGCATGGAAAAGGCCGACGCGCGCGCCGTGATCGCCGAGGCGCGCCGCCAAGGCATCGAGGTCACGCCGCTCATCAACACCTTCGGCCATTCCAACTGGCTGTTCAACGGCGACGTTTACCGCAAACTGGCCGACAACCCCGATTCGCCCAACACTTACGATCCGTCAAATCCCATGGTCTACCGCATCGCGGAGGACGTTTATTCGGAGGCCATTGATCTTATGCGCCCGCGCATGTTCAACATCGGCCACGACGAGATCACGATGTACGGCTTCCCGGAAAAAGAGGTGAACCGCAAGGTTGGAATGCGCGAGCTTCTGCAACGCGACATCATGCGCTATTACGAGTTCCTGAAAAAACGCGGCATCCGCACGATGATCTGGAGCGACCAGTTTCTCGCGCCGGGCGACGCCCCCTCCGCCGCCTTCGCGCCTGACAGGGAGGAGGCGAAGGCGCGGCGCGACGCCCTGCCGCGCGACATCATCATCGCCGACTGGCATTACAATCCCGTGCCCGTGGAGGAAAACGTCAGTATCGGTCTGTGGTCGCGCGAGGGTTTCGACGCGGTCGTTTGTCCATGGTCAAAACCGAAAAACATCCTGTGTTTTGCGCGCGCCGCGGCCAACACCCGCGCGGCGCTGTCCGCGACAACCGCGCCGGCCGCCGGCGGGCGCCGCCCGGGCGAACCGCTCGGAGTGTTGCAGACAACATGGGCCGGCTTCTCCAACGACTGGGAGTCTTTCAAAAACAACCAGGCGCAATACGCAGCGTATCTGCTCGCGGCCGAAGCCGCATGGACGGGCGGCACAACCGAACCCTCCCAAGTGCCTTTCGACCACATTGAGGAATTTGCCAGGCTCTGGCAGGCAAACGATCTGCCGGCATGCGGCGCGCCGGGATGGCAGGCTGACCTTTCGCCCATTGCCAACATCGATCTGTCGGCGCCGGAGCTGGCGAAGTGGCTCGGTTATGTCAATCCGTCGGCGCTCGCCAGCATACCGGCCGGCGATGCCCGTTTGTGGCGGTTCCGCTTCAGGATCGCCGGCAAGGCTGGTTCCCCGCGCGCCGTCCTGCTGGCGGGCAAGTTCAATCCCCCCGCGCTGTCCGGATCGGATTGGCCTTCGCGCGTCTTATTGCCCGTGGGCCGCAAGGCGCGCGCCGTTGCCGCGGCCATGGCCTGCACGACCGACGGCCCCGCCGGCAGCCCGCTGGGCGATATGGTGGTGCGCTTTGACGACGGCACAAGCCGCGTCACAAGCCTGAAAATAGGCGGCAACATTTTCCCGCTCGATGATGACAGCGGCAATGTGCTGTCGCCCAAGGTCTGGCAGGCGTCCGCAACGGGGCAGCCGCCGTGCGCCATACATGCTCTTGTATGGACCAATCCTGCGCCGCAGAAAACCATCAAGTCGGTCGAATTCGTTTCCGCCCGCCAAGGACCAGCCGTCATGATCTTTGGCGTCAGCGGAATCGGACAGCCTTCGCGTATCAAACAGTGACGCAAAAACCGTTACACAGAGAGCCGCTGAGAAAGACTTCAATTTGAGCAACGATCCGGCACGATAAAAATGCAACCAACCATCCGCGCTCCACACAATAATAACAGCACTAAAACTGAAAGGAAATCCCAGCACTATGAGCAACAACACTTATCTGGACGCGGCGATCCGCTGCGCCGAATGGATGCTCCGCAACCAGGTGAACGATCCCGGCAACGACGCCAACACGGGCCGCTATCTCGGCTACTACACGCCCTCGACGGGCAAAGTGCTCCTAACGGGCAACTGGACGACTGCCGTCTGCATGTTCGGCATGCTGCTGACTTATTACCGCACGGGCGAGAAGAAGTACCTTGACTCGGCGATCCTCGGCGCAAGCCATCTCAAGAGCCTTCAGATACTCGACGAGCGCCGCCGCGACTGGTTCGGCGCGCTGCGCGAGGTCACGCCGCACTCGCGATTCTGCTACCCCCGCGACGCGCTCACCGGCGCATGGGGTCTGTTGTGGCTTTTCGCCGAAACCGGCGACCCCGACCTGAAATACCGCGCGCGAGTGTTCAGCGACTGGTTCGTTGACGTGGCCATGCTTCGGGGCTGGCCCGCGTGGGAATTCCGCTATGAGCATCCCGGGGAAGTCGGATTCGAGATTGATTACACCGAGGGCAATTTCCACGGCGGCAGCGCCGGTTTCTTTTACGATTACGCGCGCATCACCGGCGACACCACGCGCCTCGAGCGCGGCCTGCGGTTCATCGCCGACCGCCTCATGTCCCGTTTCCTCGGCGAGGATGGACGCTACAAGGTCGTCTATGACCCCGCGCGCGGGATCTATCAGGACGACACGCATACTCCGCGGCATCCCCTCGGTTACATGCGCATGCACGCGTTCAACGACGACTTCGCCGCCATCGGTCTGCTCGGCGCGCACGCTTACTATGGTTGCCAGAAATATCTGGACCGCGCCGAGGCGCACGCCCGATGGCTCATGAGCGAGCAGCGGCCCGGCGGCGGATTCGGCGATCCGGCCGTACCCACAGCCTCCACAACCGCGCCCATCCTGCTTCTCGACCTGCACAAGCTCACCGGGAAAAAAGAATACCACACCGCCGCCCACCGCGCCGGCCAGCACCTGCTCACAATGCAATTCCTCGACGAGAAAGACAAACTGGGCCACGGCGGATTCTACGGATTCGACGACTCGAATTACGACGGCAACAAGGCGCGCACCGTGCTCAACATCCGCGACGGCTCCTACGCGCTGCTGGCGCTGCTCAAGCTCGAGGGCATCGTGCACGGCCCGTTCTATTCCATCTTCGACCGCAACGGCAACATCACCCTGCGCAAACCGTAAATACGCTCTCTGTCTCTCCCGCTTGATTAAAACGCGCGCGGGATGGCATTTCATCAATCAATGGCGCGTTTCCTGTTCATAACGCTTTACGATGAATATTGCCTCGGCGCCAGGCAGCTTGTGGCGAACCTGCGCGCGGGCGGGCACGAGGCGTTTCTGCTGTGCATGAAACAGTACGGCAAGAAAACGCTCGCGGATGGCGAGAACCCCGAGCCCGAATGGCAGATCGAACTGCTGCCCAACGGCTCGCGCGCCGTGCTGTGTTATCCGTTCGAGATCACAGAACGCGAAAAGCAACTGGCGCGCGAATTTCTCAAGCGCCTTAAGCCGGACATCGTAGGGTTCTCCGTTTACACTCCCCAGCTCGCGCGTGCCATCGAGGTCACGCGGCTGGCGCGTAAAGCGCTGCCTGAAACGCCCATCGTGTGGGGGGGGCCGCATCCCACGCTCGACCCGGAGGAATCCTGCCGGCACGCCGGCTTCGTCATCGTCGGAGAAGCCGACGTTCCTGTCATGGAGCTTGCCGCCGCGCTCGACAATGGCGCGGGGTGGCGCGAACTGCCCGGCGCCGCGTTCGTCTCCGGCGGCGCGCTCATTCGGAATCCGCCCGCGCCGGTCGTTGACAACCTCGATTCTCTTCCCAGCCCGTGGCACGAAAACGGGGGAGTGTTCTATTTGGACAACGATGAGCTTGCGGAGGGCGTGCCGTTCGCCGCGAGCGGCCTGCGCGACACACACAAAATCATGACGACGCGCGGCTGCCCCTACGCGTGCTCCTACTGCATGCTCTCCTATCACAAGGAGATCGCGCCGCACGCCGCGAAACTGCGTTTCCGCTCCGTGGCGCATGTCATCAGCGAGCTTGAGCGCGAGAAGGCGCGGCGCGGCAGTTTCTACCTCGAAATCGAGGACGACATTTTCACGCTGAAGCCCGAACGCATGGAGAAGTTTTTCAGCGCCTACCGCGAGAAAATCGCCATGCCGTTCTGGTGCTACACCCACCCGAACTACGCGCGCGACCCCGCGCTGAAAATCCTGCGCGACAACAACGCGCAATACATCATCATGGGCATTGAGAGCGGCAGCGAACGCATCGCCAACGGCGTATTCAACCGCCGCACAGACAACAGCGCCGTCATCGAGGCCGCGCGGCGCATCAACGGGCACGGCCTGCGCGTTTTCTGCGACCTCATCTCAAACAACCCTTTTGAATCAGAGGAGGACCGGACGGAAACTTTTCATCTGTTGCGCTCGCTTCCGCGCCCGTTCGAGTTGCAACTCGTGGAGTTGAGTTTCTATCCCAACATCCGGATCGAACGCCTGCGCACCGAGCGCGGCCTGCCGCGCAAAGCTGGTTTCCAGCAATACCGGTTCTGGAATGCGCTGTATCACCTGGCGTCGGCCATCGAAATTTCCGATGGCGATGCCGCGCGCCTGCTTGGCGAGCCCGCGCTGAGGAACAATCCCGCCCTGCTGGAGCATCTGGCGGGCGAAGTGTCGCGTCTTGCGCGCTCCGAAGCCGGCGAGCGCGCCCGGCGCCGCAACCTCGAAACGGAAACCGCGCGCCTGGCCCGCGAGGCCGACAGCTTCCGCGGCCGCCTCGATGATATCACCCGCCGCCGCGGACACGGTTGTTTCCTCCGGCTTTCAGACAAACTGCGGGCGGCGCGGAAACTGTTGGGCGCATAACATCCGGCGCCTTGTCATCGCTTGATTGTCTTAAAATCTTTGGCATGTCATTATTTTCTGGCATCGTCGCGCATATTGTGTCGTCGTACCAACAACACGAATTCGTGAAACTTAAGGAGAAGACCAATGCCGTTCCAATTCATCCTCGTCGCCATTGTCCTGCTGGTGATTTATCTTTTTCAGTGCATCCGCGTTCTGCGCGAGTATGAGCGTGGCGTTGTTTTCCGCCTGGGGCGCCTGCTGTCCAGTCCGAAGGGACCCGGGCTTGTGCTGATTTTCTACCCCATCGACAAAATGGTCACCGTGAGTCTGCGCATCGTCACGCTCGATGTGCCGCCCCAGGACATCATCACGCGCGACAACGTGTCGGTGCATGTGAACGCCGTGGTGTATTTCCAGGTTCTTGAGCCGGACAAAGCCATCGTGCGCGTGGAGGATTTCATGTTCGCCACATCGCAGATGGCGCAGACGACCCTGCGGAGTGTGCTGGGCCAGCAGGAGCTGGACGACCTGCTTGCCGAACGCGAAAAACTGAACCACGAGTTGCAGTCGATACTTGATCACCAGACCGAGCCATGGGGCGTCAAGGTCACTGCCGTGGAAATCAAAAAAGTCGACCTGCCCGACGAGATGAAGCGCGTAATGGCGCGGCAGGCCGAGGCCGAGCGCGAGCGCCGCGCCAAGGTCATCGCCGCCGAGGGCGAGTACCAGGCAGCCAAGAAGCTCGTCATGGCCGCCGACTTGATGGCCATGCAACCCATGTCCATGCAGATGCGCTACCTGCAGACCCTCGTGGAAATCTCCGCCGAAAAAAGCTCAACGATCGTGTTCCCGTTCCCCATGGAAATGTTGCACACATTCGGCGCGATGTTCCAGGCAAAACCAGCAGAAGGCGCTCCCCCGCCACCTCCTCCTCCTCCGAAAGTCTGAGTGGCAATCACACGCGAAATCAGCAGTTCAGGTCGCGCCGCACAAACGAGTGGTAGCTTAAAACCAGAAAAACCAAGATGCTGACGAAACTGGTTGCCAGAAGCATGTAGACTTCCGTCTGCGCCCACTCCTCGTAAATCCCCATCGCCATGTTGTCGGCTATGCGCATCGCCGTGTCGTAATAGCTCGAGAAGAGCCACTCGTCGAGGTCGAATGAGCCGAAGCGTATGAACTGTTTGACGGGCTGAAGACTGAGCAGCACGCCGACGGCCACGCCAATGGAAGTCGCCACGCTGGCCGAGAACACCGATACGAAGAATCCGAAGCAGACGGTGGCGATCTGCGGCACAAGCGTCAGCAACAGCGCCAGCGAGAAGATGGCGAATTGCCCCGCGGCGCCAGGAATGTCAATGTTCGCGTCGAACGATGTCTTCAGCGGATAGCCCATGGCGATGATCAGCGCCACCGCGGCGTTTGCCGCCAGCAACAGCAGAAGATAGAACACGGCCGTGAGCAGTTTGGCGGTCAGGAAATCAGCGCGCGTGACGGGCCGTGCGAGGATCGTCCGTAGCGTGCCGCGCGAGGTTTCGCCCGCAACCATCATCGCCGCAAAAATTGTCGCGAAGATGGGAATAATGATCGTCGTGCTCATGTTGATCGACGCCACGAAATAGCTGGGCGCGGTGATATTGCTCCCCGGCTGGCTAAGACTTTCCACGCTCTGGCGCGCGATGAGCGCCATCAGCGCGCTGGCGGCCAGGCCAAGGTACGGAAACTTCGTCCGCCACACCTTGACCATCTCCGCGGCAAAAAGCTGTCCGACGCGGCTCAACATGGCACACGCATTTCAGGGACAACGCATCCGCGATGTAAAGGGGGAAAAACATTCCGGTCAATAGGCCATCAACAGCGGCTGTCGCCGAAACCCTAATAAAAGGAGAACACGGACAACCACCGACAACCACCGACAACCACGGACGAAGAACGAGGCGGCGGGCCGGCTGCCGTGGGCGCTCCCGGCGGAAAAGGAGCCCCCGCGATGGCCGTCAATGCTTATCGCGGGGGATGCCCCGGAATTTTCTTTCGTCTGCTGTCACATGCTCTGCTTGGGCACGGAGGATTCGGAGTTTTCGCCCGCGGACTGCAGGCGCAGAATCTTGTTGATGGCGTTAAGGTAGGCCTTGACACTCGCGACGACGACATCAGTGCTTGCGCCGCGTGCGCGCACTTTGCGGCCGCCCGCGTCAAGCGCGATGCTCACCTGGCCCTGCGCGTCCATCCCGCCGGTCACCGCCTCCAGCGAGTATTCGATGAGCGTGGCCTCCATGCCCGTGATGCGGTCAATGGCGCGGAAGGCGGCGTCGACGGGGCCGTCGCCCACGCCGGCGTCGACCAGCATTTCGCCATTCTTGCGAAGCTTGACGGTGGCCGTGGGAACGGCCTCGGTGCCGCTGGAAAAGCCTAAATACTCAAGATGATAAATTTCCTCGCCCTGCGCGATTTCGTCCTCGACGATCGCGTAGAGGTCTTCGTCATACACATCCTTTTTCTTATCGCACAGGTCCTTGAATCTGCTGAAGGCGCGGTTGATTTCCTCGTCGCTGAGCTGGTCGTATCCCAGCGAAGCCAGGCGCGACTTGAAGGCATGGCGGCCGGAGTGTTTACCGAGTACCATCGACTCGCCCGTCCAGCCAACATCCTCGGCGCGCATGATTTCGTAGGTCGTGCGCTCCTTGAGCACGCCGTCCTGGTGGATGCCGGCCTCGTGGGCGAAGGCGTTGGCTCCAACGATTGCTTTGTTGCGCTGGATGCGCATGCCCGTGATCTTTGAGACCATGCGCGAAGCGCGATAAATCTCGGCCGCGTTGATGCCGGTTTCCATGCCGTAAAAGTCCTTGCGGACGATCAGGTTCATGACAATTTCCTCGAGTGAGGCGTTGCCGGCGCGTTCGCCCAAGCCGTTGATCGTGCATTCGACCTGCCGCGCGCCCGCGCGCACCGCCGCCAGCGAGTTGGCCACGGCCATGCCCAGATCATTGTGGCAGTGGACGCTGAAAACGACATTCTCCGCGCCCCGCGCTTTTGAGCGCAGATAAGCGATGCACTCCCCATATTGCCAAGGATTGGTGTAGCCGACCGTGTCGGGGACGTTGATCGTCGATGCTCCGGCCTCGATGGCCGCGCTGATCACATCGGCCAAATAATCCCAACTGGTGCGCCCAGCATCCTCGCACGAGAACTCGACATCGGGCGTGATGGAGCGCGCCAGCGCGACGGACTTCGCGACCGTGGCGATCACCTGCTCCTTGCTCATGCGCAGTTTTTTATCGAGATGCACATCCGACGTGGCGATGAACGTGTGGATTCGCGGTTTTTTGGCGTGGATGACAGCCTCGCCGCAGCGCACAATGTCCTTCTCCATCGTGCGCGACAGCCCGCAGATCGACGGCCCCTCAACTTCGCGGGCAATGAGCTGCACAGCCTCAAAATCGCCTTGGGAGGAAATGGGAAAGCCTGCCTCGATGACGTCGACACCCAGCCGCGCGAGCTGATGCGCGATCTCCAGCTTTTCCTTGATGATCATTGTGCAGCCGGGGGATTGCTCACCGTCGCGCAGCGTCGTGTCGAAGATGATGATGCGGTTGTGTTGTGTTTGTTGTGTCATGGCAATGGTCTCCAATTGGTCAAGCCTGGCTTTCAACTTTCCAATTTCATGTCGGGTGCGCCGTAATGAAAAAATCCCCGCAACCTTGCGGCTGCGGGGACGAAACTTGTTTCGCGTTGCCACCCTGCTTCGCGCGCAAAACCCATTCGGGCGTCGCGCGCCTTCATTGCCCCTTTTACGCCGGGTTCGCGGCGGCGGCTCAAGCCATTCAATCAAGCTGTTCACCACCGCGGCTCCAAGGCGAGTTCAGGACCGGCGGCCGCTGCGTCTCACCACTCCAGCAGCTCTCTCCTGGCCTCCAGCGCTCCCTACTACTCCTCTTCAACGCCTTTCAGGTATGGTTCAAAGAACAATTGTTATTCGCTATACAGGGTTGGGAAGAACGAATTCAAAATCCAGGATTGGGACGAATGGACATCATGGGCAAGTGTGGACGGTCAGGGGGATTTTCAGCCGGGCGGGGCATTAATTTAGAATAAAATCGTCTCTTGCGTCTTGCTTGTTCATCCCATTGATTCACGCGCAAATGGACAAAACCAACCTCATCGAGTACGCCGTCATAGGGGCGTATTTTATTTTCATGATCATCACCGGAATCGCGTTCCGGCGCTTCAACCGCAATTTCAGCGACTATTTCCGCAGCGGGTGCCGCGGGACATGGTGGCTGGTCGGCGGCAGTGTGTTCATGGCCTCGTTCACGGCATGGACCTTCACGGGCGCGGCGGGGGCGGCATATGAAGCGGGTCTGGCCGTGGCCGTGATCTTTTTCTCCAACGGTCTGGGCTATGTGGTGAACGCGCTCATAACAGCGCCGCTTTTCCGGCAGATGCGCGCCATCACCGGACCGGAAATCATCCGCCAGCGGTTCGACACCGTGACCCAGCAGTTCTATGTGTGGGTCGGGATGATTCCGGGCATTCTGATGTCGAGCCTCACCTTGTGGGGCGTGGCGCTGTTCGCATCATCCGTGTTTGGTTACAATGTTCAGATGCTTGTCGTTGTGCTGGGGCTGGTTGTGCTGATCTATTCGACGCTTGGCGGAAGCTGGAGCGTCATGGCGACGGATTTTCTGCAGGCGCTCATCCTGATGCCGATGACAATCCTTGTGGCATGGCTGAGCCTGAAAGCGGTGGGCGGCGTGGATGGACTGTTCGCCGAAATTCACACCCAGGGACTTGACCGCATGACGGGGCTTGTGGATGTGCGGCCAGAATCGGCATTCAACACGACATGGGCGCTGGCCATATTCACATTCGTCATGATAACTTACAACTCCTTCGGTTCCTCGTCGAAGTATTTCACGTGCAAGGACGGACGCGAGGCGCGCAAGGCGGCTTTACTGGCAGCGGTGCTCATGCTGGCCGGCGCGTTCCTGTGGTTTGTGCCGCCGATCATCGCGCGGCTGAAGTTTGACGACGCCATACACGCGCTGGCCGCCGCCAATCCCAACATTTCAAATCCGGGCGAGACGGCTTATGCCGTGATCGCCATGAAACTTCTGCCCAACGGCATGACCGGGATGATTGTCGTGGCGATGTTCGCCGCCACGATGAGTTCGCTCAGCCCGGCGTTCAACCAGAACGCGGCCATCATCACACAGGATGTCTACAAGCCATTCCTGCGCCCCCAGGCTTCTGACCGCGAGATGTTCATCGTCGGCCAGATCGCCAGCATGGTGTTCGGGTTTCTGATCATCCTGAGCGCCCTTTACTTTTCAATGAACCAGAAAGGGGGGCTGTTCGATTATATGCTGAAATTCGGCAGCATTTTCGGCACCCCCACAGTGATCCCGATGTTCCTCGCGCTTTTCATCCGGCGCACTCCGCCTTGGTCGGCCATCGTGTCGGTGCTATGCTCGGCGCCGTTATCGGCGCTGGCGCTGATTTACAACTGGCGTTATGAATACACCGTGTTTTCCATCGTCGCGGCGGGGTCGGCGGGATTTCTGGCCACGATGCCATGGTGGCGCGCGACAGCGCCTGAAGCCCGCGAAAGAATCGGGGAGTTTTACCGGCGCATGCACACGCCCGTGGATTTCGGCAGGGAGGTGGGCAAACCCAACGACCCGGCACAGTTGAAACTCGTCGGCTATGTGTCGCTGTCGATCGGCCTGTTCATGCTGCTCATCCTGCTCGTGCCAAATCCGCCGGCGGGACGGCTTCAGATTCTTTTTGTCGCCGGTTCGATCATTGCCTTCGGCGGCTGCATGGTGCTGACAGGCGCCGCAAAACAAAAAAGGCTTCAATCCTGAGATATGAATTCCAGTGCTTCAGCCCCCATGAACATCTCCCAGCCGGGATATATCTCTGAACATTCAACGCCCTGTTTTCGTAATTCGTAATTCGTAATCCGCAATTCGCAGGTCTGGAGTTCAAGATGACGCAATATCCCGAACATATCACCGACACGAAGCTCAAGCTGGGAGGGCGTGAGTTCACATCGCGCCTGCTTGTGGGAACGGGCAAATACGCCACATTCGGGCTCATGGAACAGGCGCTGGCCGCCTCTGGATGCGAGATCGTGACGGTGGCGCTGCGGCGTGTCGACCTCGACGCGCACTGCCGCGGCGAGAAGAACATCCTCGATTTCATCGACACAAAACGCTGCACGCTGCTGCCCAACACGGCGGGGTGTTTCACAAAGGACGACGCCATCAAAGTGTGCCTTCTGGCGCGCGAGCTGGGCATTGGCCAGTTGGTCAAACTCGAAGTGCTCAGCGAGCAGAAAACACTCCTGCCCGATCCCATCGAAACGCTCGAAGCCTGCAAGTTCCTCGTCAAGGAAGGCTTCATGGTGCTGGCCTACACGTCGGACGATCCGGTCATGGCGAAGAAGCTCGAGGACGCGGGCGCGGCGGCGGTGATGCCGCTTGGCTCGCCCATCGGCAGCGGAATGGGTATCCTCAACCCGAACAACATCGCGATCATCCTCGAGCAGGCCAGCGTGCCCATCATCGTGGACGCCGGTGTGGGCACGGCGTCGGACGTGAGCGTGGCGATGGAATTGGGCGTTGCGGGGGTGTTGCTCAACACCGGCATCGCGGGCGCGAAAGATCCCGTGGCCATGGCTCATGCCATGCGCCATGCCTGCCTTGCGGGGCGCCTCGCCTACCTGGCCGGCCGCATCCCGATGAAACGCTGCGCCACAGCCAGCAGCCCGGCGAAAGATTTCTGATATTATGCATTACACGCCGCCAAGGTGCTTGAGACAATACCAGATCCACATGTGTGACCGCAAATTAGCACGAGTGCGCCTTGAAGAAGATTTTGCCGCACCGGATTAAAATACGCATTACAAAGCGGCAGCAAGCTGCCGCAGTCCAAATTCAAGCCCATGCACGTTTCGGTAAAAGCCCACCATATTTTTTGACACGGTGTGACTCACAGATGAGCCAAGGCATTAATCTTGATAAAATTGTCACAAGGGGTCGGGTTGTCACGCCCTCCGGCGTCGTCAAGGCGGATGTAGGGATTCGCGGCGGGAAGGTCGCCGCTGTTGGCGCGGGGCTTGCCGCCAACGCCGCCGGCGCGCGCCTGATCGATGCGCGGGGATGCCTTGTGCTGCCGGGCGTGATCGACGCTCACACGCATCTTGAACTGTCCATCGGCCCCGGACTTGTGTCGTGCGACGATTTTCTCACGGGCACGCGAGCCGCCGCCCGCGGCGGCGTGACGACAATCATCGATTTCGCGACGCCCGCGCGCAAAGCCGGCGGTGAGACTTATGAATCCATGAGCGAAGCGCTCGACGCGCGGATGAAACTGGCCGAGGGGCGGGCAATGGCGGATTATTCCTTTCATGTGTGCATCACCAACTGGGAGAGCCACGGGCGCGAGATGCGCGCCATGGCGCGGCGCGGATGCCCCACCTTCAAAATGTTCACAATCTACGCCGATCGCGGTCTGTCGTCCGATGACGCGGCGATTTTCCGCGCGCTTGAATCCGCCCGCGATCTTGGCGCCATGATCACCCTCCACGCCGAGTCGCCCTCGGTGCTGGCCCTGCTTGTCGGGCGCATGCACACCCGCGCGCTGATGAAAAAATACGGCGCGCGCCTGCACGCCATGACACGCCCGAATTTCATCGAGGCGGAGGCCGTCGCCCGCGCCGTCTGCTGGAGCAGGGCAACAGGCTGTCCCCTGCACATCGTCCACATGTCCACGGGCGAGGGCGCGGAAATCATCGGGAAGGCGCAGGCGCGCGGAGTGCGCGTCATGGCGGAGACATGCCCCCAGTATCTTGTCCTCGACGACTCGGTTTTCGCGCGGCGCGACGGTCACCTCTACGCGTGCTCGCCGCAGGTGAAAAAACCCGAAGATTCGCGGCGGCTGTGGGAAGGGCTCCGCGACGGCGAAATCGCCATGCTCGCCACCGACACCTGCGCTTTCACCCGGAGCCAGAAAGCCGCATGGAACGGCGACTTCACGCGCATCCCGATGGGGTTGCCAGGACTCGAAACGCTGCTGCCCATCGCCTACACCCATGGCGTGCTGAAAAAGCGCCTGACTCTTGAGCGCATGTGCGCCTGCCTGTCGGAAAATCCGGCCAGGATCATGGGCTTGTGGCCCCAAAAAGGCGCCATCGCGCCCGGCGCCGATGCCGACATCATCATCATCGATCCGTCGAAAACCATGCGCGTCGATGCCCAACACATGGAGACAAACGCCGGCTGGTCGCCCTATCAGGGGTGGGAGTTAGCCGGTTTTCCCCGCGTGACCATCTCGCGGGGCGAGGTCATCGTGGATGATTACAAGGTCATTGGCCGCGAAGGGCGCGGCCAATGGCTGCCGCGCAGGCTCCCCTGACGCGCCGGATGTTTCAGCGCCGTTCAGGTTGCCTTTCAGCAGGCGGCTCATAGAGCTGATAATCCGCGACAGACGCCGGCGCTATCGCGTCAAGCTTGGCGATCCATGTGCCCCAGACAGAACTGTTCACAGCCGAGACCTTGCAGTACTCGTTGGCAACCCAGAAATGCTGGTCATCCGGATCAACAACTGTCGCCGAAAAATCGCCCCAGCGGTCGGGGTTCGTTGTCGCGAAACTGTCGTAAAAACCAACACTGGTCTTTGCGACCACGGAGGCTTGAAATGTTCCAAGCGGATCAGTGGCGTCGTTGCGGCTCACATATCGCACATCCGGATACTGATCCGTGCCTGATTGTGTGTAACAGATCGTCTGTTGCCCAAGGCTGTTGGCGTTGATCGACGGCATGAACGTCCACTGAGTGCCGCTGCTGCCGTTGATATAACCCGTGTCTGCCATCGTGGGGGCGCCGCTGTTCGTGGCGATTTTGAACCAAACAACCTCGCTCTTTGAGTCGCTGTTGATGTCGGAGGTCAGCGTGCACCAGATGTGACCGCCGCGATAAACGGCATTCATGACGCGCGGCGACAACAGCGCGAGGGTGACGGCAGTTCCCGATTGCGGCGCGCCCACGGACATGCTTGCTCCAGCCGTCCATGAATAAGTTGCCGTGGAAGCGACCGGCGCGGCGGGATCGCCCGTGATCTGCCATAATCGATAGAGCGTCGAGCCATACCGGTTGATGAGATAGAAACTGCCGTTGTCGGTCGTCCCGTAAACATGGGCGGGCTGGATCGTGCCGATTCCCGTGAGCGCCGTGATGTCATAATTGAGATCAACAAAACTGTAGCTGCCCGCCAGGAGCGAAGCCTTGTTGAACACGCGGATTTTCGTGCCCCGGTTTGTGCCTGAGGAGTCGAACAGATTCCCCGTCAGAAAGAGGGAATCGTTGTCCGCGCCGATGCCGGGATAATCGTACCAGCAATTGTATGATCCGATGGCGGTCAGCGTGCTGCCGCTCATTTTCGTCCAGTCGGTTGTCAGGTTTCCCGGTGTGCCGCTGGTCGACACGGTGATTTCGAGATTGCTTGTCCCGCCCGGATCGGGCGTGCGTCCGCTGATGGTGCAGATAAAAAAACGGTCCGAGTGCTGGTCGTAGATGATCTTGGGATCGAAGGAAGCATTCGAGCCTGTAGGCGTTGTGCCCCAGAAAGCATTCAAAGAAACAGGCCCCGCCAACAGCGCGCCCGTCTTGTCCCAGATCGCCACGCGCATGTTGGTCACCATCACGACCCGTCCCGCGTTTCCGGCGCCCGCCCCGGCGGCCATGTGCGTGTCGGGGGGAATGCTCATGTAACCGTCGAGGCTGCTGCCGTCAACGCCATCGAAGCTCACCAGCGTGCCGGGCGTCAATGGCTGTGGTATTTCGCCCGCCCCAGGGGGCGCCGGCGCGTCCAGCGCAACCAGTTGCGTCTGCCCCCCGGCGCAACCCGGTCCCACCGAAGGCAATGTAATGTCCGCATCGGGCGCTTCGCCGAAAGCGCGGTCTCCCGCAAAGTGTGACAGACAAACAGAAAGCAACAACAAAAGAATCATGATCAACAATGGGCGGCTGTTCATCGCTCATCCTTATCAGCAACAAAGTGGAATGGATATGGCGGAATGATGCTCTAAAAGGTTTGTTCTATTCAATTTTTATTATCATCTCACAGCGGGCGCTTGAACGGAATGCCTGAACGCCGCGGATATTTGTCCGGGGTTGGCGCGGTCTTCTCGATCCGATGGATTGCGCGCTCCTGCGCGTCACCTTCAAGTCTGTAATAATATGAGGGGCAAATCCGCCCGCCCAACATGCTGACAGCCCGCCCCGCCCCGCGCAGCTCGCCGTCCGCCGGGCGGGTTTTATAAAGCAGCAGCATTCCGCCCATGCGCAACATCGGCAATCCAATCTCGCACAGGCTTGCCACGGGGCCGACCGCGCGCGCCGTCGCAATGTCAAAACTTTCCCTTGCAGGCGAGCGCCCCGCCTCCTCGGCGCGCGCGCAAAGGACTGTCATATTGCCAAGCCCCAACTCCGCCACCGCCGACTCGATGAACCCGCATTTCTTCGCCGCTGATTCGAGCGCCGTCCACCCGCAAGCCGGCAGCGCGATGGCCAGCGGCAGCGCCGGTATGCCCGCGCCCGATCCGATGTCAACCGCGCGCCGCGCCGCGGCGGTCAGCGCCGGCTCGGTATTCAGCGCCGCCAGCGAGTCCTCCCAGTGCAGCCTCGCGATATCCGCCGGATCTGTGATCGCCGTCAGGTTGAATTTTTCATTGGCCGCGAGCAACAGTTGCGTCAGACGCGCCAGGCGCGTGATCACCCCGTCATCATACCGCGCCATGCCGCCCGTCCGCCTGATGATAGCGGCAAACCCTTCCAGTGTGTTCATGATGATTGTGAACCAACAGACATGTTTGAATGACTATACACGACAACATACGATGACGGACTTGAACGCATTTTCTCTGAACAGGTAAAACACCAAACTTGTCAACCAACTTATGCCCGGCAGAAGAGTGGGCGCTTGGCGCCTCTGTGTTGGCTGCCAGTCACCGCTCCGCCGGGACAAACCCGGCGGTGACGGGTGGGAGCGGATTGCAACACTTTCGCATCGCCCCACAATATTTTAACGGTTCACCGTCGGGCTTGTTCCCGACGGGAATATGACTGATAATTGCTCCCGACGCCTCATCAATGTCCCCCTCTGGTCACCGATGCCGTACCCAATCCGCGATGCGTGCCGGAGGCTCCCATGGCAGGGTGGTCCACACGCCATGCCCCGTCGTGGTGGCGATGATATCGACACGAGCGTCCGATGGCACAAGCCGCACGTTCGTGACCGGCAGATCGTTCAGCTCCGGGCGGAACGGCGTCCAAGTGGCGCCGCCATCCGCCGAGCGGAAAAGCCCCCACTGCGTGGCCGCGAGAAACTCGCCCGCCTGTGTCGGATTCGCCACAACCTGCAGGGCCTGGTAATTCCATTTCCGGTTCATGACATTCTTCCAGTTCAGGCCGCCGTCGGTGGTGCCGTACAGGCCGTGGCTTTTCGTGGCGGCCACCATGTTGTTGCCGTCCGCCGAATTCGCCGCCACGCTCAGAACGTTTGTGTTTTCAAGATCGGGCGACGCATGACTCCAGTCAGCGCCGCCGTTCACCGATTTCCACAGCGTGTCATAGCTGTTGGCGAAAAGCAGGATGTCGGGGTCAGACGCGGACACCGCAAGCTGGCGCGGACCTGTTTGTCCATAATCGCACGCGACCTGGCCCGCCGCCAGCCAGTTCAACCCGCCATCAATGCTACGGTAAATGACGCCATCAGAATCAAACGCATAAACATGTTGAGAGTTGCCGGGTGCGAAGATAATCTGAGCGATTTGATCTGATGGCGCCAGGCCCCATTTTGACCACGAAGTGCCGCCGTCCGAGCTGATCCACAGGCCGTCGTGTGTTCCCGCCAGAATCATCGACGCGGTCGCGGGGGAAATGGCAAGGGCGCTCAGGCGCTCGCTGACCAGCGCTGCAGGCAGCGCCGCCGGCGTCCACGACGAGCCGCCGTCATTCGACATCAGCAGAGAGGAGTTGTCGGCTGCGGCCAGCAACGGCAACGCGCCCGGTCCGGCGCGGAATTCCACCGGCGTGGAAAGCCCCCCGGGCGCGGGTGCCGTTGTCCATGTGTCGCCCCCGTTCACGGTGCGGCAAATCCTGTCGTTTGCGAGCACCCACACTTGACGGGCGTCCGAGGGCGCCACGGCAATGCGGTTCATCCAGTGCGTTGTCATCGGGGACGGATTGACAGCCATCCAGCTTGCGCCGTCATCCGTCGAACGGCAGATATAGTGTGAGTCCGCAAGCATCCAAAGCGTGCGTGTTGTGGCCGTTGAGGCTGCGGCAAAGTCCGCGATATATTGCATCGTGTGCTGTTTCATATCCCATGGGGTGACATATGCCGGCTGGCTCCCCTGCCACGATGCGCCGCCATCAGAGGAAGTCATGAACGCGCCGCCATCCATCGCAAACACACGTTCACCCGGTCCGCCCGCCCATGCAAGCCAGTTCAGGCTCACGTCCGGCGCAAGTCCATGATTGCGTTTGGTGAAAGTTGTTCCATCGTTCAGCGAAACATAAACCCCGCCGCCCAAGGCGCAGTTGAAACCGGGGGGCGCCAGAGCCGCGTTGATGCGGCCTGCCGCAGGCCCGAAATCAAAACTCAATGGGCGCAAGCCATTGAGGTTCGTGACCGCCGGCGTCGAGGTGGCGCCAAAATCATCCGAGATAAGCAGCCCGTAGTTCGCGCCGCCGATGTGGAGCCTGCCCGCCGGATTGCCCGTAGCGGCAAGCATGGTGGCGCTGATTCCGCCCGAAGCCCATGTGTTGCCGCCGGTTGTTGAGCGGAAGAACGCGGAGTCAAACAGCGCGGCAACGTGGGTGTGGTTCACCTGGTTGACGACTATCTGTGTCACATAAAAGGGATTGGCGCCTGTTGACAACGGGTTCGACCACATCCATGGCGATGAAACATTGGCCCCGAGCCGCACCGCCGCCATAAGGCCGTTTGAATTGTCGAGTCCCGCCACCATGATCAATGGCGACTCGGCAACAGAGGTCGCGGCTGACATCGCGTTCGACAGCATCAGGCCCTGCGAGGACGAGAGGAAGAGCGGCGCCGTCTGCTCCTGATGCCAGACGCCCCTCTTCGGAAAACCCAGCACGAGCCGGGGCGAGGCGCCCCCTGCCGCGATGATGGCCTGCACGCCCGTCTCCGGCGTGAATGGCGAACTGTTGGTCAGATTCAAACCCTGCGAGTCGGTCGTCCAGCTCAAACCGCCGTCCGTAGTTTTGGCAAACGGCTCGCGAATGCGCGTGAGTTGGGAACCAAAATACTCGCCTGTTGAGAGCGGCGCTGTCTGGACAGCCCACAATGTGGATGTGCTTGATGGATCAATCGCAATGCGATAGACTGACTGCGGAACGAAGGCGGCGGGATACGGTAATGCCGGCGCGCTTGCCGTTGTCCACGACGCGCCGCCGTCGACGGACCTGTAGAGCGCCGAGGACGTGTTGGTATAATAATCTGCCACGGTGCCCGCGTAGATCGTGTCGGGCGCGACCGGTGTCTGGACAAGATCGAAGATGGGCGCCGCGGCGTTCGGGGGGCCATCGAAAGGCGGCGTGTTGAGACGCGTCCATGTCGCGCCATTGTTCAGGCTTTCGTGCAGTCCGTAATTGTCCCGCGTGTCATCATCGCCGAATCCCGCGAGAACGCGCCCGGGTCTGGCAGAGTCAAACATGATGGCCGACACGGCGCAATAAGCGCTGGCGCCAAACTGGCTCCACAGCACATATTCCCATGACCGTCCCCCATCCGTCGAGCGAATCATCGGGCCGTCGTCGTATTGTGGATAATTATCATAACACAATCCGGCGAGAACGATGTTTGGATCGCCGGGGCAGAAGCGGATGACCGTCACGGCTGATATGTCGGCGGCAATGCTCCAACCGTAACCCTGCTCCCATGTTGAACCGCCATCTGTGGAACGCCACACGGTCGCATGGCGGCGGTTGCCTGAGTCATAAGGCGTGATCGCGCCCGCCAGCACGATGTTGGGATTCGCCGGATGCACCGCGAGGCACGTTGCGGTACATGTCGTAAACGGGTTGACCATGGGGCATGCGCTGAATGAGCGTCCGCCGTCGGCGCCGCGGTAAACGCCCGCCGCGCGAAACGCCGCATAAACAATCCGCGGATTCGATGGCGCGGCGGCCAGCGCTGTGGCCGCGCCTGGCCCATCCGGACCAATGAATTCCCCGCCCGAGGCCAATGGCGCGCCCATGCAGTTCCATGGCGACAGGACCGCAAGGCAGATGGCGCCTGAAACAAGAAAGCGATGTTTCCCCCAAAGGGAACGGTTCATAATACCGGTGAAAAAGGAGCTGACATGATGTCGCGGCTTCATTGCTGTTGTCTCCTTTTATTGTTGATGATCACATCATAAAAAAGCAACCTTTTTGCCGGAACGGCCAGTGCTGAAACGCAAAAGTGTGTGTAAGTATATTACATGATGAACAATATCAGGGGCAATTTGTCTGCATCCGGTTTTTCGGGCAAACTTGGAAGCGCGGAATCGCCTTCGCGCGATTGCCTCACAACCAAATCAGGATACGCCGAATGCCGGCGCCATACCTGTATTTTTTCATGGCGCGCGGAATCAAAAACCCCCATGATCGGTGCGATTTCCATGTATTGCAAAGAGAAGGCGATTGATTTTGTCCACGACTGAATTGGCGGAGCATGATCCGCCGCCGGAAAACAGCATGGTTCGTGCGGGACGAGCGCTTTCAGAGCGCGCGCGGGATTTTGCGCAATGGGCGCGCAAGATCGCCGGCGAGGAAGAACTGCCCGCCGGCGGCGTCCACGACGCGCGCGTGGCGGGGCGCCGCCTTGCCGCCTCGCTGCGCCTGCTCGAACCCTTTCTGCCTATCAACGGGCGCAAACTGCGCAGGCGCGTGAGTTGCGCCGCGCGCGCCCTCGGCGCCTTCCGCGACTCTGACATCCTTGCGGAAATTCTCGCGCCTTATTCCCCCGGCAATCCCGAATCCATCGGGCGCGAAATCGCCGCGCTTTCAGCCCGCCGCGGGATCATCGAAACCCAGTCGCGCAGGCAATTCCTTGAGATCGTGCGGGGAAGGGTGCTCGACAGGCTTGATGCCATCGCCTCCCCGGAATTTCCCGCCGCCTGCGCGAAACGTGTGCGCTTCGTCCCGCCGGAATATCCAGCCTTCCATGCGTCACGCCAGGCGGGAACATTCTTCTGTCTTGCCGCCGCGCTCAAGCGCGGCGCGCATGACGACGAATTCCACAGATTGCGCATCGCCGGCAAACGCGCGCGCTACACCCTTGAGATCATCCTGCCCGAAAACAATGCCAGAAACATGCTGCTCGATTCGTTCAAAAGGCTTCAGGACGCTCTCGGCGACATTCATGATTATCATGTCGCCATCGACCGGATGGCGGAGCTGGCGAAATCCGAAGGAATGAAAATGTCCGTTTATCAGCCTGTGAACGACGTCGGCACCGAGAAGGCGCAAAAACAATTTCTCGACGTGCATGACAGCCTCGTGCTGGCTCACGGCCGTCTTCGCGCGCGGTTCTTCAAACGATGGCCGCCGCCCCGGTTCGCCCGCCTGCGTGCGCGTATCGATCAGGAATTGCGAAGCGCAAACAACAATGCGTGATGTCCCGACCGAACAAGCGGAAGACGCTATTTGTCCTTCTCAAACAGCCATTTTTCCTGCCATCGCGCGTTTGCGGCGCGCATCGTGGCGGGAACTTCGTGGCGGGCGGCGGGATCAAGGTTGAACTGCCGCACAACGCCCTTCGGCAGCCGGTTGTAAGCCACGATGCCGCAAACAAAGTGGCACACGGGATCGATGCCGCCCATGTTGATCTGCACGGGACAGCGCACGCGCGTTGCCATGCTGGCGCCGTCCGTATAGGAAAGCGACTTGCGCGCGCCCGCGCCCTTCGCGCTTCGCTCCCGCACAATTTTGCCCATGCCGGGAACGCCGCCGATAAGGTCGAGAACAAGCGCGTCGGGATAATCGGTGAACGCCGTCACGTTCGAGCACACGCATGCGATGCGCGGCTCGAGCGCCGCGATCGCCAGCGCGAACAGTCCGCCCTGGCTGCCGCCCTCCGTGCCAACGCGGCTTGCGTCCGCCTCATCGCGCGAGAAAAGGAACTGCGCTCCGCGCAGGCCGTCAAGGAAAGCATAGCGGTAATAGTAGTTCTCCGGGTCCTCAATCTTATAGGTGAGATGCTCCTGCGGCGCTTTCCAGAAATCGCGTGACGGCCCGTGGTTGCGCGGATTCACCGACAGCGTGATCATGCCGCTGGTCGTGCGGTCCAGCGGCGGCTCCTCGGCGCCGTAGCCGGGCATGACGATCACGGCGGGGCATTTCTTCACCGCCATTCCCTGCGCGTCAAGCGCGGCGCGCGGCACGAAATACCAGCACACGATGCGCGTGCCGCCCGCGGCGGGCAGTTCCACGCGGCGCAGAAGCCCCGTGCTCGTGTCCTTGTCGGGAACGCGAGAAATTACGGGTGTCAGCGGCGCCGCGTCGAGTTCCTTCTTCGCGCGGGCCCAATAGGCGTCAAAATCCCCCGGCGGCAGCATCTCGGCGCGCCCGGTGTAGGACATGAGTGTCTTGCCTGTCGGCCTTAACAGTGTGCGCCATTGGAACAGCGGCGGCGCGGCCGGTTGCGGCGCTGTCGTCACGGTCAGATCAACATATGTGTCGATCGGGACTTCGGGAAAGCTGATCTCCGCTTTATCCGACGCTGGCAGAATGCGCGTCTCAAGAATCCGGCTCGTCGCTTTTGTGAGTTTGGAAATTGTATAAACAAGGGATTCCGCGTGTTGGGCGGTTGCCTTGACACTCGGATGCCCGCCCTCAATCGCGGCATCAACCGTGAATTTCCAATTCGATCCGGCGGCATCGCCATTCGTTGCATTCAATACTGTTCCCGCGATCGCGCCACACATCATCATTCCCATAAGTATTCGTTTTGCTGACATTGAGCATTCCAGGTTACGTTTTTTCAGTCTTCATGCAAACCATTGAAAAACACGGGGCCGGAAAACATAGTTCCGGCACAAAAAAAGCGGCGGCACAATGCCGCCGTCATGATTTCATCAAACTTTTTGGCGCTTGTATCAGAGAAAATCGGTCATGAGGTCGCGCAGTTCCGTTCGGGCGCGATGAATGCGCGACTTCACGGTGCCGAGCGAAAGCCTCAGGATGTCGGCGATCTCCTCATAGGAAAGCACCTCGATGTAGCGCAACACGAGAACGATCCGGTGTTCGTCGGTCATCCTGTGCAGATACTTGTCAAGGTTTGTCATGGCCTCGTGGTCGGAAGCCACTTTGCGCGCGGTGGGTTGCGCGTCGGCCACCTGATTGATGCGGTTTTCGTCCTCGGTGGTCAGCGGCGCGTCGATTGAAACCGTGCGGTTGAGTCCGCGCGACTGCTGATATTTCCACCGGTTTTTGGCCACATTCACCGTGATGCGGTAAAGCCATGTCGACAGCGCGGAATCACCCTTGAACGTGCCAATTTTGCGGAAGCAGTTGAGGAAGACCTCCTGGGTGAGGTCAAGCGCGTCGTCATAATTCCCCATGAGACGAAATGCCGTGTTGAGCACGCGGTCCTGATGCGCGCTGATCATCTCGTCAAAAGCAAGACGCTCGCCCGTTTTGCAACGGCTGACAAGTTGCGCCTCGGCAGCTTGGGCGTCAGCAACCGCTGACACAAGCGCCGGAGCTTGCACGTCTTGCACGCTGATCATATTCACAGTCTCCATCTTCCGGTTGTTGCCGGCAATGAGAATCTGAACCTCTCTGATTCTCAATTATATGCAATTATTATGCCGGAGTTCGGAAGCCTTTTGCTCATTAATTCTCTGCAATACTGCCCCCCTGCCATTTGAAGCGCAAGACTTTTTTTCATAAAAAAAAGGGCTGGACGCATCTTGATTGGGTTATCGTGTTTCTGCCCACTACCCGCCGCAATGGAACGCGTTTGCCATATACTTGATCGTGTATCTTTGCAAGCAGGATTTCCCTGTCTTGCGCACTTTGCACATGGGAGATTGCAAACATGAAACTCATCATCCGCACGATTTTTCTCTCACTCTTGGCCGCCTGTGTCGCAGGGAGCCTCGTAGCGCAGACGGCGCGCCGTTTCCCGGACACGCGCAACGGCATTTTTGTTTTTGCCGACCAGCTTCCCAATTATCTTTCGGACGCGCAGACGGCATTCGCGGCATCGCATCTCGTGGGCACTCAGAAAATCCCGCGCGTCCAGGTCGACGCGATCCGCACGCTCAATCCCAATTTCATTCTTCTGCATTACAGGCTCGGATGCGAGGACGGCCCCGAGCTGATCCTCATCGGCAACGACTGGACAAACTGGAAGTGGCAGATGTATGTCAATCTGCGCAATGACTGGTTCTGGCTCAACGCCGGCGCGCGCATCCACAATGGCGACTGGAACTGGCAAATGATGGACATCCGCCAACTCGGCGCCGACACATGGACATCCTACTGGCGCGAGCAGGTTGCCGACGAGATGCGCCAAAACGGGGCGGACGGCGTGTTTGCCGACTCATTCGACCCGCTCATCGGCGGCTTCGACACGGCGCTGCCGCCCGAACTCGATTACCCGGGCGCGATCACCGGCCTTTACCCCCAGATCAATAACTGGGCGCAGGCAATCCTTGACCATTTTGCCGCAACACCCGAACGCTTCCTCTTCGTTCCCAACTATGGCGCGCTTGTCACGGGATGGAACAACGTGCTCGATTACACTCTGTGCGACGGAGCCATGGTGGAGGGTTTCGGCGAGTGGGGCACACCGCCGCTGTGGGGCGAGTTCGGCGACTGGCAGCTCCAGATGAACCGCTGCCTGCGCATCGTCCGCGCGGGGAAAGCGCTCATCGCCCAGCATTACCTCTCCTCCGCGGAAGCCGTGAACGAGCGCATGTTTGTACTCGGTATGCACCTGCTCATCAAGGGCGATCACACATTCATCAACATGATGGCCGGCGACGGGCTTGAATGGTATCCGGAATACGCGATCAACCTCGGCGCCAGCACAACACCGCTGCCCGCCAGCGTGGACGATTACATCGACCCCGGTCTCGGCGGGCTTTATCGCCGGAACTTCCAGAACGGCATGGTTCTCGTCAATCCCACCGGCGCCGCGATCAGCGTTCCCAGCCTTGGCGCGACCCTTTGGCGCGCGCTTCCTTCCGGCGGCGGGGATGTTCCCGAAGACGGCACGGCGCCTGGCGCGGTCGCCTACACGCCTGTCACTTCGATCAGCCTGCCGTCAAACAGCGCGGCCATTCTGATGCTCCACGAGCCCGGCGCAGCTGTGAGCGGCTGGCGCGAATATGACTAATTCTACGGGAAGCGGGCTCACTTGGTGAGCTGCGTCTGGCCGCACAGTGAGACGCTGAACGAGGCGTACATGTCAAACTGAACATCGCCGGAGAAATCGCCAGGTTTCGGCTGAACCTTGGGATTGATGTTCTGCCCCTTGTGGAAGATGCTGAGGATTGGCACATCGCCGCCATAACCGCTGCTGTAGGCCAGCCTGCCTTCGTCCCCCCGCACAATACCATTTGCCAGAAGCTCCCAATCTGGCTTAGGCTTTGAAGCATGGAATTCTACAAAATGAGCGGCGCGGGCAATGATTTCATCGTGATCAACAATCTGGACCTCCATGTGCCCGAAGCCGGACGGCGTGAGCTTTTCTCCAAGTGGTGCCGGCGCGGATTGTCGGTGGGCGCCGACGGCGTGATCCTCATCGAACCCTCCGACGAAGCCGACTTCCGCATGCGCTATTACAACTCCGACGGCGGCGAGGCCGAGACGTGCGGCAACGGAAGCAGATGCATCGCGCGCTTCGCGCATGAACAGGGCGTGGCGCCCGCGAGCATGACGTTCCAAACGCTTGCCGGACCTTACCGCGCGCGCGCGTTGGAAAACGGCGAAACCGTGGTGTGGATGACCGACGCCCGCGGCATCCGCGAAAACATCCGCATCACCGGCGCGCTCTTCACTGGCGAGGCGCATTTCATCAACACAGGCGTGCCGCACGCGGTCGTTTTCGTGGAAGATCTCGACGGCTTCGATGTCTTCGGTGTTGGCATGATGCTGCGCCATCACGCCGAATTCGCTCCTGCGGGCGCGAATGCCAACTTCGTCCGCGTGCGCGGTCGGCACGACATCGACATCCGCACTTACGAGCGCGGCGTGGAAAACGAAACACTGGCCTGCGGCACCGGTTCCATCGCCTCGGCTGTCATCGCGGCGCGCCGCGGCGTGGCGGAGCCGCCCGTGCGGTTCAAAACGGCCGGCGGCGAAACATTGACCATCGGATTCCAGCTTGGCCCCGGCGGCGCGCGCGATGTCACTCTTCAAGGCGGCGCTGTCATCGTCTTCCGCGGATACATAAAACTTTAGCGATGCGCGGCTTGTGGTGTCCGCCGCGGCGGACATACTTGCCTGCCCTTGGAGTTAGGCAAGAACTGAAGGTTCTGGCCCCCCCCGCAGAAGCTGTAGCCGCTGATTGGCTGGGATAGCAGCGTTGTGGCGGAAACATGAGCACATCGAAGCGGTTGTATCTTGGCAACCCCCCCCCGCACCAACCGCAACCTTTCGACCCCATCAGCGGCCCGCCGGACGATTGGTATTGAAATTGCTCTCTTTTGACGTTTTGAATGCTCGTGATTCACAGATGAATTCTTTAACGACAATTCAACATGTATTGCGGAGAGACGAAGATGAAATGGCAAGAATGGGTTGTGGTTGCGGTTGTTACATGTTTTACGGCGCCGTTTGCTTTGGCCCAGACAAAGGACAGCGTAACAACAACAGAGCAGGTTGCGAAAAAGCCGCCTGAGTTGACAGAGGTGAAGGGGAAGCTGTTGCTGGATGACGACACGCCAGTGACAGGCGGACTGGCCTTTTTTGTTTACCAGAGACGGCTCATGGAACTTCCCCGCGCGAAAACCATTGAAGTGGCGCGCGCGATGGCCGAGGCGGCGGCGACGGTCAATAACGACGGTCAGTTTAGTCTTTCAATGGCTCCGGGCAATTATGCGCTTTTTTATGATCCGGCGGGTAAGGCGGACGGCAAAGAGGCGCTGGAGCCGGGGTCCAACAGCATGGCGAAGACACGCCGCCTTAGCCAGGAACAACTCGCCCAGCGCCGCGAAACAATTATCGCAAACGCAAAGACAGGCGTGCCGATCAATCAGGGGCGCGTGGACGAAGGCTTCATCGTTGAGAACCGGCAGGTGCGCCCACCCCAGGTGGATTTTGGCAACATGATCCTGGGGATCAACCAGAGAGTGACAATTATCACCGTGAAGGAGGATGGACAGCCGGTCGATTTCCCGGTGCGGTTGGATATGCGCGGGAAAAATGGCGACATTTACAATCCGCATCCCTCAAATGCGGCGGCGCCCGGGAAATATGTGTTTTTCGATGTGTTCCCGCAATTCTATGAGGTCTTCGCGACTGCCGTGCCGGCGCGCCCCGGCGCCACAGACGGGGCAACAACGCCCACGCTTAAAAACAATAAGTTAACATTCGACGGCGCCCCCATGGAGCAAAAAGTCACTGTAATTCCAGGAACACAAGAACCCGAATAAGTTGGCGGCTTCCGCAATCTTTCAAGAAAATGTGCTTGATTAGTTGCCCCCCGGCGGCAATGCCGAAGCGGCTGACGGCAGCGCGGCGCGGGCATCTCAGAAACGCGCCCGCGCAATTCCCATGTTGAGTTTCGTGTTTGACCATGTGTCCTTTCTTGTCTCGGTGATGCACGCCGTGAGTTTCGCGAATCCCTGAGAGCAAAAGGCGCATCATGGAAACGGACAGCGGCCAACAGGTTTCATGGCGCGGCAATATTGGCTTGGTGCTGGGCCCGGTGTTGTTCCTCGGCCTGCTCATTTTCCCGCTGCCGGGATTAAAGCCCGAGGCGGCGCGGCTGGCGGCCGTGATGGCGCTGACGATGATCTTCTGGATATGCGAGCCCGTGCCCCTGCCCGTCACGGCGCTTTTGGGGCCGTGCCTGTGCGTGGTTCTGGGCATCGCCGACGCCAAAACGCTGCTGGCCAGCTTTGGCGATCCGGTTGTGTTCGTGTTCCTTGGCAGTTTTCTGCTGGCGCAGGCGATGATGACGCACCACCTCGACCGCCGTCTTGCGCTGACCCTGCTGGGTTTCGAGTGGGTGGGGCGCAGCACGCGCCGCATCCTGTTCGTTTTCGGGGCGGTGGCGGCGTTCATTTCGATGTGGCTTTCGAACACGGCCACGACGGCCATGCTTCTGCCCATCGCGCTGGGCATTCTGGCGGAGATGGGCGACCTTGCGCGCAAGCAGACCGGGCGCGAAGTCGATCTGCGCCGTCTGCGCCTGAGCAGCGGGCTTTTGCTGATGACAGCCTATGCGGCGTCGGTGGGCGGGATCGGCACGCCCATCGGCACGCCGCCGAATCTCATCGGCATCGGCATGATCCACAAGCTGACGGGGGTGAAGATCACGTTTTTCCAGTGGATGACGTTTGCCGTGCCCACGCTTGTCGTCATGTATGTCGCGTTGTACGCGCTGATCCTGTTTTTCAATCCCCCCGAGTTCACGCATCTGCCGGGGCTTGCGCAATATCTGCGCGAGCGCAAGGCCGCACTCGGCGCGTGGACGCGCGGGCAGGTCAACTCGCTCGCGGCGTTCCTCGCCGCGGTCGTTCTATGGGTGCTGCCGGGCGTGTTATCCCTTGTCTTTGGCGACGCTTCGCCCGCGGTGAAAACCTGTTCGGCGCTGTTGCCCGAGGGCGTCGTCGCGCTGCTTGCGGCCTCCCTGTTGTTTTTTCTGCCCGTGGACTGGAAGGCGCGGCGTTTCACGCTGACGTGGGAGGAAGCGGAGCGGATCGACTGGGGGACGATCCTGCTCTTCGGTGGCGGCATCGCGCTGGGCAGCCTGATGTTCACGACGGGTCTGGCCGAGGCGATCGGGCATTTCCTTCTGCGCACGACGCATGTGAGCGGGCTGTGGGGCATCACGATCGTTTCGATCGCGGCGGGTATTTTGATCAGCGAGACGACATCGAACACGGCCTCGGCGAACATGGTCATTCCGCTGGCGGTCTCGATGGCAACCACCGCCGGCGTCAATCCCGTTCTGCCCGCGCTGGGCGCATGCCTTGGCGCCAGTTACGGCTTCATGCTGCCCGTTTCCACGCCGCCCAACGCCATCGTGTATGGCTCGGGCATGATCCCCATCACGAAGATGATGCGCACCGGCATCGTGTTTGATGTGATCGGACTGGGGCTGATCTTGGCGGGGGTGATGATCGCAAAATGGGTGATGGGATAGATAAAAGCTTGAGTTATGCGCCAGTTGGCGCGCCAGAATGGTCGGCGTCGTCTTCTGGCGGTTGCATTGCCTGCTCGCCAAGAAACACGCTCATGCCGAGTCGCGAAGCTTCGGCGTAGGTTTTCTCCATCGCCGGGATGAACGGTTCATTTGCGCGCCAGAAGGGAAAGTCTCCCATGGATTTCGGCAGCGCGGCGGGCCCTGACGGCACTTCGACCTTGCCGTAGAAATCATCCGGCAGCGCGCGCAAATCCCAGAATGCTCCAGCGCCGGTTGCCAGCGGCTCGCCGGTTTCCCCAGCGCTCGCGGCGCTTTCGTCGGGAAGCCGCGCGGGCAACGCGGGCGCGGCGCCGGGACCCGCGGCCGCTCCCAGTTTCGTTATGAGTTCGTCGCGGCTCAGTCCGCGCAACTTAAACATAAGGAACGGATCACGGTCGAACTCCTCACCGAGCAGGTAGTAAACTGCCGCGATGTGCTTGCAGGGGTTTGACCAATCGGGGCACGAGCACTCAGTCTGGATGTCCTTCAGCTTGTTGGGAAAAAGAGAAAGTTTTGCCGTGTCGAACACCGACTCGATGTCCTCCGGCATCTGTCCCGCCAACAGTTTTGCAACATAAAGAACCTGCCCCGAAAGCGTTTCAACAATCTGCCGCCAGTCCTTTTTGGCAATCGGCGCGATCCTGATCGAGACGGAATACGGCTTGGCGCGCGAGCCCTGAACCTCCGCTTTGACTTCGCCCTTGCCGACCTCGACCGACAACACCTGCCCCATCCGGGCGTAAGAGCGCCCGCGCCCCAGGCGCGCGCCGATGTTGAAGCTCTCCAGAATGCCGATCCAACGCTTCGCCCACCAGTTCGATCCGCCCAGCGTCCCGCGTTTTGCCTGGGCCTTGATGCCGCCCTTGGCGGGCAGCGCTACGGACACGGGAAAGTCATAATAGCCGTAGTCTCTGTATCTGCTCCAACTCCTGCTCATTCCGCTACCGCCTCCTTGCGCAATGCAAATAGTTCCTTGATCTGCTTGTTGGACATTTCGGTCAGCCATTGTTCGCCTGCTCCAACGACGTTGCGGGCGATGCCGCTCTTGAGCTCGATCATCTCGTCAATGCGCTCTTCCATTGTCCCGACGCAGATGAACTTGTGCACTTGGACGTTCTTTGTCTGGCCGATGCGGAACGCGCGGTCTGTTGCCTGATTTTCCACGGCCGGGTTCCACCAGCGGTCGAAATGGAAAACATGGCTGGCGCGGGTGAGATTCAGACCTGTGCCGCCCGCCTTGAGTGACAGGATGAACACGTCCGGGCCGCTGCCGTCGGCCTGAAAGCGCTCAACCATGCGGTCGCGCTGCTTCTTGCCGATGCCGCCGTGCAGGAACAGAACTTCGCGGCCAAAAGTGTCCTGCAGATGGCGCTGAAGGAGACTGCCCATTTCGGCGAACTGCGTGAAAACCAGAGCGCGCTCGCCGGCGCCGAGGATTTCCTCCATCATTTCCCCGAGACGCGCGAGCTTGCCGGAGCGCCCCGCGATTTCAGAGTTGTCGCCAAGAAACTGCGCGGGATGATTGCATACCTGTTTGAGCTTCGACAGCATCGCCAGGATTATGCCCTTGCGCTGAATGCCTTCGCTCCTCTTCATGGCCTCCTCGGCGTCCTTGAGGACCGCCGCATAAAGCGATGCCTGCTCCTTCGTGAGCGTGCAAAAAACTTTCATCTCCATCTTCTCCGGCAGATCGGCGATGATGGATTTGTCGGTTTTCAGACGCCGAAGAATAAATGGCCGGGTCACCCGCTTGAGCTTTTGCTCGGCCTCGTGATCGCGTTCAGCCTGAATGGGCACGAAGAACTCTTGGATAAACTGGTTCCGGCTGCCAAGAAAATCAGGATTGATAAACTCCATGATCACCCACAGATCGCCGACGTTGTTCTCAACTGGCGTGCCCGTGAGCGCGATTCGATAATCCGCCCCGATCGCACGCGCCGCCTTCGACTGTTTTGTCTCCGCATTTTTGATATTTTGAGCTTCGTCGAGAATCACGCCGGCCCAGCCGACTTTCATGAATAGATCGAGGTCGCGGTGCAGCAGAGCATAGCTCGATATCACAATCGCATGCTTGTCCGCCTGCTGCTTGAAGGAACCGCCTTTCGTCCGCCCCGAACCATGATGAACCATGACTGGCAGGCCCGGGGTGAAACGCGCCGCTTCCTTCTGCCAGTTGCCAACCACCGACATCGGGCAGATGAGCAGCACGGGGCGCCGAGTCTTTGGATCATCCTCCCAATCGCGCTGGATCAAAACGAGCGCCTGAATCGTCTTGCCGAGTCCCATATCGTCCGCCAGACAAGCCCCCAGTCCCCAACGGCGCAGAAAGCAGAGCCACGAAAAACCCCGTTGCTGATAGGGACGAAGCAAACCGTCGAAACCGCCGGGCGGGGGCACGGATTCGAAGGAGGACTGCCCGTCGAGTTGCGCGAGAAGTTCCCCAATCCGCCCCGAAGCGGTAACGCCCCGCACTGGCAATGATACGCCCGCCGCGCCAGCTCCAAGCGCCATCCGGACTACGTCGCGCACCGGAGCCTGCCCCTGTTTGCTCTTCTGCCAGAAGTCCATGGCGGTGCGGATATCATCGGCAGACATGTGCACCCACTGGCCGCGTATTTTGACCAGCGGCGCTTTCAGCTTCGCGAGCGCTTCCAACTCGGCAAGTGTCAATTTCTCTGCACCCAGCGCCACCTCATAATCGAACTTCACGATTGTGTCGAAGCGCATCACGGAGCCGCCCGCCATCGCGGCCGGCGATTTCACGTTTGCCCGCAACGAAAGCCGCTGCTTCGTCCCCTTGCGCGACCACCATGCGGGCAGCATGACGCCGAAGCCCGCCATTTCAAGCTCCATGGCTTTCTCCGTGAGGAACTCGTAGGCGCCTGTCGAATCGAGTTCACAGCCCCATGGCGACTTCGATCTGAGGCTGGCCTCAATGCGTTCGCAAAGCCGCGAAGCCTGACCCAGAGCCATCAGCAGATATTCGCGCGGCTTGAAGCTTCCGCGCTTGAGTATGACGGCCGTTCGTCCCGCCGGTTTCCAAGCATCCGCCGCCGGGATCAGGAGACTTGGATCGTCAGCGGCTTGCAACAGGTAGCGAAGCGTCCAACTCACATCGCCGGACGTTTCTTGGAACTCATCCTGCAGCGGCGGTTCTTCCAGCCTGAAGCAGATACGGAACGGCGCTTCTGCTATGAGCGACACGGGGCGCTGCCATTCGCGCACCTGAACGCTGAATTCAGATAGACTGGCCGCGCTGCCGGTCATCATCCCGTTGGGTGAATGCAGAGCGTGAAGCCACTGGTCGTGAATGCTGTCGAAATCAGGCGGCTTGCGCTTTTGCGGCCGCAACTTTTCGGCGGCTGGTTCGTTCTCGCCGGGCTGTGCGCGGACGAGGCAATCAAGTGAGAGGCCCAGAAAACTGGTCAGCGCGCTTATTGGCGTGCCGCCGGGCGGGGCGTCCATGGACGCCGGCAGCGCTCTGCAAGCCTGCGGCATCAGTCTGGCCAGTTCCGCCAGGCGCGCCGCATTTGGTCCGGCAAACACGGGTTTCCAGCGGGCGTAATGAGCGCCCTGTTCTTCAACCATCGAGGGGAGAAACTGTTGTCCGGCAACGAGAGCCCCCGCGAACCGCAGCGCCGCCGCCCAGAAAGAAAGGTCCGCTCCGGCGTGAATTCCGGCCGCCAGCATCTCCCTGCCAATACAGGCGCAGAGGCGCTGAACGGTTTCCTGTATGCTGAGCGGCGCCGAGGAAACGCTCCATGGCCGCAATGCGATTTCCTTGACGGACTCGGGCGGCCCGGCGATCAGCGGGCTTGACGCCAGAGCTTGACCGTCGTCCGTGGGCAGCCACGCGATCATCGGAACAATCCGTTTCTGTTCGAGCGGGATTCCCGCAACCTCGGACAGCGCCGCGGAGAGACACCCGGAACCGGCGTCATAAGCGAAAAGCTCGGGAGCGGCTTTAGCGGGTTCCTTTGTCTTGCGTCCCCGCCGCTGAGACGAAGCGGCCGATGCGCCGCGCTTCGAGGCGCCCGGTGACGCGGAACAAGACAGATTGACAATCCGCTCCGCTGTTCTGCCGTCAGGCGCTTGCGACGGCGCGGCTTCCCCCCAGATCCAAAACTGTCCGGCAGCGAAAGCGCCGTGTAGAATGATCATTGTGCCGCTATGCCATCGCCGGCGCGCCGGGATGTTTTTCCAGCGCTTGGACGCCTGTGTTGCGCGGCCGTCCCTCGTTCAGAATGATACGCCGGTTGATGCCGCAGGCCTTCCGGCTCGTCGCGGACGGGAACTCTCGCGGGTTGATCTTGCGCATGTTCCTTTGTCTTGATGGCGCCGGCCTCTGAAACATTACAGCGGGATTAATCCAACGGGGCCGAAGGAAGGTCAACGTCAATCTGAAATGCTCGATGCGCACAAACGCCCCCGGTGATTGTTTCGCGGGGGCGATGACGCTTGTGAACCGGGCACAACTTTTGCGGCCGGCTCAAATTATTTCATATTGGGCCATGTAAACATTTTTAACCGTGTCGGCCTATGCCGGCGCAGAGAATTCTATTGAGGTTACGCATGCCGCAAAACCGCCCGCCGTTTCAATCCGAAAGGAAAATATTTCTCGTCGCAGTGATCCTCATCCTTTCATCGTTTGTGCTGATGGGGCAGTTCTCTAACACTGTCAAGAAGGCCGACGACGACCAGTTCTGGGAGTTCACGGCGATGTTCAGCGAGGTTTACAAGGAGATGAAGGACCGCTATGTGGACGATGTCGACTCGAAAAAGCTGTTCGAGGGCGCGCTCCAGGGGATGTTCCTGACGCTTGACCCCCACTCGCAGTATATGGATCCTGACATCTACTCTCAACTGGAGAAGGACACCGAGGGGGCGTTCAGCGGCATCGGCATTCACATCACGCTGAAGGACGGCGTGCTGACAGTGATCGCGCCCATCCCCGGTTCGCCCGCCGCGAAGGTCGGCGTGCGCCCGTGGGACCGGATTGTCGAAATCGAGGGGAAAAAGACCGAGGGCATCACGCTTATCGAGGCTGTGAAAAAGCTCACGGGTCCCAGCGGCACCACCGTAAACATAAAGATTTACCGCGAGGGCGAACCCGAACTTCTGCCTTTCACGCTTGTGCGCAAAAACATCAAGGTTGACAGCGTTTATTATAAGATGCTCGACGACAAGATCGGCTACATCCGCCTGACAAAATTCAGTGACAACGCGGCGCGCGACATGCGCAAGGCGCTGGAAAATTTCAAGGAGAAAGGCGCCAAGGGCGTCATCGTGGACCTGCGTTTCAACACTGGAGGCCTGCTCAAGGAGGCCGTCGAGGTGAGCAATTTATTCATCGGGCGCGGCAAGGTGATCGTGTCGACAAAGGGTCGCATCAAGAATCAGAACCAGGATTACCGCGCCGAGGACGACGCGGTGTCCGACCTGCCGCTCGTGGTGCTCGTGAACAAGGCCAGCGCCAGCGCCTCGGAGATTTTCGCCGGCGCCGTCAAGGATCATCACCGCGGCATCATTGTCGCCCCCAAGGGTCAACGGACGTTCGGCAAAGGCTCCGTTCAGACGATCGAGGAGCTGGCGCACTCGTTTGAAAAGGACAACAACGGCAATTATCGCCCCGCGGCCATCCGCCTGACGACGGCCAAGTATTACACGCCGAGTGGCGTGACGATCGACAAAACCGGCCTGACGCCCGACATCTGGGTGGAAATTCCCAAGGGCGGCGAAGTGGACCTGCTCAAGCATGGCATGTATGGCGATCCGCCCACGGACGAGGCGGACAGCGCGACCACGGTGTCGAAGTTCGCCTGGTCCAAGGACCCTAACTCAAAGGATGGCGGCTCGACACTCACCAAACAGTCCGGCAACCCGCCCCAGGAACTCGAGAACCCCGGCGATAAGCCGGAGGCGCCGGAATCGGAATCGGCGGTGATTGAAAAGAAGGACAAAAACACCTCCACGCCCGACCCGAAGAAAATCATTCCGCTCGACCGCGCCATGTTCCCGGATGCCGAGATCGAAGGACAGGCCAAGAAGGCTGAGGCAAAGAAAAAGACGCCGGCGGACAAATTCATTGACTACCAGCTTGAGACCGCCAAACGCCTGTTGCACGATTACCTGGACCGCGGCAGGGATTTCATGGCCAGCGATTCGGGCATGCCGAAATCCTCGCAAAGCCGCAGCGACGCCAAGGCGAAGGAGACGGCGGCTCAAGGCGACAAGGACACAAAATCAGTGAATTAGGTTTTCATGCTGGGGACGGAATTATCAAGAAAAAGAAAAAGCCATTTCAAATCGCCCGACGGTTACTTTGCGTGAGCAAGCGGTTTGGAGTTGATTCGCCGCGCGGCATCTCCATAAAGGTTGAGTCTGTCAGCAGACGGCGTTTTTACGCGTAATTCATCGATTTTAAGGAGACGGTTTGCGCCATGGGCGAGTGGATTGGGCGCGGGCGGAAAGCCCGCAAGGCATACGGATTTGATGAGATAGCGATCGCGCCGGGGACGGTGACGATCAATCCCAATGAAGTCGATGTGTCGTTGGAGCTCGGCGGCCAGCGCATCGAAATTCCCATCATCGCGGCCGCGATGGACGGCGTCGTTGATCCGAATTTTGCGATTCTCATGGGCAAGCTGGGCGGGCTTGCGATCTTGAATCTCGAGGGTGTCTGGACGCGTTACGATGACCCGTCGGACATATTGGCCGAGATCACGCGGGCGACGCCCGAACGCGCCACGGAACTGGTGCAGCAGTTGTACCAGCCGTCCGTGCGCGAGGATCTCATTTCGCGCCGCGTCGCGCAGATCAAATCGGCTGGAGTGCCGGTCATCGTGTCGTCCATCCCCCAGAAAGCCGAACGTTGCGCCGCGCTTGCCGGCGAATCCGGGTGCGACATTTTCGTCGTGCAATCGACGGTGAGCACCGTGCGCCATGTCTCGACCGAGTATAAAATGCTCGATCTCTACAAGTTTATCGCGGGCACGAAAATGAAGGTCATGGTGGGCAACTGCGTGACGTACGAGACGGCGCTTGAAATCATGGAATGCAATCCGGCGGCGGTCATCATCGGCATCGGCCCGGGCGCCGCCTGCACCAGCCGCGGTGTGCTGGGCATCGGCGTGCCGCAAGTGACGGCCACGGTGGACGGGGCGGCGGCGCGCGACAAATATTACATGCGCACGGGACGCTACATCCCCATCATCACCGATGGCGGGATGAACGTGGGCGGTGACATCTGCAAGGCGTTCGCGTCGGGCGCCGACGCCGTGATCGTGGGCAGCGCGTTCGCCAAGGCAAAGGAGGCGCCCGGCAGCGGATATCACTGGGGCATGGCCACGCCGCACGCCAATCTGCCGCGCGGAACGCGCGTCCATGTGGGCACAGGCGGCGCCCTCGAGGAAATCCTCTACGGCCCCGCGCACCTCGATGACGGCTCGCAGAATCTCGTCGGGGCGCTGCGCACTTGCATGGGCAACGTGGGGGCCATGAACATCCGCGAGCTCCAGCGCGTCGAACTCGTCATCGCGCCCGCCATCAAAACAGAGGGCAAGATCTTCCAGAAAGCCCAAAGAATCGGGATGGGGAAATAGCCGGCACTCTTTGTAATTGGACACACCATGATACTTATCCTCGATTTTGGCTCACAATACTCCCAGCTTATCGCGCGCAAGGTGCGGTCGTTTTCAGTGTATTGCCAGATACTTCCTTTCGACACGTCCGTTGCCGAAATCCGCGGATTGGCGCCCGGCGGCATTATCCTGTCGGGCGGGCCGGCATCCGTCAGGGAAAAGGGCAGCCCGAAAATTGACAGGCGCCTGCTGACGCTGCCCCGCGCAGAATCGCAAGCCGCGGGATTTCCGACCGTCCCTATCCTGGGATTGTGCTATGGCATGCAACTGCTTGTGCATTTGCTGGGCGGCGAGGTGAAGCCGCAGTCACACAGCGAATACGGGCGCGCCATGCTGCGCCACAATTCTTCTGATCCCCTGTTGCGCGGGGTTCCCAAACGCGACACCGTGTGGATGAGCCACAACGACGCGGCGGTGCGTTTGCCTTCGGAATGGCGCGCTCTCGCGGGCACCGGCGGATGCTCCCAGGCTGTGGCACGCCACCGCAAGCTCCCGCTCTACGGTCTGCAGTTTCACCCCGAAGTCCACCACACAAGCCATGGCGGGCAGATTCTGCGCAATTTTGTGTTCAATGTTTGCGGCGCGAGCGCCGACTGGAAAATGGCGGATTACATCGAGCAGACGGTGACCGAGACGCGTGCGCGGCTGGACGCGGCGCGCGGCGCGCGTATCGTCTGCGCCGTTTCAGGCGGAGTCGACTCCACCGTGCTTGCCGTGCTCATGCACCGCGCCGCGAGCGGGCGCTGTCTGCCCATCTTTGTAGACAACGGCGTGCTGCGCGCCAACGAGGCGCAGATCGTGATGCGCAACTTCCACGACCGGCTTGGCTTCGATGTGAAGATGATCAACGCCGGCAGCCGCTTTCTGCGCGCCTTGCGCGGGATTACCGACCCCGAGCAGAAACGCAGGATCATCGGGCGCGAATTCGTGAACATCTTTTTCCGCAAGCTCCGCCCGAACGATTTTCTGGCGCAGGGCACGCTCTACCCGGACGTCATTGAAAGTGTCAACGTGCGCGGCCCGAGCGCCACCATCAAAACGCACCACAACCGCGTGCCTGAAATACTGGCGCTCATGAAACAGAACCGCGTCATCGAGCCGCTCCGCGAGCTGTTCAAGGACGAGGTGCGCCAGCTTGGCCTTCAGCTTGGCATTCCGCGCGACGTGCTGTGGCGTCAGCCGTTTCCGGGTCCCGGTCTGGCGGTGCGCATTCTCGGCGAAATCACGAAGGGGCGGCTGGACATTTTGCGGCTGGCCGACGCGATCGTCATTGAGGAAATCCGCGCGGCGGGACTGTACGAAAAGCTCTGGCAGAGTTTCGCCGTGCTGCTGCCGGTGAAGGCGGTCGGCGTGATGGGCGATTCGCGCACCTACGCCAACGTTGTGGCCGTGCGCGCCGTGGAAAGTGTCGACGCGATGACCGCCGACTTCGCGCGCCTGCCGTGGGACGTTCTCGCGCGCATCGCCTCGCGCATCATCAACGAGGCGCCGGGCGTCAACCGTGTCGTCTACGATGTCAGCTCAAAACCGCCCAGCACCATCGAGTGGGAGTGACGCAAGGAGCAGCGCCGCGCGCTTCAGAGAAGAACGGTTGCGCGAAGGATCAGTCCCAGCCGGGGTCTTGAGGGAAAATATTGTCGTACTTCACGCTCGCGCGCGGTTCGGCCATCATATCCGCAACCGTGTCGCGCCACTTGATGTAATGGGCCGTCTCCTTGTGGCGCGCGGCATCCTCGGGCGAGCGGTAGACCTCAACGAGCACAAAGCGCGCGCGGTCGTCCTGCCTGCGCATGAAATCGAAACGCGCGACGCCCGGCTCTTTCAGGCTGTTCGCGGCGTTTTCCACAGTCGCCGCCTCGAACGCCTCAATGTCGCCCGGTTTCACATGAACAAACACATGAACAATGAACACTGCCAGCCTCCTTAATATGAGCAGTCATCACTCCGCATATTCCGCGGGAAAACCGCCGCGCCGCGAAACAAATCGGAATAAGCGGAACAACAAGACCGCGTTTTCCGCGGTCTGTAAAGAGGCGGTAAACACATTTGCCCGCTTGCCATGAGCAATTAAACAGTCTATCGAAGATGGTGATTTCTGAGACTGAATAACGATCGGGATGTGTCATCATGCGTATTCATCACGCGCTGTGCGCGATTCTTACGGTTTTTTGTGTCATGCAATCACCCGCCCTGCAGGGAGAGGTGATTGCCGCCGCCGCGGCGGTTGTCCAGGCGGGGAACGCCCGATTCACGGTGCTGGCGTCGGCGCTCATCCGGCTGGAATGGTCGCCGTCCGGGCGATTTGAGGACCGGTCCTCGCTGGCCTTCATGAACAGGCGCATGACCGTTCCGCAATTCACCACGTCGCGCGCGGGCGGCTGGCTGACATTGCGCACGAACGATCTGACGCTGCGTTACCGCGAAAAGGGCGGACGGTTCTCGGCGTCCAATCTATCCATCGCGCGTAATGACGGCATGTTCACATGGCGCCCCGGCATGAAGGACGCGGGCAACCTTGGCAGCACGACGCGCACGCTCGACAACGTGTCGGGCGCGTGCGCGCTTGATCCGGGGCTGATTTCGCGCAACGGCTGGGCGCTTGTGGATGATTCCAGGAACATCGTTCTCGACAACAGCGACTGGCCGTGGGCGGCGCCGCGGGAAACACAAACGCCGGACCATGCCGCCGACTGGTATTTCTTCGGACACGGGCGCGATTACAAGCGCGCGCTCGCGGATTTCATCGCCGTGTCGGGCCGGCCGCCCATGCCGCCGCGGTTCGCGTTCGGCGGATGGTGGTCGCGCTACTGGGCTTACACGGACAAGGAGCTCAAGACACTGGTGAAGGAGTTCCGCGATCACGGCGTGCCGCTCGATGTGCTGGTGGTGGACATGGATTGGCACCTTGACGGCTGGACGGGTTACACGTGGAATCCGAAATATTTCCCCGATCCCGCCGGCTTTTTAAAATGGGCGCACGATGAGGGACTGCGTGTCACGCTGAACCTGCACCCCGCCGACGGCGTCGGCAAGCATGAGGCGGCGTTCACCGATGTGGCGCGGGCGATGGGGCTTGATCCCGCGAAAACTGACAAAGTGCCTTTCGATTGCGCCGACCGCCGCTTCGTCGAGGCTTACTTCAAATATCTGCATCATCCGCTCGAGCGCATGGGCGTGGACTTCTGGTGGATCGACTGGCAGCAGGGCAGGCAGTCCAAAATGACCGGTCTCGATCCTCTGCCATGGCTCAATTATCTGCACTGGACGGACATGGAGCGCAACTCCGACCGCGCGGGCGCGCGCCCGCTCATCATGAGCCGCTGGGGCGGGCTGGGCAGTCATCGCACGCCGATGGGATTCTCCGGCGACACGTTTTGCGACTGGGCCACGCTGGCCTTCCAGCCCGGTTTCACGGCCATGGCGGGCAACGCTGGCTATGGCTGCTGGAGCCACGACCTCGGCGGGCATCAGCCTGGCCAGACGGCGCCCGAACTGTTCGCGCGATGGATCCAGTGGGGCGCGGTCAATCCCGTCCTGCGCACGCATGGCACAAAAAATCCCAATTGCGAGCGCCGCCTCTGGGCCTTCCCCGCCGATGTGTATCATGCGGCAAAACAGGCATGGCTGATGCGCTACGCGCTGATCCCCTATATCTATGACGCCTGGCGCGAGTACCACGACACGGGGATCCCGCTGGTGCGCCCGCTTTACTACGACTGGCCGGAGATGAGCGAGGCGTACAAGCGCCCCGGACAGTATATGTTCGGGCCTGACATCATGGCCGCGCCGGTGGCCGAACCCGGGGATTTCGTAAGCAGTTGCGCGCTGTCAAAAATCTGGCTGCCGCCGGGCGCATGGGTGAACTGGTTCACCGGCGAGACGGTTGAAGGCCCGCGTCAAATCGCGCGCGCCGTGCCGTTGGAGGAAATTCCATTGTGGGTGCGCGCGGGCGCGATCATCCCCACGGCTCCCGTTTACACTGATGAAATCACAAGCATGCCCCAGCGTGATCCTTCCGCGTCCGACGCCACCGCCACCGACCGGAAAGAAAGGGTGGTTCTGGCCAACACAGCCAGCCAGCCGAAGGATTTCCTGATTTTGCGCGTTTATCCGGGCGCGCGCGGTGTAACCACCCTTTATGAGGACGACGGCGCCACGACCGGCTACCTGCGGGGCGAGTTCACGCGCACGCGCATCACGATGGAATCCCCCGCGCGGACGGGCAGGACGCGGATTGTGATTCATCCCGCGCAGGGGAGTTATCCGGGCATGCCGAAACAGCGGCGTTTCGCCGCGCGTTTTTGCGGCATCAAAAGCAGCGGGCAGCTGACCACGGTCACCATCAACGGGCAACCGCTGGCCATGGACAGCCAGTGCCAGCAGTCATCCGGATGGGGCTGGACGCAGGATCGCGAGCTTTATGTCCGCGCGCCGCGGATACCGTCCAGCGGCCAGATCGAAATCGAAGTTCAACAGCAGCCATCCGCAACCAAAGAGCGGTTGGAACGCGCAGGCGCACGGCGGCTGCTTGACCAGACAGGCAATTTTCCGCCGTTAAAATTGCAGCATGATGTCCTGCGCGCGCTTGGCGTTTACCCTGATGTCCAAGTGATCAGCGCCGCCGGCGGGCGTTTCAAAATCCGGGCAAATTTGTGGCTCACGCGGCCGGTCAAGGGGTTGTCGGCGAAATTGACGGCGGCGGCGCCGGGCCCTGGCTGGAAGCCCGCCCGCATTTCATCCCGCCTGATGCCGCTGGAGGCGGACAAGCCCGCGGCCGCCAATATTGAGTTCCGCGGATCCGCGGGAGCCGCCGTCAAAACGTGCCGCCTCGATGCGGAGTTGCTGCTCAGCGCCGATGATTTCACCCTGACCGTGCCCATCCGGCGCATTCTTTTTCCTTCGATCAATTCATGGCTGATCGCCGGCCCGTTTGACAATCCGGAGGGCGTGAAACTCGGCAGGGTGTTCCCGCCGGAGACCGGGCGCCTTGCCGCGTGCGCGGAGGCGGGTGGGCGCAAAGGCGGCTGCCCGGAGATGGTGTCGCGCATCGTCAAACCTGGCGCGAAATACACAGGCAAGGACGGCGGGCGGATTGGCTGGCGCCGTGTCACGCGTCCGCTCAAACCGGGCGCTGATCCCTCAGAAGAATTTTTTGTCGACTTGCACAAGGTGTTTGGCAAACCGCATGACAACGCGGTGGCGTATGCGCTGGCCTGCCTGAATGCGTCGCGCGACACGACGGCCACCCTCGCGATCGGCTCGGATGATGGCGTGGCCGTGTGGCTCAACGGCAAGGAGATTCACCGCGTCGAAACCGGGCGCGCCTACACTTCCGGGCAGGACCGGATTGAGATTCATCTGAAAAAAGGCGCCAATCCCCTGCTTCTCAAGATCAGCCAGGGCGGTTTTGGCTGGGGCTTCAGCGCGCATGTTGACGCGGGCGGAGAGATTGTGAATTCGGATTAACCGCCGGCGCGGCAGCGGCGCATTTTTACCGGTTTTTCCAGTATTTGGAAAACATGATCATCATTCTGAAAAGGGAGAACAATCATGCCGATCATTGACCCGATGATACAGGAACTGGATTACGAAGCCATCAGCACGCGCAAGATGCTTGAGCGCGTGCCGGAAGCTGATCTTGACTGGCAGCCGCACCCGAAATCCATGAGCATGCGCCGGCTCGCGTCGCACATCGCGGAGAGTCCGTCGTGGGTGAAGCACACACTTGAAACAACAGTTCTCGACCTCGACTTATCGAAGATGACGCCCTGGCTTGGGGCATCCGTGGCGGAGATCGTCGCAACGTTTGACCGCGATATCGCCGAGGCGCGGGAAGTCATGAAGGGATGCACGGATGAAGCGCTCATGGAAAACTGGACGCTGACGATTTCCGGAAAGCATGTCTTCACGATGCCCCGCGTGGCGGTTCTTCGCGCGATGGTCTTCAGCCACATGATTCACCATCGCGGCCAGCTCGGCGTGTATCTGCGGCTGCGCGGCGTGCCGGTGCCGCAGGTTTACGGGCCTTCGGCCGACGAACGCTGATGGGACAATGCCTGGAGTTTCCCCACACAATAGCGGACACCGCGAATGACATATCCTCCCGCGCAGGAAATATCCGCTGATCCGAGGTCTTTGTAATGCCGGAGATGCGTGGAAAAATCAGGCTCGTTTGACTTGTCCGACACGATGAGCACGCGCTTGCCTTCCCACTGCGCAGGATTGATCCACGGGAAACGGAGTTTTCCGCGCGAGATGACGTACAGGCTTGAGCGCATGTCGGGCGCGTAATACGAAAGCCGCCCGAAAAGCTGATGCGACAGGGCGCAGACAACATCCGCGCCCTGCTCCTCCTTGACACGCCTGACCGAGGACGCCAGTTCGGGGCTTCCTACAACCTCCTTGAGTTTCGGCGCCACGATGGTCATGGAGCTCAATGGTCCCGGGAACAGAACAAACGCGGGAACTCCGGCGCAGATGAGCGCGGCCGCCGCCGCGAGCAAGCCAAGCGTCGCGCGGCGCAGCCACAGGGCGTAACTGTCCCAGTCGCCCGCCACGAGAACGATTCCCGATATGAACGCGGGCATGACCCAGTTGGCTTCACTGGATCCGCGAAGGGCCGCCGCGCCGAACACCGCCGCCACCGCGAGAAAAAACGAGCCGGCAAAACGGCGCGCCGCATCGCCCCTGAACATGGCGCGGCAGGAGCGCCACGCGCACAGCGCGCACAACAGCGGAGTGACAACAATCAGGCTGGTGGCCAGGTAATCGGCAAGCTTTGGCAGCGAAATGACCGCCCCATCGTTCGAGAAACCATGCCCGAGTTGAAAGCGGATCGACACCCAGCCGTTGCGGCTGTTCCAGATAATGACCGGAAGAAACATGACAAGTGTCAGGACGCCGCAGATGAGCGCGCCGCGCCATGTTTTGGCGCGCATCGCGGACTCGGCGGTCCAGAACAGCGCCAGTCCCATGAAAAAGAGCGCCATAGGGTATTTTGACAATGCGCCGATGCCGGCACACAATCCCGCGGCAATCCACCACGGGCTGAGCGCCGTCCGCTGCTCAATCGCCCTCCACGCGAAATAAAGCGCCAGCGCCCAGCACGGCGCCAAGAGCGTGTCGGGCGTCATGATCAGACCGTTGCCAAGCAGCAGCGGTGTGAGCGACAGCATGATGCCCGCGCGGTCGGCGGACGGCTGGCCGAAAAGCCGCCGCGCCAGCGCCCGGCCCGCCAGCACAAAAACCGTCCCGCCCAGCAGGGGCCACAGGCGCACCGTCCAAATGCTTTCGCCAAAGGCCATGCCCGACAAGTGCATCATCCAGGCTGTCAGCGGTGGATGATCATAATAGCTCAGCTGCGGAAAGAGCGACCAGTAATGGTAGTAACATTCGTCGAAACAGACTCCCATGATGGCGGCCATGGCAATCCGCCATGTCGTGGTCTCGGCCAAAACCGCCCAAAACCAGAAGCGCCATGCCTGATCGGTTTCGCGCTGACCGCGCGGGCGGAACATGTGAACCGCTGGTCTGCGCAATGTCATGGCATCCATGGAAATAATGTTATGGGTGTCTGTTTGCCGCACGGGTTCTATTTGGTGTGATGGTCATGCTTGTCTTAAAATAACTGCAACGCGAACTCACGACATACAATCACTGAAGCGCATTTCTTGTCAAATATCCTGGCGACGTGCCGCTTGCGGATCAGAGAGATGCCCTGAGATAAAAGAGCCGGGCAGACGCTCGGTGATCCCGGGGCGGACGCGTCTCCGGGATCGGGGGAAACACGCCGAATTTACTTTCCCCGCCGAATCTGCTCCCACGACGTACTGCGCAGCGCATCGGGAGCAACGTTGTGGAAGACACAAAAACAAGCCGCACGGAACATTTCATAACGGCTCCCGGCCGCCACAAGATATTTCACAACAGTCGGCTCCTCAGACGATGTCACAAGATAGGCGATGTCGGTGGCGTTGTCGACGGCGCGCTGATAACGCTCGCTTCGGTTGTAGACGTTGTCTGGGCGCCGCGCCGGGGCAAAAACAACCCGCTCATCGGCGATGTATGTAAGGCGATAGGCCGACCAGTATCCGTCGGGCACCAGACGGCACGACACGCGGTTTTTTCCTTTCGCTTTCAGGCTGCTGATCAGCGCCTTTTCTGCCGACAGCGCGCCAGACCACCCGGCCACATCGGCCTGCGGCAGTGACATGCACGAAATGATGTTGAATGCGACCAGCAACGCGACCATCACGGGCGCGATGAGCGCGGGCGCGCCGCCGCCGCGCCGCATAAGCTGAAAAACGCACCCGGCCGCCGATGCAAAAACAAAGTAAAGAATGATCACATAACGCGGCTCGTCAATGAAGTTGCCCCATGTGGACAACGAAAACATCATGATGGTGGCAGCGCCCAATAGTAAAAAATAACACGCGGCCGCAGACGATGGACGGCGGATGCGCCGCCCCTTGACCGCATGGAAAACGAGCGCCGCAAGGCATATCCACCACACGCTCATTGCCATGCCGCGCGCCCACAACGGAACGCCGGGCACATCTGTTTTGAAGTTGTTATAGAAACCAAGCAGAACCGGTATTCCGCTGTTGAAGACGGACAACAATTGTTTCCAGAAAACGGTCCCGCTGACAGTATGATTGATTTGCATGGTTGGTGAACGATCAATCCAGACATGCCAGATGAGAGGCAATGCGCCCAGCCCGGCGCCCGCGGCGCATGCCGCAATGCCGAGCCGCGACGCGAGCGCCGCTCGCTCAAACATCATGGAAAAAACAACACGGACAACCAGCGCGACGGCGGCACACGCCAGTGCCGCCTTCAGCCAGAACAGCCTTGCCCGGAACAACTCGCCGCTTGTCTCATTGCCGACAAACAAAAGCATCCAGCCCAGCGCGCACAACAGCGCCATCATGAGCAGTTGGATGCAGACCGAGGCCGCTTGCAGGGTAATGCTTGCGGAGCGGATGGGGCGGGGGACAGTGATCCCGCAGAATCTGAGCAGTCCGGCGGGGAACAGGAGCAGGAGCGCCATCATTGCGGCAATATAGACAAAGGCGATTGCATGAGTCCAGACGGCCAGCCCGAGCGCAAGGCCAAGAAAAAATCCCCGCAACAGATCGCCGCCCGTCCACCCGCGGCAGCCTGTGCGGCGGACAATCCGCCAAAGCAGCCCCCCGCCCAGAAGCGCCGCGATGAGTGGCATGGGATAGAGCAGAAGCGAGCGGGTGAGATAATGGGCCACAAAGGATGGCGGAAGCATGACCAGCGCTGTCGCGCACAACGCCCACGCGCGGTTGCGCGTCATGACCATGATGCAACAGAACATGCCCCCGCCGATCAGCCACAGCACGGGGATCATCGCGATGCGCGCCAGGCCGGGACTCGGAGCGAACACAATATGCCATGGCACAAAATAAAACATGCCGAGTGTGCCGCCATAGTTCTGCCCGGGCCAGATAAGATGGTATGTGTGGCCGCGCAGAATGCGCAACGCCCCGATGGGTTCGACAGCCTGATCGGAGTCAAACAAGACCCGGCCTGTGCGCAACATCCACAGTCTCAGCGCCGCCCCGGCAAGCAAAATCAGCGCGAAGAGCATCCATGTGACAACGCGTTTGCCCCGAAGGGAAAGGCGGCGGTATTTTTGGATTCCATTCATCGGTTAATAAGATGCGCGCTTGCTGATCCATGTTTCAAACTGCTTTATGATGGCCATGGCGGGGGCCGAAAATTCAGAACTGTAGGTGCGCGCAATGGCGGATGCGATTTAAGTCAACACTGGTAGAACTGCTCAAGCAACAGCAACTTGAGCGACACCACCGGATCGTAGCCCGTGCACCCGACACCCTCCGTGTAAGCAGAAGCCATGACCAACCGCAACGCATTCCAGTCGATCAATGTTGACAGCTTCTCCAGAACCTCCTGCTTAAAGTCAGTCCATTGGGCTGCGAACACCCGAAGGGCCGCGATTAAGGACGTGGGTGTCCGGTGATCCGTCAGCCATTTCGTTGCCTTCTCTGGATGCGTCAATCAATCAAGCAACTCTCTCATGTTGAGAGAGCTTTCCGGACCATGAAGGGCATGGACATCCGCGTCCGTCCTATCCGTCATTGGACGGACGAACACGTCAAGGCACACATCTTCCTTTGCATGCTCGCATACTATGTGGAGTGGCGCCTGCTCAAGGCTTGGGCGCCGCTGCTGTTTGACGACGAGCAACTCGATGCCGACCGCCCCAAACGCGACCCCATCTTGCCAGTCAAGTGTTCAGCTTGCGCAACGAGGAAAAAGAGAACCCGACTGACCGACGACGGGTTTCCCGTTCATAGCTTCGACATCATTGCTCATAGCTCTGGGGACCCGCACCAAGAACACATGCAGAGCAGCCGCGCTGTGGGTTTCATTCGAACAGATTACCCCGCGACCCCGCTCGCTTCGTCAGATGATTCCGCAAATTGTTTCTTCCTTTTATCGAAGCGCTCACGCGCGGATTGCCACAGGGTGCGATCAGTTGGCGTAAAAAGGCTTTCCGGCTGGCACAACGAGCGCGGATCGGCTTCGGGCCGGTCTTCCGGGGAGCTGATATCGCCGCGCCCCGCCGCTTGGGTCATGATGTTTCCGATGGCGGAGGCTTCCTTCACGCCCTTGAGCGTTGTCAGTCCCGTCGCGTTCGCGGTCATCCGGTTCAACAGGTTGTTTTTTGAGCCGCCGCCAAGCACGATGAGGTTCTCGAACGTTTTGCCCGTGAGCCGCGATATCGTTTCAATGGATTCGGCGTAGAACAGGGCGAGACTTTCGAGGATCGAGCGCGCCATGCCGCCGATCGTTTCGGGCGCGCGCTGTTGTGTTCGGCGGCCCCACTCTGCCAGCGCTTGTCTGAAAGTGGCGCATTCCGCGAACAGCCCGTTGCCCGGATCAAAGACGCATACCAGCGGCGGCGCTCCAGCCGCAAGGGCGCACAATTCTGCCGTGTCGCCCATGTTTTCCTCGCGCCGCAACCGCTCGAGCAGCCACAGCCCCATGATGCCGCCGCAAAACATCCACCGGTCATGGGTAATCCGGAATGAGCCGAAACCGCGTTCGACAGCGCCTGGCACGATGACGGGTCGCCGCGAGGTGAATCCGAGCATGGACCACGTGCCCGAGCTCAGGATAAGATCCTTTTCGAGACGCGCGGGCGCCATGCCAAATGCGCAGGCCGTGTCGTGCCCGGCGGGGGTGCGCACTTCGACTCCGTCCGGCAGCCCAAGCGACCGGGCATCGCGCGGCGGACCGAGCAGCGCCCCTGCCTGCGCCACATCGGGCAGGATTTCCCGCGGCAGGCCGTACGTCTTCAGCACATCGTTGTCCCAGCCGCGCGACCGGCACGACAGCATGGCCGACGTCGAAGCCATCGTTTCTTCAGTCGAGAGCGAGCCGCAGAGATCGTAATGCACAAGATCGGGGATGAACAGGAGTTTTGCCGCGCGCGCCAGCATGTCGGGATGCGCGCGCCGCGTTGCCAGAAGCTGGTAGAGCGTCGATATGCGCGAGATGGGCGCCGCCACGCGACGCTGCAAGTCCTCCGCGCTCATGACCTTCTGCGCCTCGTTCATGTCGTTGATGGCGCGTGCGTCCTGGTAGCTGAAAGGCAGCCCGATGGACTCGCCCCGGGCGTCCACGAATCCGTGATCCGCCGCCCATGAGTCGCAGCCGATGCTGACAAGATTGGCGGCGCTGACGGCCGCGCGCGCGATGCCCGTCCGGATTTCGCCAAGGATTGCCGGCATGTCCCAGCAAAGGCCGTCATCCGTGCGCACGGGAGAATTGCCAAAACGGTGGATTTCCTCAGTGTAAAGGGTGGCGCCGTTCCACCGCCCCAGCATTACGCGGCCGCTCGTGGCGCCGAGATCGATGGCGATGTAATCGTTCGTGGTGTTGTGGAGGATATTAAAGGTCATGTTTCACCTTTTATGGACGTTGAATGACTCGGGGTGAACCGAAACAAAACACAAGAAAAGTTTGTTTTACCTTTTGGTGCGGGCGGGACGCCCGCGCTCCAAGTGGATCGTCTTTTTGTTGCGTTTCAAGCACAATCCGCCGAAAGCTTCCTACCGCTATGAACGAATTCAACTCAACCGCGCTCTTGGACAGTCAGTCCCTCGAAAAGGAATTCCGCAATCCCTCAAACGGATACCGCATGATCCCGTTGTTCCGGGTCAATGATGAGGTCGATCGCGGGGAAATACGATGGCAGATCAAGTCGCTCAAGGAGCAGGGATGCGGCGGCATTTTCTCGATTTGTGAATGTTTTCACGACCAGGCGCCGCGGAAATTCACGTCGGACTGGTGGTGGCAGGCCGTTGACTGGATGGCCGAGGCATGCGACGACGAGGGCATCCAGTTCTGGGTGTATGATGATGAGGACTGGCCGAGCGGTTCGGTGGGGGGACTGCTCCCCGAAAAATATCCCGAGACCATGTGGAAATATCTGAAACCGGTCGAGAGCCGCTTTACAAGCGCGGGACCGGTGAGCGTGGACGTTGGCCCGGGCATTTTCGTGGCGGCCGTCGCCCACCGCGAGCACGAGGGCGTCATCGACGCGTCGTCGCTGGCCGACATTTCGGACCGCATGCGCGATGGCGCGGTCACATGGGAAACGCCCGACAATGGCGTCTGGGTGGTGACGGTGTATACGGCCATCGCGGGCAAGGGCATTTTCATTGACGGGTATGGCGACCTCATGGACCGTGACGCCATGGCGAAATTCATCGATTGGGTTTACGATGGCCATTACCGCCGCCTCAAGGAAAAGGGGCGCTCCATCACGGGTTTCTTCACCGATGAGCCCGCCTTTTCCTATGCGATGATCGAATGGGGCGGCCGCTTTGACTGGTATCCGTCGATGCCTTACACGCCGGCGGTTCTTGACGCTTTCAAGGCGCAACATGGTTGCGATGCCCGGCGATTCCTTCCCCTGCTTTACCACGATGACGGGCGCGAGGCTCTCCGCTTCCGCTGCCTTTATTTGGAAACCTGTTGCCGCCTTTACAGCGAAAATTACTTCAAGCAGATCTATGATTATTGCGAGGAGCGCGGGTTGCTGTCGTCGGGGCACCTTGTCGTCGAGGAAGATTTCATGAATCACCTGGCGCAGCAGGGCGGCAACATTGTGCGCCATTACCGCCACATGCACATCCCGGGCATCGACTGGATTCATCCCTTTGACGGGTTTCAGCACCTGCCCTCGACGACGCCCAAGTATGCCACCTCGATGGCTCATTTGATGGGGCGGCCGCGCACATGGTGCGAATCTTTCGCGGCGGCGGGGTGGGGGCTGCCGTTTCAGCAGATGCGGCGCATCGTGAACTGGGAGCATGTCAACGGCATCAACATGCAGATTCCCATCACCTACAAGTATTCGCTGCGCGGCCGGGGGCGCGCCAGCTTTTTCCCGCCGGGCATCAGCTACCAGCAGCCGTGGTGGGACCATTTCCGCGGATTCGCGGATTACGAGGCGCGCATGTGCGCCCTGACATCCGGCGGGGGTCACGTGGCGCAGGCGGTGCTGGCTTATCCGAGCGTGGACATCTGGAGTCACTGCTGGGATCACGCCCTGCTCAAGGAGCGGAGCAAGGAGTACAACGCGCTGGGCGATGCGATGCGCGCGGCGGGCTATGATTATGACATTCTCGACGATGAGGCGCTGCTTGATCATGCCGTGGTGCGCAGCGGGCGGCTGGCGGCATCCGCGGAAACATTTGAAGTTCTGATCCTTCCGCGCCAGGACGCCGCGCGGCGCGCCACAGTTGCGCGCTGCCTCGACCTTGCGCGGGCTGGCGGCGCGGTCATATTCACGGGATCGCTGCCCGCTCATTCCTATGAGGCCGGCAGCAACGATCCGCAACTGGCGGCGCAATTGGCGGACTTGTTTGGCGATGCGCTCGGAGCGGTGCGGGCTGGCGAAAAGGCGTGGAACACGGGCATCGGCCCCGGCGGCGGGCGCGCGGGATTCGCGCCAACCCCGCTGGAGGCCGCCGTCATGATGCGCGAGGTCGTCAAGCCCGATCTCGAGGCCGCCGCTGGCGCAAATATTTATGCGTGGCATCGCCGTCTGAATGACGCGGAGCTGTACATCCTGTTCAACAATTCTGATCAGCGCCAATTGGCCCAAGTGAGCCTTGGCGCAAAGGGTTATCCGGAGGACTGGGACCCTGTCACCGGGCGCATCGAGGCTCTGGGCAAATTCCAGCATGATGATGGGCGCACGGCGCTGGCTCTGGATTTTGCGCCTTTCGAAGCGAAAGCAATTGTCCTGCGCCCGAAAAAAAGCGCCATGACCGTGAGAACGGATTGGAAAGTTGTGCGTGAAGTGAAACTGCCCGATAAATGGCGATTCGAGGTTGAGAACACCCTCCTGCGGGAGCATGTGTCATGGAATTTCCCGGCGGATCACAACGGATGGACCAGCAAGACCGGCGGGACGCGGGCTTTTCCGGCGGAAATTGCGCTGGGCGACTGGTCGCAACAGGGATTGCCGTATTTTTCCGGCATCGGGCATTATGAGACAATCTTCGATCTTGAGCGGCAGCCCGCAGCGGGCCGGCGCGTGGTGCTTGATCTCGGGCGCGTCGGATTGACCGCGAAGGTGCGGGTCAACGGGCAGGATGCCGGGATTGTTTTCTTTGAACCCTACCGGCTCGACATCACCGGGTTCGTATCGGCGGGCAGGAACAGTCTGCGCGTGTCGGTGGCGAACACCCTCGCGAACCATCACGCGCAATTTGTCGAACTGGACGATCAGCCGTTCAACCTCGGCGGCGACACACCGGAGCGGCGCGTCAGCGGACTGATCGGCCCGGCGCATATTCGTGTTGAAGAACCGGCCGACCAGGCGAATTGATTTCTCACTTGGTTGACCGTTCCCGATTTAAAGGAGTGTGAAGTGGCTGATCAATCGACTGTTGAGACCGTGCCTGTTTATGGCATCGCCGGTAAAGTTTGCAGGAATAAAGATATTGAAGTCGATGAAGCTGTTGTCCGCGGGATGCTGGGGTGTTTTTCCCCGGAGATTCCAAAAGGGGCGCGCTTCCACACAAGGGCGTACCTTGGATTTGGCTGCAGGACATTTTCCCATCCTGCTGCGCCGCCGCCGGATCAGCCTGTCTGCAATGGTGACGGGTCGGTTGTGCTCGTGCTTCACGGCCGCGTCTTCAATGCGCCGGATCTGAAAAAACAGCTTGCCGCGTCAGGACACGCGTTCGTTTCCGGCTCGGAGGCCGAAATTGTCCTGAGGGGTTACGAGGAGTGGGGGAAGGGCGTCGCGGTAAAAATGCGCGGCGTGTATGTGTTTGCCGTCTGCGATGCCCGCCTCGGCGCTCTCCATCTTGTCCGCGACCGCATCGGCATGAAGCCGCTCTTTTACGCCCATCTGCGGCCGGGCGCTCCTGATGAGGCGCTGCTCTTCGCAAGCGAGGTCAAATCCTTCCTGGCCGATCCCGCGTTTGTGAAGCGCGTGGACATCATGGCGCTCAACCATTATCTCGCCTTCCAGTATGTTCCCCATCCGCGGTCCATTTTCGAGGGCGCGCGCAAGCTGCCTCCGGCGCACTGGCTGACATACCAGGACGGCAATATTGAGGCGCGGAGATACTGGCAGCTCGAGTATGAACCCAAGCGCCCGATCGGCGACGATGAGGCGGTGGAGGAGTCGCTGGCTCTCATCGATGAAGCCGTCAGGGCGCGGCTCGCCGCGGGCGGGAAAATCGGCTGCCATCTGAGCGGCGGCGTGGATTCCTCGACGATTGTGGCTATCGCGCGCCGCCATGTGACGGGCGATCTTAAAACCTTTTCCATCGGATTCCGCGAACAGGAATTCAACGAGCTGCCTTATGCGCGCCAGGTGGCACGGCAGTTCGCCACCGACCACCACGAGTTCATCGTGCGGCCCAACGCGCTCGAATGTCTCGGCGATCTCGCGTGGTATTTCGATGAGCCCATGGCCGACAGCAGCGGCATCGCGACCTATTATCTGTGCAAACTGACGCGCGAGCACGTGGATGTGGCGCTCAACGGCGATGGCGGCGATGAGAGTTTCGCCGGTTACGCGCGCTACCTTGGTTTCAGGGCGTTCAACCGTTACCGCATGATTCCGCGCCCGCTTCGCGCCATGGCGGACGCGCCGTTTGCTGCACTGGCGCGCGCGTTTCCCGGCATCGCCAAGGCCGAACTGCTCTCTTATGTGAACCACGCGACGCTGATGGGCGATGCGAGGCTCTACACGCAGACCATGGTCATTTTCCGCGGCTATCAGCGGCGCGCTATTCTTGCGCCGCATCACCGCGGCATTCTGAGTCTGCCCGAGTCCGACTCGGAGCAGATGACCGTTGACCTCATGAACCTCGTCCCGGGGCGCGCATGGATCGACCGGATGACATTTTCCGACATCTCGCTCTACCTGCCCGGCGCGCTCATTCCAAAGGTTGAGCGCATGCTGAGCGCGTCATGTTTGGAGGGGCACGCGCCCCTGCTCGATCAAAGCATCATGGAATTTGCCGCGCGCCTTCCCGCCGCGGTCAGGTTCAAGAACAACACCCTCAAGCCCGTGCTTAAGAAAGCCGCCGCGACATTTTTCACCGGGGAATTTCTCAACCGCCCCAAAACCGGCTTTGGCGTGCCGATCGGGGAATGGGTCAGGGGCGAGCTTCGCCCGCTGGCCGAGGAATTCCTGCTGGGCGATCGCGCGCGATCGCGCGGTTTCTTTGATTACGACTATGTCAGGCGCATGCTCGACCAGCACATCCGCGGAAGCCAGAACCACCATTACCGCATCTGGGAGCTGATCATGCTCGAAACGTGGTGCCGCACGTTCCTCGACCGTCCCAATCCGCTCGCTGGGCCGATAAGGCTGAACTGATCGGATTTGAAGAAGAGACTCTAAATGCTGGCGAAGTCATCCTTCAGGTCCGCGTAGAGTTTCTTAAATAACCGATAGCTTTTCTCATAAGCCGCGCTGTTGCGGGGATCGGGTTTGATCTCGCGCGAGACCTTGATGATGCGGCTGGCGGCCTGCTTGAAGCTTGCGAACACGCCCGTGCCCACGCCCGCGATGATTGCGGCGCCGAACGCCGGCCCTTCCTCGACATTGATGGTGACGACGGGCTGGCCGAACACGTCGGCCTGAATCTGGCGCCAGATGGCGCTTTTTGCTCCGCCGCCAGTGAGTCGGATTTCGTTGATTGGTATTTTCAGCGACCGGATGATCTCGAGCGAGTCGCGCAATCCGAAGACAACGCCCTCGAGCACAGCCCGTACGACGTGCGCCCTGCCGTGGCGCGGAGAGATGCCAAAGAGCACGCCGCGCGCATGGGGATCGAGATGCGGCGTGCGCTCGCCGTTAAGGTAAGGCAGCCAGATGAGCCCCTCCGCGCCGGGCGGCACGGCGCCCGCGCCAGCGCACAGGAACTCGTAGGCGTCGATGCCCGTCTCGGCTGCCATGGCGCGCTCCAGCCCGCCGAAAGTGTCGCGCAGCCATTTGAGGCTCAGCCCGGCGGCCTGCATGACGCCCATGACGTACCACAACTCGGGCACGGAGTGGTTGAAAGTGTGCGCGCGGCCCAGTTTGTCGCGCACCGGCGCGCTCGTGGGGGCGATCACTGTGCCGCTCGTGCCGATGGAGACCGCCACGATGCCCTCCTCAATCACGCCATTGCCAACCGCGGCGCATGTGTTGTCGGCGCCGCCAAAGGCCACGGGCAGGCCCTCGGGCAGACCGGTCTCACGTGCGGCTTCGCTCGTGACCGCGCCGGCGATGCCGGGTGATTCGCCAAGGGGCGGCAGAAGGCTCATGTCCAGATCAAGGCCGCGCATGATCTCGCGCGACCATCTCTTTTTCTTCACATCGAGCATGAGCGTGCCCGCGGCGTCCGACATGTCCATGCCAAACTCGCCGGTGAGGCGCCAGCGGATGTAATCCTTGGGCAGGAGCACCTTGCGGACGGCCTTGAACACCTCAGGCTCGTGCTCGCGCACCCAGACGAGTTTGGGCAGCGTGAAGCCCTCGAGCGCGGGATTGGAGGCAAGCGCGATGACACGCGCGCGCCCGCCGAGCGTTTTCTCAATGAGACGGCATTCGGCGGTGGTGCGCTGGTCGCACCAAAGGATAGCGGGCCGAAGCACGCGGCAGTCATCGTCAAGACACACGAGGCCGTGCATCTGGCCGCTGAATGACACGCCGGCCAGCGACGAGCGCGCAATGCCGGATAATGCCAGCAGGTTGCGCAACGAAGCGGCCGTCGCGCGCCACCAGTCCTCGGGATTCTGCTCGGCCCATCCGGGCCGCGGCAACATGAGCGGGTATTCCTGGAAGTCCGAAGCGAGCGCCCGCCCGCGCTCGTTGATCAGGACGCTTTTCGCGCCCGTCGTGCCGATATCGATGCCAATAAGGTGCTTCATGTGTGCCATCCTTTCGATGTTCAACTCCGGATGATCGGTCAACATTGAACATGCGCAACCATAAGCGGGGATGAATATTGAATTTTCAACCGTGATTGTGGGATTTATGGCGATCATGACTGAGAACAAAGACAACAAGAGCGAATCGCGGCGGCGTTGCGTATGGGGGATCTACGCGATTCTTGACGCGCGGGCGGCGGGGCGCCCCCACTTGGAAGCGGCGCGCGCATTGCTTGAGGGCGGCGCCGCCGTGATTCAACTCCGCGACAAGACATCGACGTTTGAGGAGTTGATGGATATCGGGCGCGGTCTGCGCCGGATGACCCGCGATCATGGCGCCGATTTCATCGTGAACGACAATCCCTATCTTGCGCGAGAGTTGGACGCCGATGGCGTTCATCTGGGGCAGAGCGATTTTCCCGCGGACATCGCCCGCGAGATTCTTGGTCCGGAGAAAATCATCGGTCTGTCCACGCATACAAAACCCCAGGCGCTCGCAGCGCAGCTTCTTCCCGTGGATTATATCGGCGTGGGGCCGGTTTATCCCACGCGGACAAAGGTTTCCGAGTGGCCGCCCGTTGGAACCGCACTCATCCGCTGGGTGCGCCATGCGATATCCCTGCCCATGGTCGCCATTGGGGGCATCACCGGGGAGCGCATTGTTGACGTTGTGGCCGCCGGCGCGCACAACGTCGCCATGATTCGCGAACTCTTGACCGCCGGCGATATCGCGGACCAGACGCGCCGCCTGCGCGCGGTCTTCGAGCGCGCCGCAAGCGAGTGAGACCGCGGCCCGCCGCCTGCCGCGGGGCTAAGGCTTCCTTGCCTCGGCGGCCAGGCGCGCGAGAATGGAGAGCGCGTCGATGGGGGTGAGTTTGTTCGGGTCGAGCGCGCGCAATTCATCGAGAACCGGGTTTTCGAGGGCATCGAACAATGTAAGCTGGACGAGGCGCTCCTGCTCGCGGGGTTGGCGCGGCGACGGGGCGTGTTTGGCCGCCGCAACCTGCACGGCATTGCCTTCCTCAAGGTCGGCGAGTATGCGCTTTGCCCGCTCGATGGCCGGGCGCGGCAGACCCGCCACCTGCGCGGCATAGATGCCATAGCTGCGGTCGGTGGAACCGCGCACGATCTTGTAGAGGAATGCCACGCGGTCGGCTTCCTCGAGCACGGCGACGTTGTAATTTTTCACCCGGGGCAGAATGCCCTCAAGATCGGCCAGTTCATGATAGTGTGTGGCAAAAAGCGTTTTCGGCCGGCGGCCTTTCGTGTTGTGCAGGTATTCGATCACCGCCCACGCGATGGACAGGCCGTCGTAGGTGGAGGTTCCGCGCCCGATTTCGTCGAGGATGACGAGCGATTTGTCCGTGGCGTTGTTGAGGATGTTGGCGGTTTCGCTCATCTCGACGAGGAAGGTGCTTTGGCCGCGCGCAAGCTGGTCCATCGCGCCCACGCGCGTGAAAATGCGGTCAACAAGGCAGATGCGCGCCTCGCGCGCCGGGACAAATGACCCCACATGCGCCATGAGCGTGATGAGCGCCACCTGACGGATGTAGGTGCTCTTGCCGGCCATGTTGGGTCCGGTGATGATAAGAATTTGGTTTTCGCGGTTGTCGAGCCGCGCGTCGTTGGGCACGAATGGCTGATCGCCGGCGATGGCCTCGATCACGGGATGGCGGCCGTCGATGATCAGGATTTCCCCGGCTGGGCCGGATTTGTCCGCCGCGCTTTCGCTGGCGCCCGGTTGTTGCTGATCCGGAAACGACGGTCTGCAATAATTGCCGGCGATGGCCGCCTGCGCGAGCGACAGAAGCGCGTCGACCCGCGCGATGGCGCGCGCTGAGTTTTGTATGTCGCGCGCATGCGCGCAAACGCTCTCGCGCATTTGCTCGAAAATCTCGAATTCAAGCTCCTGCGCCCGCTCCTCGGCGTGGAGGATGATGTCCTCCTTCTCCTTGAGTTCCTCGGTGATGAAGCGTTCCGCGTTCACCAGCGTTTGCTTGCGGAAGTATGCGGGCGGCGCCTTGCCTGCCTGCGACTTTGGAATTTCGATGTAGTAGCCGAAAACCTTGTTGAATCCGATCTTGAGGCTGGCGATGCCCGTCCGTTCGATTTCCTGCTGGCGCATCGAGGCGATCCACGATTTTGAATCCGCCGCCAGCGCGCGCAGTTCGTCCAATCGCGCGTCGAAACCGGTTTTTATCATTCCACCCTCGCGCACGGTCATGGGCGCGGCGTCAGCGATTGCGCATGCAAGCGATTCCGTAAGATCTTCGAGCGGATTGATCTGTGCGCGCAGCTGCGCGAGCAACGAGCGCCGCGGTTTGGCCTCCGGATTGGGTGAAGTTTCACTGGGCGGCGGGGCAGCGCCGTCCGCGCTTGAGTTCAGCAGCAGTTCGCGCAGAACGGGGGTCTTTTGCAGGGAATTGCGCAGCGCGACGAGATCGCGGGCGTTGGCTGTCTTGCACGCGGCGCGCGACACGATGCGCTCGAGGTCGCTGATGGCGCGCAGCGTCTCCGTCATTTTTGAGCGGAGACTGTAATCGCGCGTGAAAATCTCGACGGCGTCAAGGCGTTCGTTGACGCGTGCGTGGTCGCGCAGCGGCTGAAGCAGCCATGAGCGCAGAAGCCGCCCGCCCATCGACGTCGCCGTGTGGTCGAGCGCCTCGAGCAGTGTGTTGCGGCGCGTGGCGTCCGTCAGGTTGGCCGCCAGTTCCAGCGAGCGTTGCGTCGTGGCGTCGAGGGTCATGTAATCGCCGGGATGATAAACGCTCAGTTCGTTCAGGTGCGCCATGGGCGCGCGCTGTGTCTCCCGCAGGTATTCAAGGACGGCGCCCGCCGCGCACACGGCCAGCGGCGTTTCCTCCGCGCCGAATCCCGACAGGTCGCGCGCGCCGAGCTGGCGCAACAGCGCCGCGCGCGCCGAATAGGGCGAGATCGAGGCGGAATCGACGGTGACAATCGTGAACGGGCGCTGTGCGCCGGATTCCGCGGTTTGAATCCTGGCAGCATTTTTCGGGGGCTGATGATTGGATTGTTCCCCATGCTTGGGCTGGACATCATTACTGCCGGAATTTGGGGCGATCAGCCCGATGTTTTTCGGTCTGTTCTCCAGCCGGAAGATTTCTGTCAGATGATCGCGCTGATCGCGGGGGACAATGATTTCCGAGGGTGACAGGCGCGCCAGCTCATTGGCGCAGGCGGCCGCTGCCGCGGGACCGTGAAACTCCGCGATGGCGAACTGCCCCGTTGAAAAATCGAGCGATGCCAGGCCGAACGCGTCGTCCTGGGCGATGAGGCCCGCCAGATAGTTGTTCGTCTTGTTGTCGAGCAGGTTTTCCTCGAGAACCGTTCCCGGCGTCACAACCCTCACGACCTCGCGCTTGACCACGCCTTTGGCGTGTTTGGGATTTTCCATCTGCTCGCAGATGGCCACGCGGTGTCCGGCGCGGATCATGCGCGCGAGATAGGGCTCGACACTGTGGTAGGGCACGCCGGCCAGCGGTATCGGTTGCCCGTTGGCGTCGGTTCCGCGGCTCGTTAGCGTGATGCCCAGCACGCGCGCCGCCGTTTTTGCGTCCTCGAAGAACATCTCGTAAAAGTCGCCGCAGCGGAAGAACAGGATATGATCAGGATGCTGGGTTTTGATATGCTGGTACTGGCGGATGAGCGGCGTGGCGCCCTCGGTCTGGCCGAAGCTGAATGTGTCCGTAGCTGTCTTTTTTTGCGCCATCAGCGGATGCTCTTGATAATCACAAGCTGGCATTACATCGTGTTCATCGTGTTTTCCAAACCAAATCACGAGCCGCCGCGGATTACATCACGACCGCCTTCGAGGCGTCCGGCATGAAACCCATGAGGTGAATAAAAAGATGAAAGAATCAAATTGCGGCATACTTATCGTTGGCGGCGGCACGGGCGGTTGCGCCGCGGCCATGGCGGCCACGGATCTCGGCTGCACGGTCATCATGACCGAGGAGACGGACTGGATTGGCGGCCAGCTTACGGCGCAGGCCGTGCCGCCGGATGAGCATCCGTGGATCGAGTCGTTCGGCTGCACGCGGCGTTGCCGGCGTTTCCGCGACGCGGTGCGGCAGTATTACCGGGATTATTACCCTCTGACCGCGCGCGCCCGCGCCGATGGTCATCTCAATCCGGGCAAGGGCAATGTGTCGCGCATCTGCCATGAGCCGCGCGCCGCGCTGGCCGTGCTGAACAACGAGCTTGCGCGGGCGCAAAGCGCCGCGCGACTTGAAATGCGGTTGCGCCGCAGGCCCGTCGAGGTGTTCACGGAGGGTGACAGCATCCGGGCCGTGCGCCTGCTCAACATGGAAACAGGCGCGGATGAAATCGTTCACGCGCGTTACGTGCTCGACGCCACGGAAACGGGCGAACTGCTGGCGCTGGGCGGCGTAGAGTATGTCACGGGCGCGGAGTCACAAAGCCAGACGGGCGAACCCCACGCCGTCAGCGGCGAACCGCAACCGCGAAACATGCAGGCCGTCACATGGTGCTTTGCCATGGGTTATGATCCCTCGGGCGCGCATCATGTGATCGACAAGCCCGCCCAGTATGACCGCTGGCGCGCGTTCCGCCCGGATTTCTGGCCGGGCCCGCTCATCGGATGGGATGCGCTCCAGCCCCACACCCTCGCGCCTGTGCGCTATCACCTGCTGCCCGGGGACGGACCGCTGGAGCATTCGATGTTTGCCTACCGCAGGATCATCTGCCGCGATCATTTCGCGGCGGGAACCATGCCCGAAGAGGTCACCATCGTCAACTGGGTGCTCAATGATTACTTTGCGGGCAACATCATTGATGAGCCCGCAGAACTTGCGCGGGAGCGGCTCGGCGAGGCGCGGCAGCTTTCGCTGAGCCTGATGTACTGGCTGCAGACCGAGGCTCCGCGAGTCGGCGGCGGCGCGGGTTATCCCTGCCTGCGCCCGCGCCCCGACATCACGGGAACCGCCGACGGGCTGGCCAAGAGCGTCTACATCCGCGAATCGCGGCGCATCCAGGCCGTGTTTACCGTGACCGAGAACCACATCGGCTCGGGGTGCCATCCCGGAGTCGTCAAGGCGGAGCCGTTTTTCGACAGCGTCGGTATTGGGTGCTACCGGATCGACCTGCATCCATCGACAGGCGGGGACAATTACATCGATGTGGGCGCGCTGCCATTCGAGATTCCCCTTGGCGCGTTGCTGCCCGTGCGCACGCGCAACCTTCTCCCGGCATGCAAAAACATCGGCACAACGCACATCTCCAACGGATGCTACCGTCTGCATCCCGTCGAATGGAACATCGGCGAGGCTGCGGGAGCGCTCGCGGCATTCTGCGTCGCCAGGGAGTGCGAACCATCCGCCGTGCGCGAAAGAGAGCCGCTGCTCAACAAATTCCAGTCCCTGCTCGTTCAGCAGGGGTTCGAACTGCGCTGGCCGGAACTGAAGGCGCTGTGAAATCCGGGGGACGCTTGACGAATTTCCATATCGAGTGTATCATGCGTTTGTGTCGGCGCGCCGCACCGCGCGGTGATATTCGGGCGTGGCGCGGGCGGCGGCGCGGATGCCCGGCAGGCGCCAAAAAAACAGCGCGGCAACACCAAGGCAGATGACCCCGTTGATCGTCATGCCCCACTCGGGGCCGAACGCCTTGATGGAGGCGCCGATGGCCAGACTGCCGAACGGCATCAGCCCCACCGCCACCATGCTGTAATAGGCCATAACCCGGCCGCGAAATCCCTCCGACACGAGCGTCTGGATAACCGTCTGCACGCCGATCATCACGCTCACCATGCAGAATCCCGCAAGAGCCAGCGTGACGCACGCCAGAGCCATGATCTTGAGCCATGAAAATATGATGACGAGCACGGCAAAACCCGCCGTGGCCGTGCCGATGAGCGTCCCGATGCCCCGTATCTGCTCACGCTTGGCCATGCCCACGCCCCCCGCCAGCGCGCCCGCGCCAATGCTCGTCATGAGCCACCCATACGTGGTCGAGTTGCCCGCAAGCACGTCCTTCGCAAAAACCGGAATCATGACAAGATAAGGCAGTCCGAACAGCGCCATGTATCCCGCGTGCTCGAGGATGTAGCGGATGTGGCGGTGTTTGCCGATGTAGCGCAGGCCTTCCACGAGAAATCCCTTGGACGTGCCCCGGAATGGGCGCAACGCGCCGGGCGGCATTCTCATGCGGTGAAGCTGGATCAGCACGCCGAAAAAACTCAGCGTGTTGACAGCGAAACACATCCCTTCGCCAAAGGCTTCCCGCCCGGGATTGAGCCGCTGAAGAATGGCGATCATCCCGCCGGCGATGCTGGGGCCGATGATGCGCGCGGCGTTAAAGGTGAGCGAATTGAGCGCGACCGCGTTGCCCAGATCCTCCCGCGGAACCAATTGCATCAGAAACGCCTGCCGCGCGGGCAGGTCGAACGCCTGGAGCACGCCGGCAAATGTTGCCAGTAGAAGAATATGCCAGATCTGGATGAGGGGCTGGCCGTTTGCGCCATAGAGCAACGTCAGCAGGGCGAGCACGAGCGCCTGACCCATCGCCAGCAGTTGCATAAGGATGATGAGCCGAAGACGGTTCACCGAATCCGAAACAATCCCCGCGATCAGGCCCAGCGCCAGCACAGGCGCCTGCGAGGCGAAACTGACCCAGCCGAGCATGCTCGGATCGCTTGTCAGCCGGTAGACAAGCCAGCCCTGCGCCGTCCCTTGGATCCATCCGCCCGTGAGCGACACGGCCTGCCCGCTGATGAAAAGCAGGTAATTGCGGTGGCGAAGCGCCCGCAATGTCGACGGCAGGCGAAGATTGTTCACAAGGGGTATTGTCATCTGATCAGAGGCGAAATTTTAGAATGAAGGCCTGCGACACATTTATTAAGGAGATAAAGCACGAAGGTGTAAAGAATGCGAAGGCGGCGTTCCCATCTTCACATAGACGCCCCCGCGTGTGACAAACTGATTCCCTTTTGTGTCTTCGTGTCTTGGTGGTTCGAAGAGCGGCGATTATAACCCGAAGTTGGTCACATCGTCGCTGTCGGTGCCGACGTTGGGCGGAGCTGGTGTCACGCCGTCATTCCCATCCGACACGATCTGGAAGGTGTTGGGATTGTAATAAACCTCGGTCGCGGCGAAGGGATGGCCTGTGGGCAGTTTTGTTCCGCCCATTGTGGCGTAATCGTCGGGTGACGGCCCGTAGCGGACGTAACGGTAGGGTTTGCCCCACGGATCAAGGATTTGCACCTGGCCGGGTGTAAGGCCTGGCAGTAACGGATTCATGGCGAAATTATTGCCGTTGGAGTCGCCAAGGTATTGATTCTGGATGGAGATGTAGGGGCCTTTCCACAAGGGAGTGTTCGGGCTTTGGGAGTTCCCGCTCATGCTGTGGATAAGCGCAAGTTCAAGGTAGCCGCAACCAACAGCGGGCGCGTTGGACGCGAAAGGCAGGGTTCCCGAGCCGCTGGGCGGATATGTTCCCACGTCGACCTGATAGCGGTTTGCGGCCATTTCGAGTTCGCTGATTGTCTGGCGCGCGGCGGCAATGCGGGCGCGTTCAACTTGGTTGGTGTAAACTCCTACGGCAACCGTAGCCAGCAAGCCAAGGATCAGGCATACTGCCAGCAACTCGACCAGCGTAAAGGCTTTTCGCTTTGGCGTCATATTGAAACCTTGTGTTGTTGAGTGTGCGGTGTCATCATCATAAACCAAACCCGGATTCCACGCCCGGCGTGCCGAACAGGTAAATGACATCATCAAAATAATTCGGTGTGATTGTGTTTGGCAGGCCGTCATGACCATAGCTCACCACGGCATAACGGTCGATGTAGTTGCGCTGGTCAAGGTTGGTCAACTGCCCGTTGCTGAAATTGATGGTCAGGTTGGTGAAATTGCCCGACGAGATATACTGCCCGATGATTCCGAGCGCCGAATAGAACAGGTAAGGATTGCCCCACGGATCGAGCGGGAAATCATAATAGTTGTAATTGTTCACGGGATTGAAACCCTGCTGGACGTAAACGCGGTGAAGGTTGAGGAAAGGCCCTTCCCAATAGTTGACCATCAAGGTCACCCTGGCGTTGTTCCCGTTGATTCCGTCGTTAAGCGTCCATTGGGAGCCGATCTGGTAGTTCGGCCGGATCAGCGGATTAATAAGATAAATGGAGCTTGGATTGGGCTGGTTGCGGATGGTGTCGCCGTTGCGCGTCTGATTCTGGGGATGGGGAAGGGCGTTGAGAATTTGGAACGGCACATAAAAACCATGGATGAGAGCGCACTGGTCTTCGGCATCCGCGATCTGCTTGCATTCGCCTTGGGCAAGTTTGACTCGCGATTCCTCCATGCGGTTGATATAAACGGGGATGGCGATCGTGGCCAGCAGACCGACGATGACCATGACCACGAGCATCTCGGTGAGCGTGAAACCGCTGTGGCGGGTGTGACTATAACGATATGTCATTTTTAATGCCGCTCCTTTCAGAATTGCCTGTAACTGTCGTCGCCAAGACCTAATCTGGCGCTGGCGCCTCCGCCTGTGCCGTCGCCGGGCAGGCCATTGGGTCCGAGGCTTAAAACAGTTGGTCTGTCGAAGACCTTGGTGTTGTAGCTCTGTCCGTCGGCTGCCGTCCATGATGTGGCGATCACGCCATCCGGCTCCTTCACAAGCCCTTCTATGGTAAACAGCATGTAGGGATTGCCCCACGGATCAAGCGGCAGTCCCACAGGCTGGTTGACCACCGGAAACTTTGTTCCGACCTTGCGGTTGAGGTTCACGTAAGGGCCATTCCAATTGAACCCCTTCTGGTTGTCGACCATGCGGTCAAATATGGAGGATCCATTGATGAGTATGGTTCCGTATTTGGTATCGATGAAGATAATTTTAGGGTTGGGAACATCGCTGCGCAATGACTCGTCAACGATGCCGATAACCTGGTCGTTGGGGGAATTGGGGCCGATGTTGTCGCCGCCCTGGGTGTCTTGCAGGATATAAAGGCGATAGATGTATCCAGTGTCGATGGCGGCATGTTCCTCGGCGCTCTTGAGCGAGTCGAGGTCGGCCTGCACATAGGTCTGGCGCGCTTCAGCGGCGCGGGAGACATAGACCGGCACGATGGCGGCAACAATAATCCCCACGATGATCACCGCGATCAATAGCTCGATGAGCGTGAAGCCCCTGCCGCCGAGAGACTTGTTTCGTGTGTCGTTATGATGTTCCATGGCTCTCATCTTTTAGAATTGCACCATCAGGTCATCCCCGTTGCCGAGGCCGTTGGTTGTTCCTCGCAGAAAATCATTGGCCGTCGTTCCAGGCAGATTGCCCGGCAGACCGTCCGGCCCAAGAGAGTATATGACATTTGAATAAGTCAGGTTGTTGTTCTGATTGGTGGATGTCTCGCCGGTCGGCGGGAAGTACAGATAGGGATTTCCCCACGGATCCACGGGGATGTGGTTGTCGTCGGAGTCGTACAACTGACCCGTGTTGAGATCATAGATGGGGCTTGCGGGATTGCCGCTGACACTGCGCAAGAGGTTGCGGTACGTGGTGTCGGTTTTCAGCTTGCCATAAATGATATAATCCATGGACGAAATATAGGGCCCCTTGAATTTGGGGTTGGCGGGCAGTCCGGCGAGGTTGGCCCACTCGCTGAGCGTGAGGGCGCGGCGCGTGATGGGTAGCGCGGTCGGATTCGCAATGGGGAAGACAAAAGGCGGGATTTGGATCGTGATGCCGCCCGCCGGGGGTATGGGGGGATTGGGGGGCGTGTAGTTGATGTTGTTCATCACGTTGTCGAGGTCTTCGAGCCTCAGATAAAAGCCGGTGTCGGCTTGAGCGAGTGTTTCTGCTTTTTGCAGGCTGATCAGATCAGCCTTGGTGCGCGCGATTTTCGCCTCCTCGACGCGGTTGCGAAAGAGCGGAAGAACAATCAGCGCGAAGATGGCGATGACCGTGGCGACCATGGCGATTTCAATCGCCGTGAAGCCGCGCTGGGCATGGGACAGGTCAAATGCCGGGGGGCACAGACCCGGGTGTGTTCGGCGTAGAGTCATTTTTGTCCGGCTTTTTCTCATCATGATCAGAATTCCACGACCCTGTCATCGCTGCCGACATCGCGTATGCGAGGTTCGGTGGCGGGGAATGGGCTTGGCGTGACGAGCAGGATCATCTCAAGGCGCGCCTGGTTGTATTCCGAGGGCACCAGCGACTGGTAAATGTTGGGCCCCGTTCCCTTGTAAAGCGAGCGGTTGTTGCGGCGGTCGTCAATCAAACTTTGAGCGGGAAAGTCGCCCAAGCCGGGAACATGGTTGCGCCCGTAACTGACGATACCCGCGAAATAATCAGCCTTTTCCTGGGCGCTGGCCAGAAACCGCAGTGTTGGCTGCGCTCCCACGGTGGCCGAAGGCACGGTGTGAATGAAGTAGGCCATATAAGGATTGCCCCACGCATCGGCCTGCCAGTCCGCCATGCCCGTCCCGCCGTAGCCGGGGAACTGTATCTTCACGGAACGTTCGGGATTGAGCGCGATATAGCTTCCGCGCCATTTGGCCTGCAGTTTTGAGTAAAGATTGGGCACATTATTGCTATGGTATTCGAAGGCGGTGTTGAATACGGCTGTGTCAGGCGCCAGACCCAAGCCGTTCATCTCTGCGATCAGCGACGGCAGGTTGAACCTCAGCCAGCACAGTTTGGGGAAGATGCCAAGATCCTGGTACACAAACGACATGGCGGTTGAAATCTGGCGGCACTCGGCAAGAACGCTTTCTGCGCCACACGGCGATTGCGATAATGTTGCCTAAAGTGCTTCATATCATCGTCCGGTCAGTCGTATATGACGGGTTTCCTTGGCTGTCAACCTGCCCAACATAAAAATTTCTTCAGGAAAATCGCAGGCGCAAGCAAGCATTTTGTGCAGAATATATGATTCCTCTGCGGATTTTCTGCATATTGCGTATTTTGCGAATAATGGCTTTGGGTAATGATGAATACAATCACTTATGTTCCTTCGCATCCTTCGATGTAAAAGGCTTTTTTCAAATACAAAAGCATTTTCCCGTGAAAACGCGGGCCGGAACCGCGGGCATCCTGCCCGCATTATCATGATGACGCAAAGAATGAGCGCAACAGTGCAGAGCTTATTGTTCGCTAAAACCGCCCAAATTCGTGTTGTTGAAAACTGTTTCCCGGAAATTCGCGCATGTTTGAGAGCCTGACCGAACGCCTCGAGGGCGTGTTTAAGAACCTGACTGGACAGGGCAAAATCACCGAGTCCAACGTCAAGGACGCGATGCGCGATGTCCGCATCGCGCTGCTTGAGGCGGACGTCAATCTCAAGGTTGTCAAAGAGTTCACCTCGCATATCCTGCAGAAGACGGCGGGTGAGGAGATTCTGACATCGGTCACGCCCGGCCAGCAGATGGTCAAGATCGTCTATGATGAACTTGTCGAAATCCTCGGCGGCAACAATCCGCCGTTTGCGCTGCATCCTGGCAGCGTCAATGTCATCCTCATGCTCGGGCTGCAGGGCAGCGGCAAAACGACTTTCTGCGGCAAGCTGGCGCGCCGTTTTTCAAAGGAAGGCTGGAAACCTCTGCTCGTGGCGTGCGACATCCACAGACCGGCGGCCATCAAGCAGCTTCATGTCGTCGGGGAACACGCCGGCGCGCCCGTGTTCAGTGAAGGCTCCGCCATCCCCGCCGACGAAATCGCCCTCCATGGCATGACGCGGGCGCGCGAACAGGGATGCAACCTCGTCATCATCGACACGGCGGGCCGCCTGCACATTGACGAAGTGCGCATGGACGAGCTGGCGGCGATCAAACAGCGCGCCAATCCCACATTCACATTCCTCGTGGCCGACGCCATGACCGGCCAGGATGCCGTCGTGAGCGCCTCGATGTTCAACACGAAGGTGGGCATCGACGGCGTGTGCCTGACCAAGATGGACGGCGACGCGCGCGGCGGCGCGGCGCTGTCGATCAAATCCATCACGGGAAAACCCGTCAAGTTCGTCGGCACCGGCGAGAAGCTGGAAGACCTGCAGGAGTTTTTCCCAGACCGCATGGCCAGCCGCATCCTCGGCATGGGCGACATTGTCTCGCTCGTCGAACAGGCGCAGGAGCACTTCGACGAGAAGGAGGCCATGGACCTCCAGAAGAAGATGCGCTCGGCCAGCTTCACACTGCAGGATTTCCTCGACCAGATGCAGCGCGTGAAAAAAATGGGGCCGCTCAAGAACCTGCTCGGGCTTCTGCCAGGAATGGGCACGGCGCTCAAGGATGTGGAGCTGCCCGAGGGCGAGATGAAGCGCACCGAGGCCATCATCCAATCGATGACGCCCGGGGAGCGCGACAATCCCGACATACTCACCGGCTCGCGCCGGGCGCGCATCGCCCGCGGAAGCGGCACAACACCCCAGCATGTCAACGCGCTCATCGGCCAATTCGAACAGATGCGCAAAATGATGAAGGGCGTGATGAAGATGCAGGACCGCATGCAGGCGGCCGGAGCAGGCGGCGATGGCGCCGGCGAGGCGCCGCGTGCCAGCATCACCGGCTCAAATCTGTCGGCCAGCCAGCGCGCCCGACGGCTCCAGCGCAAAATCTACGAGCGCAAAATGAAACAGAAACTGCTCAAAAAACAGCGGCGGAAAAAGAAGTAGGCGGCGCGCAACGGACACCATAACCGGCATTGCGTTATGTGTTTCAGGTCGTAACACGATACTTTTGGCTGGAGTGTCGCGCTTCGTACTTCCTTCCTCCCCGTCCAAGCCCCCCCCGAAGGACACGAGTCCAATTTATGAAAAGCTTGTATTTCATGATTGCAATTTCATGCGGGTTGCAATGCCGTGTCTGCGATTATAAGAGATGAACGAAATTGAATACTTGATCTCACAGGACAGGACAAGCATCCACCCGCCTGAAAGAAAAACGGTGGTTTGTCGCGTTATGTAGGTTATGAGTGCGCCCAACGCAACAATCGAAATCTTAAGAACCAAGGCGTTTGCCTTGCGGGACATGCTGAGGAATGTGCCGGCATGGGTGATCGTGCTTGTGACCTGTTTGTGCGTCTACAGCTACAAGCCCTTCATCCAAAGCTGTATCGACAACCAGCCGTTGCGGCTTGGCGCGTTGTTGCTTGCGCGGCATGCCACGCTCGATTTCTCCGTCACGCATCTCAATCTGTCGAACTACTACAGTTTCCGCAAGCATCCCGACGGGCGCATCAGCTCGCACACGCCAATCGGCACGGCGATCTATGGCGCGCTGTTTTTTCTGATCGCTCGCGTTTTCGGCGTGCCGCTCGTGGAGGATAATGTCCTTTTCATCGATGGACTGACGGCGTCGGTTCTGACGGCATTGTCAGCGGCAATGGCAGCATGGCTGACGCGGCGCGAGGGCAGGGCAACGTCTTTGTTCATCGGCCTTGCCTGCGGTTTGGCCACCGCGTCATGGTCGACGGCCAGCCGATGCATGTGGCAGCACACGGGCGCCCAATTTTCGCTGCTTGCGGCATTGTGCCTGTTTGACGGGGGGCAAAAACGCCTGTGGCGCGTGATTTGCGGGGCGCTGATGCTGGGCATGACCGCATGGTGCCGCCCTTACATGGCGCCCGCGTGCGCGATTGTCCTCGCGTTTGAATTCAGGCGCAGCCCAAAGGTCATGATCGGCGGCGGCGCGGCATGCCTCGGCGCGGCGCTGTTGTGGATTGTTTACAATCTGATTTTTACAGGCACATTGCTGGGAACCTATGTGTCATTGTCGGTATTCCGCATGAACCGCGGCGTTGAGTATTGGGAGCGTCTGGTGGGAAGTCTTGTTTCGCCCAATCGCGGCATGTTTATATTCTCGCCCTTGATGCTCATGGCCGCGGCGTGCATACCCTTCAGTCTGCGCGGCTGGAGGCGGCGTCCGCGCGAAACCATGTATGCGCTGGCGGCGCTGGTGATGATCCTTATGCGCGGCCTGCTGATCGGCTGGCATGGCGGCCATTGCTACGGAGCGCGAACGATGCTCGACTCCTCGCCATTCCTGCTTTTACTGATGGCGCCCGTGGCCGGACGGATGCTTTCGCCCTGGCGCGCGATTTCATGGCTGCCCACCGGGTTGTTCGCCCTGTCGGCGGGCATTCAGGTCCTTGGCGTCGCGCGCGATTATGAGTCTTGGAACGTCGCCATGACGATGAGCATGCCCGAAAACGCATGGAACTGGCAAAAGCCCCAGATTCTTCACTGCATGACAAACGGCGAGTGGACGCGCGGGCCATTGCTCGAACCAGCCACCTACCAAGTGCCCCCAGATGGCGTCATCCAGATGCAGGGACGCGAAAACAATCCTTTCATCCGTTACGGATTCTCCGCAATCGGCAAAGGGCAGGTCTGCGCCATGCCGCCCCGGTCGGGCATCGTGGTCAACCTGCCAGCGCAGGTGGCCGTGCAATTGCGCGTTGATGTCATCACACAACCTTACCCGCTCGATCCCACGATTATAAACGTTTACTGGAACGGCACGAAGCTGGGTGACATCTCGGTCTTCCGGCTCGATCCGGAATTCAAACACATGCCGATTTTCAGGGTTCCCGTCGAATGCGTGCGCGCGGGTTTGAACACCATAGAATTGCGCGTCAACCGCGTTTATTACAAGGATGCGGGCATATCGCCGGTGGGGGCAATGGTCGATAAGATCATCATACGCCCCGCCGGCAGATGACGCCAAGTGATTTAAGGCGGGCGCCTTTGTAATCTGTGCCATGCGCCATGTTCAGAAATTGCCGCGAATCTTTTGTTCCTTGATATTGCGCCGCTGATTTCAATAATCCATCTTCCAGGAGTTGAGCGATGACCAAGTCAAAATACGCGGTGATTGCGGTTTTTGTGATTCTGTGCCTGAATCAGGCATGGAGCGGCGGGGTGGCTGATCAGCTTGCGGAAGTGGCTGCTGCCACAAGGGGACAGCGCATCGGCATGATTACGAACCCGTCGGGGTGCGACGAGACGGGCCGTCTCGACGCAGACGCGCTCATGCTCGAGCATGGCACGTCGATCACGGCGTTTTTCGCGCCCGAACATGGCCTGCGCGGCGCTCTGCCACCCGGAGTCGGCGGCGGCGACTACATCGATCCCGAAACAAGCATACCCGTTTACGCCGTCTATGGCACGCGCAATGCCCCCACCAGCGAGCAACTGGCGATGGTTGACGCGCTCGTCTGCGACCTGCAGGATGTCGGCGTGCGATTCTACACGTTCATGTGGACCATGACTTATTGCATGGAGGCTGCGGCGGCCAACGGCAAATCCTTCTTCATCATCGACCGCCCGAATCCCATCGGCGGCATTCTTGTCGAGGGAAGACCCAATACGCTCAATTACGGCCTGATCGGGCGTCTTGGCCCCGGCGCGGCCTTTTGCGTGGCCACGCGCCATGGGATGACCGCGGGCGAAATCGCCACAATGTGGAATACTGAGTGGATGATTCCCCAGGCAAACCTTCATGTCATCAAGGCGCCGGGCTGGCGGCGCGGCCAATGGTGGACCGAAACCGGGCGAAGGTTTGTCCCGCCATCGCCCAACATGCGCACGCCCGACACAGCCTCCGTTTATCCGGGCACATGCATCTTCGAGGGCAGCAACATCAGCGAGGGGCGCGGCACGACCAATCCCTTTGAGCTCATCGGAGCCCCGTTCATCAACACCCAAGCCTATGCCGATCGCCTGACATCGCTGGCCTTGCCGGGTGTCAGGTTCGATCCCGCAACGTTCACACCTGCATCATCAAAATGGAGCGGGAAAACGTGCGGCGGTGCGCGCGTTACCGTCACGAACCGCGACGTCTTCGAACCTGTCCGCGCGGGCATGATCATGCTTCAAACAGCATACCAGATGTATCCCTCGCAGGTGACCATCACCACCTACGCGTCCGATCTTATGGGCGTGCCCAACCTTCATAACCGGATCAAGACGGAGCCAGTTGATTCGATCGTTGCCGAGTGGCAGCAGTTGCTCGTGGATTTCAAGGCTTTCCGTTCGCGCTGCCTGCTCTATCCCGATGGCGGCGCCGTGGTGGGAGGCTGGGAGCTGTTCTGAGGCTGTTCGCCGCGGCGGGCAACAACAGCAATCGACTGGCCGAACGGGGGGCCGACAAGCGAGTCTAATTTGCGCAGAAACGGGACGAGTTTGTCGAATGCGGCCGTTTCGCCATCGCGGAATTTTTTTGAGTGCAGGATGCGCCCTTTCAGGAACCACAGAAAATATCCCGCGGCATTGACATGCCGGATCGACACAATCTTGTAACCAGACGCTTCGAGCCGGGCGCGCAGGCGGGCTTTCGTGTATCTGCGGCAGTGGAGGTCGAGCGCGTCCAGCGTTCCGTAGAGCGCGTTGCCGCCACCTGGAATCACCAGTCCCAGCATTCCGCCCGGTTTCAGCAATGACCCGATGATCCGCAATGCTCCGGTGTCGTCCTCAAGATGTTCGAGCACGTTGAAACACAGCGCGCAGTCGAAAGGAGCCCGGCGCTTGATGTCATCAGGCGGACGCATGATATCACCCTCGACCACCATCATGTCCGCCCGGCCGGCATAACGACGGCGGAACTCAGCAACCGCAGCCGGAATGACCTCCAGTCCGACAACCATTATACCGGAACCTGCGCCCGCCTTGCAAGTTGCGCGGAACGCCGCGATGTTTGTCATGTTGCCGATCGAACAGCCTGCGTCAAGTATGCGCCGCGCGTCATGCAAGGCCTCCGCAACCGAGTCGAACAGCCACTCGTTGTAGCGCGGCGCGCGGGCAAGCACCGCCTGGGTGGCCAGGCTGTGCGGCACGTTCTGTTCATCAGCGCCCAGCGCATTCCTCCGCGATGATCCGGCACGCTCCCCCCGCTCTTCGGACGGATAGAAACGGTTGTCCGGCACCGCGCGCCCGATCAGGCTCACCACAAAAGCGCCAAAGAGCGTTCCCGCGCCCATGACAAGTCCGAGAACACCAAGATAAAACAGCGCATGCGACCAGCTGTCGCAGGCCAATAGTCCAAACCCCGCCGCAACCGCCACCAGGCAGATGGAAACCCCGTGCTCGAGTTGCACAAGCTGAAAGAAGCGCGGCAGGAGCGGGTCAACACTGCCGTGAAGAAAACCCGCCGCGAACATGCGGGCAATGACACCAAGCAGAATCATGACCCATCCAAGCAGGAGCACGCCCCCGGCAGCCAGCGTCAACGCGTTAAGCGGCGCCGGGGCGCCCGCGGCAATTTCGCGCCATGCCGTCGAAGCAAGTTGAACGAGCGCGCCCGCGATCAGGCACAGTCCGGGGGCAAGGTACACAGTGATGGGCGCGTGTTGGAACAGGAACCGGAAGGAGCGATAGCCGTCGCGGATCGTGCGCAAATGGGGCGGGCGGTCGCGGTCGTCCATGCGCAGCGTGACCGGCACATTGGCGAATGTTATTCCCGCAAGTTTCGCCAGCACGATCATTTCAAGGGCATATTCCATGCCGGTTGATGTCAATCGCAGGCGGCGGTGAGCGTCGCGGGTGATGAGCCGCAGTCCGCAATAACAGTCGTTTACCGGCGTGCCGAAGATCAGCCTGATGGTTCGGGAGATGGCGGGATTGCCGATGACGCGGTGCGCCCATGGCATCGCGCCGCGCTCGATGCGCCCGTTGAGCCGGTCGCCGATGACAAGGCCGGCGCCCGTGCGGCTTTGCTCGGCGGTCAGCGCCTGGATTTCGCGGAAATCATAACTGAGGTCGGCATCGCCCATGACCAGAAGCTTGCCGCGGGCGGCGAGAAAACCCGCCTGCACTGCTGCGCCGTAGCCGCGGTGCTCGGCCGACACGATGCGCGCGCCCGCTGCGACCGCCCGCTCGCGGGAGCGATCGGAGGAACCATTGTCGGCGACAATGACCTCCCCCGAAAGTCCCGCGGCGCCGATTCCTTCAATCGCGGCTTCAACACACCGCCCGACTGTGCGCGCCTCATTAAGGCATGGGATCACAACGCTGATATCGAGCAAGTCGTTGTTCTGCATGGAATTTATCATGCCTTGTCCCGCGCATCACAAGCCAGAAGAATGTGCGGCGTATGTTGGCAGATACGATCGCTCATACAATTTGAAGCTTGGAATCGGCTGCCGCGAATGACCACAATCAGCAATGTGAGTGCGGAAGCCCGCTTCCGCTTTGTTCATAATCATCATGATAGACACAATGGAACACGGCGTCCCGGTGAATGCCGACGGCATAAGCTGTGCTGCGCGCCGTTTCAGCCGTTTGCGTTTGTGGCGCGCGGCAATTCTTGTCGCCCTCATTGCTGCGTGCCTGCGCGCGGCATTGCTGGCATGGTTTTGCGCGGACGCAAAACTTTCCCTTGCCAGTGTTTTCGCGGGTCATGACGGCGGCGAATATTTGCGTTTCGCGCAAGCGCTGGCGAATTTCGATCCCGCCGCGATTCCCGCGGACGCGCGCCGCCATGACGCCGGATGGCCGGCGCTGATCGCGTTGTTTTCATGGGCGGCGCCTTTGTGGGCGGCGGCCATGGGACTGATCACGGGCGGATTCGCGGTCATGGCGGCCGCTTTCATGCGGATTCTGGAGCGGCATGCGACAATCAAACCCCGTCGGTGCTGGCTGGCGGCGCTTATCCTGCTCGCGGGTTATCCATCCTATGTCTATTTCGCCTGCTTTGCGCTTGGAGAAACGGCATTCGTCGCGCTGTTGCTGCTTGCCCTTGCGGCATATCTCGGCGGACTGCGTGCGCTGGCTTATGCGCTTGCGGGCCTGTGCGCGGCGATACGTTCACCGGGCATCTTTCTCGCCGCGGCATTCTGCCTGAATGATCTTGTCGTTTACGGACGCGGCGGCTGGCGCAAATGTCTTTCGGCGCCGCTGGCTCTCATTCCCCCGCTCGCATGGATGCTCATCTCCCATCGCTGCTGGAACGCCACGGCCGCGGCAACACTCGAATTGCGCATGGGGTGGCCGTTCAGCGGATTCCGCGGATTCGCTGAAACCGGGCTTTTTCGCACAATTTACGTGTTTTTGTGTGTGATTTTCAGCGTGGCGGGAGTGGCGCTGCTGGCATTGGAAGCGAGCAGGGCGCGATGGTCGGACCCGTTTCTCAACACCGGCACGTTTTATTGCCTTCTGTATCTGCTCCTTCATTTCTGTATCAGGAGCTTCCGGAATATGGAAGCCGTTCAATACCCCTTCAGCTACATGGATCGCTACATGATCGGCGTTCTGCCATTCGTGATTTACGGATGGCGGCGCCTGCTGTTGCGTCCGGGTGTCGTCGCCGCGGCTGTGTCCGCGTCGTTGGCGCTCGCGGCATGGTGGGGACACCATTATTTCGCTGCGCTGGCCATTGCTGGATAATGCCGGTTTTCCTCACGGCTTCGCGTGAGATTTGCTTTAATTGATTTTCAATCATCTTGCTCACGCAAAGAAATAGGATGGAAATATTCCGATGCTCTTCACGCTTGCGAGGTAAAGAATAAGCAGCGTCACAAAATCGCATCAATCCCATAAGATTTGGAGCAGATACGGATGTTTACTGGAATCGTGGAGGAATTCGGCACGATCGCCGCCCTGCGGCCGGGCCGCGAATCCATCGAACTTGTGGTGGATTGCCGCGAGGCGCTCAAGGGCATCGCGCTGGGCGACAGCATCGCCGTCGACGGCATCTGTCTGACCGTCACGGCATTTGATGACACAACTTACACGACGCTGGCCTCGGCCGAAACCCTCCGGCGCACAAGCCTTGGCAGCAAATCAGCGGGCGACAAGGTGAATCTCGAGCGCTCGCTGACGCTGGACAAAAAGCTTGGAGGACACCTTGTGCAGGGGCACGTCGATTGCACGGCGCGCGTAGAGTCCATCACACCCGAAGGCGACAGCCAGATGTGGCGCTTCCGTCTGCCTGCCGGTTACGCGAATTACCTTGTCCCCAAGGGATCCGTGGCCGTCGACGGCATCAGCCTGACCGTGGTTGATGTCGTGAACGACATATTCAGCGCGGCGATCATCCCCAAGACACTCGAGGTCACTACCTTCCAGTTTCGCAAGCCCGGCAACCTCGTGAACATCGAGACGGACATCATCGGCAAGTATGTCTACCGTTATCTGCATCCCGATGAGAGCGCGCTGGATCCCAGCGCCACACCGCTGGGAAGCCTGAATTCCCAACCAATGAAGGGATAATCACTGTAGCAGGATATGATGATAACGACAATTGAAGAGGGCTTGGCGGATTTTCGCACGGGCAAGATGATCATTCTCACGGACGATGAGGACCGCGAGAACGAGGGCGACTTGTGTTTCGCGGCGTCTTATGTGACGCCGGAGAAGATCAATTTCATGGCCAAGCACGGAAGGGGGCTTATCTGTGCGGCCACCACGGAACACAGGCTGCGCGAACTGGGGCTGAAACCGCTTGGACCGAGCAACACCCGTTTCGGCACGAATTTTTATGAGCCGGTCGACGTGATCCTCGGAACGACCACGGGCATCTCGGCGCACGACCGCGCGGCCACCATGCGCGCTCTCGTTGATCCGGCAACCCGCCCGAACGATCTTGCCCGCCCCGGCCACATGCAGACGCTTGGCGCGCGCGAGGGCGGCGTGCTCGAACGCGCCGGCCAGACCGAAGGCGTCGTTGATCTCGCGCGCATGGCCGGTCTGCCGCCCGCCGGAGCGCTCTGCGAAATCATGAACGACGACGGAACCATGGCGCGCATGCCACAGCTCGAAATTTTCGCCCAGCGCCACAACCTTAAGATTATAACCATCCGGGATATCATCGGCTGGCGGATGAAACGCGAAACACTCGTCAAACCCGTTGTCACCGTCCCTTTCGTCAACGATTTCGGCGAATGGAATCTGACGTACTACGAGGCGTGGGATTGTGAGGGGCATGTGGCCATGATCATGGGCGACCCTGCCGCCGAGAACGCGCGGGGAGCGCTCGTGCGCGTCCATTCACAGTGCTTCACGGGCGATACGCTTGGCTCGCTGCGTTGCGATTGCCGCCCCCAGCTTCATGCCGCCATGAAACACATCAGCGAGGAAGGCGCGGGTGTCCTGCTCTACCTCCACCAGGAAGGCCGCGGCATCGGGCTGAAAAACAAACTGCTCGCGTACCAGAAACAGGAGGAGGGGCTGGACACGGTCGAGGCTAACACCGCGCTGGGTTTCAAGCCCGACCTGCGCGAGTATGGCATCGGCGCGCAGATTCTGCGCGACATCGGCCTGCGTCGCATCCGCCTGATGACCAATAACCCAAAAAAAATCATCGGCATCACGGGTTTCGGTCTCGTAGTCGTCGAGCGCGTGCCTATCGAAGTGGGGCACCAGAAATTCAACAAACGATACCTTCAGACCAAGAAAGCCAAACTTGGGCACATGCTGAAAAGCATCTGAAACTCAGAGGCCGACACCGCGTCCGTATTTTCACAGGCACAAAAAACACCACGAATCACACCACGGCGCAGAATCGCGTGTGATTCGTGGCTCTTGTTTCTCAGAACCGCATCGGCTGAGTTGCCGTTGTGCCGCCGGGCCCCAGAGGCATGCCCGGCATCATCATGCCAGGGCCACCCGCTCCAGGCGGTGATGGCATATCTGGTGAGATGTATGGTTTAAGCTTGGGCCATGCGTAGAAATAAATCAGCGCAATAGCCACAACGATCAGCACAATTCCCAGTACTGGGTTCTTCATCGTGATGATACTCCCGTCAGCGTTGATATTGGACTACTGGTATTTGGCAAGAACTATGCCAGACATTTTCCCGGAGTCCAGAAAAATTATGCGGCGATTCCGTTTGTAACTGCATCCTGCCTGCGCGGAGGATTTTCCTGCATGCCGGGAAGCGATGAATCGCGCCGTTTATGCAGGATGCATGAGACCGCCGCGCCAGTCAGCACGACCGGGGCTCAACCGCGCTCGCCGAGTTGCTTGTCCAGAAACATCAGCCCCATCGGGCTGTCGCCGATCATGTCGAATTTCGCCAGGATGTCGGTCACGTTCTTTTCTTCTTCAACCTGCTCGGTGATGTACCACTGCAGGAGAATCTGCGCCGCGGTGTCCTTCTCCTTGACGGCCAGATCATGGAGTTTCTGGATGCTGGCGGTGACGGTCTGTTCGTGCTTGAGCGTCGCATCGAACACGGCTCTGAGCGACTTCCATGCGGCCGGTGGCGCCGCCAGCGTCATCAATTCGGCTTTCGCGTCGCGCGTGTAAAGGTAATCGAAGAGCTTCATCGCGTGGCCTGTCTCCTCGTGACTCTGCGCGCGCAGCCACTTGGCCGCGCCCGGGAAATTCTGCGATTCGCAGTAGGCAGACATGCCAAGATACAGGTACGACGAGTGCAACTCCATGGCGATCTGATTGTTGATCGCTTCGGTCAGCGTTTTACTAAGCTTCATGATATCCCTCTTGGTCTATATTGATAAACTGATTTGTTGTTACATCATACACACCGCCCCCGCGAATAAAATTTACACGCACATGCGGCTTGGGAACGCGCGTCTCCGCTATGGAGACGCCGCGCTCATCCCGCCCCCGCGCCGCGTTTTGTCCCTCCGCTCCAGCGACCATTTCAGCAGGGGCGGCGTGATCATCGTGGTTACAACGACCATGATCACAGATGCCGAGAACGTGTCGGGCGAAATGACCGGGTGGCCCTCCGCCGTGCGCATTGTGGCGCCGATATTCGCCACGATCAGGCCCACCTCCCCGCGCGGTATCATGCCCAGCCCCACCGCCAGGCGGTTTATCCCGCGCTCCATCACGCCCAAGCCGCACACCTGCTTGCCGACGATCGCGGCAAGTGTCAGGCAGGCCGCAAAACCCATGATCTGCACCTGCCCGAATGTTTCCAGCCTGACCATCATCCCCATGTGAACAAAAAAGATCGGCACAAGGAAGGTGGTAACGGGGCGCAGAAGATCCTCAATATGGTGCACGGAATGCTTCCAGTCCTCAAAGGTTGCGTCCTCCAGCACCAGGCCGGCCGCAAAAGCCCCCACGATGGGCGCCAAACCGACGAGCGTGCCGATGTAGGCGACCACAAAGCACCACGCCAACGTCACCGAAAGCAGCACTCCCTGCACCTGCAAAAAGGAGGCGAACCGATACAGGCGCTTCGACATCAGCCGCCCCAGCGCCACGGCAGCGATAAAAAACACGGCGGCTTTGACAATGATCAGAAGAATCTGCGACGCATCGAGGGCTTTGCCCGTGTTGACCGCGGCCACCGCACCCTGCGCCACCGCAAGGACGATCAGACCGAGGATGTCGTCAATGACAGCGGCGCCCAGAATAATCTTTGATTCACGCAGATGCATTTTGCCCAGATCGCGCAGCACCCGCGCCGTGATGCCAACGCTCGTCGCGGCCAGCACCGCGCCAAGAAACAGGTACACCGTCCATGGCTCGCCCGGCATAAACGCGCGTCCCACGGCAAATCCAAGCGCCATTGGCGCGATCACGCCCACAATAGCCACCACAAAAGACGACAGCCCCACCGACATCATTTCGCCCAGCGTGGCTTCAAGCCCCACTTCGAAGAGCAACAGCACGACGCCGATCTCCGAGAGTATCGTGATGATCATGTCCGTCTCGGGATTGTGGATAAACGCCACAGAGAAACGGTCAAGCAACCCGATGTGCAACAGGGACATGTTGCCCACGAGTATGCCGAAGATCAGTTCGCCCAGCACGGCTGGCTGGCCGATACGCTCGAAGATGTCGCCACCCAGTTTCGCGATGGCGAGAATGATCATCAGCACCAGCAGCACCTTGGCTACCGTGCCCGAGTGGTCTTCAGCCGGAACCGCCGCGACCGCGCGGGATGATGATTCGGCGGCTGGCGCCACGGCCGTGGTCGCGGGTGCTGTTCCCGTATCCGGCGGAGCGGCCAGCCCCAGCATGGCGAAAACAACCGCCACTACGGCGGCAAGCACAAACGCCCGCCAGCGGCGCATCGGCATGGAATGTCGTACTGTCATATATCTTCACAACACGGTGTATTGACCAGGGAACGACTCAAAATGCGTCGTGTGGAATCCGTCACAGCGTACTTCCACTTTCTTCGCATCGTGTTGCCGCAGGCATAAAAGGCAGTCCATAATGAGCCGCTACAGAGAGAATTTCCGATTAACGGTTATGCCAAACCTGCTATTCCCTTATTCCGCCACCGCGGCTTCGGCCATCTCGCCGAGTTTGTAGCGGATGAATGCGGCCACGCCGGCGGCGCCGCCGAATTTGGCGCTGTTTTGCTTCAGATATTCTTCAACCTTAATGTCGGGATTCTTGGCAAATGGCTGCTCGAGCAGGCATGACTCAGCATAGAATTTGTTCAGCCGCCCCTCGACGATTTTGTCGATGATCTTTTCGGGCTTTCCCTTGCCTTCATTGAGCGCCTGGTTGCGGCAGATTTCCCGCTCCTGCTGGAGCAGATCCGCAGTCACCTCGGAGCGGTGGATGCACAATGGCGCGGAGGCCGCAATGTGCATGGCGATGTCGCGCGCCACCTCGACAAAAGCCGGATCACCGGCCAGATCGGCGCGTCCGCCGGTCACTTCCACCAGCACACCGATCTTTCCGGGGGGATGGACATAATTGAAAATGAATCCGTTGGGCGACATTGCCTTGAGCTGGGCCGTGCGCGTCAGCACGATTTTCTCGCCGATCTTGCCCATGATCGCCTGGACGAGGTCGGCCACCGTCTCGCCGGTTTCGATGCGGGTTTCATTGAACGCCGCGATTTCCACGGCTCCCGCCGCATGGCGCGCAAGGGCGCCGGCCAGCTCGCGGAACTCATCATTTCGGGCCACGAAATCGCTCTCGCTGTTGAGCTCGATGAGCGTGCCCGTCTTGTGGTCGGGCGTGATGTGCGAGCTGATAACGCCTTCTTTTGCCACGCGCGACGAGCGCTTGCTGGCGATGGCGGCGCCTTTCTCGCGCAACAGGTTCATGGCCTTCTGCATGTTCCCGCCCGTTTCGGTCAGAGCCTTCTTGCAATCCATCATCCCCGCGCCGCTTTTCTCGCGCAGTTCCTTCACCATTTGTGTTGTAATTTCAGACATCCGCATTATTTCCGTTCTGCTGTTTTCAACAACCTATGGGTGCGGGAAACAATATGCGCAAAACAAAAAAAAGCGCCGTCAGCGGCGCGGTCATGCGGATAATTGCAGCCCGCGAACGAAATCATCATCGGGCAGCCATGGATAATCGCGGATCACGCGGTCGATTTCGTCCGACTGCCCTGGCGAAAGGGCTTTGTCCGAATTAAGGCAGTAAATATTGTCGAGTAATCCTTGCCGGCGCAGGATTTCATGGATGCCTGGAATGCAACCCGCATAGTTGTGCGACGCATCGAAAATTGCCGCGTTTGCGTCCGTCAGTTGGGCATTTTTCGTGATGAGTTCACTGGGAATGGGCGCGCCGGAGTCGGCGATGCCGTGAATGTCGTCGAGGAGAGTGGCGAAGGTTTTCGTCCAGACGCTCCACTGGCCAAGCAGACCGCCGCGGATGCGCAGGGTTTTGGTTTTTCCGGGTGGTCCGAAGACAAACGGCGTCACAAGATCACTGATGATATTGTCATCATTGCCCGTGTAGAGCGTGATGCGGTCTTCGGCGCCGGCGTCGGCCACCGCGCGCACAACGTCGAGCGTTTTGTAACGGTCGAAGGGAGCGATCTTGATTGCCAGAACATTGGTAATCTCGGCGAATCGCCGCCAGAAATTGTAGCTCAGGGGGCGCCCGCCCACGGCGGGTTGCAGGTAGAAACCAATGAGCGGGATGATGCGCGCGATGGTTTCGCAGTGGGCGATTAACTCGTCGTCCGTGGCGGTACGCATGGCCGCGAGGCTGAGCAGCGCGACGTCATAATCGAGCGACGCGGCAAGTTCCGCCTCGGCGGCGGCCTGCGCCGTTGCGCCGCACACGCCCGCCACCCTGATGATCGGGCGGCCGTGGCGCTCTTCGAGCCCGGCCAGCGTGCGCGCCGCCAGCTCCAGCACGGGACGCAACAGCCCGTGGCGCGGCTCGCGAATCTCGAACTGCGTCGTGTGCACGGCAACGGCCACTCCGCCGGCCCCTGCTGCCGCATAATATTCGTACAAACCTGCCTGCCGTCGCTCGTCAAACCGCCGGTTCTTATCCAGCGCCAGCGGCGAAGCTGGAATCGCCGCGCCGCGCGAAAGCAACGCTCCCTTGTCCTGGTTCATGTCAACGCGATCCTTTTCCTTAAAAAAAGCGCCCATGCGCCGCGATCAATCCAGAAACTGCCCGTCTGTGACGCTGAAATGCGTCGGTTTGTCAAGATTGCGTCCGCCGCTGGCAATCCATTTGGCAATCCAAGGCATGATCTGCGTCACGGACACACGGGGAGCGCCAAAAAGCTCCATTGAGCGGCGGGAGTCGCTCAAGTAGCATGCCGCGCCGGGCTGGCCGCGGAAGGTGACGACTTTGCCCATCAGACGTCCGAATCCAACAGCCAGATCATAGATACTGAGCGTTTCCAACCCCGTGATGTTGAGCGCGGCTGGCGGGGACGATGCAAGTTCCAGACAGCGCAGGGCGCGGTTGTTCGCGTCACCCTGCCAGATGACATTGACGGAGCTCACGGTGAGATCGATGGGTGCGCCAGCGGCCACAGTCCGGGCGATGTCGGCCAGCACCCCATAACGCAACTCGACCGCGTAGTTTAGCCGCAGGATGAGCGCGGGCGCGCCGTGCAGGGATGAATAATACTGAAAAATACGTTCGCGCCCGAGACACGAGGCGGCGTATTCGCCGGCGGGAGCGGGCGGCACGCTCTCACTGCACCCGCCGCTCTGGGGCGCCACGAGCGGATACACACAACCCGTCGAGTAAACGACAATGCGCGAATCGCGGAATGTCTGCGCCACATTCGCCGGAACGACCGCATTCATGAGCCATGTGAGCGGCTCGGAGCCGCGTTCGCCGAACTTGCGCCCCGCCATGTAAATGATGTTGCGCGCGGCGGGAAGCGGGCGCACGGCGTCGATGTCGCCGAGGTCGCAGGCGATGGTGCGCACGCCAGCCTGTTCAAGCGTCTCTCTCGCGCCCGACGATTCGCTGAACCGCGACACGGCGATGACGTCCTGTCCCTTGCCCGCCTGCAATGCGGCGCGGCGCGCCATTCGCGCAAGCGTCGGGCCCATTTTGCCCCCTGCGCCAAGGATCATGACATCGCCCTCGATGCGGCGGAAAAGATCAACCGTCGCCGACTCAGGCGCCGACAGCAGATCCTCAAGCTCCGCCTCGGTTGTGATCTCGTCCGGGAAATGTCCTGTCAAATGCGCCATGGAGTTGGCATCGCCTTCATAATTATTCGCGCCTTGCACGAAGGCGCTTGAATGTGTGTATGAGCAAAAGCGAAACAGATTTTGATTTCACAACGCAATAACAACAACAGAAACCGGCAGCGGCTAATGATGCGTTCCACGGATTCTATGGATGTCAGCATCATCTCCGCGCACAGAGTGCATGATATTGCCCCATGCTCACGTTCGTCATTCAGGTGGCGTTTCGCAAGACCGTGTGTATATTGTGATGCGGGCATCCTTGCCTGCCCCTGGTGATTATATGAGCGAGCGCGAACATATAAAACGGCTGTTGAAACGGCACCGGTTGCCGCTGAACAAGCGATTTGGCCAGCACATCCTGGTTGATCTCGATCTGCTCTCGGAAACCGCCGGAACGCTATGTCCCGGCCCTGACTCGGCTGTCGTTGAGATCGGCGCGGGTGTGGGAAACCTCACGACAATGCTGGCGCTGTCGGGCGCGCATGTCACGGCCATCGAAATCGACGAGCGATTCAGGCCGCTCCATGAGGGCGAAATTCTGAACCGGCGTGAAACCGCGGGGCGCATCGAATTCGTGTATTGCGACGCGCTGGATTTTGATTACGCGGAGGCGGCAAGACGCGCGCAACAGGACGGACGGCGCTTCCTGATCGCGGGGAACATCCCCTACCAGATCACGTCGCCGCTGATCATGCGCATCCTCGAAAGTGGCGCGGCGTTCGAGGCGATGGCGCTCATGATGCAACGCGAAGTCGCTGAGCGACTGGCCGCCGCGCCCGGCTCGAAGCGCAACGGGGCCATATCAATCAAGGTTCAATCCTGGTGCGAGATCGAATCACTTTTTGCGGTTCCGCGCACGGCGTTTCTGCCCCCCCCCGAAGTGGAATCAAACCTTCTCAGGTTCAGGCTGAAGGACGCCATGATCGATCCGGCATTGCGGGCGCTGCTCTTCCGCCTCGTGGACGCGGCGTTCTCGCAAAGGCGAAAAACGATGCCAAACGCCGTGGCCGCCGCCAGCATCGCGGGCTGGACAAAAGACGCCGTCGGGCAGGCGTTGCGCGCCATTGACCATCGCCCCGCCACACGCGCCGAGGAGCTTGGACTTTCCGAATTTCTGAAACTGCTTGGCGCGCTGCCATGAGCGCCCCGGAGACAGAAAGGATAACAACGCCAATGAAGTTGAAACACATGAGCCATGTTGTTGACCCCGGGCAAGCTGACGGTTGCGGCGCTGAACAGCTCAACCGCGCGCATCCATGGCGGCTCTGGTTGTGGCTTTATGTGTGCGCGCTGGCCTGGTACTGGATGTTATGGGCCATTTTCAATTACACCATTCAACCTGACACAGCCGGATATCTCGAGATGGGACGGGGCATCTTCCGCGAATTCACATTTGGTTATCGCCTGTCCGACGGTGTCTGGCAACCCAACGCGTGCCGGGTGCCGCTCGTGCCATTCATACTCGGCGCCCTCGACCGGCTGAGCGGGGACGAGCAGATCGGATATTTCTGGTTTTCGCTGTTGCAGGTGATGCTGGCGCCGCTGCTGCCGTGCGTGGCTTTCTACTTCGGCTCCAAGGCGGGGCGCGCATGCGGCTGGCTGGCATATGCGTTTCTCGTTCTTCACGCCAACATCATTTTTGCCGCGCAGCTCGTTCTGACAGATGTTTTGTTCGCGGTGTCGTGCGCTGTGATGTTCATCACCACGTGGCGCGCGCTTGAGCGGCCTGGCGCGGGCAAGGGCTTGATCGCGGGGTTGGCCTGCGGCGCGGCGCTCATGACGCGCCCCATCATGAAGTATTACTGGTTTGTGGCGGCTGCGCTGACGGTTTTGCGCATCCGCCCGTGGAGACGCACGGCCCAGCTGTTGGCGGCATTCTCAGCCGGGCTCGCGCTTTTCGCCGTCCCCTGGCTCGCGCGCAATTTCATCCATTACCGGGAACCGGTCTTTGATACATTTCAAGGGATCTGCCTGTTGTGGAGCAATTGGGATATGGTGGAAGCGCGCGACGGCGATTCATCACAGACCGCGGCGCTCAAGCAGTGGATCATCCGGCAGGGGCGCGCCGGAAGCCCCATGGCCATGGTGATGCAACATGGCGAAGACTACTGGAAAACGCACGACCTTGAGGTCTCGCGCGAGCTTCAGGCGGTTGCCGCCGAAACGTTTTGCTCCCATCCGGGCGAACTTGCCCGCCGCTGGGCGGCCAACTTCCGCCAGCTCGTCATAAGCCACACACATCACGATGAACTCTACCAAGCCTTTTTGTGCCGTCCGCTCTACCGGCATATGCGTCAGATCGGATTGTTTCCGCCCGATGTCTGGGACAGGAAACTGTTTCATCTGACATGCGAGGTGACACGCGCCATGCGCTGGTCGTATGGCGCGCTGGCGCCGCTTGGCCTCATGCTCATGCTCGCAAGACGCCCCACAAGATTCCTCGGCATATTTCTCGGACTGAACATCCTCTATTTCTGCGGCATCATTTCCATGGTCGTCGGCTATGACCGCTACAGGCTGAACATGGAACCGCTTTTTGCGGCGCTCATCGCGTATCCGTTGGCGCTTGCCGTCAACTGTATCATAAGCCTGTCGCGTCACAGACAGTTTCGCTGACTCACCCACATCCTCGGCAGCGGATGGACTCTCGTGCATGCTGGAAGCCCGCGCCACAACACAAGTGAATAAACAGGCGTTACGGATTAAACCCATTTAGAAAAGGTTTTTCCTGCCAACTCCGCATGATAGACAAAACAATGCACATTATTGAGGGAACGCCGCGGCGGATCGGTGTGTTCTCCGACATCCACGGCAATCTGCACGCGCTGGAAAGCGTTCTGGAACAGATGACCTCCCTTGGCGCGGACGTGATGATTTGTTGCGGTGATGTCGTCGGCTATGGCGGCAATCCGAACGAATGCGTCAATATTTTGCGCGAACGCCAGATATCCACAATCGCCGGCAACCATGATTTCGCGGCGCTCGACTTGACCGACTCAGGGACATTCAATCCCGCCGCGCTGCGCGCCATCATATGGACGCAGGAGGCTCTCACGCCCGAAAACGCGCGCTGGCTGCGCGAGCGGCCGCTGGACATCGAGGCTTTCGGCATGCTCTTCGTTCACGCCTCGCCGCTCAATCCCCACGAGTGGTCCTACATCATCACCATGGGCGACGCCCGTGAAAGTTTCCGCCATTTCACCCACCGATTCTGTTTCATCGGCCACTCGCACATGCCTTTCGTCGTGGAAAACGAGAACGGACGCCTCAACGGCCCATGCACCCCAGTGATTCAAATCAAGAAGAGTTGCCGCTACATTGTCAATGTGGGCAGTGTCGGGCAGCCGCGCGACAGGAATCCCGATTCCTGCTTTACCATCTTAGATCTCGACGCCGGATCGCTGCAGTTTCACCGCGTGAAGTATGACCTGGACGGGGCGCAGAAGGAAATCAGACTGCAGGGTCTGCCACCGGAGCTTGCTGATCGTCTGGCGCACGGGCGCTGAACAGATCGAGCTGAATCGGCAGGATGTTTATGGCATGGGGGCGGGAGCAGCTGGCGGTGGCGGCGGAGCGCTCGAGGCCGAAGGGAGCGTAGGGGCGGCAATACCGGCGCCGGTTTCGCGCAATTCGACCGGTTCGGGCGCCGCCCCCCCCCTAGCGGTTTCAGATGGCATTTCCGGCTCGGGAAGCTGGCTGGGTTCGGCGCTTCGCGGAGATGTCAGACGGCGCCACTCAAAACGCAACCACTCGCCGATGTGCCACATCGTGGTGCGCCACTTGCCATATTTCTGCCATGTGCGCGCGCTTGTTTCGACCGCCTGGTCGAGCAATACAAACCGTCCGCGCTGGCGCAAACGCAGCACAAAATCAAGATCTTCGCACGGCTCATCCTCGAGGAAACCGCCGATTTCCCTGAACACATCAGCCTTCGTAAAAATCCCCTGGTCGCCATAGTGACGATGGAACAGCCGCGAGCGCAGATTTACGAGCGCGGTGACGAAACGATAGTAAGCATCGTCGCCGCGCAGGCGGAAACGAAACGCGCCGCCCGCAACCGCGGGATCCGCGAGCGCGCCAAGAATAGCGTTGATGCAATTGCGCTCGGACAGCGTCGAATCCGAATGCAGGAACCACAGCACGGGAGCCAGGGCGTGCCCCGCCCCGGCGTTCATCTGGCGCGCGCGTCCCGGTTCGCTGCTGACAAGGCGCACAAAGGGGAAGCCGCTGATGACGTCGCGCGTGGCGTCCTCGCTGCGCCCGTCAACAACGACGACCTGGGTCTCCGACAGCATGTCCTGCCGCGCCAGCGAGCGCAACAGGCTGGTGATTGTGTGCTGTTCATTGCGAACAGGAATGATGATGCTCAAGCGGGGGGCGCTGATCAACGTCGAATCTCCTGCATCTGCGGTTTCAACCATCCTGCTTTACCAGTTTCATCGGTTCGCCGGAAATATTTACACCCAATCTTATATTGTCACGTCCGGAGTGAATCCACTCGTCGACTCTGCTGGGCGCCGACGGTGTGATGCGGAAGTCGTCAAAAAGCGCCTCCCTTGCCGCGCCGCTGTCCGGGGCAATGGCTCCAAGGCCGATTTTGACCTCCAACAAGGTCAGCGGGTAATCCGGACCGATCTGTGTCCAGCGGGAGCCGTCGGGGCTTGCATGGAAACGCATCACCGATCCGCCGCAGTCGATGCGCAGATAAACTGGCGAGCCAATTGAGTTGGGCGTCTGAAATGTTACGGGTGTCGCGTTGGTTTCCCGGATGATCTCAAATTTCAATCCGTCTGCGCACAGAGTCGAAAAACGCGCATAATTTTTATGGTCTTGCCACAGAATGAGGAACGCCTGCTCATAGTTGGCTTGTGGCACAAAGGACACTTTAACCGTTGCGCTGAAGCCGCCCGGGGGCGCGTACTGAAGAAAAATATTGCTCGCGTCAGCACGGCTGGAATAGATGTCGCCCTCCTGGGTGGTGATGGAAAGCTGGCCATTGGCAAGACGCCAATAGCCGGATTCCTCATTGAAAATGATCCAGCGGGTGCGGTCGAGCGTGGTACTGTTGAAATTGTCGCTTGTGCCAAAGGGAAACGGGGAGTCGCCGGACGGATAATTCATCAGTCCATAGCTTGGTCCGCCGGGAACGGACAGCATATCGGGCCCGCCGGCGCCGTCGGCAGTAAACGCAAGCCTGTCGATGGCAAGTTGGCGGTCGTCCCCGCCCGACGCCTGCTGGTGGGTATGATAGACGATGAACAATTCCGAGCCATCGGGAGAACGGACAATACTGATGTGGCCGGGACCCGATACAAACGCATTCTTCTTCAGGATGGGATTTCCGCTGTACTTTTTCCATGGTCCAAACGGACTCGTTGCGGTGGCATAACCCACGGAATAGCCCGGATTCGAATAGACGTCGCCCGAGTACGTCATGTAATAGACGCCGTTGTGCTTGAACACAAACGGGCCTTCGTTCCAGCCATTAACACCGCCGCCGGGAAATTCCCACGGAGCGCTTGGCGTGATGCACAGCGTCGGTGTGGTGTCCAGCGCCTTCATGTCGCTTCTCAAGCGCGCCACATATATTTCGCTCTTGGTGTCAGGCGGATATGATATATCCTGCGCACAGTAAAGATAGGACACCCCGTCGGTGTCGGTGAAGACATGGGCGTCAATCCACGCTTTGCCGTCATCGAACAGTGGCGTCGCGATGTCCTTGAACGGGCCAAGCGGCGAAGTTGCCGAGGCCGCGCAGATGCGCATAAGGTCATTGGGACTCCCGCCCGCGCTGTAGAACATGTAGAAAACTCCGTTCTTCGCGATCACTTCGGGCGACCAGAAACGGTTTTTCCCCCACGAACTCGGCGTCGCGTTAAACGCCATTCCACGGTAACGCCAGTTGACAAGATCCGGCGACGACCAGACCTTGAACCCCCATGGGGAGGATGTGCCGTAAAGGTAATAAACTTCATCATGATATAAGGCGTATGGGTCGGCAATAAGAACATCCAGCGGATTGACATAAGTCGTCACTCCCGCGGCATAGCCTTTTGGGCTGGCGCCCATGTGCGCAGCCAATGGCAACAAACCGCCCAGCGCAAACCGCTTGAGCATTGTTATGATTGCCGAACACAGTCCTCGTGACATATTTATCATTCCCAGCACAAGAATAGGCCATGAACCTTGCAACAATGCAAGTATATGCGCAACAGAGACGATATCATATAACAATTCAACAGTCCGCCGTCGCGGGTTTGCTTATTAATGGCCCAAGTCTGGCCGGCCCATTATCATCATGGTTTGAATTCACCCATGGCGGCTTCGTATTCGGATAAACATACTGGGATGATACACGAAAGCAGGATGAAATGATTTATGACGAATTGCCCGTTTACCCGGTCGAAACCCCAATGGTGCGCCCGGTTGAATTGATTCCTGCGCGCCTTGAGGAGCGAGATCTCCTCCTGGTGCGCGATCCCGTCGGTGTGCTTCCGGGGCCGGCCGTCATCGTCCCCAATCCGCTTGTGCTCATTTTCATCGAGTTGGCCGACGGAAAAACGACCTTCGCAAAAATGGCCGAACGCGTCACGTTGCTTACCGGGCAACTCGTCTCCGCCAGCATGTTCGAGGCGGTCGCGCGTCAGTTCGACGAGGCGCTCCTGCTACAATCCGAACGGTTCCTCGACGCCTTTCGCAGAAAACGTGACGACTTTCTGCGGGCGCCCGCGCGCCAGGCCAGCGCCTTGCGCATGGAAGGCGTCGACCGGCTGGCGATGATCAAAGAGCTTGCCAGTGAAATGCGCCGCCACCGCGCCGGCTCGATGGCCCCGCCCGAGCGCCTCGATCTGCCCCCCGCCTCCGTGTCCGGCATTCTCTCGCCGCACATCGACTACCAGCGCGGCGGCCACGCCTATGCGTGGGCCTACCAGGCGCTGCACGAGCATGGCATCGCCGCGCGCACATGGATCGTGCTCGGCACATGCCACAACCCCATTTCCCAACGCTTCGCAGCCACCCGAAAAAGCTTCGAGACACCTTTCGGGCAGGTTGAGACAGACGCGGATGTGCTGGACGATATCGCCAGAAATTACAGCGGAGAGCTTTTCAGCGACGAGTATGCGCACGCCTCCGAACACTCCATCGAGCTCCAGGCCGCGTACCTGCGTCATGTTTTCAGAGACGGCCCCCAGCCTAAAATCGTGCCCATCCTCGTCGGAAGTTTCGATGACCTGCTTGGCGGCGAGTGTTCCCCGCGCGATGACGAGGAGGCGGGCGCATTTTGCGCGGCGTTGCACAAGGTTATCGGCGAGCGCGACGGCACGGTCGGCATCATCGGCGGCGTGGATTTGTCGCATTGCGGGCCGCAATTCGGCGACGAGAGCAAGAACGGCACTCAACGCGAAGAAGAGATCGAATCGGGCGACCGCCAGACGCTCAAAGCCATCGAATCGGGCGATCCCGACCGCTTCTTCGAATCGTTCCGCGCCGACGGCAACGCCCGCAATGTCTGCAGCATCGGCACAATTTATTGCGCTATGGAGGCTCTGCGCGGCCGCGCCAGGCCAACCGTGCTCACCTATCAGCAAAGCAATTCAGAAGACAAAAACTGCCTTGTCAGTTTTGCCAGCATCGCGTTTGTCCGCGAAGGCGTCCAACCAGCCGGCGCCGCGCGGATTGTCATCGTTTCCGGCTGACGCGCCTCACTGGCACAATCCCGCGGTGTCTTCAAGCCGGATTCATTGTGTTGTCGATGAAGTTTCGGCGGGCGCGGGCGTTGGAGACGTTTCGATGATTGGATCTTCCACGCCGATGGACTTGAGCATCTCCGCGGGCATTGAGGTCGCTTTTGAATTCACGGAAGCCGATGTCAGCGAGTCCGCATTCACGCCGACAGCCGCAAGCTTGTCCTTGTACTCGCGCGTTTTGTTCGCGTCGCTGGCCGATTGATAGGCAAGATAAAGCCCCGAAAGTGTCGTCATGTTCTTTGGTTCCAGAATCTCGGCCCGCCGCAATTCAGCAATGTGTTTTTCCATGCCGCCCTGCTCCAGGTAGGCTGCGGCGAGCATGTTGCGCAGACGCACTTCCAACGGGGCATTCTCGCTGACTGTTTTCAAGAATTCGACCTTTTCCTTTGTCTTGCCTTGCCTGTCATAAAAGTTGAGCAGGACGTCGAGATACTCGGACTGGTCGGGATTTTCAAAGTACATCTGCTTGAGCATCTTTTCCGCAAGCGGGTTATCATTGGTCAGTGAGGCCAGCCTGACAAGTTCCTTTTCGGCGCGCTGGTAGTAATGTTTCTTGTCGTTCTTTTGTTCATCGAGCAGCGGCTGGTATTCAATAAGCGCCGTGTAGAACGGTTTCACCTTTTCGTAGACCTTGAGCGACTCATCCTTTTTCCCTTCGGTGGCATACAGCGAGGCCAGTTCTTGACCGATGGCCCCCGCCGTCCACTGAACATTGGGTTTCACTGACTGTCGCGCCGCCTCGCGGATTTCATTGAAAGAGGTCTCCAGCTCCTTCTGGCGCTCGGTTCCTGTCATGTCCGCAGAGCGCGCCCATGACATGATGCCGAGGTTGAGATGGATTTCGGAATAGTGGGGGTTGATGGCGTCCAACACCCTGTAGTGGGCGATGGCCTTGTTTGTGTCGCGCAGCGTATTGTAAACGTGAGCGAGCTTGTAGTAGGATGTGACAAATGTGGGGTTGAGGCGAATGGCTTCCACGAAGGATGCGCGGGCGCGCTCGAGCAGCATCTCCTTCTCCTTCTCCTTATAGTTTTCGGCGGCCTCCATGGCGCGCAGACCATCGCTGTTGGCCCTGGCGGCGGGCCAGTAATAAATACCCTGCGGCACGCTGCGCACGATGAAGAGCGCCGTAAGGGCGTAAAGCGCATACCGAATGAAGTTGGCGAACTGGCGCCGGCGCGGCGAGGAGGCCCTGACGGCGGCATTGTCCAGTCCCGGCGTATCTAAGTGATGAAGCCCCATGCTCAGCCCGAAAAGCGACCAATAGATCATCCCGCAGACGGCCCACCGATTGTTCGGGCTGAAAAAATTCTGCAGCGCGATGGATACCAGCCCCGTCACCGCCGCCATCTGGTAAAACTGGTGTGACCGGTTTGCCGTGTGACGGATCTGTTGGATGCCGTCGTAAAGCACCCGCGCGTAAAAACACAGGAAGATGAGCAGGCCGACGGCGCCATACTCCAGCAACACATCCAAGTACCAGTTGTGTCCGAAGGTTGTGACGTTGTTGATCTGGTTGTCGAAGAAATCCCACCTGCGGAACACGGGAAAATAAAACCGGTAACCGCCCGGTCCCGTGCCGAAAATGATGGCGATCCAGTCGAGGTGATTCATCGTGAAATCGTTGCGGTACAGCCAGGGCCAGAATCCGCCCAGCCACAACACCTTGCGCCCCTCCAGCGCCGCCGCCTTGAAATCCCATGTCATCGACAGCTTGGGCAGCATCAACAGAAACAACGTCAAAGCCAGAACCGCCGAGCAAATGAAAAAAGTGGCGAGGAACTTCCACGTGAGGTTCCATGTTTTCACATAACGAAAGCCGAGAAAGAAGTAGAGGGGGTAGGTCAGAAAGGTGATCGCCATGAATGAGTCGTTGGAGTTGGTGAAAAACAGGCAGACATTCATGAGCAGGAACGTGATGACGGCGAGAATTTTGAAGGCGATGTGTTCCTCAACGAAAAACATCGACAACGGCAGGGGAAGCATCATGAGCAGATAGGCCGCATAGAAGTCGGGGTTGAGGATCGTCGAATACATTTCGTTGGACGACTTGAGGGTGTAGAAGAGCGTGATCCATTCGGGATTCCGGCGCCAACCGGGACTGCTTAGCATGGCCTGGTAGATGGCATCGGTGAATCCGCGTCCCGCGAACATGAAGAGTCCGATGGCCACGGAGCCAAATGACAGCAGGACAAAAAACATCATGACCTTGCGCATCTTGCTCTCGGTGTCCATGAACCATGCGAATATGACCGTGAACGTGGCGCAGCCAACCTGGAACCACACCACGCGCTCCGCGATCATTTTGTAGGGATTAAGAAGATAGGAGATAATCATGGACAGGACGAACAGGCCGACCAGGAAGGTCGATGCGTGGGTGCGCCAGCTCATCCGCAGGAGGTCGGCTTTCCATACAACGAAGGCCAACAGGAACGGCGGCAACGACATCAGCAGGACATTTTTGATCTCGTCAAGCTGGTGTGTGTAAGGCGTGAACAAATAGTAGATCAGGACGATGACGGCAAATGTGGCGAACAGCAGAAGCCACTCGAACGAGTAAAAATTCTCTTGTTCGGTCAAGATGCGCCGGGCGGCGGCTCCCGCCGCGGCGCGCCGCGGCTGATTATGAAATGTTGGCGCTGGCATTAACGATCCTTTAGACGCGGCCATTGCCGGCTCGGCGTCTCTCGTTTGAGTCTGTTTCCTTCGAATTGCCCTCCGCGTCAAGCAGGCGCGGCGGGCCGATGCGAATCTCCATTTCGCACATCAACGCGCGCAGAAAATCATCAATTTCCCCCTGCATCAAGGGAGAAAACCATATTTCAACGATTCCATCGCGGCGGTCAATCGTCCGAATGATGCCCATGCCTTCATGGCCTTCGATGATACTGCAAAGATATTGTATGTTGCGCGGCTCGAGCCTGGCCCGGCAACACAGCCCCCCGGACGGCGCATGGTTGTCCCATCGGTTCATGACGCCGCGCCGTTCATCCGCACCCCGTCATGCCGGGCAACATAACGCCCGCGGCGCCAAACACAACACACATTGGACCATAAAAGGCGGATCGCTGTCGCTCCACATAACGAGTCGGGGGTGAAATCCACGGGCCGGAGTATGGACATTTCAAAATGCGCAATAACCGCCGCGCTTCCACAAAATCGATGCATATAATAGCGCATGACAAAGCTTTGTGTTCACGCAACGACACAATATCCGCGCCCTGAGTGATGTTATGAATCGCCGTCGCGCGGACGGGAGCCTCAACTTTGGACACGCCGATCACAGCCCGTCCGTCCGTGCGCCACGGGTCGCCGCCGCCGTTGCGGCCCTCGCGCTCCTTGTGAAAATCCGCCACCCAGACGACCTGCTCCAGCATGCCTGTCGCCTGCCAGTCCCGGATCAGTTTGTCGCGCTCGGCGTCGATGTCGCGCGCGATGTGGTGCGTGATTTGTCCTGTGGTGCGGCTTAAACCGACCCGTCTGTCAAAAGTGGCCGAACCCACCCAGATCGGGCGCCCGTCATCATACACCTGGTCGGATTTCCAGAAGCGGACATGGTGACGTTCCTTCGGATCATTGCCAACCGGAAACTCAAAGGCCAGATCCTCGCGCCTGCCATACAGAAAAAGATTGCTGACAGGCGCGTCGTCATAAGGGCATTCGAACACTGTGTCCAAGGCAATCCGCAGACTGCTCCTGAGCGTCAGCGGATCAGCGGGATACCACTTGGCCGCAAGCGTGATGCTCAACAATTGGTCCCCGGCGCCCACAAAACCGATGTTGATCGGATCGCCAGGTATTCCCGCCGGGGCGTATGTGATCCGGGAAAGCCCCTCGATGGACGGGTGCCGCTTATCGTAGCGGAGCCAGTCGAGGGGCATGAAAAGATACGCCGTGACCGTGTAAGCGCCCGCAAGGATAAGCAGGAAGATGAGCAGCCGCAAACGCCTTCCCCTGCCATCGGCGCGGTGTGCTCTACCGTCTGTGTCGTCAGGTTCTTGTTTCTGCATGACGCTCGAAACTTCCCGCTTATCTTATGTGAAGTCAAGCGGCGGACTTCCGACAGAAAAGTGTGATTCATCAAAACACAACGATTTCCTGGACTGCGTCATCCCCCCGTGGCGGACTCAGTGTTTTTTATGTTTCCATCTCCACCGCCTCGGTGAGGAGCTGTTTTTCGTAGAGCGAGGCGTAAAGTCCGCCTATTCCGGCGAGATGGCCATGCGTTCCGCGCTCAATGATGCTTCCGTTCTCGATAACGATGATTTCGTCGCAGCGCATGACGGCCGAGATGCGGTGCGAGATGATGATGGCGGTGCGTCCGCGAAGGGCGGCATCCAGCGACTCGATGATGCGCGTTTCGGTTTCGGTGTCAACGGCTGACAGCGCGTCGTCGAGCACAAGAATGCCCGGATCGCGCAGAAGGGCGCGTGCGATGGCGGTGCGTTGTTTCTGGCCGCCGGAAAGGTTGATGCCTCTCTCGCCCAGCATTGTTTCGTAACCGTGGGGGAATGATTCGATCTCCGCGGCAATGTGCGCCTGGCTGGCCGCGCGTCGCATGGCTTCGGGATCGGCATCATCAACGCCAAAGGCGATGTTGCTGGCAATCGTGTCACTGAACAGGAAGGTTTCCTGGAAAACGATGCTCACCCGCGCGCGCAACACAGTCAGGGTAATGTCGTTGATGTCGGCGCCGCCGATGAACAGCGTTCCGCGCGGAACCTCGTAGAGGTGCGCCAGCAGCGACGCGAATGTGCTCTTGCCGCAACCGGTGGGGCCAACAATCCCGAGTCTGCCGCCAGGCGGCACGCGCATGCTGATGCCGCGCAACACGAGCGGGCCGTCCGTCGTGTAGCGGAAATCAAGGTTGCGCATTTCGATGCTGGTGTCGCGCATGACATCGCCGGCGCCTTCGGGCGGGGCCTCAAGAATGTCCGGTTCGAGCCTGAGCACTTCTGTAATGCGGTCCATGGATGCGGAACCGCGCTGAAGCAGGTTGACCGCCCATCCGAGAGCGATCATGGGCCAGAACAGGATGACTTGAATCAGCGAGAACTCGACGAGCAGGCCGATGGTGATTCGCTGGCGCACCACCATCAATCCGCCCACCCAAAGCAGAAGCGCCACCGATAATCCCGCCAGCACCTTGAGCAGCGGGAAAAACGCCGAATACAGCCGCGCAAGACCGAGATTCAGGCGGATGAACTCGCGGTTCTGCCCGGCGAACAGCTCCTTCTGCGGCGTTTCCTGAACAAAGGATTTCACGATGCGAATGCCAGTCAGATTCTCCTGCACCATGGCGCTCATCACCGAAAAGTGGTCCTGCACCTTGCGGAAGCGCTCATGAATGCGGATGCCGAAAAAATAGACTATCAGGGGCAGGAGGATCATGGGCGACATGCACGCGGCTGTCAGCAGGGGATCAATCATGATCATGCGCCACAATGCCAGGGGAAGAAGAATCACCGAGTTGAAGAACTGAAGAATGCCGGGGCCGAGAAAATCGCGCACCGCGTCGACGTCGTTCGTGGCCTTGCTCATGAGGTCGCCCGTGCGCTGCTTGTCGTAGAATGCGGGTGTGAGCAACTGGAGCTTGGTGAAGAAATCGTTTCGCAACTCAAATTCCATATTGCGGGATGCGCCGACAATCCACATGCGCATCAGGTAGCGGAAAATGCCAAGAACAAGCGTGAGACCGACGATAAGGCACGCATACAGCGCAAAATTGCGCGCGACTGCGCCGCCGCTTTTCATGTCGTCCGTGGCCCATCCCACAATACGCGCGGTCTTGACCTGCAGATAGTTGGTTGCCACAAGCGCGAGAAAACCGCCCGCGAGCGGCCACTTGTGGCGGAGCAGATAAGGGGCAAGGCTTTTCAGAATCCGAATAATCGTCGTTCGTCCTGCGGGTGATATCTTGTTTATATGCGTGAGCCGCCCCGGAATTCGCGCCATTAATGGCGTCGAGTCATGCCGGATATATCATTTGTCAACACTTGCTCGAATGTGACCGGGCTGATCGACCGCATGGAGAAAGCCGGCTGGGTTGAGCGCGCCGCCGACACAGCCGACCGCAGGGTGAAGCGCCTGCGACTGACCGCTGACGGCCGGCGCTTGATCCAGCGCGCCGAGGAAGTCAAGGCATTGATGAATCCTCGCGCCAGCAGATCAACGAATTGCTCGCGCGTGTGCGCGCAAAACTGAAAATCCGGTCAGCGAGTACGCCATCAGGCCCGCCCCGGCCGGCCGGCCCTAACACGGCGCAAACCCGACCCGACCAACTCTGAATTCCTTACACTGAGCCTTCCTTCTCTGAAACAATAGCAGAACTTCCTTGCCGGTATGATGCGTTGATCCCATGACAGGACAGGAAGGTAAAACGGGCGGGGAAGAATTCCGATTTCTGAATTTTGACTGGAGAACGGTGAATTCTGAATGACAGGTTTTGAATGACAAGAAAAGCATGATGACCCGACGCATCGAGTTTTACAGCACGAACGATCCCGGGCGCAAACAGCCGCCGCTGGATTTCGCCGACGCCCTTATGAAAGGTCTCGCGCCCGACAAAGGTTTGTACATGGCGGACCGGGACGCGCTGCCGCGCCTTACGCCCGGCGATATCGAGGCTTTCCGCTCAATGAGCTACAGCAAGATTGCGCATCGTGTGCTGATGCCCTTCGTGGAAGGGCGCGTGCCGGCGGACATTTTTCGCGGCATCTGTGAGGATGCCTATGACTACGAAATCCCCGTCGAAAACTACGCGCCGGGGCGCCACCTGTTACGACTCGACCGCGGCCCGACGGCCTCGTTCAAGGATTTCGCCGCGCGCATGATGGCACGGCTCATGCGCCACTTTCTAAGGGAGCAGGGCCGCCGCGTCACCATTCTTACAGCCACGTCCGGCGACACGGGCGGCGCCGTGGCCTCGGCGTTTCACAGTCTCGACAATGTCATTGTCGTGGTGCTGTTTCCCGGTTCCGAGGTCAGCGACCGCCAGCGCCGGCAGATGACCACGCTCGGCGGCAACGTGCGCGCCATCAATGTGGACGCCAAATTCGACGACTGCCAGGCGCTCGTCAAGCATGCCTTCGTGGATCCCGATCTTGCATCCCTGGATCTCTCCAGCGCCAACTCGATCAATGTCGGGCGTCTCCTGCCGCAGTCCGTCTATTATTTTTACGCTGCAAGCCGCGTTCCGGCGGGCAGCCCGCTGTGGATGTGCGTACCGAGCGGCAACTTTGGCAATCTTATGGGCGGTTTGCTGGCCAAACATATGGGGTTGCGCGTGGCGCGCTTCATCGCGGCTGTCAACGAGAACGACGAATTCCCCGTCTATCTGCGCACAACACGCTACCAGCCCGTCGTGCCGTCACGCAATTGTCTTTCCAACGCGATGAACGTGGGACATCCCAGCAATCTGGCGCGTTTGATCGCGCTTTACGGCGGTGCGATGAATGAGGAGGGAAAAATCCTGAAGACGCCGGATTTGGAGGCGATCCGCCGCGATATCGTCTCAGCGGATGTGACCGACACCGAGACGCGCGAGGCCATCGCCGGCGCGTGGCGGGACCACCACATCATCATTGAACCACACGGCGCCGTCGGCTACAAGGCTCTGGATAAATTGGGCGTGGGCGATGATTGCGCCGCCATTCTGCTCGAAACTGCTCATCCGGCTAAATTCCCCGACGTCATCAGGGAGACAATCGGCATCGATCCTGAACCTCCCCCCTCCATGGCATGCCAGGAGACCGCCGCCGAGGAGCAACATGAGTGTCCGAATGATTACGCGTCGTTCAAGCCGCTATTGAAGAGCCTGACTCGATCATGAAATATGTGATATTTCTCGGTGATGGAATGGCGGACGAGCCGCAGGAACGGCTCGGTGGAAAAACACCGCTCGAGGCGGCGCATATTCCCAACATGAACCGCATCGCGCGCGAAGGCTCATGCGGGTTGCTCCACACCGTGCCGGATGATCTTCCGCCCGATTCGACAGTGGCCAATCTGTCGGTGATGGGTTACGATCCGCACACCTGCCATGAAGGGCGCGGCGTGCTCGAAGCGGCGGCCATGGGTGTTGAGCTTGGTCCCGACGACCATGCCATGCGCCTCAATCTTATATGCGCGTGCGACGGGTTGATCGTCAGCCACAGCGCCGGCAACATCTCCAGTCCAGAAGCCGCGGAACTCATCGCGGCGCTGGGCAGCGAGATTGGCTGCGGAGGCATCATTTTTTACCCTGGCGTGTCCTACCGCCATGTCCTGCGCCTGACGTGTCCGGCCTCCAAAGCCGTTGAGTTCGCGCCGCCCCATGATCATGTTGATCAACCCCTAATCGCCTGGCTGCCGCGCGCCACGGCGCCCGAAGGCGAGGCGACCGCCGCGCTGTTGCGCGGGATAATTCTCGAATCAAACAGAATACTGGAGAATCACCCCGTCAACCTTGACCGCGCGCGCCGCGGCCTTCAAAAGGCCAATTATTGCTGGCCGTGGTCGATAGGACGCCGCCCGCGGATGGAGAACTTTCGCGGGAAGTTTGGTGTGAGCGGCGCGGTGGTGGGCGCCGTCGACCTGATCCGGGGCATCGGCGCCGCGGCAGGCATGGACTGTCCGCAAGTCGAAGGCGCAACCGGCCTGTGGGATACGAACTTTGAGGGCAAGGCCGATGCCGCCATCGGGGCGCTGAAATCGCACGATCTTGTCTACATCCATGTGGAAGCCCCCGACGAAGCGGGGCACGAGGGAAATCTCGATATCAAGATGCGCGCCATCGAGCATCTTGACCGCCGCCTGATCGGCCGTGTCATGGCGGGCATCGCGGGACCGGTTCGGTTCGCTGTTCTGCCCGATCACCCCACACCCGTCGCCATCCGCACCCATGTCAAACACCCCGTGCCCGTCGCCATCATGGGGCCGGGATTCAGCGCGGACGCTGTCACCCGGTTCTGCGAATCCGCCTGCGCGCGCGGCAGTCTTGGCGAGCTTCATGGCGACGAGTTCATGCGAAAACTCATCGGTTGATATGGCGGGCTGGCGCCGGATTTTCAGGTGGAGGAGCTGCCGAGTGAGTGTCCTGTCGAGCCAAACCCTCCGCGACTGACCGACGAAGAAGCCCTGGCGCCAGAGGACGATGACGACGAGCCTCCGCCCCATGCGCCGCGGCTTGCCACGGCGGCTGCCCCGGCGGTCGCGCCGGTTGCGGATGGAACAGAATCTCCGCCGCCCCTGCCCCAGAACATCAGCGGCCAAAGACTCACCCCCCGCCGGTACGTCTGCTGGGAGTGCGCCGATGTGGTCGTGCCCGAGGTTCCCGCATTCGCGCCGGGAGGTTTTTCAGCATACATTGCGCCCGACGCGGCGCCCCTGTCATCGCGCTGACAGCTTGAAATGAACAGCGCCGTGCTGATGAGCGCAAGTGTGACGGATTTGCTGCGTTTTCTCATCCGGGCTGGATGGGGGGACACACAACCGTCTTTTCGTGGCGCGGGCTGATCATGAATCATCCCGTCTCACTCCGCCACCTTGTTCAGAATCGCGATGTAAATGAGCGCGAGCGCGATTGTGAGCGTGGGCATGATGAGCACGAGCGCCGCCGCCGCATTGTTGTCGCAGACAATCTCATAAATGATGCCTTTGCCGTAAGCCTCATCGCCGGGTTTGTTCATCGATTTGTTCCACCGGACAAACAGGCGGTCCGCCGCCCAGATCCACACACAGCACAGACAGAAGAACAGCACGATCCACGGCGCGGTGCTGGCAATGACAAGGAGCATGTCGCGCAGATTGGTCATGAACGCGTTGGGGTGTTTCGTGAAGGCGCTGTCGATGACGCCCGCGGTAAATCCGGCGACAAGTATGACAATCATGGATATGACAGCCCAAAACAATGTGTGCCGGTCAACGCGTTTTTCAGCGCCCTTGTTTTCCGTCGGCCGGTTATTTTCCATCGTGTTTCCTTTCATCCTGACGAGATGTTTTAATCCCATTCATCACATGACATGACAATTTACAACTGATACTGAATGCCGTTCACACCCATCGCACCGGTTTATAGATTCAGGCTTCAATGCGCGTGCCGGCTTGCCCTTCCAGCGCAAGCGCAAGCGACGCAGGCGATGTGATGATGACGCGCTGACCTCCCGCGGCAAGGAAGTTCAACGCCGCCTGGATTTTGGGTCCCATGCTCCCTGCGGGAAACTGGCCTTTGTCAAGATGGCGTCGCGTTTGCGCTGACGTCATGCGGCTGATGAAACGCTGCGCGGGTTTGCCATAATCGAGCGCGACGGCGTCAACGCCCGTAAGGATGACAAGCAGGCCGATGCCAAGATTCGACGCGAGAAGCGCCGAGGCAAGGTCCTTGTCAATCACTGCCTCGACGCCCCGAAGACGCCCGGCCTCATCGCACATGACGGGGATGCCGCCGCCCCCCGCGGCAATGACATAAAAGTTGCGCTCGAGGAGCGCGCGCACCGCCGCCGTTTCGATAATTTCAACTGGTGCGGGCGATGGCACGACGCGCCGCCAGCCGCGCCCTGCATCCTCGCGCATCGTCCAGCCGCGCGCCGCCGCAAGTTGCCGCGCTTCCTCCTCACCGTAAAACCTGCCGATGAACTTCGTGGGATTGCGCCACATCGGATCGTCCGGGCGCACGACAATCTGCGTAAGGACACAAGCCACGCGCGGCGGCGCGGCGGGTTCCTCCTCGCGCAGGACATTGTAGAGCACCTGCTGGATCATGTAGCCCATCCCGCCCTCCGAGTCCGACACGCAGGTGTCGAGCGGCAACGGGTAAACCTGCGGCGCGGCAAGCTCGCTGCGCAGCATGATGTTGCCGATCTGGGGACCGTTGCCGTGTGTCAGCACGACGCGCGCGAACCGCCCGCGAAGAGCGCGCGTCAGGCCGCGCATCGTTTCGCGCGTATGATCGAACTGCTGGGTGATGTTGCCTTCCTCGCCCTGCGGCGAGATCGCATTGCCGCCCAGCGCTATCAGAACCGCTGTGTCGCGCATGATTGTCGGACGCTCATCTTCTTTTCACCCACAATCATATGATATAAAACATCCCAATCGCAAGCAGCTTTTCACGTGCGGCGTCTATGGATGCAGCGAGTCACCGGAGAAGATATGCCGCGGAAAAACAATCCTTTGCGTCCACTATGTCCATTATGTTTAGTGAATCCGGTAAAGTCCAAAAGTTGGTTTCCAAACCGCAAAGACGTTTTGCCACGGAAGACAAGGAGCCGGCAATGACACACACCCTCAAACTTTGCGTCGCGCTGGCGCTGGCGCTGTCCGCATCGGCCTCATGCGCATTCGCCCAGCTTGAGTTGCAGCCGGGCGTGAGACCGCCCGAGCTTCCCTGCTTCCGCCCGTTGCCCGCGCCCGATCCGCAATTCAGCGAGCAAATTGCCGGTCTCGTCAGGCAGGCTAAGCTCGATGAGCACACCTCGGCCAGCCAAAATCCCGACAACGAGGAGGAATGGTCGTCCATCTGCGTCGTGGATCTTTCCGATCCGTCGCGCCCGTGCGCGGGCGGCTGGGAGGCCGACAACTTCGTCTACCCCGCAAGTGCCTATAAGATGTATGTTGTGGGCGAGGCCGTGCGGCAGGTGTGCGCGGGCGAACGCGGGCTTGACGACATCACCACAGTCTCGGCGAACAATATGCGCCCCGACACACGCCTGACGACAGGCCAGGCCGTCACTCTCGCCGAGGTGCTGCGCCTTGTTTGCATGTACTCGGACAACACGGCCGCCAACGTGGCCATCGACATCGTTGACCGCCAGCGCGCCAGCGCTTTGCTGCGCGCCATGGGATGCATCGGCTCGGATGTGACGCGCAAATTCCTGCCGCGCTCTCGCGAGGACGCCGGATACACAACCATTCCCGGAACCACGTCATCGGCGCGCCATTTTGCCGCCTTCCTGTGGGCCGTGGAAACCGGCGCCGTGGGCGGCGGCCGCGGCCGCGGCCTGATCAAAGGATTGCTTGCCACAAACATCACCAATGCCGACCGCATGCGCGCCGGTCTGCCGCCATCAGCCACCATTTACAGCAAGACCGGCGAGTGGGACACATTCACCTCCGAAGCCGGCATCGTGGAGGACGGCGCAACGCGCTACATCCTGTGCATTTTGACAGCGATGCCCCACGAACAGGCCGCCCCGCGTATCGCCGCTTTCACGCGAAGCGTGCATGAGCTTTTACATCGATAAACCTGGCATTGGCGCATGCGCGATCACCTCGGCCATTGCCGGGGATGAAGCCGTTTGCTGAAATCAGCGCTCTGACGGCAGGTCAACTCGGATAAACAATTCCTTGAGTTGCGCGTCGTCGACGGCGCTGGGCGCGTCGAGCATCAGGTCGCTGCCGCTCTGGGTCTTGGGGAAGGCGATGACCTCGCGGATGGATTTCCCGCCGAGCAGCAACATGAGCATGCGGTCAACGCCAAAAGCGATGCCTCCGTGAGGCGGAGCGCCATAGCTGAGCGCGTCGAGCAGGAAGCCGAACTTCGTACGCGCGGCCTCCTCGTCTATGCCGATGGCGCGGAAGACCTTGTTCTGGATGTCGCGCCGGTGGATACGGATCGAACCGCCGCCCAGCTCCTCGCCGTTGACGGCCAGATCGTAGGCCAGCGCGTGCACGCGCCTCAAGGGGTTGTCGTCGGGGTGGCCGGTGTTCCATTTAGACGGATCGGCAGCGTACTCATCGAGCAGGTGGACGTCCTCCGCCATGGGCGACGTGAACGGATGGTGCGACGGCGTATAGACCTTGTCGCGCTCGGCATATTCAAACATCGGAAAGTCCACAATCCATGCGAAGCTGAACGATCCCTCGGGGATGAGGTTCATGTCCGCAGCGATTTTCAGGCGAAGCTGGCCGAGAGAATCGCAGACAATTTTCTCGCGGTCGGCGACGACAAAAATGATGTCGCCGGCTTGCGCCCCCGTGCGCTGCTTTAGTTCACCAATCTGTTCGGGGCTGAGGAACTTTGCCAGCGGCGACTGCAGCTCGGTCTCGAGCACCTTGAACCAAGCCAGCCCCTTGGCGCCATAAATGCCCGCGAAAGAGGTGTAATCATCGAGCTGTTTGCGCGAAAACACAGCGCCGCCGGGCACGCGCAGCGCGCGGATGCGCCCGCGATTGGCCGATATCTGCGCGAACACTTTGATCTGCGTGTCCGCGAAGAAGTCCGTCATCTCCGTGATGGGCAGATCGAAGCGCAGATCGGGTTTGTCGCTGCCGTATTTGAGCATGGCCTCGGGGTAGGGGATGCGCTGGAAGGTCGTTGGCACATCCATGCCAAGGCACTCCTTCCATATCCGCACGATCAGGCCCTCCATCGCCGCGAAGATGTCCTCAGGTGTGACGAAACTCGCCTCGATGTCAATCTGCGCGAACTCGGGCTGGCGGTTGGCGCGCAGATCCTCGTCGCGGAAGCAGGTGGCGATCTGATAATATTTGTCGTAGCCGGCCACCATCAGCAACTGTTTGAAAAGCTGGGGCGACTGCGGCAGGGCAAAGAACGTGCCCGGATTGAGCCGTGACGGCACCAGAAAGTCCCGCGCGCCCTCGGGCGTGGAATTCGACAACACGGGCGTCGTGAACTCCAGAAAGCCCTGCCCGCTCAGATACGCGCGCACCACCTGGTAGAACTTGTGGCGCATGAAAAAGTTGCGCTGCATCTCGGGCCGGCGCAGGTCAAGAAAGCGGTAGATGAGCCGCTGCTCCTCGTTGACCGTCGTGTATTCATCAAGCTTGAACGGCATGGGCTGGCAGAAGTTCAGGATGTCAAACTCGCTGACAAGCGCCTCGATGGCGCCCGTTGGCAGGTTCGGATTGAGCGTGCCTTCGGGCCGTTCCCGCACGGTTCCGCGCACAGCCAGCACGAATTCATCCTTGAGTCGCGACGCCTGCTCGAACACATCGGCGGAAAGATTCTCGGGATTGAACACAACCTGGCACAAGCCTGTCCGGTCGCGCAGGTCAACGAAAATCACGCCGCCGTGGTCGCGCCGACGGTGAACCCAGCCCTTGAGAACGATCTGCTGTCCGATGTGAGCCGGCCGCACCTCGCCGCAATAACATGTGCGCCGCTCGCCGCCAATTGTCATTCTGCCGCTCCATGAAAAAATGTTGTCATAAGGGTAACACCGCCTGCCGATTTGATTCGCAACCACTATCAGCGCATGGAGATGAATGAAAGCGCTCACATGCTGTTGGACAAGCCTTCATGCGCTCATATGCTCTTCGAACATCTGTCGCTGTGCAGTGTATGACTGCCTGAAATGACCATGTTTCGCGCAGCCTCATACCGCCGCTTTTTCGTTGCGGCCACTTTCTGGGTGTTGCAGGTGGTTGTTGCCGCCAGCATCGTATACGCATGCCATGCCGCAGAATGCAACCTTGCGCATGACATGTCAGACTCCGCGCGCGTTGAACAACTTTTTCACGATCAACTGTTTCCGCATGGTGACGCCAAGTCCGCTGGCGACAGCGCGAGGTGTTTCACACAGGCTATACTTGCCGCGGACATTCCGATTCCCGCCGACGATTTCACCGCTGGCGTTTTCCGCCCTCCAACCCATGCCTGACAGGCCCCTCACGATGGACGGGATCGGCTGGGGATGGCATCGGCAATTCCGTCTACAACATGCCGGTTGAATAACCTTACAGGCTGGGGACCGACAATCCCATCCACAATGTGCCACAAAGGAGCAACGAACAAATGATGTATCTCATACTTGTCTTCCTGCCGACGCTGCTGTTCAGCCTGTACGCTCAATTCAAGGTGAAGAGCGTCTATGGCAAATACAGCAAAGAGCCCGCCAGCTCAGGCATGACCGGCGCGCAGGCCGCAATGACCATGCTCAGGGCAAACGGGCTGGACCGCAAGGTCGCCATAGAGAGAGTCGATGGATTCCTCACCGACCACTATGATCCCCGCAAGAAGGTGCTGCGCCTGAGTTCCGAGGTTTACGACAACAGCTCGCTTGCGGCCGTCGGCGTGGCATGCCACGAGGTGGGCCATGCCATACAGGATGCGAAGAGTTACGCCCCCTTGGTGCTGCGCAACGCCGTGGTGCCCACGGCCACCATCGGCTCAAGTCTTGGCTACATCCTGATCATCGCCGGATTGTTCCTGCACATGACGGGTCTGTCGCTGGTGGGCTTGATTCTTTTTGCCGCCGTTGTTGTTTTTCAGATCATCAACCTGCCCGTTGAGTTCAACGCCTCGGCGCGCGCCCGGGAAATGGTGTCAAACCTCGGCATCGTCAACGGCGCGGCGGAGGCATCGGCGGTGCGTTCCGTGCTGAGCGCCGCCGCCATGACCTACGTCGCGGCCGCCGTCGCGGCGCTGGTCAACCTGCTCTATTATGCGATGATGATCTTCGGGCGCAGGGAGTAAACGCGCCGTTGCTGACACGGATGGGATCGGCGATCCCGTCTGCAAACAAACATCGTTCACACAATTTACGGAGAAGAAACACATGGAAAACCACGAGAAAGCCGCAATCGGCGCCATCTGCCTGATGGCCGCATTCGCTGACGGCGCCAAAGGCGAAGAAGAGCAAGAGAAGTTGAAGGAAGTGTTCGAGAGCCTGGAGATTCCCGGTCAGGCAGCCATTTTTCAGCGGGTTCTGCTTCATCAGACCACACTGGAAAAAGAAGCTGCCGCGCTGCAACAACCTGAACTTCGCCAACTGGCATTCGAAATGGCCGTGTCCATTTGCGACGCCGATGACGTGACAACATCTGAAGAACGCGAATTCCTCGAGAAACTGCGCGGAGCCCTGCAACTCTCCGTCCCTGAAGCGAGGAAAGTACAGGAAGAGGCGGAGTCAATCACCGGCGGCATGGAGACGCCTTATGCTGTGGATCCCGTGAAAACGGACGCTCAACCGCAACCTGCGCCTGCCGCATCGAACGAAGCGCCCCTTGCCACTGAAGCGATTAGCGCAGAGGTTGATTCATCAATCCTCAGGAATGCCATCATCTGCGGGGGACTCGAACTGTTGCCGCAATCACTGTCCACCGTCGCCATCATCCCGCTCCAGATGAGGATGGTCTTCAACATCGGAAAGTCCTACGGCTACCAGCTCGACCGTGGTCACATCAAGGAACTGCTGGCCACGGTTGGCGTTGGCATGACCTCACAGGTTTTCGAAGGCGTCGCACGCAAATTCCTGGGCAATCTTTTCAAGGGAGTTGGCGGAAGCCTGGCCGGCGGCGTGGCCGACGGCGCAACAGGCGCAGCCGTCTCGTTTGCGTCCACATACGCCTTGGGCAAAGTGGCAAAATCATACTACTCCTCTGGACGGCAACTAAAAATGGCTGCCCTTAAGGAACTGTTTCAGAAGGAAGTCATTGGCGCAAAGGACGTGTACGCGAAGCATGCCGGCGAAGTGGAGGCTAAATCGCGAACTCTCGACACGGCAAGCATCATGGGAATGATCCGGAACAAGAAAAGCGTCTGATTCGTATTCATGCTTCGCATAACCAATGCATACTGACAAGGATTGAATGTGCTGGCCGCTCTTATTTCTTACTTGTCATGATGCGCTGCGCCGATGAGTTCGCTGACGCGGTTGATGCCATGGCGTTCGCAGTAGCCGCCGATTTCACTCAGAATATCGCGTCCGGCGGCGGGATTGACAAAGTTCGCTGTTCCAACGCTGATGGCGCTTGCGCCCGCCAGCATGAACTCGATGGCGTCAGTCCCCGTCATGATGCCGCCCATTCCGATGATGGGGCATCGCAGCGCGCGCCAGACCTGCCAGACCATGCGCAACGCGATCGGCTTGATCGCCGGACCGCTCAATCCTCCCATCACATTGCTCAACACGGGCCTGCGTTTTTCGGCATCGATGGCCATCGCCAGGAATGTGTTGACAAGCGTCACGCCCGCCGCGCCTGCTTCCATCGCCGCCGCGGCGATTTCGACGATGTCGCTTATGTTGGGCGTCAGTTTCACAAGCACGGGCACTCGGCTGGCGGCTGCGCACTTTGCCGTAATCTCGCGCACCATGGCCGGGGTACGGCCGAATTCGACGCCGCCGTGGCTGATGTTAGGGCATGAGACGTTGACCTCGATGGCGCGCACGATGGGCACACGCGAAGCCCTGTCCGCGAGCTCCTCATATTCCCCGACAGTTGTGCCGCTGATGTTGACGCAGATGGCGGAATCAATGTCTTCCAGCTCGCGCCATTTCCTTGCCGCGAATTCATCGATACCGATGTTCTGAAGGCCGATCGAGTTGATGAGTCCGCTGGGCGTTTCGACGAGCCGAGGGATTTCATTGCCGGCGCGCGGCAGAAGGGTCAGCCCTTTAAGAAAGATTGCGCCAAGGATCGAGGGATCATAAAACTCCGCGAATTCGAGCCCATAACCGAATGTTCCAGACGCCACGGTGACGGGATTCTTCAAGCAGAGAGAGCCTATGCGGGCAGAGAGGTCAGCCATGTGAACAATGCGCTGCTGTTAACATCATTTTCCGTCTTTCATCCGCGCGTTGTGGCGTCGCATGGAGTGACACGCCCGATTAATCCGCCGGTGGCGGTTTGTCTGGCGGTTGTTCCACGGATTCACCTGCCGCGGCGGATTGTCCGCCTGCATCGATGGGCGCCTTATAATCGCGGGGATATGTGAACGTCTGTGCGGCTTGCTCAGCGGCGGGAGCGCTGGCGGTCGCGGTGTTGAATCCGTCGGGCGCCTCGCCTTCTGTTTCGTGCCTTGTCTTGTCGCGCCAGATTTTCAGCAGCCACACGATGACAAACACGATGAAGAGTATGATAAGGATCGTGCTGATGACGTTTCGCTCAGCGGTTTGCTTTTGCGTCTGGCCGGTTTCGGCATCGGTTTCGGCCTGGGTCATTGTGAGGACGCCAGTGGTTTCGCGCAGAACGGGATATTTGTCGGCGATTGAGGCCAGTATGTCCCTTGCGGCCGTAAGGTCGGCTTTGGCGGCTTCGACCTGTTTTTTCAGCAGTTCCTGCTCGATTTCGATGTGCCGCAGTTTCTCTTCGAGCTGGCGCAGGTGCATCCTTGCGGCTGTGGCGCGCGCCGAGCGGCCGCGGTTTTGCTCGACTAATCGTTGTTCCGGCGAATTCCCGCACCCTTGGAGGAGTATAGCAATCAGGACGCCCGCGAGGGCGGTCCGTACCGTCTGAATCAGTTTTCGTGTCATGATAATTGGACGCATCCAACAACAGATATGCGAAGTCAAGCATTGGTCTGTTGAACCGGTTGCGGGGCGCAAATAGTTTTTGACAACCCCCGACCGCCTGCCGACGCTTCCGACTCGGAACACAAAAAACGAATTCGCGTAAACAAACAGGAGGAGCCTTTTAATGGCTGCAAAATACGTCTATTTCTTCGGCGGCGGCAAAGCCGACGGGAACGAGAGCATGAAGAATCTGCTTGGCGGCAAGGGCGCCAATCTCGCCGAAATGGCGGGACATCCCCAACTGCGCCTGCCCGTTCCCCCAGGATTCACAGTCACAACCGAAGTCTGCACCAACTTCTACGCCAACAAGCGCACCTATCCGAAGGAGCTTGCGGCGCAGGCCGAAAAAGCGCTGGCAAGGGTGGAGAAGCTGACCGGCAAGAAATTCGGCAATGCCAACAATCCGTTGCTCGTATCGGTGCGTTCGGGCGCCCGCCGCTCGATGCCCGGTATGATGGACACGGTGCTCAACATCGGTCTCAACGACACGACCATCCAGGGGCTTATCGCCAAGACAGGCAACCCGCGCTTTGCCTACGACGCCTACCGCCGCCTTGTCATGATGTACGCGGACGTGGTGATGGAGAAGGCCGCCGGCATCGAACCCAAAGATGGCAAAGGCATCCGCAAGGTGCTCGAAGAGAAGCTTGATAAAGTCAAGAAAGCCAAAGAATACAAGAGCGACACGGACCTGACGGTTGATGACCTCAAGGCGCTCGTGATCGAATTTAAGAAAACGGTCAAACAAGTTCTGGGCAAGGCGTTCCCGGATGATCCGATGAAGCAGCTCTGGGGCGGCATTGGCGCTGTGTTCATGAGCTGGAACGGCAAGCGCGCGAAGGACTACCGGCGCATAGAGAAAATTCCGGATAACTGGGGCACGGCGGTCAACGTTCAGGCCATGGTGTTCGGCAACACCGGCGACACAAGCGCCACGGGCGTGGCTTTCAGCCGCAATCCCGGTAACGGCGAAAACTACTTTTATGGCGAATACCTTGTCAACGCGCAGGGCGAGGACGTGGTGGCCGGAATCCGCACCCCCGCGCCCATCAACAAGCTTTCGACGAACGACCAGAGCAAGCACCTGCCTTCGCTCGAAAAAATCATGCCCAAGCTCTATAAGGAGCTTGCAGGCTACCGGGCGCGCCTTGAGAAACATTACAAGGATATGCAGGACATTGAGTTCACCATTGAGGATGGCAAGCTCTACATGTTGCAGTGCCGCGTGGGCAAACGCAACGGCGTGGCGGCGGTCAAGATGGCCACCGACATGCACAAGGAAAAACTGATCAGCGCCGAGACCGCGCTCATGCGCGTGGCGCCCAACCAGTTGTTCGAGCTGATGCTGCCGATGATTGATCCCAAGTCCGAGTTGAAAACAAAGGTGATCGCCAAGGGTCTGCCCGCCGGACCGGGCGGCGCGATGGGCCGCGTTGTGTTCACTTCCGCCGAAGCCGTGGCGTGGGCGGCGCAGGGTGAGAAGGTTATCCTTGTGCGCGAGGAGACAAGCCCCGAGGATGTCGACGGCATGCACAAGGCGCAGGCCATCCTGACCAGCAAGGGTGGCATGACCAGTCACGCGGCGCTGGTGGCACGAGGGTGGGGCAAATGCTGTATCGTCGGCTGCGGCGACATCGAAATCGCGTCCGACAACAAGTCGTTCACAACCAAGAACGGCGCCATGGCGGAGGAAGGCGAGTGGATCAGCCTGAATGGCACCAAGGGACTGGTTTACATGGGACAGCTTGACCTTGTTGAGCCCGACCTCGAGCACAACAAGTCTTTCAAGGACCTCATGGCGCTGGTGAACAACGTCCGCACGATGGGCGTGCGCACCAATGCCGACACGCCAAAGGACGCGGCAAACGCCATCAAGTTCGGCGCCGAAGGCATCGGCCTGTTCCGCACCGAGCACATGTTCTATGGCGAGGGCAGCGACCAGCCGTTGTTCCTGTTGCGCAAGATGATCATGAGCAAGAGCGTGGACGAGCGCCGCAAGGCTCTCGACGAGCTCTTCCCGTTCGTGAAGAAGGACATCAAGGCCACGCTGGAAGTCATGGCCGGACGGCCCGTGACCATCCGTCTGCTCGACCCGCCGCTGCACGAGTTCGTTCCCCACTCAGAGGAAAACCTTGTGTCGCTGAGCAACGAACTGGACATCGACATGGCCGAGCTCAAGAAACGCGCCGATGGACTGCGCGAAAACAACCCGATGCTTGGTCATCGCGGCGTGCGTCTGGGCGTCACCTATCCCGAGATCACCGAGATGCAGGTTCGCGCCATCCTCGAAGCCGCCGCCGAACTGGTGAAGGCCGGCAAGAAAGCGCTGCCGGAGATCATGATCCCGGTCACATGCGCCGAAACCGAACTTACCGACCAGAAGGCGATCGTTGACAAGGTGTACGCCGAGGTTTGCAAGAAGGTGGGCGTGAAAAAGATCGCCTACCTTTACGGCACCATGATCGAAATCCCGCGCGCCGCGTTGCTGGCCGCCCAAATGGCCGAGGCCGCCGAATTCTTCTCGTTCGGTACGAACGACCTGACGCAAATGGGCTTCGGCTTCAGCCGCGACGACATCGGCTCGTTCCTGCCGGATTACATCAGCAAGAAGATTCTGCCTGATGATCCATTCCAGACGATTGACCAGGCAGGCATCGGCGAATTGATCAAGTTCGGCATCGACCGCGGCCGCGCGACCCGCCCCAATCTCAAGGTGGGCATCTGCGGCGAGCACGGCGGCGATCCCGACTCGGTGAAGTTCTGCTTCCACGCCGGCATGAACTATGTCAGTTGCTCGCCTTTCCGCGTGCCCATCGCTCTGCTGAGCGCGGCGCAGGCAGTTATTGAGGCGAAGGCTGCCGCACCGAAGAAGACTGCCGCACCGAAGAAGACTGCCGCAAAGAAGAAGGCTGCCGCACCGAAGAAGGCTGCCGCAAAGAAGCGCTAACGCCAGTTTTCACACAACCAAAATAGTGAGGGGCGGACCGCCAACAAGGCCACGCCCCTTTTTTTCATTACAAAACCTCTCAGGAATGCCGCACTTTCTATTGATGACATGCAGGAGAACACGTACAACCACGGAACGCGAGGCGGGACGGCAATTGTCCTGGCTGGGGCAAGGAAGTCCGCCGTATGAAACCACGAAACATGATCAGCACTTCGATTACCGGCGCTGAGATGACGGCGTTGATTTATCCGGCGCAACAATTCCTATGCTCAAGCCGTCGGAAAGACGCCGGATTTCAACCAATCCCTGAGTGCGCGCGTCCGGGGCGTATTGTGTTGTCCGGACGGTTGTCGTTTCGCGATTGTGAGGGACGAGAGAGGGAGAGAAGGCGCTGGCGCCCGCAATGTTGCCGCGCCGTTGCATGCGCACAACAATTTTCTCCCGTATGGCGGATGCCCGTCTGCCGGATTCTGTGTCGGGATAATCCGTTTCGAGACGATTTAAACAGTCGAGCGCGTCGGAATACCGTTCCTGCAGATACATGCGCTCGGCGTTTTGATACAATGCGTCGGCCTGGGCGGGCCTGAAGCTGGATGCGTGCTGGGACTGAAAACGCGCCAGTTCTCCAAGCGTTTTGACATCGGTTGTGAGCTCGCTTCGGGGGTAGCGTTCGCTGAACTCCTTCGCCATCTTCATGACCTGCGCGTATTGCTTGTCCACCAACAGTTTGGACAATTTTTCGAAGCACTCCTTCTCCTCGACGACGCTCATGAGCTGAATTTGCAGGCCGGCATTTTCCCTCAGATCGCGGCTGTTGCGCGTGATAAGGAATTGCTGGCGCGCTTCCGGCCGGAGGCTCATGACTTTCCATGCCCAGATGCCAAGCTCGTAATGGCCGAGATAATCGTCCGACGCCAGCTTTTCCGCGCGGCGCGCATACTCGACGCGGTGCTGCGCCGCTGCGCCCGCATCGGCATTCAGCGCCGACAGGCGCTCCGCCGCGGCCATGGCATCATCAAGGCGTCCCATGCGCGCCAGCGCCGCCGACTGGCGCTCAAGCACAGGCGCCAGTTCCGCCGCGGGCGGCGAATCATCAAAGCAAAGCAATACCTTGTCAAAAGTCTGCGACAGCTCAGAACCGGTCGTGTCAATTTCGGCGCGCTTGAGGATTTTCATCGCCTGCTCCCGCGCCATGACCAGCGCCAGGGGCCGCAGTTTTTCACACAAAACGCCGCATGCGGCAGCATAATCGCCCCGTCGCTCCAGCGCCGACGCCTCGTTCAGGAAGAGCGCGGCGGAAACAGATTGTGTGCTCACGCCGTCGGGCGCGAACTGGGCCTGTGCGCGCAGGGCGTCCAAGCCGCGATCGGCGTCGCCCGCGTCAAGCGCCTCCCTCACCTCCGCCGCCGCGAGCACGGCCGCTGCATCGCGCGCGGCCGGATTCCGGGCAAGAAACCGCGGTGACAGGGAGCGGTATTGTGCCAGGGCTTCAGCGGTATTGCTCTGCGCCGCGAAATATTGCGCCAGCAAGAGTCCCAGCTCCTCGGGCGCCGAGGTTGGTCGTTCGCGCACATGCCGCGCAAAACGCATTGCCTCCTCGGCGCGGGCCGCGGACGCCTTGCCGAGAACCGGCCCCTCACATTGCAGAATCGCCTTGTCGAGATCCGCGCGCGGGAACGCGGCTGATCCATAGCGGTCGATCTCTTCGAATGCGCTTTTGATGTCGCCCCGCGCGAGAGCCTGCTGAAACGAGTTGAAAATGTTTTCCTCAGGCGCGCTTCGCGTGATTTTCCGGACCGACGCTGAGGGAAGCGCCAGCAGACCTTCCTGTGTTTTGATCCGCAGGCGCTCAGCGGTTTGTGATTCGATGGTTCCGCGGATCACGCTGCCGTTGTTGAGCACAACTTCATCCGCATGGCAACACGCGGCAAACATTGCCACAAGCAATGAAAGCAATAACAGGCGGCGGTTTATGATCATTGCTTTCAAAATACTTGTCGCGCCCGCTTTTACTCCATTTCATGCCCAACAAGGCGGCGCAAAAGTCATGCGATCTTCAGGATGGCGCGCGCGCGGGTGTGAGAATAGTGCATGTTGATCCCGATTCGCACGCGGCGCGCGCGGGCATTCATGCGGGCGATCATATAATCTCCATCAATAGCCACCCGATCCGCGACGCCATCGACATCCGATTCCATGAAACCGTCCTGCGCGCGCGTGTTCATTGGAGATGCGTTCACGACAATCGCGTGCGCGCAGCCGTCATCCTGAAGTCTTTTGATGAGCCTGTCGGTCTGGAACTCGAGCCGTTTCCCGTCAAAACCTGCCAGAACAAGTGCGTCTTCTGTTTTGTGCGCCAGTTACCGCGCGGATTGCGCCGTGAGCTTTACGTCAGGGACGAGGACTACCGGCTTTCGTTTCTGCACGGCAACTACATTACGGGCGGCAACCTGGCGCCGGAAGACCTGCGGCGCATCATGCGCATGAAGCTGTCGCCCCTCTATTTCAGCATCCACGCCACGGAGCCTTCCGTGCGCGAAACGCTTCTGGGAAGGAAGGGCATCGCCCCCATCATGCCGCTGTTGCGGCGTCTCACGCGCGCCGGCATTGTGATCCACACCCAGATCGTCCTGTGCCCGGGCATCAACGATGGCGCCGTTCTTGAGCGCACCGTGGCGGAACTGGCCGCTCTTTATCCGGGAATCAGCACGGCCGCGGTGGTTCCGGTTGGTCTTACGGCGCACCGCCGCGGTCTGCCGCGCCTTGAGCCGGTGAAACCTGATTTTGCGCGCGCGTTTCTGGCGCAGTGCGCCCGACTCCAGCGGAATTTGCGCCAAAGCGTTGGCAATCCTTTCGTGTTCGCCAGCGACGAGTTTTATCTCATCGCCGGCCGCACCCCCCCATCTTACGCGCGCCATGACGAACTCCCCCAGCTTGCAAACGGTGTCGGGATGGTGAGTCTTTTCTATCAGGACATGCGCCGCGCCATCGCGGAGATGCCGCTGCGCCTTCCCTCGCTGTTGCGCGTGGCGGCCATCACGACCGCTATGAATGTGAAGACGCTCCAGCGGCTCGCGGATGAAATGCGCGAGAGGACGGCCAATCTTAGCGTGGCCCTGTTGCCTGTTGCCAATTCGCTGTTTGGCGCCGATGTGACTGTGAGCGGGCTTCTGCCCGGGCGCGATTTCGAGCGTGCCATCCACGCCAATCCGGGGTTCGACAGGTATCTTGTTCCCGAAAACGCCATGCGCCCGTGGGATACGCGGTTCCTCGATGACATGCTCTTCGATGAGCTCAAGGCGGCGGCAGGCGCGGACGTCGCATCAGGCGGTGTCAGCGCGGGGAGTTTCATCGCCGCGGCGCTCGGGCGATGACGGCATGCCCGTGCCCGTTTCGGATGTCGTGCTTTACCTGGTCAGTGGTCCCCATGCCGGCGAACTGCATCCCGCGGCGTTGCGCGTGAGCTGGTGCGCCGTTTTCACATCGGTGTTCATCATGTAAATTTGCATGGCTCCGCCGCGATTGGATGTGAAGACGATGTGTTTTGAATCGGGCGCCCAGCCCGGGTCCTTGTTGTCGCGCTGTCCGCGCATGAGCTGGACAGCGGGGCCGCCGCTGGTGAGATCGGCCACATAGATGTTGAATTCGCCGCCCTCGCGGACCACATAGGCCAGTTTGCGGTTGTCGGGACTCCATGAAGGTGAATCGCAGTAGCCGCCGGCCGAGATGCGCTGGGCATCGCCGCCGCCTGCGCTCATGACATAAATCTGTGGTTTGCCGTCGCGATCGGATGTGAACGCGATGCGCGATCCGTCGGGGCTCCAGTCGGTTGCTGTGTCGGTGTCGGGACTGTTTGTCAGGCGGGCGAGGTCGCGCCCGTCGCGTGTCATGGTGTAGATCTCCGAGTTGCCGTCCTTTGACAGCGTGACGGCGATTCTCTGCAGCGACTCGCTCCACGAGGGCGAGGTGTTGAGGCCCGGTCTGCGGCTGATTTCGAAGCGTTGTCCCGCCAGGGTGACACCGTAGAGATCCGGATTGTTGTCGCGATAGGACGTGTAGTAAATCTCCGTTCCGTTTCGTCCCCATGCGGGGGATGTGACAATCGCGCCTTCATTTGTGAGCTGGCGCGCGCCCGCTCCATCGGCATCCATGACCATGACCTCGCGCCGTCCGCCGCCCCGTTCCATAAGGCAGCATATCTGTGAGGAAAAGATGCCTGGCGGATTGCTGAGCGCTGTCATGATGTCATCGGCGATTTTATGGGCGAGTTTGCGGGCGCCCTTCTGCGCGAAACCTGTGTAGTTGTTGCCAAGCACGCGCTGTTTCGACGCGATGTCATAAAGCTCGGCCTGCGCCTCGCTGCCATTCAATACGCCCCGCAGAACATACATGACGCCCGCCGCCGCCCAGCCGTCATAGCTGACGCCTCCGGACTGCTTGTCCTGTGCCGCCGCGGCTGCTGCCGCCTGCTGGTTGCGCGGCCTGATGGCGGCATCCGCCAATTCAAGGTCATTTTGCACGATCTCCGCAATCGTTGCACTCTCCGCGCCGCCATCAAAGGCGCTCACGCCCATCTGCGGCAGCACGAGGTTGCTTGGCCGGACCGCGCCGATGTTTTGCGACTGCGCTGTCGGCTCTGCTGACGGGGCGCCGCCGCGTGAGGCATCCTGCTTGACAGGAGAGCCGCTGGGCGCCGGATGCGAGGCGCGAGAATCGGCCGCCTTGGCCAGTTCAATTTTCCCCCCGGCATCCTCAGCCGCCGCCGCGATGGCCGCAAGGACGGCAAAACAGACGGCAAGAACGGTGCAAATAGCGCGCATATCAGCAGAACTCCGCATCAACAGGAACTGGACAACATAATCAGCTTCACTTAACGCAAACTATGATGCAGGCAGGCTATTCAATCATATAATGGGATTCACAAAACACACCTTGGGTTTTTGCCGCGGGCCGGCGCGGAGATTTCTTGCGTCGTTGCTTGTTGCGGCGGGATGCTGCGCCGTGTGGGGCGTCATGCTCAGGCCGGGCATGGTGTTTTCCGGCATGGATTTTTTGAACCTTCTTTACCCGCAGGCCGCCATGGTGAAACAGGCCTATTGCTCGGGGGCGATGCCTTTGTGGAACTGGCAAATCTGGGGCGGGTGTCCGTTGCTGGCGGCGATGCAGTCGGCGCCGCTCTATCCGCCCATGTGGGCCGCGCTCACGCTGCCCCTGCCTTTCGCCCTCCATCTTTACATTTTCGCCCATCTGGCATTTGGCGGCCTTGGCGCCGCGCGGCTGGCGCGCCAAGGGTTCGGCGCGCAACGCATGGCTTCGGCTTATGCCGGAGTGGCGTATGCCTGCGGCGGTTTTTTCCTTGGCCATGCCGAACAGGTCAATTCCATTGCCGCCCTTGTTTGGGCGCCGTGGATTTTCTGCGCCGGCTTGCGCTGTCTGCGGCAGCCAAATGCATGGCTGACGGTTGCCATCTTCGCGGCGTTGTCACTGCTCGCGGGACACCCCCAGCACACCGTGCTCGCCATCCTGTTTCTTGAAATTTATCTTATCGCGTATTTTCTGGCAGTCTGCTGGCAATCGCCGGTCCGCGCGAGATTTCTCACGGGTCGTATCGTGTTCATCCAGGCGGGACTCGTGTTTGCGGGCGTCATGACAGCCGCCCAACTGATGCCGTCGCTTGAACTCTCGGGGTTGTCCGAGCGCGTCAGGCCTTATCCTGATCCGAATGCGCCCGCGCTTGAATGGCAACTGTTGCCGGCGCTTTTCATGCCGCGTTTCTATAACCGCCTGACAGGAGACGCGGGCCAGCCGCTGGCATACTCCGAGATGGGATTGTATGCCGGCATTCTCACATTTCCGCTCTTTCTGTTGGGACTTCACCGGATGTTTCAGCGGCGCTCGCCGCGCCACATCGCCCTGGTTGCCGCATGGCTGGCGGCGCTGTTGTATGCTCTCGGCAAACAGGGCGGCCTGACGCCGCTCATCCATCTTTTTGTGCCGTTTCTTTATCGTTCGCGCGGCGCCGCCCGCGCATTGAATATTGAAACGCTGCTTTATGCTGTCATTGCTGCACAGGGAATGAGCCAGTTAATGGCGCACGGCAGGAAATGGCTTGGCGGTATCCCGGCGTCTGACAGATCGGCGGCGCGGCATGTAACCGCAATCGCCGTGCTTCTGGTCTTGGTTCTGGGCGCCGACCTCAGTCTCACGCACAATGCGGAACTCAATTCGCTCTTTGTTGAGACGCGTGTCCTGGATATCACGCCGCCCCCGATGCGCGTCATGGCGGATAATCAATCATCCGGCCGCGCCCCCCGCCTTCACCGTTTCATGGCCGACGACAGCAATTATTATCTGGATCACCGCTTGAGCGCCGTGGCCGGGCGTCTTGTCCGCCTTCAACCTGATCTCAACATGACGATGGGCATCGCCCTCACGGACGGCTACGAGGAGGGCCTGCTGCCCACGCGCGCCTGCGCCAACTTCATGCGCAAATTCAATCGCAACTTGCGCAACGACAAACTGAACGCCCCCCTGCTTGCGCTGATGGGCGTCAACTTTGTTCTCACGGAATATCCGATCAACGACATGGGGCCGAACTGGCGGAAAGTTGGCCAGCCTTACGGCGCGCCCGGCATGAACTGCCAGTTGTGGCAGAGCGATTATTCCGCCGGATGGTTTCTCGATGCGCGCGCGCTTGATCAGGCAATCGCCGATCATGATAAACCCGGATTGTGGAGCGGGCCATCACAGGAAAACAGCAAAGGCGCTCGCACTGCCGAACCATGGTTTGAGCCGCCAGGACGCGCCTTTGCGCCCCATCGTTATGACTCGCTCACAAGCGCCGCGTTTGAGGCCGCCCGGTCCGCCGCAAATATCAGCATCCAAAAACGAGCCGCCAACTCAATCCGCCTTTCTTACCCTGCCGGGCCGGCGCGCGAAATCCTGATGCTGCAAAATTATTATCCGGGATGGAGAATTAAACCGGTCAGCGAGTACGCCATCACTGCCGGGTCTGAAGACGTTGCGTGTGTCTCCGCGCTTCGTCCAGCCGCGCCGATCTATTCGGCATTCACAATCCCCGCAATCGAAAGCGGCGCGCCCGGCGCCGAATCTGTCATTGCCTATGAGCCAGCCTCCTTCCGGCTGGGAATGTTTGTGTCGCTTGCTTCGCTGGCGGGCGTGATCGTCATCTCCGCCCGCCGCAAAACCGGGCTGCCTGTTCATGATTGATAAACGCGTAATGGTCATCCCGGGCGCGGTAGGGGAGCGGGATGTCCCGCCGGGTGGGTGATCACCGCTTCGAGACTCGACTGAAGTTTTTTCAACCGGGCGGGTTCGAGTTTGTTGTAGTCAAGGTCGGTAAGGTAAAACACGTCGACCACGCGGTAGGCTTCCGTGGTGATCATGGCGAGATGGATATTGCAACCATGCTCGGAGCACGTCGAGGTCAGATCGTAGAGCAATCCGGGTCGGTCATGCGCCTTGACTTCGAGCAATGTGTAATTGGGCGACTCATCGTTGTTGAAAATGACACGGGCTGGTTTCACGATATCCAGATCTGCCTTCACGGTAAGCGATCTGCGCTTGATCGGAAACACGTCCGCGGCCTTTGCCTTTCCCTGAAGCACCTTGTTCAGGTCGGCGCGCAGCCGGTCGAGTCTGAATCCATGCGGCAGCTTCATCCCCCGAAGATCAGTGACCTGGAAAGTGTCGATGATCCGGCCATCGCTTGTTGAGAACGCCTGCACACTGAGGATGTTCACGTTTTTGGATGCGAGAGCCCCGCACATCAGGGCCATGAATCCGGGTTTGTCATGGGAGACGGTCGTGATCTCTGTATAATCAAGATCTGGCGGATCCTCGGTTTCCCAAATGATGTGGGTGTCATCGTTCAGCAGCCGGAGCATGCGGATGTGGCGGGCCATGCGCGACGGCGAGACGCAGTTAAGATACTTTGGCTGCACGGTGCTGAGAAACCTGGCGACTTCCGCCCCAGTTGCGCCGCCGCCCGCTATCTCAACGATTTGGGCCGCGAGCTTGCGCATCGCGGTGTCATCCATTGGCTTGAGCGGATTTTGGTCCTCGAGTTGCAGCAGGGTTTTGCGATATAGATCGTGCAGCAGCGCGTCCTTCCAGTCGTTCCATGCTGAGGGACCTACAGCCCGTGTGTCGCAGTAGGTGAGCACGTAAAGCATCCTGAGCATGTCGGGCAATTGCACGGTGTCCGCCATTTCGCGGATGACAATCGGATCGTCGAGGTCGCGCCGCTGGGAGATGTGGGTCATTTTGAGATGAAGCAGGATGAGCTGGCGCACGATTTCGCGGTCATCGGGCGGCAGGTTCATGCGCTGGGTTATGCGCTCGGAAATGCTGGCGCCCCGCAACACATGTCCGTGCCCCTCGCCCTTGCCGATGTCATGCAGCAGCAGCGCCAGGTTCAGCAGGTCCCATCGCGGGATTTGGCGCGCGGCCTCGGTCAGGCGGGGCGGCTGCCCTTCCTGTCCGCCAGCCAGGGCCTCGGACACCTCGATGGTCTTGATCAGGTGCTCATCAACCGTGTAGCGGTGATAATGGTCGATGCGCACCATGCAGAATATCTTCACAAACTCCGGCAGATAATCGGCGAGTATGCCTGTTTCATGCATGGCGTGGATGGTTCGCGCGGCGTTGTGCTTGTGACCGAGAATGCTCATGAACAGGTCGCGGCATTGCGGCGACGCGCGGAAAGATTCGGCGTCCAAGGCGTCGCGCGAGGCGATCAGGAGGTCCTTGAGCTCATCGCTCAGCAGCGTGCCGGAATCGCATGCAAGGTGGAAGCACTCCATGACGCGCGCCGGATCATGGCGGAAGTAGTCGGCGGTGATTTTCTTGTGAAACTGCACGCCGTCCTTCGTGTAGTAATGTTTGCCTTGCGAGCGGCGTCGAATCGCGTCGATCACGCCGCCAACCACTGAGCGCGCGCGATATGTCAGGATGCGCCGGGCCTTCTGAGTGAAACGGTCAATATCACGCGCCCGCATGTAGTAGTCGCGCATCAGCTTTTCCTCCGCCAGGAGCAGCGGATCAGGTTTGTATCCGAACGCGGCGGCGACCCTCGGCTGTTTGTCGAAGGTCATGGTGTCGACTTTGCGGCCTTCAAGGCTGTGAAGTTGTATGCGCGCCGCCAGCATGAAATCCATCGCCTTTGTGATCGAATCCAGCTCGCCGGCGCTCAGAACTTCCTTCTCCACGAGGATGTTGAGATCAGCCGAGCCATGCATCGCATAAACGAGCCAGCCCAGCGAATGCGCGTCGCGCAGGCCGCCTTCATCGTCTTTGATGTTGGGTTCGAGAAGATATACCGAGCTGTCATGCTTGGCGTGGCGGTTTTCAATTTCTTTAAGCACGGATTCGATGAACCATTTGCGGGCGGAACCGCGGATGAGCTTTTCGAGACGCCGGACAAGCTCGGAATGCGCCCGCGCGTTGCCGAAGATCAGCCTTGTTTCGGCAAGCGAAGTCGTGGAATCAAAATCAGTGCCCACGGCGCCCAGTATGTCGCCGGGACGCTTTGTGGCATAACCGATATCGAGCTTGTTCAGATCCCATAAGAGATACAGGAAACTTTTGATGAACGCGTGTTCAACGGGTGTCGGGGCGTCAGGCATGAGAAACAGCAGGTCAAGATCGGAATAAAGGCTGAGCTGGCTTCGCCCGAATCCGCCCTGCGCGATCAGCGCGATGCGCGAATAATCTGCTTCGGCCAGCCGCGCCATCGTTGCCAGCCAGTCGTGGGCTTCCAGCAGAAGAGCGTCCATGTCGCCGGTGTAGCGCCGGCAACTCTGAAATCCGCCGTACTTGTGGCAGGCGCGCACGAGGCGCGCGCGCGATTCCTTGAGAACGTTGTTAGCATGGGACAGGAAATCCCGCCGCCGCGCGGCATTCAGGTCAAGCTGGTATTGGGTGAGTGAATCCTTGCCGTGTGGCGCCATATCGGGCAACTACACCAGCACGGATAAAATCGTGACTGACATTCATCATTTATGATGCTGAATGATAAACGCACAATTGTTTAACTTCAAATCAGGCAACACCTTGTGACTGACAGGGACAAAGAGATGCTTAAATCGTTCGCGGCGCGGGTGCGCGCGCATTTTCCCGCCGCGCGGATATGGATTTACGGCGCGCGCGCGACGGGTAAAGCGCGGAAGGATTGCCCATACGAGATCTGTATCGTTCACGATCCCATGGACTGGCCGCACCGAAAGACCATCAGCACGATCGCGCTGGAGACAGGTTTTGAATACGGCGAGTTGATCAACACCATGAAACTCACAAGCAACGATTTTGAACGCGGCCCCTCCTCGTTGAGCAAGCTTCTCCAAAGCATCCGACAGAAAGGCGTTGCGCTTTGAGCAGCGCGGGGGATTGCGGCGCGGACGCGCCGCTCACATTTGCATAAATGGTTGTTCGCCGGGAATCACTGCTCAAACGCGTTCTTATTGATGTCATCTCCGCGGATGAGCAGCAGGATGGCCGATTGGGGCACGACAAGATAGGTCTCGCTTCGGTAGCGGATTTCAACGGCTTCCTTGCGAAGAAATAGCGCATAATCACCCGCCTGCGCCTGCACAGGAATGTAGCGCGTGTGTTTGTCGCTTGATTCCTGCCACGGTTCGCTTTCATCGCTCGTGAAACTTGGCATGGGCGTGCCGGGTCCCGTGATAATAATCCGCCCCGACTGGACCGGATCCTTTTCCACCACGCTTTGGGGAAGCACCAGCCCCACCTTGGTGCGCTCCTCGGCATTGTCAGGTTTGACGAGCACCCTGTCGCCAACAACAAGGATTTCTTTTTCTCCGATTCTCATATCAAACTAATTACCCGCGATGATATTACTTTGTCGATTCCCATTTGCGGCGTCGCGGGTTGCGTTGGGGGCAATGCGCAAGGATTCACTACCCAACTTGCCCGCCGCCGCTGTGTCTGCCTCCGCCTTCGCTGTGTCCGTTTTCACCGCCGCGCTTGCTGCCGGAACCGGACGATTCGCGGTGTGATGACTTCATGAATTCACCTCACGAATGATATTCAAAACTTTCAATTGTCGATTTCCTAAAGTTTGCGTATGCTATTGCAACAAAACATTTCGGATTTTTACGGTTGTGTGTTGTTGAACTTCGAAGGACCGGTATTATCCCGCGCGCTATTCTTTAGGCATCGCGGTCTTTGCGCGAGATAATCTTTTATGGTTTTTTTCTTTCTCACGCAAAGCTGCCAAGAACGCCAAGGAAAACAAGATTGAAGGCATGTGGTGTGAGGATCCCCTGGCCCGCACCAAAACATAAAACAAACTATTCTTGCGTTTTGTTTCGGTTCACCCCGAGTCTGTTTTTTCAATGGATCGCCTCGGGAATTATCGCATAATCCGCCTCTTGGGCCGTGGGGCGATGGGCGATGTCTACCTTGCCGATCATGAGCTGCTGCGCGTTCACCGGGCGCTGAAGGTTTTGCCGGAGAAGCTGGCAGGGTCGGCCGGTTTCCAGTCGCGCTTTCTAAGCGAGGCGCAGGTGCTGGCGCGGCTGCAGCATCCGCACATCGTCGCGGTGCACGACATGGTCGTGGAGGAATCGGTTCACGCGATCGCGATGGATTTCGTGTCACCCGACGGCCGGCATTCACAGTCGCTGGAGGATTTGCGCAGGGACCGCGGCGGACATCTTCCGGCGCCGGAGACGGCGCGCATCCTCGTCCAGGTTTGCTCGGCGATCGCATACGCGCACGGCTGTGGCGTGATCCACCGCGACATCAAGGCCGGCAACGCGCTGGTCGGCGCGGACGGCGGAGTGAAAGTTTCAGACTTTGGCCTTGCGGCCATTGTGGGCGACGAGTTTCTCCGCGAAAGCATCGCGGCGAGCATGGACGGCCGCAGCATCGGCTTGGGGGCGACGTTTGTGCCGGGGTCGTCCCCGTCGGCGCCCGGCCCCGCGGCGGCGGACTCGATCGGTTCCGACGCCACGCTGGGGTCGGATGATGCGTCCCGGGGCTCGTCGTCGGCCGCGGCGTCCATCGTGGGCACGTTTCAGTACATGCCTCCGGAGGTTCAGCAGGGCGGCGGCTGGAGCGAGCGCGGCGACATCTACTCGATCGGGGTTCTGGCCTATGTCCTGCTGACGGGAACACTGCCGATGGGCCGCTGGCGCACGCCCGCGGAGACGGTGGATGGTCTGGCGGCCGCGTGGGACGAGGTGGTCGTGCGCGCGCTGTCGGCCCGCATGGAAGACCGCCAGGCCAGCGCGGGCGAACTGCTGGAGGAACTCCATGTTCTGGCGGGCATGCACGGCGCGGGCGGCGCGGTTTCAAACGTCGCGCCGGCTTCGGGCGCGGGGCGTCTTCGCGAAGCCCAGGAGCGCGCCGAAACGCTCAAGATTCGCCATGAGTCCTCGCTGCGTCTGCGGTCGTCACTGCTCGAGCGCATGGCGTCGAATGACGATCGCGGGTTGCGGCTTGCCGTTGAGACGGCGCTGGAACTGGAGCCGGCGGGGCTGTTTGACGTGGTGCGCGAGATCGTGAACGAGGGTCTTTCGCGCCATGCCCTGGACGCGGGATGGGAAAAAGCCGGTCGGATCATCCGGTTCATTCCGCGCGATCACCCGGAGCTGGCGAAGCTGCGTTCTGATATGGATGACCGCGTTCGGGGGAAACTGGATCGGTTGTCGGCGGTCTTCTCGGCGGCCGTTTCGGGCGGCGGCCTTGATCAGGCGGCCGCGGCGCTTGACGAGATGCGCTCGCTGGGCGTGAAGGACTCGCGGCTGGACCGGTTCGCGGGCATCCTGGAGGGTCACCGGCGCGAGGCGGAGGTGAAGCGCCTGCGCGCCGAGCTGGCGGCGCTGCTCGTTGACGGGGCGGCGCGGGAGCAGCTCGAACACGCCGGGCAGCTCCTCGAGCGCTTGAAGGTGCTGGAGCCTGATGACGCGGGCGTGCGCCAGGACGCCGGGCGCTGGGAGGCGCTGAACCGCGCGGCCGTGTGCGAACAGCTCAAGACGGAAGTGACGCTCAAGCTCGACGCGGGGGACATCACGTCCGCCGAGGCATTGCTGGCGCGGATGGAGAAGACCGGCCCCAGGGAACCCTCCACAAAGTCGGCGCGCGAACATATAGCCGAATGGAAGCGTTCGGCAATCGATGCGAAGCGCGGTCTTCTGGCATCGTTGCTGACGTCCGCGCCCTCCGGCGATGA
>JAPLSQ010000031.1 GCA_026398535.1 Candidatus Sumerlaeota bacterium | reverse complement strand
TAGCGGCCACCGCCATGTCGTGCGTGTCCGCGTTCGCGACAGCTCCGGTTTTACGCGAGCTGCCCAGCATCAACATCGGCGATCTGGAAGACAATATCGGCACGGACAACAACTATTTCGTTTACACGAATGCGTTCAAGTTCGACCGGTTCGTGAAGGAATCCGACACGACCGTCTCCGATCTCATCTGGAGCTTTGATGAATCGAGCTTTCCGGGTGAAAACCCCGATATACAGTGGTTCATGATCAATGCCAAGGACCTTGTTCTGCTGGGTGATGTCGCGATCGCCGCTGACGCTCTAACGAGCTACAGCGCGCATATCAATCCCTCCGGCAAGAACATCCGTCAGGGGGCGGAATATGCGACTTTCCGTGATGTTGTGTTTTCTCCGGGCTGGGGACCTCTGACTCACCCGTTCCCACCGCCCACAGATCCTGACAAGACACGCCACGCGATCGGCAAGGTCGTCTACTTCTATGTCTCCAACGGACATGCAGGCGGTGTGGCGAGAACGGCTACAGTCGTGAAGTCGACAGACAACACGTCTGACAGCCAGTCTGGCGGTTATCAGTATGATGTCGGAATCGAGAACAAATTCAGTGATGGTCCCGAAGGCTGGGTCTGGGTGCCAGGATACGGCGCTGTGGGAGCGTGGTCTAACACGCTCGGCGCGTTGACTGTCACAGTCAGTCCCGAGACCAACAAGTTCCGCGCCGGCTCATGGCAGGCCAATTACGACAACTGGCTGCCATATACTGACATCGGTGTTGACAACGTGGTGCGCGCGAAGTATTATATGTTCGCCACGAACCAGATACCGAGCGGCCAGAAGAACCTGATCCCGAACCTGCGTCTCAGACTGCAAAACCGTTACGCGGTCAACTCCATGCTGGAAATTTATCACAACACAAACAATCCGGCTGTGGATGCGACTTCGGCGGAATTTGCGCCATCGCAGGATCCGTCGAAACCGTCGCTATACCGCGTGGATCTCGACCAGGTTGATGTGCCAGTGCTATCCAACGGCACCGAAGGTGTCATGAGAGCGTTTGATCTCTACGGAGATTATCCGCAGTTCATGGGCACCCTTGCCTTGACGGAAAGCGTGATAGGAACCTATCCGAAGTCGCAGATTGCCGAGACGCTTGTGGCTCCCTCAAAGACCTACAATGCGTCGGATCTGCTCACTTATTTCCCGAACGACAACCAGACGCTGCTGTATATACCTGGCGCGGCGCCGGGCGACTTCCCGACGTCAGACACCGCGGCTCCTCCGTCGCAACTGCCGACGATCGTCGAAAGCGCGATCAACGGCGTGACGATGGATTGCGCCAACGTGCCGACAAACCGCGTCGGAGCGCCTGTGCGCGATTTCAACCCGCCGCAGGACTATACCGACATCCCATCGCTCATCCGTGTGGAGGAGAACAAGCAGTATGTGGTCAGGTGGCACCTGACCTCAACACAGGATACGAACAAGCAATCGCAAATTCGTATGCGTGCGAGGTCAATCGGCTGGACTTGGGCGCAAAAACTCGAAATCGGCGGCTCGTATCCCACGAACCTGCCGGTTACACAGCAGATTGCGCAACAGACCCTGCCAGGTGTCGGCTGCATGAACCCCGAACAGATGGTTCCGGGTGAAAATGGCGGCTGGTACAACCTGATCATGCAAACGCCGTTGAGCATGGACATCCGTCCGGATGTTTCTGGCTCGACCATCGAGGACAAGATGCCTCTTGTCAGCGCGCTACCCGGACCTGGCTCCGCAACCTATGCGGCAGGAAAGGATCGCGCGATCAGACTTGGCATCGACATCCTCGACACAATCAGCGGCGGCTCTCTGAAAGACCTCGAGAAAGGCAACGTCCGCGTCGACAAGATCGAACTGCGGGTGTACAATCTCGTGCTTGACGAGTAAAGCCTCTGAAAGTGATGTGATACCCCCCTCGGGCGGAAGGTTGCAAAACCTTCCGCCCGTTTTTTTTGCCTTGGATTATGCCGTATTCTTCCGCGGAAACGGCATCCTGCCGGTTCTGAACCAGCCGGTCGCTGGATGGGTATTATTCGAATACGCGCGCTTCGATCCCGAGGATATCCGCCGCGTGAAGCAGCTCCCGCTTCCAATCGCCATAAACGCCATGAATATGATTGCACGGATAATGGGTCAGGAATTCGTCCGGAGAGACTTTGATGCGGGCAAAAGCGTGGGGCCATTCCTTGGTGGTGGCCGAGGCTTTTGCTTTCGAAACGCTTTCATCGAATTCGACAAACTCCGCTGGAACAATGGCAAGCCAGTAACGTCCCCGCTTGCGCGCAAGCCGAGCGAGGGTGACCTGCCCGGGCGCCGCAAAATGCTGAACCGATGCGCCCCCCGCCGGGTAATCTGACACTTCAGGATAGAAAGTGACCTTTTTCAAGTTGTCGGCAGGATTCATCGAGCGCCCGGCGAAGTAAGTGGCGTGTGTGCCTGAATTGGCCAGGCACCACACATTGTCTGCCGCATCATAATGCCTTACATCCGCGAACAGAACAGGTTCGCGGGTGATGTGTTTGAAAATCTGCATCGTGAGCGCGGCATCCATGTCCGCCTCCGTGGCGGCAACAATTGGCTCATGGGGGCCATCCCAGTCATAAGGATCGTTCAGGAAAGCCTCGGTGATATCCATGGTGACAAAGTAATCCGTGAGATCGCCATGGGACTTGAAGCCCACGAAATCGAGATTGCGCTCGCTGATGATCTGGCGGACAGCATAATAGGATCGAATCTGAAGCTTGAGTTTGTCGGGTGTGAGAGCCTTGCCATCATAACGGATGTCGCCCACGTATTTCTCAAGCCACTTAAGGGCTTTGTCAACTTTGCGCGCATTGATTTTGCCGGCATAGCGCACGATGTCGTATTGCTCGACATGTTCGACATCAACGCCAAACATGCTCTGCCACTGGTCGAGATTGGCGACGGCGGTATACATGCCAAGCGGCCGGCCGCCGAATATGCCATATGTCTGTCCCTTGAGTCGTTTGACCGCGCTCCCCGCGCGCAGAAATGAGAGCACCTTGTCCAGCACGACTGGGTCGCCGATATCACCCCAAACCCGCGCGCATGTCAGACCAAGCTGATCCATGGTCCCGGCGGCGGCAAGCATGGCGACCATGCCAGGTTCCGAAGGATGGAGATTGCAGAACAGAAGATACGGCCCGGGGGCGAAATTCGTCGCAATGGCGGAAAAGTGCGGAAAAGCCCAGATGGCATAATTGAATATGGTCAGTTCACAGCCTGCCTCGGCAAGTTTTCGTGCCTGGCGCCGGGCAATTTCGGGCGTCCATATGATCTCGTCGCCGGCCACGACATCAACCATGCCTGTGGCGCGCAAGGCCCGGGCAAGCTTGTCCTGGTAACGCAGGTTCGTCGGCAGAAGTTCATCATGGTTATACTTGCGGCCATCTGAAAATGTCAGAATGCCTGCCTTGATTTTTTGCCCAAAAGCGGGGCCTGACGGGCATATCCCGGTTTTCTCGTATGTTTTTGACATGACATTCATTCCTCTCAATCGGCTCACGACAGCCACTGACGGGTATTGTTCTGCTGTGATTGGTCGTAATGAGCCTGCTTCAGGCAGGACTTCATTGACGTTTTTTATAATATTTCTTCTCGAGCGTCTTGAGGAATCTGAGCCCTTCTGTCAGAAGCTCGTTGCTCGAAGGGGCCAGTTGGCGCCATATGCATGTGGCGGATTGCATGGCCTTGGACACCTCGGCGAATGACTCCATTCCAACAACTCCGGTGTAATTCGCCTCACCCAAGGCCTTGTATATCCCTTTCCAATCAACCGTCCCCGTGCCGGGAATGCCCCTGTGGCTTTCACTCAAGTGATAATGGCAAAGGCAGGGCGCCGCTTTTTTCGTGGGATTGTAAAAATCCGTTTCCTCGATGTTCATATGGTACGCGTCGAGGTGGATGGCGATGTTTGGCTCGTCAATCATCTTGCGCAGTTTAAGCGCCTGATCGCATGTGTTGACCAGGAAGGACTCGTACCTGTTAATGGGTTCCAAGCCGATTGTCACACCCAAATCCCGGGCATACTTCGCCGCCTCTTTCAGGCCGGCTGCCGAACGCTCCCAATATTTCTCGTCGGGCATGCTGCCGATCTTGCGGCCAATCGCCGAGTAAACAACGCCGGTGAACACCGTGGCGCCCATTTCAGCCGTTGCCTTGACGCATTTTTTCAGGTAAATGACGCCCTTCTTACGCGCCGTGGCGCTTTCGCCTGTGATGTCGTCTTCCATTGAACATGCCGTAGAGGTCAGCAAGGCGATGCCCGCATCTTCCGCGTGCCGCTTGATCTTCACGGCATCAACAAGATCGATCTCCATCAGCGGAATTTCAATGTAATCGAAACCCAGCTTCTTAGCCCTGTCGATCAGGTTCAGGGTCTTGTTGCTCCAGCTGCCCGTCCATGCATAAGCATGAACGGCATACTTCAGCTTTTCCATGGCGCTTCCTCCATAATTTATTAATTTGAACTTGTTGGCGTATCTGTTACATTTCTGGCATCATTTTATCGATAATGCCTGTGGCTGTATTGATCGCGGTCCGATAATCGTGCTGCTGGTATTGTTCCATGAGTTTTTCAAATTGTCCGATCAGGTGTTTTTGAGCGCCTCGATCCATTATGGTTCCCCCTTTTTCCTGAAGGAGGGAGTACGCGCTGGCTATTCTGGCCTGTGCCTTGTCGATGTCCTCGCAGATTTGCCTTTCTGCGGCATTATCGAGCTCGATGCCGATCCAAGCATACTGCATGGGACCAAGAGTCATGGGAATGCCTTGTGTCAAAGATCGTTCAGACATGGTCACTGAGGATTTTTCACCTGTGGGTTGCTCGACCTTCACGGTATAATTCCCCGCAGTCACATGTTTCATCTTGACGCTTACGGTTGTGGTTGTCTCAGCGGGATTGAAAACGATAAAACGGCGTCTGACCGAGCGCGCCGCAGGGAGATAATCATCGAGGGTATCCGTGTTCAGCACCATGATATCGCGATCGTCAGCTTCGGCAAGCGCCTCGTACATCCAGTAATTCCACATCGCGTTGTTTGCCATGTACGCGGCTGTGGGACCGCGATGACCGCCGTTGCCTTCGAGCGTATAAAATGGTTCGATGGGCCAGTACTGCCCAAAATCCTGCTTTCGCTTCGGATCAAGCGCCCTCACCTTCGCGCTGTAGACTGCGGGATAATAATAAAATGAGTTGATGCGGTTGAGGTTGAGGAGTTTGAGCAGAAGTGTGTAAGTTGGCAAATGCCTGTTGTGCTGGACAAGGCTGGCCAATGCTATCGCTGCCTCGGCCGTTTCCCACGGACACGTATTATATGCTCCGCCATGCGGCAGGAACAATCCCGCGTTGCGTAGTTCGCGAGTGATGGGGTCCGTCTCATCTTCGTACCAAAAGGTCAGCCGCAGCAATGTGTTCAGGAAATCCCGCGAAAAGCGCTGATACTTGGCGTCTTTCGTAATCTCAAAAATCTGCTGCGCCGCGACAGCTCCATAAGCATTGCCAAACAATTCGGTGACCGGAAAATCCGCGGGATCATTATATGACCGTGTGTAAACCTTGTTGCTCAGGCTGTAAGTCATGCTTGTGAGGAGTGTGTCGATGGACAGTTTGGCCTCATCGAGGAAGAGAGGATTTTCGGTCAAGCGATAGGCGCGAAGCATGATATAGGCATAGGTGCCTGTCTGCCATGGCTCGCGAATCATGCCGAGAACGGGTATATCCGCCTGTATCGCTGGTTCCTTCTTATAGGGATTGAAGAACTGGGAGAACAGATAATGAACATTATGACCATATTTCATCAGCCCCTTGGCGGCCATAAGAAATTTGCCCGCCACGGCGGGGTTGAAATCCTCCGGGTCTGAGGCGCGCGATGCCCGTTCCGTCTCGACATGAAAAAAGAAATTCTGCCATGACATGTCGAGATCCCCGGTATGGAATGGCTCCCTGGTGCCCCATCTGATGATGCCCGCGCTCGGGTCAAAAAATCGGGGCAATCCCTGCATTTTGATGCGGCCAGCCAGAACCATTCGTTTGTCGGGATTGAGCCGGGCAAAGAGTATCCACGGAGTCAGATGATTGTTTACAATGGAGAAATCCCAGCTGTCCAAGTGATCGACCTGATCAACTGCTCCTCCCGTATGGGTCAGGAAATAATCGGGCGCCCGACCCAGTTCCAAAGGCTTGTCCGCCCAGCCCGGACACAATGCCGTATACATGGCATGGGAACTCATCAGGTCCTGGATGGCATGACCGGCAAAAGTTTCCCATTTCGCGGTTTGCGAGGTGTGAATATCCATCGGAATCACCGATGTGGCCGGGTGGAGTGGCGCGCAAAGAGTGACCATAAGATCAAGGCTGTCGAGTTTGGGCACAGCCTGTGAACGCGGCGCCTGATAAAGATAGAAATGAGTGACCATTTTCCCGGACGGTATCTTGCGTTCACCCGCAAGGCGCCAGGTGTGCAGACCAAGCCCCATCAGTCCATCCCGCTCGATAGCCTGAATACGGCAACTGTGAAACCGTTGCACACCTGATGAGGACATCCATCCCATCGGCGTCATGTCGAAAAAGACAAAGGCTTCCTTGCCATCCTGCCACAGATAAGCCGCCGGAAAACCGATCCCATAGGGGACGCCCGAGGAACCATAAATGCTGTCCGGCCCTTGGTTCAAAACAATTGTCGGAGTCGTTTGTCTTGTCCATAGGGCAATATCAGGTTGGGGTGATGTGAGCGTAAGGTCGTTGGGCAGATTGGCTGTGATTGTGAATTCGATGAGCGGAGAATTCAGGCATGCCCGCACTGACATCTCCCAGTCGTAATTCCCTTTTCTGTCTTTCCCGGTGAGACGCAGAGATTTGCATTGATCGGTGTTCTCGACACTCTCAATGCGATGCCACACAGGATTGAACTCCGTCCCGGCAACAATCGGCTGTTTGGCGTCGAATAATGGCTGCCAGCCGGTCTCGGTTTTCACTTGGGTTGCAACGGTATAATCCCCGCCTGCATCTGTCTTCTCAAACACTATCTTTTGAAAATTGTTTTCAAGTTCCCAGCGATTCTCCCCCATTGCCAATGATATTGAACAATGTGACTCTCGCATACAGCAAATCATGATGAAAGCCATCAGTATCATGCTTGCCATCATTTCAGTGGCCAATCCATATTGGGAATCAGGCCTGTTCCCGCAAGTGCCTGCACGACGAATCATAGCTTAATCCTTTCAGGAGCCGTATTCCAAGCCGAGATGATGATCTCCTTCATCTGCCGGTTGTTTCCATCGACTGCTGGAGTTGAATGGAGAATAATGGGAATCTCCTCGCCGGGATTCAGCCAGAGCTGAGATCGTTCCGCATACCAGCAGTTTGATGCTTCTCCCGGATGGATGTCGACACAGATGGCGGGATGCGGGCCGGTGTTGCGCACATGGAGACGACAACGATCCCCTGTGCCTTCAAGCCATCCTGTCAGCCTCGTGGTTGGGCACGCGAAAAGACAATCGCGTTTCTCCGCAAAGTCGAAGACATACCAATTGCTTTCAGCAACATCCTGGCCATCGAGGCTGAGAACCAGAAACACAGGACGGGCAACTGATGACGGCAGTTCATAGGCGCGTTCAGCGGCAATGACAGCGCGGTCTACTGGCAGAGTCAAGCCGAACGACTCAGAACAAACAGGATTAAACATGCCGTCAAAGAGCGTGACTTTCAGTTCGCATCGCAATTCCCGCCATGAGTCGTTCACCGCTGCCAGCGTAACTTTAAGACGATCGTCACGGGAAGACCAGTCTTCAAATAGCGCCATGGCATGAATCGGCTCATACGCTTGACGAACAAAATAATGAGAGCGTTTGGGCGCTCCATAGTAATCGATCAACGCCCAGGAACATGCCGGATAGTTCTCGGTCAACTTGTAGACATAGGCTGTCGTTGTATAAGGTTTTCTTGCCCTCATGCTTTCGATGAGCATTTTCAAACCGTATCCTTGGGCGATCTGCATTCCGGTAATCAACCGCGGGAAATCAGTCGGCTCGATAAAATCGCGCGCATAACGCGTCATCAGATTTGCATGCGCCATGTTCCATGTGGGCGTGTGGTGAAGAAATACCGAGTCGGGCTTGGGCGGCCAGTCGTTCAATTCTTCCGCAGGAACGATTCGTTTCCACGTTTCCATATTTGGCGGACTGCTCAGGCCAAATTCGGTGAATCCAATCGGTCCCTCGTTGAGCTTCCCACCCATGCCTGGACACCATGTCTCAAGCCGTCCATCCACGGCCCTGCGGTAATCAAGCATCGGGCGGTCCTCCCAGTAAACCCCATACCAGTGAACATCACCACCATAGGGACACGATCTGTGAAACGGGCGGGTGCCATCGAACTCGATACAGTTGCGGCCGATAACCTCCACGACAGCACCAAGTCCGCTAATTTCATTGGCTGCGGACCAGATGGCCAGACTGGGACGATTCCTCAAGCGTTGAACCGCATGCTCCGCCATCTCGGCCGCCTGACACAAGGGCAAGCATTGAAGGTTGTGAAAGCCAAGCAGGGCAAACTCCTGCTGAACCATCATACCCATTTCATCGCAGACATCGTAAAACTCATCGTTTTCCACCGGCCCGCCGCCCCAAACACGCAGGAGCTGGACGTGCGCATGACGCGCCAGCTCCACAAAACGCTGATTGCGCGCCCGGTCAAGCCGCAACAGCGCATCAGGGTAACACCAATTCGCTCCCTTGAGCCACAAGGGCTTGCCGTTGACCACATACTGAAGCTCATAAAGATGGGGATGCGGACCGCTCGAATTGGATATGGTCTCGATCTTGCGAGCTCCCCAATTGCATCGGTATCGGTCGCTGATGCCCTCGTCATCCTTCAGTGTCAGTTGCATCTCATAGAGATTCGGTTCCCCAAGATCCACCGGCCACCATAACTTGACGTCATTAAGCGTGCCGGAAAAACAGAAATGATTTTGTCCAGGTTTGACTGTCAGGCGCCTGGTGAACTCATACCCATCCCCGTCGAAATTCCTGGGCGTCAGACGCGCGGTAAGTTCAACCAGCCTTTCGGCATCGCCCTGATGCCAGCAATCCAGTGAAAGTTCGACAACCGCGCCTTCTGCCGTTACCTCTTTTGTGCGCATGAATGGAGATTGCATATTAGTCGCGCCGTACGCACGCAGGTGAACCGGACGCCATATGCCAAGCGTGATAAGTTTGACGTAATGCCACCCATACGCCACGCTGCTCTGGAATGTGTCCTCGTAATTGACCGGCGCAGGATCAAGACGGATGACGAGCGTGTTTTCGCTGTCGTCATATCGAAGCAGGTGTGAAACATCGTAGTCCGGACCCCCGAACATGCCCTCGTGCTGACCAAGCTCACGACCGTTCAGCCAGAACGAGGCGCGGTAATCAACACCGTCAAAGTGCAGGCTGATTCGCCTGCCCCGCCACGCTGCCGGCACGCTGAAACGCTTGCGCAACCACCACTCTTTTTCCGCCGCCCATGACAGATGAAGATTGTTTTTCATGACCATGGGATCGCCTGCGAGGCCGGCCTCAAACAGCGCCGTCTGCACGCTGCACGGGATGCGGCATGTGATGCGCCCGCTCCATTGATCTTCATTTTCGTTCATCATCCGGGCATTCCGCCCCGATGGCTCAGCCCAAAGACAATCCCACTCGCCATGCAGCAAAATATCGGTGGCGCCCGCCGTTGCACCCTCCGGCTTGACCCCATCAGGCGCATTCGACCATTGGATGTGCTCAACTTTGCGGTCAAAGGGGGAAGTCTGCACCCCGAAATCACGCCGGTCATTATCATCGAGAGTGGGCAGGTACTTTAAGATCCGAGCGTGATTCTTCGTCGGCGACAAGTCGGCAAACATATCGCCGGCTTGAAGCTCGTTAAAACGCCACAAGCCCACCGTGGAATGATCCGATTCGAGGGGATGAACAGGAGGCTGTGCCTCCGTGCGTGCAACACGCGAGATCCGCACCTCCTCGACCATGCCATCACATGTCTCACCATCAGGCCGGTAACATCCGAAATAGAGCGGTCCCTCGTTGCTTCTGTCATTCGCCAGCTCGATCGTCGACACTTCCTCGGTCAGCCTTGTGTCTGCGAGCGGCAGGCCATCGGCATACAGCCTCAGCCGGTCCGATTCATAAACCATCATGATGAAATGCCATCGGCCATCCGCCGCGTTCATCACCGTCCGAACAATGGCTGGTTTGCGGCATTGAAGGCGAACGCAAAGATATCCCGAGTCCTTCTCGGTGTATAAGGCCCAATGGTTGGTCACATGGTTATACCCTGTGACAGCATAACCATCGGACAGAATGACATTTTTCTTATGCGATGAGTTGAGCCTTGCCCAGCACTCAACCGTCAGGGGGGTGATCATGTATTCGCGGTTCTGGTTGGCTTGCACCCAATATTTATATTCATGCGAAAGGCGCAGTGCCTGCCCGTGACATCCCGCTTTCAGATATGCTGTCAAAGTCATTTTGCCTTTATTTTAAAGGGTGTTTTAGTACATGAAACTGTCGATTATCCCGGAATGGCCGTTATAATAGTCGATGGTGATTTGCGCCTGTTGAGAGGCCGAGTCATATTGCTCCGCCTGATATGCCGTCATCCCAGTCTGAAAAGCTGTTTTCAAACTGGGTGGAGATCCGCCACCGGCATCTTGCAAAAGCTGATACGCATAGGAAAGCTTCTTCTGAGCGGTTTCACAGGAGAGGATGAGCGCCATGATTGAGGCTTCATTAGTGTTTCTGATTGTGACCCTTAGGTATGACGACAGGCCAAGATGCATCGGAATTCCCGATGCGAGTTGCGCCGAAGTATAAGGCGTATCGGTGGTCGTCCCGTTGGAGTCCTGAGTTGAGACGATGTAGTTGCCATTGGCAAGGCAAAGGGACGTCAGTATGATATTGGCGACTGACGATTGCGGATTATAGACAAGAAAGTGACGGCGCGCGGAGTCGATGGCGCCATTGTAGTTTTCCAATGAGTCGAGATTGAGAACCATGACGGCCGAGTTGTCGGACCTCGCAAGCGCCTCGAACAGCCAGTAGTTCCAAATCGCCGTATTGGCCATGTAAGCCGCTTTGGGTCCGCGATGCCCGCCTGATCCTTCGATCGAGGAATAAAACGGTTCGATGGGCAGATAGGGCACACCATCGTTGTTCAGGCTGGGATCGAGCGCCCTGACATTGTCCGAAAATGTCGGCCAGAAAAAGTAGAATGAGTTGAGCCGGTAAAGGTTCGTGAGTTTCAAAAGCAAATCTGTCTTAGGGGATTGTTTGTCATGCTTGAGGGCATAGGCAAACGCAAGGAACGCGTCCGTATTTTCCCATGGAGTGGCATTAACAGCCCCGCCATGAGCAAGGATCAGACCAAGATTGTTGAGATCGCGGCTGACGGCATTCACTTCGTCCTCATACCAGAACTCAAGCCGCATGACCGAGTCGACAAAGCGGCGTGAATACTCGAGAAAAAGCGGATTGCTTGTATACTCATATACCTTGCAGGCAGCCACGACACCATAGGCGTTGCCGCAAGGTTCAGTGATTGGGAACTCGGCCGCGTTGGTGTAGGTGACATCATAAACGGTATTTTTCATCCTATATGTCATCGTCGTGAGCAGGCACTGGATGGACTGGGCGGCCTCATCGAGAAAATTGGCGGAGCCGGTGATCTCATGCGCCTTCATCATCGAGTAGGCATAACTGCCGGTTTGCCACGGCTCCCGCACATCGCCCAGTGACGGCACATCCTGCTGGATGGCGGGAGTCTTGGTGTATGGATCAAACCACTGACCGAAGATATAACCAGAATTCTTGCCGCATTGTTTGAGCCCCTGCATGCTCATGAGGAATCGGCCCGCGATTGCCGGATTGAAATCAACCGGACTGAGAGCCTCGAAGACGCGTTCGGTTTCAAGATGAAAGAAAAAATTCTGCCATGACATTTCGTAGTCGCCAAGATGGATTGGCTGACGTGTCCCATAGCGGATCATGTTGGCTATGGGATCATAAAAGAGCGGCAATCCGTCCTTAACCTTTCTTATAAAAGCGGTTTTATCAGCGTCAATGTTAAGGCGCGTGTACAAAACCCACGGCGATAGGTGATTGTTCACAGTGGAGAAATCCCAGCCGGCGCCATCGGGTCTGTCAGGGTGAACACGGAGTGATGTGACTTGCGGCACAAGGCGCAACGGATCATCACGCCAGAAGCAGCTTACATCCCAGTAGAGCCTCGTGGGAATCATCAGATTCTCTATGGCATTTTGCGCATAAAGCGCCCAAGTGGTCTGGTAGGGAGCAATCCGGGTGACAGGCAAGGGGGCTGAGGCCGGGTGAACCGGGGCAAAGCTGTTGACCATGGTGTCGAGACCATCGAGCATCGAGGGTTGCAACGGACGGTTTTGTCCGAACAGATAATAACTGATCACCATATCGCCTGAAGGGATGGTGTGCCCCGCGAGCGCATAGGTGTAAAGACCCAGCCCCCACTGGCCGCTCGTTGGAATGTTCTGAACCCGGAAATTGTAGAACCGCGCGACCCCGCTCTGCGAAACCCATCTCACCGGGGTCATGTCAAAGAACACAGCCGCTTCCATGCCACCTTTCCAGAGATAAGCGGCGGGGAAACCAATGGTGCGTCCGCCGTAGATGTTCATCGGCCCTTGATCCACATAGACCGATGGGGAGCCATTCATCCAGAAGGCCACAGTCGGTTGCGGTTCGCTGATGTTGAGACTCGACGCAAGGTGAGCCGTGTTGGTGAAATGGACAAGGGGGCTGCCGCTCGCGACCTCGACGAGATTGTCCCAGTTGTAACTTGCGGATGACTGAGTGCCTGAAAAGCGCAAAGCCTTGCGAGAAACGCTGTTTTCAACGACAGTATATGTGGATGGCATCAGATTGAAACTTGAGCCCTCGACAAGCGAATGCGGCGCATCAAACAAAACCTTCCATCCCGCCGGCGTCTTTACCTGGGTGGTCATGTTGTACCAGGTGCTGAATGTCCCGGCGATCGCGTTGTTGCTGGCCGCCTCATCAGGAAAGGTGTTTGCGACAATGGCGTCAAAGTGGTACAGACCAATTGTTGAGGAATCGACGCTGAATGGAGCGGCAGGCGAAGCGATGGAAGCGCGCCAACTGTTGGACAATCTTAGATCGTCGATCGCCCCATTGATTGGAAAAGTGTTCGGCGCTTCCGCATCAGGCAGAGAGCCAAGATAGATCGGCTTTGTGGAACTGGCAATCGTCCCCGTGACAGACTGGCCCACGGCCACAATTCCATCAACAGCAAGTGAAATTTCCCCGGTGCGAATGCGGAGGGATATGAAATGCCATTGATTATCCGTGATGACTGTTGATGAGGCGCCGACACCCGGTGTGAGATCGGGAGCATAGAAGCTCGCGTTGCCGGAGGAATCTGCATAAATCTCCCAGTGACCGGCTGATTTGGGTCCGCGCGCCACCATAACTTGGAAGGTACTCGAAGGCGCGAGCTTGGACCAGAATTCAATTGTCCGCTCAGACGAGTTGAAGGATGATCTCGAAGGAATGAAGGACTTTTCAGCGCTGCTGCCATAATACGCGGCGGCAAGATTGAATTTACCGGAGATGATGGGAGATCGGTCAACTTTTTGAAAGGCGACCTTCTGAACCGCGTTTGAAATTTCAACCCCGCCTGCACTCGTGACAAGATCAATGTCCGCCCCCGCAGCAATTCGCCCAAATAACATGATCAATATTGATAAAATAGCGCTTGGAATGCAACGAAATGCAGCTCGAGGAAGCTGATCATGAAGTTCCCTTGCATCCGTTTGACACGCCATCCAACACCCTTGCCTTCCGGTTCGCACAATAACACATTCCTTTAATCGATACATGGATAATTATAGGACATGGGGAGGCGCACCGGTGATCGCATGCGCCTCCCCATTGTTTTAAAGGCTGTGGCCAGCCCCCGCGATCAGGTTAATACACACTCCAATCATTCACGCCTGACGGATTGAGCCCCTCAAGAGCGAACTGGAACTTTCGTATGTAGCAACCGGTTGCTTGTCCCGGCGGCGGCCAGACCATGGGGAAAATGTCAATCTTGGCACAGTATGTCTCGGTCTTGTCCATCTGATACTGACCAAGCGAAACGGTGCCCGCCGTACGTGTATTGACTTGCAACACGATGATTCCATCTGACTGGCGATCGGTGACAATACCAGTGATCATTCCGCCCACAGAGGGCAGGACAGGGGTTGAGCCCGGTTTGAAGTGGACCGTGATCGGAAGATCAGTCGGCTGATCCGGATTTCCAGGATCTGTCCCATAAACCTCGGTGAATTTGACGTTCGCCATGCCCGAATCGAAACCGGCGCGGTCAGAACTCGGGAACGCGAACAACTTTGTCAGGTCAAGATAACCCGTCCAGCTTACCGGATGATTGCCCCAGTAATACTTATTGTCGGCGTCATAGGCCATCCACCAGCAGGGGATCACACAGTCGATGTCCTCATAGATCAGGTCCGTGTTGGCGTCCTGTGGTCCGGCAACACCCACCTTGCCTGTGTCAACCCAGCCTTCAGTCAGCGACTCACCGGGGACGACTGTCATCGTATAGGCGCCCGCATCGAACTGAAACCGGCCGAAATACAAGCTGTCGCTGATCAGCATGTTCGACAGCGTTCCATCAACAGCGCTCCGTTGCTTGTCGAAGGAGAACTTCATGATGCCCGCCGCGGCCTGGCTGGCATCTATACTGTTCAACCGGAAATAGTTCTGGTTGATGTAATACTGTCCGCCTGGCTTGAATGTCAGATCAAATCGCGAGTCAGGATTATAGTCAAGCCTGACATAATTATAGCTGTAGACATCATACAAGCCGGCTTGAGTGATTTGGAATGTCATTGTCGCCGTCGAGCTTGTCGGTCCCGCAGGATTGGCATAGAGGTAATAATAGTAATTATTAGTACCCCACTCCGGTCCTGATGTGACCCAGTCGGTATACGAGTCATAGACCGTCGTCTTGCCGATGTTCGCGACCCCAAAAGAAGCCATCGGCAAAAAAACCAAGGCACAAACTACACAGAGAGTGATTCTTGAGTTTCTACACATGTGCTTATCCTCCAAGATAAAGTATTTTGATCATGCTGTCGCATGTTAAATCACGCCACACTAAAGATACTGCACATTGCCTCCTTTCGTGAATTCATTGGTCAGAAGCCAGTTTTCCGGGTGTTTCCGGGCCCCCACACATAAATAGGGCCGACGCTCGTCGTGCCGTTTGTCGGATCATAGGGGTAGCCCGACCACTTCATGCCCGGTCCCAGACTGGCCACAAAATACATGTAGGTTGAGTCAGGTGGAAATGAACTTTTATGCCCATAATGAAAGCTTCTGTATCCCGCCAGACCCCAGATTATCGGATAATTGGCAGGCATGAATGGATCGGGGGGAAGCTGGGAGATATAGGAGATGGGGGTGGTGATGACAGCCAAATTCCAGAAACCGGTAAACTGCCGGATGGAAGGGACGCCGTTCGTGCCGTTATCAGGGGGATAATCTTTTTCGTCCACCCTGTATGAGTCCAGTGCAATGGTGATGCTCCGGATATCCGAGTAGGCGCGTGAAAGCTTGGCCCTGGTCTGGGCAACAAGAAAATTGGGCACCGCGATCGCGGCGAGAATGGCGATGATCGCAACGACAATCAGCAACTCGATCAAAGTAAAACCGGTTCTTCGCATTTTTCATGATCCTCCAAAATGGAATTTTATTATCATTACTATAGTCTTTAATCTTCAGAAACAGCCTGCGTCAAGAAAATAATGCATAATATTGCATTTTTTTGCGTGCGTGGGCAATGTGTTGTAAACACTCTGATATTAAAGGACTTACAATTCATCTGCTGGCGTTTCAGTTTCGTTTTTCAATCTCAATAAATTTTAATGACATGTCTTTATGCATATCAGGATGCCCGGTTCCGGAATAATGCATTCGGGCGGAGGAGGCGTTGATCCCATATCCCCCTCGAGCGCATCAATATCGACCGTGTTGAAATCAAACATGCCAAAATGGTGGGCAACCAAAAATGGTATCCCCCCATCCGCACATACTTTGCGGGCTTCCTTAAAGGTGAAATTCCCAAGAATGCCCCGGCTGCGGCGGTAATCATCGCGACCGTTGACCGGCAGAAGCGCGATGTCAGGTTGTTCAAGCCTTAACAAAGCGGCCAGATCATCGAAAGGAGCGCAGTCTCCGGAATGATAGACAACTACACCGCCCGCCCGTATGATATAACCAAGGCAATGATGCTCACCCTGTTCATTGACCGTGATCTGCTCATGCGCCGCGGGCAAGGCCTTGATCTCGAAATGGTCATTAAGCCTGATGACATCGCCAGCGTTGACCGGACGCATGCAACTTGCGGCAAATCCCATTTCGGCTGCGCGTGTTTCTTCTGCGTGCGGAAAAACAAACGCGGCACAACCATTGCGGGCTAAAACAGGCAGCGTGCCGGGATCCATATGATCCGTATGCCGGTGAGTGCATAAAACGGCATCCACGCGCCTGATGTCCCGCGCCATGACCGGCGCGGGCATCATCCTGATATGGGGAAATTCTTTCCCCTTGTATTTTTCCGCGAGCGTATCGGAAAGGTAAGGATCAATGATGATGCATCGCCCACCGCTCCTGATGGCAAATCCCGCCTGGCCAAGCCAGGCAAGACGCACGCCTTCGCTCTCATTGGCGCCGTTAATCCATGAAGAAAGTGTCCTGTTGCCCAAGGGTTCTTTTATGACGTGAATCATTGGCCTGTATGATATGGTTTTGTTTTCATTCTGCACAGGGGTCATCCCAACACCTTTTTCAACGCCCGGCAGTTTTCTGTAATTTCATCCCATCGTCCCGCTGAAACGGCATCCTTGCCGGCAATCCATGTCCCGCCCGCGCAGAAGACGCAATCCATTGCCAGCCATGATGCGACATTGCTGATATTCAAACCGCCTGAAGGCATGAATTTGACTCCCCGATGGCGATACGGAGCCGCGATGGCGCGCAAGTATGCGACGCCGCCAAGAGCCTCGGCAGGGAACAATTTCAACAATTTACAGTCCAGCCTGAGAGCGCTTTCGATATCCGTTGGCGTCGCGACTCCCGGCATAAATGGCATGCCCAGTTCGGCTGCCTTTGCCACAACATCCGGATTAAATCCTGGCGCGACACCGAATTTTGCCCCGTTGTCCCATGCGGCAACCAACTCCTCGACAGAGAGAATCGTGCCAGCTCCAAGGATCATTTCCGGTCGTTCGCGAGCGATCCTGGATATGACCTCACGCGCCGCCCTTGTCCGAAATGTGACCTCAATGACGGGCAATTCGCCCTGAATCAACGCGTCCGCGAGCGGCAACGAGACTTCGACGTTTGGCGCCTCAACAACCGGTATCACCCGGTGTCTTCCTATTTCAGTGAGCACATTATCCATTCTTTCGCGACTCCTTTTACTGTCAATCAGCGTAACACGCGCAGAAGGTTGTCCACAGCCTCTTCTGTTGCGCGGGCGACGCTCTCGTGTGAGTAACCCCCAAGATGGGGCAGAGCTATGACGCGGTCATGTTTCACAAGCGAGTAATCGTCGGGCGGCTCCTTCATATGGACGTCTGCGGCCACACCCGCGATTTTTCCTGAGACCAAGCCCTCCAGAACATCATGCTCGTTGAGCAGACTGGCGCGCGCCGTGTTGATGATATACACGCCCGTTTTCATTTTCCCGATCGCGTTTCTGTCTATCAGAGGTCTATTCCCCGCTTGTGCGGCGCAGTGCAGGGTGATCACATCCGACTCCGAAAGAAGCCTGTCGAGATCGGCATACATAAAATCTGTCGGCGGAATGAATGCGGGATCAGCGGCAATGTCATAACCAAGCACCTTCATCCCCAGCAAAATGGCAAGACGGGCCGCTTCCCTGCCGATTTTGCCGCATCCAATGACACCAAGTGTGCGACCCCGAATCTCCACGCCAATCCGCCGATCCCAAACCTCCCGCTTCAGCGCCGCATCATGAAACGGAATGGAACGGGCAAGGCTCATGATCAGAGCGATGGCAAGTTCCGCCACTCCACGGGCATTGGCTCCTTCAGCGCGACAAATGGCGACATTGTGCGCCTGCGCAGCGGCGAGGTCGATGTTGTCAATCCCCGTGCCATTGCGGCTGATCACTCTCAGACAATCAGCCGCGTCAAATACAGCGGATGGAATAGTCTCGACCCCGGCAAGCCATCCCGCGCAACCTGGTATCAGTCCCGTTAGTTCCTGAACGCCCGGGCTCTGGCCCGGTGAACAAAAGACAAGGCCGAATCCGGCCTCATTTAGCCGTTTCAGCGCTGGATGACCTGCCTTTGTCAGCGAGCGGGGTGTGATGAGTATCTTATTCATGGCCGGCTGCAATCACTGGGTGACAGGAACTCCATGTTTATTGAAAATGCGTTTCGGAAAGCCTTCCTTCTCAATGTCGCCATAATTATGGCCGGCTCCGCCGGGATAGACGCAGAAGGAAACCAGAGGAACATCGTCAGTATTGATGGAACGGTGCGCCCAGTAAGGGGGCACATAGACCATCCGCCCATGCCTGATGGGTTCGGCAACACACTTACCGTCTGAGGTTTTCATTAGCATGAATCCCTGACCTGCGACACCCAGGTAAATTTCGGCCGTGCCGGCAACCATATGGTAATGCCCTTTGGTCATGTAGTATTCTTCGCCCACTTTTCCCGGATAAAGTTTGCTGATACATATGATCAGGTGACCCTCCACATCGGGAATCGCTTTCTCAAAAACTTCGTAGTGCACAGGATCGCCATGTTCGATCAAGCGTGACAGTGCGGCTTCATCCGCATACATGCCTATCATGTTCGAAGCTTTGCGGACGATCACCCTGTCGGGATCGCCCATCGCGCCTTTGATAAGGTCGATATCCACGCCGAACGGCATGCAGAGTGCGGGATTTTCCATCATCTATGATTGTCTCCTTCCCTATCTCCCATTTTTGGCTATTTCAGACAAATCGTTGAAGCGCGGGCCTTTGACCGGAATATCGATGTTGAAGACTTCGGCCACAACGCGCGTCCATCCATGGATGAAGTATATCCAGCCATCCTTAATGGTGAGATTGCGCGACGCCTGTTGCGCTTGCGCCTGATCAATAAAAACGAGGTCGCCGCGATAATTGAAATCCCACGCGATGCCGTTCATCGGAAACAGCGAGTTGCCAGTGAGCGGCGAACCGGGCGCATCCTTGCCCAGCCCGGTGGCGTTGATGACGAGCGAGTATGGTTTGAGTCTGGCCATGATGGCATCGTTCTGATCGGGTCTCGGTGCGTGGTGATACTCGAATTCGATCTTGTGAGGAATTTTGTTGTGAAGACTTTCAAGCTCCTGCAATCGTGGCAGACTGCGGTTGGAGATATAGATCTTTCCGGGCACGCCGCCGTTCATATCCTTCCCGATCAGATGGCAGGTTAGAGCGGTCGTGGAGCCGCCGGCGCCAATGACAAACATGTCGGCGCCCGTTTTTTCCCAATAGTTCAAGGGCAGGAAAGCATCCAGCGCAAACCCGCTGGTGATGGGATCCTTCGCATGACCAATAAGCTTTCCAAAACGTTTTGAGATGCAACTGATCTCACCCGTGAGTTGCGCATGCGGATCGAGAACGTCGAACATATCACGGCATGCCTTGAGAAGGTCAATCTTGTGGGTTGTGACAAGCGCGCCGAGTGAGAGTTCGTCAGCCTTGATATGCTCAACGATCACACGGTATCCCGCCGGTTCGTCATGTGGTTTGAAATCAACGCCCTTGATGACGGCATCCTTCAGGCCAAGATAGGCTGCCCATTCAGGAAAGACCCTCATAATGGATGATTTTCCTGTTGTCACACCAATGAAGTAAATCGTGGGCGCCTTGGCTGGCGGATAGATATTTGATCCGGCGTTGGTTTCGAGGATGTTGGTGCTCATGGAACCTCCCTGTTATAACTCAAGCGAGTCTAATTGTCGAAGAAGATGATCATACACATCAAAACGCCGCCGGTAATGAGCGGCCATATTCCCGGATGGTTTATGGCTTTTACCGAGCTTGATCCAAGACTTGGTGATTTGTGTCAAGTTGTTGAAAATCCCGACGCCAAAACCGGCGAGAATGGCTGAGCCAAGCGGAGCGCCTTCAGTGTGAGTGACTTGTACCGTGGGTATTTGAAGAACATCGGCCTTGATCTGATTCCACAACGCGCTCTGACTGCCGCCGCCAGTAACGCGAATTTCCCTTGGGCGAAAACCGGGATACATCGCATCCAGAGCGTTTCTGTAGACTTTGTATTCAAGCGCGACGGACTCAAGAATCGCCTTGTACAGATGCGCTGTCTTGTGGCTCCAGTTCAGGCCCACAAAAGCGCCTTGGAGATCAGGTTGCGGAGGACAAACCCGTCCGCCAAGATGGGGAATGAATAGCGGAATCGATTCATGCGCCGGGAGATTGGCGGCAAGCTTGTTGAGATGGTCAAAGTCGATTCCTTGTTCCTTCGACTGCCTGACTTTGCCGCCAAGCACTTCACGGAACCACTCCACATCCATCCCCCCGCCATTGATATATGCATAGGGATGCCACAGCCCCGGTGTTGCCGATTGACCGCATGCCATGGTCTGATGGAAGGTGTCTGATCGGAACTCGTCCGTCGTGGCGGAAAACACAGAGGCTGTGCCTGCCACATCGACACATATGCCTTTCATCGTCGCCCCACAGGAGAGAAAACTTGCGGCAGTATCGCCACATCCCGCCACGACGGGGGTATGAGCTTTCAGGCCGCATCGGCGCGCCATGGAAGGCACAATCTCGCCCACAACATCATGTGAGTTGGCAATCCGCGGGAGTTTTCTGGAATCCAGGCCAAATAACCGGCATAACGCCTCATCCCATGTGCTGTTGCGATTGTCGGCAAATCCGGTGAAGTGCAGATATGTCTTGTCAATGTATGCCGAAGAGGCGTCAAGACCGCACAGCCTCATCGCGGCATAGGCTCCCGGCATGACAAACGATTTGATCTCCCTAAAAATCGTTTTGCGTTCGTTCATCCACCAGAGAATCCTGGGACCGTGGTTGAAGCTTGGGGAACAGCCGGTCTTGAGAAGAATTTCCTCACCCGCGCTGGCCTGCATTTTCTTTATATAGGGCGCACATCGTGTGTCGAGCCACGAATCATAAGGCGTGGCATTCATCCCATCCTGCCGCATACCTATGACCCCGGCCATCTGCCCATCGATGGAAAGCGCCGCCACATGAGCGGGATCAACTTTTGCCTTCCGAAGACATTGCCTGATGACTTGGCAGACAGAATCCAATTGCCGCTCGGGATCTTCCTCGACAACACCCTGCGACGGTTTGAACAGTCTGGACGGGCAGAAAGCCGAAGCCAGACACACACCCGCCGCCGTAAAAAGAACGCCTTTCGTACCCTGGGTCCCTATGTCTATTCCGATCAGAAACATGTCAGACATGGCATGTGGCCTTTGTTTGATTTCCTGTCGTTCAATTGTTGCATAGAACAATTTTCAGGTTGCTCGGATTTTGCGCCGCCTTGTATGCGTCAGCGATTTGGCTGATATCATAGGTTTGCGAAATGACGGCTCGGGGCGAAATTCTCCCCGATGCGATCAGCGCCAGCGCGCGGCGATAATCATGAGGCGAACCGCCCGTTGACCCGGTAATGACAAGATTGCGGTAATGAATGAGATTCGAATTGATCCTGATGAATGGGCTGTCCTTTTTCAGACCGCCAAAGAAGCAGATGCGCCCATATGGCGCTGCCATCTCCAGCGACTGCTCCTGCGCTTCCGGAACCGGGCAGGCGGTGATGATGGCGTTGGCCCCGCGGTTTTTGGTATGGGACATCACAACGTCGCGCAGATTCCCTTTCATGGAATTACATGTGATGTTGGCGCCTGCCATTCGGGCCATCTCAAGGCGTGCGTCATTGATATCCGCGGCAATGATGTTGGCGGCGCCCGAAACACCGGCCAGCATGATGTGCATGATGCCAATCGGGCCGGCGCCGCAGACAAGCACAGTGTCGCCGGCTTCGATGCGCAGTCCGCGCTGGCCATTCAGCACGCATGAGAAAGGTTCCGCGAGAGCCGCCTCCTCGAAACTGACATGCTCAGGCAGTTCCACGACATTGCCCTGCATGATCGCGGCAGAAGGAATACGCACGAATTCCGTGTGACCGCCATCCATGTCGATGCCAAAAGCGGAATAGTGTGGGCACATGTTGGCGAGCCCCCGTATGCACTCTTCACACTGCCCACAACCGATGTTTGGCGCGACACCCACCCTTTGACCGACTTTGAAACAATCAATGTCGCGTCCGCATTGTTCGATGACGCCAACGAATTCATGGCCGAGGATAATCTTCCGGCCCGGAGCCAGTTTCCCGTGGCCATTGTTGATGATCTTGGTGTCAGTGCCGCAGATCGATGCGGCCCGCACCTTGAGCAGTATTTCGTTGTCGGCAATACCGGGAACGGAAACATCCTCTACCCGGAAATCGCAATCGCTTGATATGGTTGCTGCTATCATGAACGTTGTTCCTTTACTGCACATCAGGCAAAACGACTGGTTGGCCAAGCCGTATGGATTGGTTGGCCGCCACAACAGCGTTCACGGCCTGAAGGCCATCCAGTCCCGTAACTCTCGGGGTCCGGTCGTTAAGCACACAATCGATGAAATGTTCCAGTTCCGCAAGGTAGGCATCCTTGAAACGGTTGCGCCAACTGCGATGGGCGTTCCTGATGACGCCCCCATCAATTGTCACCGTGGAGACACCGTCGTTTTCAATGCTGCCGATCATGATCACACCGCCTGTGCAGAGTATCTCGGTGCGCGCGTCATAGCCATAACCGCAAGGGCAGGCGCCGTCGATGGAGCCGATCACCCCGTTTTTGAACCGCAGATTCACAAGCACATTGTCGTAGAAATCAGGGTATTGGTTTTGCAGATCAGCGCATTTGTAGTTATCCGCTTCGGCATAAACGCGTTTAAGATCGGCGCCCACGAGCCAGCGCACAGAATCGAAATCGTGGCTGTTGACCTCGGCAAGCAGACCGTTGCTTTTCGATATGTCATGGCTCCAAGACGGAGGCAGACCGGGACCGCGTCCCGTGGACTTGATCGTGGTGATACTCCCCAGCTGGCCAGACTCGAGCTTTTCCTTCGCCTGAAGAAATCCCTCGTCAAATCGTCTCATGAAGCCGATCTGCAACTTGACGCCGTTTTGATTGACGGCATCCATGATCGTCCGGCATTCCTTGACAGTGATCGCCATCGGCTTTTCGAGAAAAATATGCTTGTTGTTACGGGCGGCTTCACTGGCAATCTCGCAGTGCAGGAAGGTCGGCGTCACAATGATGACCGCATCCACTTCAGGATCGCGCACCGCTTGGCGATAATCGTTATAGAGCCGGGTGACGTTCAACTCCCTCGCCGCATTAGTCAGCGCCTCCGGATTTGCATCGCATAACGCGACAAGTTCACCCCGTTTGATTCTTGCCCCGAGATTCCAAGCATGCACCAGACCAGCCCTTCCCGTGCCAATCAGGCAAAACCGCAATTGACTCATAGATTCATGACCTCTGAATTCCGTGATGCCACCATCCTTTTGACTAAAAACGGCATGGCAAAATCGGATTTTATAATTGATTCTTGGCGCCTTTATTGCAGGAAGAGAAATCCGGTGTCAAGAGAAAAAACAATAAAGATATGCTTATTAGTCATTATTTCAGTTCAAAAACATGGATTAACGCAATAAAGCCAATATCGACAATCATATTGACAGTATGAACGAAGACGATGCGCGCTCCTGAATAAAATATGCCCAAACATGATTTTTGTTCTTGACGATTCATGATCATATAAACATGGTTTTATGTTACATGGCTGGCCGAAAGTGAATTTCCGCATTCATTTCGACCGGAATATCATTATCTCAAGAAACCGCCCCCGCAGACTGAAAGTGAAATTTACAAGGCCGCTGCTTCAGACATGCGGTATCGTGATCATCGCGATATCCGCTATCGCGGCATTTGCGCTTTCACACGGCGCTCACAACGACAACCACAAGACAACTCTCACGTGGATGCTTTCAAACGACGCCGTGAACAAGCCAATGCTCGAGGAACTCGTGCGGATATTCGAGCAGGCTCATCCCGCCATCCGCGTGGATATCATGTGGGTGGCGGGAGGGCAGTACCATACAAAACTCAAAACTCTCTCGGCGGCAGGCCAGGCGCCGGACGTCTTCTGGTGCAGCGATGTCTTCGCCCCATACATGCTATCCTCGCTTGCGGATATCACTTCATATGTCGAGAGCGATTCGGCGGAAATGGAACTGGCTGATTTTTACCCGCAACTTATCGAGGGATGCAGACACCAGGGGCGATACTATTACATGCCGCGATATTTCACGGTCGATCTTCTCTACTATAACAAGAATCTGTTCGACAAGGCCGGGTTGCCCTATCCCACAAGGCAGTGGACATGGGATGATTACATCAAAGCCGCGAAAACCCTGACACTGAAGGATGCATCTGGAAAAGTCACGCAATGGGGCAGCAACATCGCAGGGGGATGGTGGGGCGAATGGGGCATCTTCGTCGAGCAGGCCGGCGGAACATTTTTCACGCCCGACCTTGCACGCTGCACGCTGGACACACCTGAAGCTGTCAAAGGGCTGACGTTCTACCGCGACAAGATATATCGTTACAAGGTTTCCCCGCCGCCCGGATACGGCCCGATTCCGCCGGAGTTCGCCAGCGGAATCGTCGCCATGGATTATGGCGGACATGCCGCGTTATGGGTTGTCTACAGGAAAATCGAGGGTCTTCACTGGGACATCCAGGTGCTGCCGCGCGGCCCCAAGGCGCAGGGAGGCGAGTACGCGATCGACGCTATGGGAATCGCAAAAACATCCCCGCACAAGGATGAGGCATGGGAATTTCTTAAATTCCTCGTGTCGAAGGAAAGCATCCGGCGCCATGCGCAACAAGGTTATCTGCCGGTGCGCAAATCAATCGCCAAAGAGACAGTGCTTGCCGGGAAGCCTGGCGAAAGGCCACAGGATCCGCAGCACACCGAGATTGTTTACGAAGCGTTGGAACTCGGACGCACACTGCCCCGCCAGCCGGATTTCGTGGAGATCATGCTCAAGGTTATCCAGCCTGAGATTGATCTAATGCTGCTGGACAAACAGACGCCCGCCATGACTGCCCGCCGCGCCTCGGAGGCCGTAAACACATTCATCCCCACACTCGGAAAGGATATTAAACAGAATTGATGCGTTCGCCCACCATGCGGCACGAAACACTGTGGTTCTGGACGCTTGTGACCCCGGCCCTGGCTGGATTTCTGATACTGACTGCCGGCCCCATGCTGGCCAGCCTGTATTTATCATTCACTAAATATGATGCTGTCAGCCCGCCACAATTCATCGGGTTGCGGAACTATCTGTTTCTGTTTCAATTCGAGCCAACCTTCTGGATATCGCTAAAGGTCACACTTCTTTATGCGCTGATGTATGTGCCTTTGAACCTTTGCAGCGCCTTGCTGGCGGCGCTCCTGCTTGACCTGCGCGTGCGCGCCATCGGATTTTACCGCACGGTATATTTTTTGCCAGCAATCCTGCCAGCGACAGCGTCCGCAATCATCTGGATCTGGATATTTAATCCCAAATATGGCATCCTGAACCGCATGCTGGCTGCGGCGGGCATTGAAGGACCGGCATGGCTGAATTCAACCACTTGGGCTCTGCCGGCGCTTGTTATCATGGCCGCATGGAGTTTCGGGGGAACAATGCTTATCTTCCTCGCCGGCCTTCAGGGCATCCCTCGGGCGCTTTACGAATCTGCGGAGATTGACGGGGCGGGAGCATTCCGCCGCTTTACCGGATTGGCGGGGCCTGGCGTCGTGGGAGGACCCGCGCGCGCCACGCTCTTTTATGTGCTTAATCTTTACGACACCGCCTTCACATACTTTCACATGGGTCTCGCATCGGCGATGGCGTGGTTTCTCTTCTTCCTGATTCTTGTCCTGACCCTGCTCAACTTCTCGCTGAAACACTTATGGGTATTCCAGGACAAAGCATGAAACAACACTTCCGATCCGTAGTAGCGCACGCATGCCTTTCCTCAGGGGCGTTGCTCATGCTGATTCCGCTGGCTTGGATGATTCTCACCTCATTGAAAACCTTCACGGAAGTTTATCGGGAGCCGCCAGTCTGGCTTCCCCAGAAACCCATGTGGAGCAACTATGTGGAGGCGCTGACCTCATTTGATTTCGCCCTGTATCTGCGCAACTCGCTTGTTGTTGTGATCCTGGCAATTACGGGCACATTCCTCTCCTCCGCGATGGCTGCCTATGCTTTCGCAAGATTGCGGGCAAAAGGCAAAGAGGCGTTTTTCATACTGCTGCTTTCCACGATGATGCTGCCGGCGCAGGTGACTGTGATACCTGTCTTCAGGATGTATGTGTCCTTCGGATGGATCAACACGCTTTACCCGATGTTTGTGCCTGCGTGGCTTGGCGTCAATGTGTTCGCGATCTTCCTTCTGCGGCAGTTTTTTGCCTCAATCCCCCAGGATTATGTGGATTCGGCCAGGATCGACGGGGCTTCCGAATGGGCCATCATCTTCCGCGTGTTTGTGGCATTGTCCAAGCCGGCAATTCTCACTGTCATCGTCTTCACATTCATGGGATCATGGAATGATTTGTGGACGCCTCTCCTGTTCGTTCACGATCAACAACTATACACACTGCCCCTTGCGCTTTTCTGCTTTTTATCCAAGACAATCGGTGTTCGGGGCGTTCAATGGGAGCTGATGATGGCGGCGTCGGCCATCGTGATCATTCCGCTGATCGTTGTCTTTTTCTTTTCTCAGCGATATTTTGTCGAGGGAATAACAATGACAGGGCTCAAGGCATGATTCTGGTCCGTTTTTTCATGGGAGCAATTAAATGAGCTTCGATATATTCAATTTGTCAGGCCGCATCGCCGTAGTAACGGGCGGAGCATCGGGCTTGAGCCGCCAGATTGCGCGGACACTTGCAGGGGCAGGCGCAAAAGTAGCCATTGCTGATATTAACATTGATGGCGCCGCACGCACAGCCGAAGATATTGTGAAATCTGGAGGGCATGCGAGCGCGTTTCAGATCGACGTCTCCGATCATGTGAATGTTGCCGCGGTTATCAGCGCGATCCACGAAGACATGGGAGGACTGGATATTGCCGTCAACGCGGCAGGTGTTTCCGATGGCGCGCCCGATGACACGACACCTGAGCAGATATGGAGAAGAGTCATCGGCATTGATCTCAGCGGGGTCTATTATTGTTGCATGGCCCAGGCAAGGCACATGATTGCCCGCAAGAGGGGCAGCATCATCAACATGGCATCAATGTCGGCGGGCATCGTGAATCGCTTCCCGCCCGAGTATGTGCCCGAGACCAGGCAGACAGCCATTCCAGCCTATTGTGCCGCAAAGGCTGGCGTCAGGCAGTTGACGCGCGCGCTTGCCGCGTTCTGGGCGCGGCACAATGTCAGAGTGAACTGCATCAGCCCTGGTTACATGGCAACAGAAATGACCCGGGGCATCTTTGAAATGCCGGAACTGGTGGACGGCATCCGCCGCGACACACCCTTGGAGCGCATCGGCGTTCCACAGGACCTCGACGGTCTGGCGCTCTATCTTTCGTCCGATGCCTCAAGTTTCATGACTGGCACGGATATCGTCATCGATGGCGGTTACACAATCTGGTGATCTTGCCCAAGGCCATATCTTGCGCCGCTGTGGCGGCGCTCTTGTGCCTGTTGCCAAGCTGCATCAGAATAACACGCCCCTCGGACGATCGGGTCATTCTGCGTTATGTCACCTGGGGCCTCGTGCCCGAGGAGATACAAATCACCAAGGACATCTTGGCCGAGTTCGAACGCACGCGCAGCAACATTAAGATTGAGTATATTTTCACAGCCGGCGGTTCGGACTATTACGGCAAGATTCTTTCAATGATCGCGGCGGGCACTCCGCCCGATGTGTTTTACATGCAGCCGGAACGCTTTGCGGGTTTCGCCGCGCGCAACGCCCTCCTTGACCTCGATCCGTACGTAGCGGAAGATCACGAGTTCGCGATCACCAACTTTTATCCTGTTATTATTGACGCCTTCCGGTGGGAAGGCAGGCTTTATGGCTTGCCCGCTGATTCCGGCACATTCGTGCTCTATTACAATCAGGATCTGTTCGATAAGGCGGGCGTGTCATATCCTGACGAGTCATGGGATTGGCAGGCTCTGCTCAATGCGGCGCAGAAGCTCACCAAACAGGATGCGCAGGGCCGTTATACCCAGTTCGGATATTGTGTCCGCGACTGGATGGAGATGGTATGGCAGAATGGCGGTGACATGCTCACCACTGACGGGAAACGCTGCCTGTTGAACACTCCCGAAGCCAAAGAGGCACTGCGTTTCTACACCGACTTGACCAACAAATACCACGTCTCACCCAGTTCACAAGTTGCCAGTCTGTTGAGCGGCATGGATCCCGAACAGATGTTTCTTAACGGCAAACTGGCAATGATCCCGACAGGGCGCTATGTGCTGCCCCGCTTCCGCCAGATAAAGAATTTCCAGTGGGACGTTGCGCCCTTGCCAAAGGGCAAACAACGGGCATCACTCATCGTCGGACTCGGTTTCTGCATACCGCGTGAAACCCGCCATCCAAAACAAGCATGGGAATTGGCAAAGTATCTTGCCGGTGAAAAAGGCATGACGGCGTTCACGCGCCGGGGTGTTTTCATGCCGGCGCTCAAATCGCTCACCGAGTCAGCCGTCTTTCTGGATCCCACACAACCACCAAAGAATGATCATGCATTCATCGATGCCCTGCCTTATGGTTACGCGTTTCCGAAACACCCGCGCATTGCCGAGATGATGGACATCATCGGACGCGAGCTTGAATTCGTCTACGTGAACACACAGACCGCCGAGCAGGCGTGTGACAACATGACTGACAATATCAACCAGCTTCTCTCGGAGGAACCATAGACAGGCCCATGTTCTCGCGCAAGACCAAAGAGGCGTTATGCGGTTATCTATTCATCATGCCCAACCTGGCTGGCTTTCTTGCTTTCACACTGCTTCCTGTCGCGGCTTCACTGCTGCTGAGTTTCACCAACTGGGATATTTTCAACTCGCAAAACTCGGAATTTATCGGCCTGAGGAATTTCACCTCCATCATTGGCCTGAAACTCCGGACAGACAATATGACCGGGCTCACGGACTGGCTATGTTTCTGGAATCACCTGCACGCGAACGATCCCCGGTTCTGGCAATACTTGTGGAACACCTTCTTTTTCATGATTGGCATCCCTCTCAGCATGTTCGGATCTCTGGCACTTGCCCTTGTGATGAACACCAAGCTGCGGGGCATCAACTTTTTCCGGGCGCTGTATTTCATTCCCACAATCGCAGCCGGGGTCGCGATGTACCAGTTGTGGCGCTGGCTGCTGAATCCTGATTTTGGCCTCCTCAACCAGCTTCTCTCCGTGGTTGGCATCAATGGCCCCAACTGGCTTGGCTCACCGCTGTGGGTCAAGCCCGCCCTTATTTTCATGGGATTCTGGACCTCTATTGGCGGCTACAATATGCTGCTTTACCTTGCGGGACTTCAGGGCATTCCCCCGCATCTTTACGAAGCTGCTGACATCGACGGCGCTTCCAACTGGCAGAAGTTCCGCAACATCACCTGGCCCATGCTCTCCTCAACAACATTCTTCATCGTCACAATGAGCCTGATTGGCGCATTCCAGGGCGGTTTCGATTCCCTTTATGTTCTCACGCGCGGCGGCCCGGCCGGTTCAAGCACCACCATCGCCTACTACATCTACCAAAAGGCCTTTGAGCAATATTACATGGGCTACGCTTCGGCGCTGGCATGGATACTCTTCATCTTTGTCTTCGCGGCGACGCTGCTCAATTGGAAGTTCGGAGGACGCAGGGTACATTATTACTGAGCTTACGAACAATGCTTGATCAGACCAAACAGCCCCCCCTTCACAGAAGAATTCATTACCGAATTCTCATGAAAATCATTGGTCACACCGCAACGTATGTCATACTTGCCGTTGTTGGCATCGCAATGACACTGCCTTTTCTGTGGATGCTGGCAACATCATTGACGCATGCGTCCAAGGTGTTTGCCCAGTCCGGCTTCTTTGAACAGCTCATCCCCTCGCCCATCGTTTGGTCGAACTATATTTCCGCATGGAAAGCGCTGCCATTCGGGCGGTTTGTGTTGAACACCGTCCTGATTGTTGCCTTTGTGACGGCGGGACAGATCATCACAAGCTCGCTTGCGGCATACTCATTCGCCCGTCTGAACTTCCCACTCCGGGACAAACTGTTTTTCGGTTATCTCGCCACGATGATGATTCCGGGCGCTGTCACGATGATCCCTGTCTTCATACTGATCAGTTGGCTTGGCAGGATAAGTGACGCCGAGATCTACATCTGCAACCAGTATTTCGGCAAGGTCATCGGCGTCGATTCCTATTTCGCCCTGATTGTGCCGGGCATGTTCTCAGCATATGGCACATTCATGCTTCGTCAATTTTTCATGGGATTACCGGTGGAGCTTGAGGAAGCCGCAAAAATCGACGGCGCATCGCTGTTCAAAATTTATTATCGCATTTGCCTGCCCCTGTCAAAGGCCGCGCTCGCCACGCTCACCACGTTTGTCTTCCTTGGTGTGTGGAAGGATTTTCTCTGGCCGCTGATCATCACAAACAGCGAACAGATGCGCACCGTAATGGTCGGTCTTTCCACATTCCAGGGCATGCATGGCACCGATTGGCCGCTGCTCATGGCCGGGTCTGTCATGATGCTCATCCCGATCATCGTCATTTTTCTCTTCAACCAGCGATATTACGTCGAAGGCATCAAACTGTCGGGGTTGTCGGGAATTTGAGAATCTGTCACACAGCGCTTACCGTGTATCATCGGCATCCATTGCTGACATTATGTTTCTGGACGGTTATGATCATGATGCAACATGTTCACCCGCAGGCGAAGCCCTGGCTCAAGGTATCAGCAGAATGCATTGAAATAGCCAACGAGCTTCACAAGGTCGTCTTCCTGCAATCCTGCACGAGTCATTCCCTTGCGCAAACCGGGATCGCGGCAGATTCAACAACCCAAGGGCTCGGACTATACACATTCATCCGCAACCATGATCGATGGGAACCCTTGTTTGACGGTGGCGGGCCTCTGCTCAGCGGACCGAATTTCGACCTGTATCCCCGATCGCACACAGTTGTTGAAAACAACACGACACGTGTAGCGGTTATGCTCTACGGGCAGCATGAACGCTTGGGGTACAAATGGGATGCGCTTGTTGAAGCAATGAGCGGCAATCCGCTCATTCATGTTACAGTCACATGCCATTTGACCTCGCCTTTATCCATAAATACTCCCCAGCCATCTGCTGTGTTGTGGATGAACAGGCCGTCTGTGGATGCGGCCGTCAACCAAGGACCGGGCAATATTTACACCGGAGCCGACGTGAATGGATGGGCCAACGGTTTCCCCGCCGCGTATATCTGGATCGATGGCAAAGAGGCAGCTTTCTTCGCGCAGATGTCACAACTTACCTGGATGGGCAAGAACCGCTTCAACCGGGCATATCGCGTGCAGTCAGCGCAACGTGATGGCAGGTCGGGACTCGGACTGTGGGCCTTGGAAATTACAAGCAACCCGGTTCCCTCCGGTGATCGTGTCATGGCGGAGTATTATTTGTATGCGGCCAGTCGGCCTGAAAAACCCACTCGTCTTCAGGCTCTCGACCGGATGGTTGATGTATTTGGCGGTTGCCATCCTGCTCACTCGTCCTTGCCCGTCAATCACAAGGGTGGGCCGACCAATTGGACATACTTCGCGAAAAAGATGATCAGCAATCTCATGGTCAAGGATACAGGGGGCAATCCTGGCGCTGTATGGGATGATGTCGAAGTGGCGCCGCCTTGGGATGATGGTTTGACCACGCCGGTGAGTGTCATTCGCATCAGCCCCGATTATGCTCTCAAATCAGGCGCCTACCCCGCCCTGTTCCGCAAGAGAGCAACTGATTTATACGACTTCTCCACCTGCAACAACTATGTGGCGCCATGGGCTGCCATCGAACGCCTTGATAGCGATCCCGCGCAGCGGGAATTCCTGCGCCGCAAAGCAACCGGGTATCCCCTGTTCTATGATCCCAAAGCACGGATGATACGTTATGGCATCAGGCAGTTTAACAAGATAGGCGAGTTTGAAATGCCTTGGCAACATTACACATTCGCCATCGAGACGCTCAAACTCCACGACATCCTCGCCCCCGAAGATTTTAATCCTGCCGTGGCCGGCCACTTTCTTATGGCCATTCCCGCTGAAATCGAGCTGGCGCACAATGTAAATTACGTTTTTTCCCAGTGGTTCGATCCATATTCAAAACAGAACGTCATCCAGCAGGATGTCAAAGAGCTGGGCATCGTCTATGAGCCGTGGCAGAACGGCTCTTATGCATGGCTGATGGCAAAGGCCTACGAAATGACGGGCGACACTACATTCCTGGAAGAAGCCAAAAGGTCGCTGGATACCTTGCTATCCGGCAACATGACTTACTCCGTGAAAAATACGCACTATGAAATCACTTACACCGATCCGGTTGATTTCCCGATCACCGAGATATTCGGAAACAGTTACGGGATTGCTGCGGGACAGAAAATATACGAGCTGACCGGTGACGGGAAGTTTCTGCATTATTCACGCGATTTCCTCAACAGCCTTCTGCGCGCGACATTCTGGTATGAAAGCGCGCTTGAGACGGATCCGAAGGACAAAATACTGAAAAATGCGGGACTCTTCCAGGCATATGTCAGTTATCTTGGCGCCGCTCCATGGGAAACGATTGAGGCATACCTGCCCATGACGGTCATGCTCAGGGGAGACAATCCGCGCGCGCCCATTCAACTCCTCATGCGCCTGTTCAACACAATGCGGTTGAACAGCTTCTGGTTTTTTCCGCCCGTTTTTCATGGGGAAACCATCACGAGCAAGGAACTTGTCGACAATCCTGCTGATTATATATCGATTGAAAATTTCTGCATGCCTGAGCGTGGAGGCGATCATGGCGGCATGGGACGCGCCATTTACATGTCGCAGATATCGCTGTGGAATTACCTCCTGTTCGAAGCCATGGCCGAATGCAATGATCCCGACATCATGGTGTTAAACCTCGATCTGCTCGAAGGTTTCCAAGAGGCGGCTTCATCAGCGGAACGCAATTTTTACGCATTTAATCCCACGGCAAATCCAAAGACAGCGGACATATTATTCAAGAAACTGATCGAAGGGAAATATGATGTCACCATCATGGGGGCGGACGGGCAGGCTTCAGCGCGCACCATGGACCGGCGTCAAATGGAAGCCGGCATAAGGCTGACACTGGGACCCTGCGAATACCAGCGTATTAAAATTGGCCACACCGATGCACAGTCAATCAAGGACCGCATTCGGAAGATGCGCGCGGCTCAAAACAAACTGAGTGTGGCCTATAAATTGTGGTGTGAACGGCAGCGCGATCATGCAAGTGATCCGCGTCTCGATGATCTCAAGCGCCATTTCAAGGAGTCCATGGCTCTCTACCAAGATTCGGATTATGCTGCCGCCGCATTAAAAGCACAGGGCATCATCAATGAAATCTCAAGACAATCGGACTAAGATTCCAATGGCAAAGAAAGGATCAATCATGGGTCGTTCAATGAAAACAAAGGGTGCGAAGCAGCAGAAGGCGGAGAAAAGCCGGTGCGCGCTCAATGCCGGCAAATATGCCGCTGTGGCGGATGGCCGCGACGCCTATAGCCAGACCCCATTGACCGTCGAATGCAGGGCAAAGCTTGGAAGCAAGGGGTATCGCAACATCCTTGTCTCCTGCGAACCCCGGGAATCTTCTGCGCACTGGGAAATCTACTCCGACTTGGGCAGCGGCTGCTTCAGCGCTCATTTATCATGGCATGATCCGTTTGAAATAAAGTCCCCTGTCGATATCACTGATGACCAGTGGCACGATCTGGCCATGCGCTACGATGGCGGAACAGTGAAGCTCCTCGTGGACGGGCGCATGGTTTGCAGCCAGGAGGTGAAACCCGCATCAAATGATATGCCGCGCGTGCCCGGCCCGCTTGCAGTCGCCATGGAACACGCCATGATGCCAGCCTATGATTGTGACGGATGGATCAGCCACGTGAAAATATCCGGCGGACTCCGCACCATCACACAATCTTCTTCCCTGCAATGGAAAACCGACAAGCAGACTCTGGGATTATGGGTGTTTGACCAGCCTGATGAAGATGAAGACTGTGCTGACTTATCGGCTTCCCATAATCCCATGCTGCTCCTGCTGAAACCGGCAGGCTCGCTGGACGAGATTGACATCGCGAGTTACAAGGCTGGGCCGCCCCCCATGGCTTCGCGCCCTGTCAATGTGAAGCTGCTTGGCGGAACTGGAGAAAAAGCCTGCGCACCCGCATCACTGTCGCTGGCTGGTGAATGGGAAATGGCCGAGGATGGAGACCCATGCCCGCGTCTCATCAGCGACTGGCGTGATGCCATTCCAGCAATCGTGCCCGGAAGCGTCCACGGGGCGCTGAGACGCGCGGGCCTGCTTCCTGACCACACGATTGGCGCGCAGGATGTGGCGGCCCGCATGAAAAGCTTTAAAACCTGGTGGTTCAAAAAAACATTCAGGCGTCTCCCCAATAGCGCAGGGAGCTGGAAACTTGTCTTCGATGGCGTTGCCATCCGGTGCACTGTCTGGCTCAACGGATATGAATTAGGCGGCCATGAAGGAATGTTTGGCGGACCTGAATATGACGTCAGCCGTGTTCTCAAGGAAGAAAACACGCTCATTGTGCGCATCGATCCGGCACCCCATGAAATCAGCCATGGCTGGCCAAACCATTTCTTTACAGGTTTGAATGTCGGTTGGATGCGCACCGTGGTGTTCAACAATGTGTACGGCTGGCATTATTCCAACATCCCGGCGTTGGGCATATGGCGTGACGTGCGTGTGGAAACATCGCCAACTATACGCATCATGCACCCCTTCATAGCCGTCAGGAACGCCGAGAGCGGCGTGATGGATCTTAAGGTCAACCTGACCGGAACATCGAAAAACTGGTCAGGCAGACTTGTGGGAATCGTGGAGCCTGACAATTTTCAGGGCGGGGCGCATCATTTCTATTTTCACGTCAAGAGCGTCGAGGAATCGAAAACTCTGCGCCTGCGATTCACCATCCCGAATCCACAATTATGGTGGCCGAATGATATCGGGGAACCCAACCTTTACCGCCTGTCTCTTTCATTTCTACCCGATGGGAGTGGGACGGCCGATTTCAAGCAGACCACATTTGGCATACGCACAATTGAAATGGCGCCTTCCCCCGGCGGTCCGAATCCCGGACGCTACAATTGGACATTCGTGATCAACGGGCGACCAATGTTTGTCAAAGGCAACGGCTGGTGCACCATGGATTCTTACATGGATTTCTCACATGACCGCTACGACCGTTTCCTCAGCATCGCAGACAGCCAGCACGTGCAGATAATCCGCGCATGGGGGGCGGGCATGCCGGAAACCGACGATTTTTATGACTTGTGCGACCGCAAGGGGATCATGGTCATGCAGGAATGGCCCACGGCATGGAACAGCCACAATTTTCAGCCTTATGAAATGCTTGAGGAAACCGTTCGACTGAACATGCTGCGCCTGCGCAATCATCCTTCCCTCGTCATCTATACAGGCGGCAATGAATCCGACAAGCCCTTTGGGGAGGCCATCGACATGATGGGGCGCTACAGCATCGAATTGGACGGCACACGCCCGTTCCATCGTGGCGAGCCCTGGGGAGGCAGCGAACACAACTATAATTGCTGGTGGCAGAAACAGCACCTTGACCATAATCTTAAGATGATGGCGCCTTTCTATGGCGAATTCGGATTGGCATCGTGCCCCGTTTATGAATCCGTGATGCGTTATCTTCCGGACAAGGAAAAGGATCTCTGGCCTGCCCCGCCCCACGGCAGCTTTGCCTATCACACCCCAGTATTCAACCGGATGGAGGATATGGCGCGCCTGCTGCAATACTCGGGCTGTTTCACAAATAACTCGTCGATAAAGGACGTGGTGCTTGGCTCGCAACTGGCCCAAGCCGTTGGGGTACGTCATACTATTGAACGCGCCCGCACACGGTGGCCGCAGTGTACCGGCGCGCTGTATTACAAAATGAATGACAACTGGCCCGCCGTCTCATGGTCATGCGCCGACTGGTACGGCGCCCCCAAGATAAGCCATTATTTTTTCCAGGACGCCTTTGCCCCGCTGCATGCCTGCGTGTTGTTCGACAGCGTGAATAACAATGGCAAGGCGCTCAAACTTCCTGTATATCTGCTTGACGATGCGGACAGCCTTAAGGGGACGCATTGGAGTGTTAACGTGCGCGCCTATGATGGCCAACTCCGGCACATCAAGGCTGAAGAGTATTCCGGCAAGGGCGCGATTAACCGGGTGCGCCAACTCGGCGAATTTTCGCTGACACCGCAACAGACCGGCGCCACACCGTTGTTTATCGTCATCGAAGTGATCAAAGAAAGCACCTTGACCAGCCGCACCTTCTACTTCGTCAATTATGAGGCGGAGAAGGGCAGTCTGTTTATACTGCCCAGAACAACGCTCCGTCTTGAGGTTCACGAAATGCAGGCACGGGTGACCAACACGGGCACATTACCCGCGGTTGCGGCCGCCATACTGCGCTATGGCCACCTCGACACCTTCCTGCCCGACGACAATTACTTCTGGCTCGAACCCGGCGAATCGAAATCAGTTCGCGTGAACGAGCCTGACGGATTGGTCACCGAGGCGTGGAACGCGTGACACCCGATATTGATACGGATTAACAGGATATCCAAACCATGAACAAAGAATGCTGGTTGGAGATTGATCTCTGCTGGTTTCAGGGTGGACAGCCCCAAGAGAAGGCGGCTGAACTTTTCAACCGCATTGAGCCATTGTGGAAAAGAAATCCCACCGCGCGCCATGGACTTTCACTATGTGCAGGCTGGTTGCTTGACATTGTTCTGTGCTGGAATGGCAACCTCGACGATGTCATCCCCACGTGTATGCCGCCTGTCTATGAGACTTGGTCCTACCGCCGTTTGGCTGAACTGATTACGGCATTAAAGCATGAAGCTGATCGCCATGGTATCCAGAATTTCAACGTCGCACTCATGATGATTGGCGTTGAATCCATGACCATGGATCCATGCGAGGGATTCAGCGGGCGCACTGAGGAAATCAAGGAAACAGCGCGATATTACATCACAAGCCAATGGTTCCGTGATCATCGTGAAGTGTTTGATCCACGTTTTGATCTTTTCTACTTTGGCGCCACGGTTATCACGAGCTCCGACGAGGCAGCCTGCCGCGAGCCGCATCCAACCCTCGCTGTCTATTTTGCCGATAAATTATGTGATCTGGCTGCCGCGATTGGGTTGGATGCCATCGTGTTGCGCGACGCCATCTTCAGCCCTGCTTATGTGCGGGGCAACAGCCGCGCCCGTTACATGGAGCCGGCAGCCCGCCGTGATTGGACCAGCGCCTTTTCCAGCCTGTTTGCCCGCATCAAGTCCAACAATCCCCGCTTTATTGTAATCGGTTACAACTCCGGAATATCGCCCGTTGAAGAATGGCGGTCGCACGGCTTCGATCTTGAGCAACTGGCGCGTGAAGGCCATTTTGATCTCTGGATCACGCAAACATGGGGCTCGGCATGGCAGGATTATTGGCCGCAACAGTCCAGCGGCTTCACATTCCAGCTCGCGAATGTGTTGGTCAATCTCGCCATGCTGGCGGAAACCCGCACCCGTCACATGTTCCTTGTCGAGACATTTGACGCGTGGGAGCCATGGGACAGCATTCATCAATATCCAAGCAAGGTGGCATGGGAAATATGGGCTTACAGCCATGCCGCGGTATTGAAGCCGGAAGGCGATCCCTGCCGCTCTGCCGGATGTTATATTTCATGGATGAACCGCCGAAAGGAGCTTTTGCCGGAACAAACTGTGACATGGCTGGTCGGCATGCTCGACGCTTGTTCGGCGGACCTGTCGCGCAATCCCACGCCATCAGGCCCTTGCCTGATTTATCACCGCGCCGGGCTTGAGCACTTACTCGATCACCCGACCCCATACAGCCAGGGTGAGGAAATGGATGACTGGTGCGCAATGATCATGAAATATGGTCTGCCTGTCCTTTCCATTACACGCAGTGAATGGGCGCCAATGACACAAGCCGATGCTTACATCTTTCCCGCGCCTGCCAATCTGTCTGCTGATGTGATCCAATGGATCAGCACGCGAATCAAAGAAGGGTTGCCTTTCATTTTCACCGGATTGGCCGCGCAAATGCCGGAATTGTTGCGGCGCGAACTCAATGTCGATTTGGAAGAGAGCATTGTGACTGAGACTTTGCCCTCATGCGCGTTCCTATCGCCAAAATTGTCGGTAGCTGCCGGCGCGCGCGGTCTTGTCATTAATCAGCGCCGGCGAATCCTGCGCTCTTCCCCGCATTGGGAGAGCCTTATCACATGCCTTGATGGTCCGGTTTTCGCCAAGCATAAACTCCATCCCTGTTGGATCTGGGAAACTCCGGAATGGGGAACCCTCCGTGAATTGAACCTGACAACGCAATCGATACAGAGCCCCCAAACATACGTTGCGATTGTCAAGGCGCTGCATCATCTCTCTTGGGGCGCCGCCCGCATCAATTGGGATAACCTCGACTGGCTCAAGCCGGTCTGCTTTCTTGCCTGGGGCGATGCTTGCGGCGAAATGACCATCCTCCTTGGCAATCTCGAAACCGGCATCACCGGCAATTCACAAAACTGTGCCAAGGGAAATCTGGCATGGGGGGATCCGGGATACAAATTGAGCGCCCACAATATGCTCATTCCGGGCCGAATAGCGGCATCAGATCAACAAGCCGTCATCTCCCTGTCATCCCACAAATCCTGCTTAATACATCTCAAGAAAGCATCATCATGATAAAAAACAATTCATGCAATCTTATCCGACTCGAAAACAAGGCAATGTGTGCCGTCTTCGATGCCACAAACGGCGCGCTCGTGCAGTTCACAGATCATAAAACAACTTGGCAGATTCAAGGGCGCGCGCATCTGGCCCAGTCATTTTTGATGATTGCGCCTCTTCCAGAACGCCTTATGCACAGGATCGCTGGCGTGAGGCAAAATGCCCCACTCATCAGCCAGGAGGACAATCCCCAACGAATCTCTTTCTACTGGGATCATGTTGTCAGCCAGCACACGGGCGCGCTGGACATCAAAATCACGGCCACGGTGACACTGACCAATGGCGGACTTAAATTTGAAATTAAAATCAACAACTGCTCCCGCTATCCGGTTGAGTCGGTTTTTTATCCCATGATTGGCGATCTGCGCAATCCGACGCCAGGAGAAGTTCTGTCGCGAGCGCACATGGGATACTGCAATCTTTACACGAAACAGATCTATCCAAAATTTGAAAATGAACGCGGTTATTGGGGAACCGAATATCCAATTCAGATTGTTGCAACGCCCGAAAGCCCATTCATGCTCATACAGAGCAAGGAGCAGGGTCTTTATGCGGGATGCCATGATACCAGCGCACAGGCACGCGCCGAGTTTGTCCTCGAGTTGAAACCCGGGTACACGACGCCGCCCCATGTTCCGCCCAACGACAGCCTGGGCAGCCAAGACGCGCACATCGAGTTCAAGGCGGCGCATCATCCGTTTATTCAGCCGGGCGAATGCCGCGAAACAAGCCCAATCATTCTTAAACCGTATAAGGGAACCTGGCAGGCTGGCGCGGATATTTATAATCGATGGCGCAAGACTTGGATGAAACAGCCGCTGGCGCCGGCCTGGGCTGCAGATGTGCACTCGTGGCAGATGATCCAGATGAACTCATGGGGCGACTCGCTCAGTGTGCCTTATAAACAACTCGTTGATTTCGGACACGAATGCAAAATCCACAACGTCGGGGTATTGCATATCGTCGGATGGACATTATACGGGCAGGACGGGAGGCTCCCGATTCATGAGACGGATCCCCGTTTGGGAACATGGAAAGAACTCAAGCGCTCCATCGAAAAGATCCAACGGATGGGCGTGAAAGTCATCCTTTATGAAAAATACACATGTGTGGATGTCGGGACCGAATGGTATAAAATGGAGCTTCACAAGTATGCCAGCAAGGACATCTTCGGGAATATCCACGGACACGAAGGCTGGCAATACCATACGCCCGCCCATCTTTCGGGGATCAACACACGCCCTTATGCGTGGATGTGCATGAACTGCCCCCAATGGCAGGACATCGCGCTCGATCAAATCGAAAAAAGCCTGCTCCTGGAACCTGATGGCATCCTGCTCGACGAATCCATGTGGCATGGCCGAAACGCGTTCTATTGTTTTGACACATCACACGGACATCGCATGCCCGCTTACAACTTTGCGGGCGATGCCGTCTTTGAAAAAAAACTCGTCAGTCTTCTCAAACAATACTCCGCTGTGCCCGTGCTTGCCGGTGAAGGGCCTTATGACCTGCAATACCGCCATTACAACATCGCTTATCACAGGACCCTCGACAGCCACATCCCCGTGACCCGCTACCTCTCCCCCGCTCTGCCCATGGTCAATTGGGTCTATGGTTATGATGACCGCGAAACAATTAATTTATGCCTTCTCTATCGCTACGCCATCTGTTATGAACCGAGAAATTTTCAGGGTCATCTTGATGAAATGCCCCTGTCGGTGGAATATGGCACGAAGGTGGATGCGCTAAGACGGAAATTCAGCGATTATCTTTGGGACGGGAAATTCCAAAGCACAATCGGGGCATCAGTGACAGTGGATGACACCCCCCACCCGCTTTACAGCGTACTCAGAAATCTGAAAAACGGGAAGCTTGCCATTTTGATCGCGAATAACAGCGCCAAGATTCTTGAGGGTCGTGCGCGAACAAACAGCGCCAAACGCTTTCAACGGGCAACACCGGAAAATCATGTTGCCGCTCCGTGCGACGGCCGGTTCCTGATTCCCGCCCGTTCTGCTGTGATAATGATCGAGAACCGCTGATTTCCTGGCGCGGTCGATCTTATTTCCACACATTTCTGTCCATGGACCGGTAGCCAATCGCTTCGGCCACTTGGTCGGTGTCGATCTGGTCTTGTCCTGTCATATCGGCAATGGTCCGGGCGACTTTGATGATCCGATCATAGGCGCGCGCCGACAATCCGAGCATGTACATGGCGCTTTCGAGTGTCGTTTGGGCGGCTTCCGTCAACCGGCAGAACTTCTTCATTTCCCGGCTTGAGAGATGCGCATTGCTATGAACACCGGAGATATCCGCGTATCGCTCGCGCTGACGCTGGCGCGCGGCGTTCACCCGTTCGCGGATTGCGCTGCTTGGTTCGGCAGCGTGGCTATGCCGCGCCAGTTCGCGGATGGGCACGGCCGGCACTTCAATATGCAAATCGATGCGGTCAAGCAAAGGACCGCTGAGACGATTCCGGTATTTCTGAATCTGCTGCGGAGTGCAGCGGCACTCCCTTGTTGTGTCAGTTAAATATCCACAGTAACACGGATTGCATGAGCCACACAGAATGAAACGGGCCGGAAATGTAAGACTCATCGCCGTGCGGGAAATATTCACATACCCGTCTTCAAGCGGCTGGCGCAGCACTTCCAGAACCTGCCGATCGAACTCCGGCATTTCGTCGAGGAACAGGACGCCGTTATGAGCAAGTGAAACCTCTCCGGGCTTGGGAATTGTGCCGCCGCCTATGAGGGCGATATTCGAGATCGTGTGATGCGGAGATCGAAATGGCCGTGTGGCGATCAGCGACTGCTTGCCGTTCAGCAGACCCGCAATCGAATGAAGCTTGGTTGTCTCGACGCTCTCCTCCAATGAAAGCTCCGGGAGAATGGATGGCAGCCGCTTGGCGAGCATGGTTTTCCCGCTGCCAGGCGGCCCGACAAGAAGAACATTGTGTCCGCCCGCGGCGGCAATCTCCAGCGCCCGCTTGGCATTCTCCTGGCCCTTCACATCCGCGAAATCGAGGAAGCACTTGGAATTGCAGACGAAGATTTCTCTCAGATTCGCGCGGTGCGGGGCGATTTCCATCTGGCTATTCAAAAACGAAACAGCATCCATGAGCGTGGAAACCGGGAAGACATCAATTCCTTCGACGACAGCCGCTTCAGCGGCATTTTCCGCGGGGACGATGATCCCGCTAAATCCTTTGTCGCGCGCGCCCAAGGCAATCGGAAGCGCTCCCGCCACAGGCCGGATCGCCCCATCCAGCGACAACTCGCCCACAATACTGAACTGACGAAGCCGCTCGGGGTTGATTTTGCCCAGCGCGCCAAGCAGACCAAGCGCCATCGGCAGATCAAGCGATGGCCCTTTCTTGCGCATATCGGCGGGAGCCAGGTTAATTGTGATTTGCTCACGAGGACAATAGAAGTTCGAATTGATCAGCGCCGCCTTGACGCGCTCTTTGCTTTCCTTGACCGACGCGTCCGGCAAGCCGACTATATTGAACACGTCCTTGCCCTTGGTGACATCGACTTCCACCTCGACAGTAAACGCGTCAACACCATAAACCTCATGGCTGAAGACTTTGGCAAGCATGCGTTCTTTATTGGCGGGAAAGACTATGTTGCCAAGAGAATTCCGAACACCCGCCCATTGTTACATGGGAATGCGGGCTTCCACTGTGGATAACCTCCTTTGAACTATCTGCCGATGTAATACCCGCAATGGCCAGAAATGCACCCTTAACAAAAGGTTTGCTGACTTTCTGTTGCCACAGATCGGGCTTACCGCTCGCGTCCGAAGTCGTCCTCGACACGGACGATGTCGCGCTCCTCTGACGGATGCTCTGGATCGGTGTGTTCCCAGATTTCCGCCACCCGGCCCCAGTGATCCATGCCCACGAGCCGGTGCCACTTGCCGCAAGGCAGACGGATGACATCGCCCGGCTGGGCAACGATTTCGTTCAACGATTGTTGATCGTCGCCAATGACAACCATCACCGGACCATCAAGAACGCGCCAGTGCTCATGGCGCAAATGATGGTATTGCAACGAAAGACGCACGCCTGGAGCGACGATCAGAATTTTGGGATCAAGCCGTTGCGCGCTGCCGTCGTCCAACTGGTTCGGATAGGGCACAACGATGTTCTGCCAATAGGCCCCATAGAAAGCGTTCAGCGATTCCTCAGTGATGCGAATGTACGCGCCCCAAGGTGTGTTAGGATTGCAGTGTTCCTCGGCGATTCGCATGCCAAATCCCTTTGCCTCGGCGACACTGCGCTTGAAAAGCCATGCCTTCATCTCTCGCGAGTCCAATTCGTCTCTCCAATCAAACAATGACACATGATGATCCCCTTCGGGGGATCGTAAGATTTCAAAGAGGAATGCTTCCAGGCTGCCTTCAAATTCCGTCAATCTCAAGCTGATGACGACAATAACGCGGGCGGGGGCGGATGCAAATGTTTTCCCGTTCTCTGCCGGTGGTCGGCTGTCACATCAAATTCTGCGGATCGACGTCAATGTTGAGATGGATTTTTGACTTTCCGGGCGTCTCATTGAAATTTTTCATGGCCTGTTTCAGGATGGATTTCATGAGATCGCGGCTTTTTCCGCGCATGAGAAGACGCCATCGATACGTATCCTTGATGCGCGCTATCGGGGCCGGAGCGGCCCCGAGGACGGTCACATTGTCACGATGAAGATAGGCCGCGTTGCGCAATATGCGCGCGAATTCCTTCGCAAGATTGGCGGTCAGCCCGGGCTCCTGCCCGGAAAGGAGCAGTGAGATGAGGTCATAATGCGGCGGAAAACGTAAAATGCGGCGGATGACGATTTCCTTTTCGTAGAACCCCTCATAATCGTGGTTGCGCGCGAACTGGATGGCGTAATGGTGCGGCACATAGCTTTGAATGATGACCAGTCCGGGCCTTTCACCCCGTCCGGCGCGCCCGGCAACCTGCGTAAGCAGTGAGAAGGCGCGCTCGGCGGCGCGGAAATCCGGCTGGTAGAGCGAGACGTCGGCCAGCGGCACGCCGACAAGCGTCACGCCTTCGAGATGCAATCCCTTTGCGATCATCTGCGTGCCGACAAGGATGTCAGCTTCGCCGCCTTCGATTCGCCGCCATGCCGCCAGCAGGGCCGTGCGGCTGCGCGTCGTGTCGAAGTCGATGCGCATGACCCGCGCCTCCGGAAAGTCCTGTCTGATGGCGTCCTCCACGCGTTGCGTGCCGATTCCCTTCAATGCCAGATCGGGGCTGCCGCAATCGGGGCATTGACCGGGCAGCGGGTACTCCATGCCGCAGAGATGGCAGACAAGCATGTTGCGCGGCTTTTGGTGATGTGTAAGCCCAATGTCGCAATGGCGGCATCTGGCGACGGTGTTGCAGGCCAGGCACACAAGGATATTGAAGAACCCCCGCCGGTTAAGGAAGAGCAGGCTTTGTTCTCCCCGCTCAAGCCGCCCGCCAATGGCCTCGCGCAGAGCCATGCTGAACATGCCCGGGTCGTGGTTTTCGCGCGCCTTGCGCGCCATGTCGATGATCACAACCTCGGGCAGGGGCCGGTGATCGATTCGCGCCGGCAGGGAGAGCATTTCATACCGCCCGGTTTTAGCCGCGTGATAGGAATCAATCGAGGGCGTGGCGCTGCCAAGCACAAGCACGGTGTTGGCGCGGCGGGCGCGCTCCTCCGCCACCCTGCGTGCATCGTATCGCGGCGAGCTGTCCTGCTTGTAACTCGTCTCCTGTTCCTCATCGATGACGATGATGCGCAGATCGTTAAACGGCGCGAACACCGCGCTTCGCGCGCCAATAAGGATGCGGCAACTGCCGCCGCGAATGCGCCGCCACAAGTCGTATTTCTGACCGAGCGACATTTTCGAATGATAAACGCCGGCGGCATCCCCAAAACGGCTTCGAAAACGCGCGACCATCTGGGGTGTGAGCGTAATTTCGGGCACAAGCACCACAGCCTGCCCGCCTGCGGCAAGGGCGCTTGCAATGGCCTGAAGGTAAACCTCGGTCTTGCCGCTGCTTGTCACACCATGAAGCAAAAATGCGCTATGGCGGCCCGTGCGCATGGCGTCAGCGATGCGGTTGAGAGCGTTTTGCTGATCCGGATTCAGGGGGATGGGTGTGTCGGGCGAAGCGGGGGCGCCATACTCATCGTCCCGGAATCGTTCAACGCGCGCGGTTTCGAGCAGGCCAAGCGCGCGCAATTTATTGATCACCGCGGCGCCGGCGCCCGTTCCCTGTTTTATCTGCGTGGCGGACAGATGACGCGCGCCGCTGGCGATGAAGACGTCAATGACGGCGCGCTGCCTTGCGGTCAATTGTCTTGGGCGCTTTGGTTTGCCGGGCGGCGGACTTTCCGCGTTATCCGATGACGATTCACTTTGCTCCTGGGCGCGCGCGGATGTGTCAAGCTTCGCGGCGCGCTCCTGCCAGTCGGGCGCGAGGCGCAGCGAGGTGAGGCTTTTTTCGCGAACATCATTGAACCCGATGAACGACACGCATCCCAGTGTTTCCCCGACAGGCGCCATGTAATAATCACTCAGCCAGCATCCCAGATCAATAAGGTCCCGCGGAAGCGCATAATCCGGCGAAAGGATGCGGCCAATCGGGCGGATGGCGGCGGGATTGATTCCCGCTGAAGGCGAGACCTCAAGCGCGACGACACATCCTTTGGTCTTGTGGCCGCCAAAGCGCGCTTCCACAAGGGAACCGGCCTTGAGCTGGGGCGCGAGCGCCTTCGAAACGCCATACGTGTAGAGAGAGACGACCGGTTCATTGACGGCCACACAGGCATAGAGCGCGTAGCGATGCCCGGTTGGCAGGGAACAAGTTGAATCATTCTCCGCCGGCAACAGATCGCTGAAAAAATCAGATGTGTCGTCCTGCTTCTTCGCGCCCATTCTCAAGACTCTCCATGGCACAGGTCTCGCATTCTTAAGGTTCGATAAGCTCCTTGCTTAACTCTATGAACAAACGACACGAACACCCGCAACAAATCAAGATGCACCCACATCCTGGGTTATATGCTTTTTCATCTTGCAAAGCGGGCGACTCGGCGACGATTTCAAAGCACGAAATCGCATCCCAAAAAAAATGGAAGGCATATTATGACGCAGATTCGAAGCATCAATGCGCGGGAAATACTTGATTCCCGCGGCAACCCCACCGTGGAGGTCGATGTTCTGTTGAATGACGGCGGGTTCGGGCGGGCTGCCGTTCCGTCAGGCGCATCAACAGGCGAGCACGAAGCCCTCGAATTGCGCGACGGCGATGCCAAACGCTACCTGGGCAAAGGCGTCCTAAAAGCTGTGGCCAACGTCAACGAGCAGATTGCCCCCAACCTGATCGACATGGACGCAACCGAGCAAACCGCTATCGATTCCCTTATGCTGAGCCTTGACGGCACTGACACCAAGAGCACCCTTGGCGCAAACGCCATACTTGGCGTGTCACTTGCGGTGGCGCGCGCCGCGGCCGACAGCCTTGGAATGCCTCTGTTCCAATACCTCGGCGGAGTTAACGCAAAAACTCTCCCCGTCCCGATGATGAACATCCTCAACGGCGGCGCTCACGCCGACAACACCGTCGACATCCAAGAGTTCCTGATCGTGCCTGCCGGCTTCGACTCGTTCCGCGAGGCCATTCGCGCGGGAGCTGAGGTGTTCCACAGCCTGAAAAAGATTCTCAAAAGCAAAGGGCTCAGCACATCCGTGGGCGATGAAGGCGGATTTGCCCCCAACATCGCCACCGCCGAAGAAGTCCTTGATGTGATCATGCAAGCCATCGAAGCGGCCGGCTACAAGCCGGGCCAGCAGGTGGCCATCGCCTTCGATGCCGCAAGTTCTGAGTTTTATAACAAAGAGAAAAGCAAATATGTCTGGAAGAAAAGCTCCAAACAGGAACTCACCGGCGACGAGATCGTCGCGTATTACGAAAAACTCCGCGCCCGTTACCCCATCGTTTCGATTGAGGACGGTTGCGACGAAAACGACTGGGCGACATGGAAAAAGCTGACGGATACACTTGGTGAAACAACTCAGCTTGTGGGCGACGACCTTTTCGTCACCAACACCAAGTTGCTCAAAAAAGGCATCGAAGGCGGAATCGCCAACTCGATACTGATCAAGCTCAACCAGATCGGCAGTCTGACAGAAACCCTCGACGCCATTGAGATGGCCAAGCGCGCCAGCTATACGGCAGTCATCTCGCACCGCAGCGGTGAAACCGAAGATTCCATAATTGCCGACGTTGCGGTGGCCACAAACGCGGGACAGATCAAGACCGGAAGCGCCAGCCGCAGCGACCGCATGGCCAAGTATAACCAACTGTTGCGCATCGAAGAAATACTGGGCGCCTCCGCCGAGTATCCGGGCTTCAAGACATTTTACTGCCTTAAGAAGCCCCCAGTCCTGTAACCCCGGATCGCATGAAATAATTGTTGCGGGTCAAGGTATAAGCCGAATGGCCAAAACAAAGCGGCCCCGCAGTTGTGCCGGGATGGCGGAATTGGCAGACGCACCAGCTTGAGGGGCTGGCGGGAGCAATCCCGTCGGGGTTCAAATCCCCGTCCCGGCATTTAAAAGCCATATGCGCAAATTACCCGCAAACCCGCAATCAATAGCGGCCTTTCCCCGGTATGATGCGCGCGGCCGGGGTGGAATTGTTATTTGTCACTGACGACTGGTTCTGTTGTTACAGCATCTTTGTCGATGGTGATCCAATCCAGTATGCAGGTCCGGTCTTTTCCCCATATGCTGGTCACGAAACGCAGATTGAATTTATTGATGCCTTTCCAACCAGTGGATTTCCTGAGATCATAATGAAAAACGCCTGTCTGCCACGTCTCCTGTTGAACACGAAGCCCGAGTTCCGGGAAGTGCCTGCCATCGTCGAGGAATATCGCCCAAAGAGCGCTTGCCGCATCCATCTTTATGCTCAGGATTGGGTAATGATCAAGATCGATGCAGACTTCACGCTCGCGCACACCAAAGCCGCCGTCCCTGGGGCCGAACACGAGCCTGCCGTCTTTTGACTCAACAGGGACTGGCGGCCCATAGCGGGATTCCTTCCAGAGCGAGGCGTCCCGTCCGTCGTCGCGAAATGCACCATGGACGGCAACTGCCTCAACCACGCAGCATCGCGATGCCACCGGCGCACCCCCAGCTATCAGCACAAGCTCGATCTCGCACTTGCCGTCGGGCACGGCAGCTCCGGGCGTCAGCGACAGTGTGACATCCCTTGCCTCACCGGCATTAAGAACAAGCCGAGAAAGACCGCAGGACGATGTCCAATCCTTCGGCAACTTGAGCTTCAGTTCCGCGTCCCGCCGCACAGAAGCGTTGTTTGTCACTTTCACCTGAATGTCATAGTTCTTACCCTGGGTCGCAAAATCGCCCGATGTGCTGGCGATGAGGAATGTGAACGCCGCCACACGCTTAACGTCGCATGTGCGTCTAAGGACAACCGGAGCGCCCATGTACTCGCAGGACATACGCGCTTCGATTTGCGCCGGCTTGTTGAATGGGTAGTCATCAGGAAAGAAGACTTGGAATGAATTCCCGTCTCGTGTCACCCGGAACCTGACCGGCGTCTTGAGTGAGATATCTGCCTTCTCAAGCTGAACACCGGGGCTGACATCCAATGCCGCGACAGCTTTCACAGGCTCTCCCTCAGCCCATTCCGTCTTGTTTATCTTCAGGTCAAAGCGGATTCCCAACAACCGCTGGCTTTCCTCCGCGGCCAGATCGCGCATCGCGCTGAGACATTCCGTGACACTCTCTCTGCCATCCATCTCCCGCAAACGGATGGAGAGCTTGTCGAAGGCCGCAAGCCACTCATGAAATTCTTTTCTGGGATCGCTTGTCAGGGTCATGGTCCTGCTCAGCAAGTCCTCAGAATCAAAGAGTTCTTTCTTGATCGTTGCGTCCGCGGCGGCGGATTGAGCCAGCAGTTTCAGATTGCTGATCAAAGCTTGCAGGCGGAGAAGCCGGCCGGGACCCGCGACAACCTCGGCGCCGCCAGGCGCTTCGAAACAGAGCGTCTGTCCCTCATGGGACGATCCCTCCAACAGCATCGCCGGCAACGCGTTCGTGGCAAGGAATGGCCTGACATCGTCGTTCAGTTTTTGCGGATACAGCACCCTGACCTTGCATCGATAATTGTTCAGCCCTCCGACTGTGAAACGCAACATGTCCAACTGGCTGTCATAGGAAGCCGACATGATTGGATATTCGCAGAACAGAATGGGGCCGTTCTCAAAACGCCTGTAAGCCGAGGCCGCAAATTCAATAGCCGCGCGCGACATGTATATCCCCTGCCCCACCGTGCCGAGACGGGTATGCCCATCATTCATATCCTCAAGCGCCACGTACAGCCTGGGATTGACCGGCCAGCCTGCCGGCCCGGGCGCAACCGCGTCCTCAGGCACCAATGGAGGATAAACATAACGCATGTCCGTCAGGACCCATTTGTGAAACTCCGGCAACAGGACATGGTATTCCGCTGGAAGAACGCCGGAAAGCCGCCGGTAATACTCCGACAGCATATCCCAGCATCCGAGGAGCTCGAGGGGCGCGATCTGTGGACCTTCTTTAGAGAACGACAGCCCAAAGAACATCCGATAGTATTTCGCATAGCCATACTCGCTCTGCCAGAACCACCCCCGCCGCATGACATTGGCGACGGCAATTGCGCCAAGATCCAAGTAATGTTTGTCGCCCGTTATATTATAAAGCCAGGCGCATGCGGCGGCAGCAGCAGCCGTGCAGTCCAATTCGTGCGGAAGAGCGAGGCCATGCCCTTTGATGCTCTCGACGGCGACCTTTGCTTCATCAAGATATTTCTTGTCGCCTGATATCTGGTGGCACTGCAGGAAAAAATAAGCCAATGCGCCGCCGACATCGTATTGCCAGAATGACTCGTTGACGATCTCGCCTGATAGCCAATCAACCTGCCAGGCGAACGTGTAATTCAGCTTTCTCCCTGTTTTCATGGTCACATCGGCGAATTCCAGAAGCATTCTCTTCAATTGCGGATCATCGACGCCCCTGAGAATCACCTTTCCAAACATGATGGCGTTGATCGCCGGGTAAAAGCTGTCCTGAACGCTTTTGTCGCCAGGCTTGGTGATCATGTTTTCAATCATGCGGGTCTGCGGAACATGGAAATCCTTGATGTTCCCGACCAGTTGCTCTTCAAATTTCCGCGAAATTTCATTGGCAAATGATCGGTTGAAGGTGACCAGGGGGGCGAGATTCTGAAGCTCGGTTCTCAGATCATTCGCCCCACTGTCCTTGTGGTTGACATAGGGAAGAAGGTGCCTGCGCCCGTTGAACTCGCGCGTCCAGCATTCGGGTGATTGGAGATCCCTGATCTGATAACCGGCTATCGTCGGCCAGTCGGTATAGACAGTGGCAGGCTTGAGCATGTAGGGATAAATGTCCGCAAGGCATTCAAGAAATTGGCCGCACATTGCCGACTCGTCCGCCGGTTCGGACGATTTCAGGAAACAATAGGAATCGGTGATTGTGCACTGTGATTGCGGCGGCAATATGTGATCGGAGGACGGTCTTTTATAACCAAAGCCAGCCCGTGTCTGTTCGGATGGTTTTCCTGTGTGACGCGTTTTTATCGGCAAGTTGGCGCCCACGGCACCGGCGGGGCGGGTGTCCGTCATGATGTAATACTGGTTAAGCGCGGTATAATCTTCATAGAACAGGCATGTGGCATCGAGCTTGCCCTCATAAAAGTACACAAGCGGGACCTGCGCGGGATTGTGCCGGCCGAGATCCTTGAACTGAACGGGATAATCACCAAACAGAACGTCGAAATCAGTCGTGGGAAGAAAGCCCTTCGACTTGGCGGACAGTTCAACCTTCCAATTGACCAGACCAGGAACATTCTTTGGAAATCGCACGGTTGTTTTGAAATCAGCCCACTCGCGGGCGGAATCAATCCGCACCAGAATATCAGCCGCGGTTTCTGTTGTTTCCACCGATCTGACAATGGAATGCTCGAGGGGATAGAGATTCTCGCCCGGAGCGCCGATGACCTCAATCCAGCCCCCCCCCGGCTTTGGATTCCTTGCCGTGATGTGGTCATCCTTGCTTCCATCATAGGAGAATTCAAATCCGCCCGTTCGAACAAGGAACTTTTTATCCTTCGACTCGACGAGAGTAACGCCGACGCCCAAGGCTGGCTGGGCATGCAACGCACACGCCGCCAACATCAGCAGGGTGAGGGTGAAAAGCATGTAATTCATATAATATCTCCTGCCTCAATGTCTTGAATGAGCACATGTTTGGCGCCAGGTTGGGAAAGGCGCATCATGCGGTTTCATTTGCGTCACGAGTATTTGACGTAGGCGACCTTGTGCTCTGTGAAGAATTCGATCCCCGTTTTTCCCGCTTCGGGGATGCCATGGCCTGATTGCTTGATGCCGCCAAAGGTGAGCTGGGGCTCCTTGTAGGCGGTCACCATGTTGACATGCGTCAGCCCAACCTCCGTGCGCTCAAGAAACGTCAATGCGCTCTTCAGGTTGTTCGTAAACACTGAAGAGGCCAGACCGTATTTGACGCCGTTGGCTATTTCGATGGCCTCGTCAAGGCTCCCAAACTCGATGACGGACAAGACGGGGCCGAATATTTCTTCCTGCGCGATCGTCATCTCCGGCGTGACCGCTCCGAACACCGTCGGTTCGATGAAACATCCGTCGGCGCAGGCTCCATCTGTCATTTGCTTTCCACCGAGAAGAAGCTTGGCGCCCTCCTGCAGACCCTTTTCGATATAAGCCAGGATGCTCCTCATTTGTGCCGTGCCGCAAACAGGCCCCATCCCCGTCTCCGCATCGAGACCGTTTCCCACCCGCAGGGCGCCGGCTTTCTGAATCACGCGCTGGATGAATTCCCCGGCGATCTCACGGGCCACAATGGCGCGGCTCGTCGATGTGCACCACTGCCCGGCGCACGCATACGCCGCCGTGACCGTTGCGTTGACCGCGTCATCAAGATTGGCATCCTTCAAAACAACAACAGGGTTTTTTCCTCCCAGCTCCAGTTGCGTTCGGGCAAGCCTGGAAGACGCCTTCTCATTGATCTGAATGCCGACATCCGTCGAGCCTGTCAGCGAGATCGCCTTGATCCGCGGATCGGTGACAATTGTGTCACCCACATCCCTTGGACCGCCTGTGACAAAATTCAGCACGCCCGGCGGCAATCCGGCCCCGGTGAACAACTCCGTGAAGCGCAGGCCGGTCTGCGGCGTTAAACTTGCCGGCTTAAAGACGCAGGTGTTGCCGGCCATCAAGGCTGGAGCACACTTGCGCGTCGGAACATTGAACGGAAAATTCCATGGCGTGATGATTCCCACAACACCCAGAGGCTGGCGGGTATGATACGCCAACACTCCCGGCATGCTGACCGGCATGACTTCGCCAAGCGAGCGCACGCCTTCGGCAATCTGGAACTCCATTTCCCTGATCGCGGAGTTGATTTCGCCCAGCGACTCGCTGAGCAGCTTGCCGTTCTCGAGCGTGAGCACGCGGGCAATCTCCTCCCTGCGCTCAATCATCTTCGCCAAAACTTTCTTCAGGATTTCAGCTCTTGCCAGGGGCGGCGTGTCGCGCCATTTGGGAAAGGCCTGCTCCGCGGCATCGATCGCCCTTCGCGTATCATCCGCCGTGGATGCCTGAAAGCATCCGGTTATCTCGGACAAACACGCCGGATTGCGCTGTTCAAAGGTCCTTCCGCCGGATGATTCCACCCACTCGCCGTTGATGTAAATCGGGTGAACCTCAGAACTTGTGTTTCCTATTGTCGTTGTCATATGACCAGACTCCTTTCCGTTCAATCGTTCTCGTGCCATTCCAACGCCAGACAATCTCCGGGTCCGAATGGTATTGGTTTTAACTTTTCAAGGATGGTGATGTCCTGCCCCGCTATGACCTTGTTCACAAGCGACTCCGTCATATAGAATTCCGACAGGGTCATCGTGTCGCGGATGAACATGATCCGGGGGCGTTTCGCGCCTTTTCGTTCGATCAAATCGACCATCGCTTCCACAAGGTTGCGGTCCGTGGGCAGAACGAGCGGCAGTTTGCCGCGCTCGATGAATGTCGTTGACAGCACATTCCTTGCTGTGACCGCCGGGTTATATTGAGCCGCAACGCGGGAGGTGGTCAAGTCCGCAAGCCCAATTCCCAAAGCGTTGCCTTCGGATGCCGGCGTAAGATCGCAGACGCCAATAAGGTCAATGTTGGGACAGGCTGGATCGGCTTCTCCGCGAATCGAACGCCTTCCAATGACATTTGTGTCGATGCCTGTCCCGCTGATCTCCTTGCCCATCCGGCTGATCACCAGTCCGTCAAGTTCCGTCACGGGAAGGGCGCCCATCCATTGTTTGGAGATTTCAAGCAGTCCGGGTTCGCGCGGCAGAATCATCGAAGAAGGCAGAACTTCCAAGGCGGCGATCTTGTGAAGGGCATTCTCGACAATCGCAACACCGGCCAAAATCGGTTTCGTCTGGAGCAAGAATTCCGCCAGTGCGGGGATGGCGTCACGCAAACCCGCCGTCCCGCGTGAGTGGGCGCTTCGCGCGGCGTCTTCATTGCCAAGCCCAACCGCCAGCAGCTTGGCAAGCCCGCTTTCATACGATCCGCTGAAATCCGTATGGGCCTTGACACGATTCATCAGGATGATCCCATCAGCTTCAGCCGCATGCTTGTCCAGATAGACCGGCCACACGAATTCACGTCCGCGAACCCTGCCAAGACTGACGGTTTCCATTGTGGCTTTGATTGGAATCCCAAGATTGTGCTCTGTGACGCCAAGTGACGACAGCACCTTCAACTGCCCTTCGGCGGTGGCGCCGCCATGGCTTCCCATCGCGGGAACAATATAAGGGCCCGCTCCCCTGCTTTTCAGGAAATCAATCAAGACGCGCAACAAACCGCAAAGGCCCGTAATCCCCCGGCTACCGACAGGGACCGCGATTGTCTTCCCGTCAAGATTCACCTCTTGGAGATGCGACGCCCTGAGCAATTCCAGCAGACGGTCGTTTGGATCATCCAAGCTGTTGTCAGAAAAAACGCGCCTCGCTTTCGCGATCATGGGAAGTTGATGTTCCCGCTTCAAAGAATTCTCCTGGCAGGAATTTCCCGGGGCATATCGCGCTCGGACAGGCATTTAGTGCGCCTGCTCATAGATTCGCCGCACATCGTCGATCCTGACCGTGCGGGGATTGTTATTGAGCAGCCGCGTGACCTTCATCGCCGCTTCCGCCATCTCGGGGATGGCGTCCTCAGGGATGCTGAATTCCCGCATCTTTTGCGGCAGATTAATATCAATCGATAATTCCCTGACCGCTTTCACGGATGCCAGCGCGGCATCGCGCAGGGAAAGCCCCTCTATTTTTTCCCCAAGCGCTTTCGCCACCTCCGCAAACTTGCACATGTCGCTCGGGAAATTGAACTCCATCACATATGGCAGCAACAAGGCATTTGCCTGGCCGTGAGCGACATGGTATGTGCCACCGAGCGGATACGCCAGCGCATGAACGGCGGCCGTGTTCACGGGACCCAGACACATTCCCCCATAAGTGCTGGCAAGCGCCATGCCGGAACGGGCTTCGAGGTCGGAGCCATTGGACACGGCCCGCCGCAGGTGACGGCCAACAAGCCGGATTGCCTCAAGGGCCAGCGTGTCCACAAAGGGAAGCGAATAACGGCTGGTGTATGCCTCAATCGCGTGGGTCAGAGTGTCCATGCCGGTGTATGCGGTTACTGAAGGCGGAGCGCTGACCATGAGGCCGGGATCTACAATTGAGATGTCGGGATACAGGTCGTCGCTCACAATACCTTTCTTCAGCTTTTCAGCTTCATCGGAAAGGACCGCGATTGGCGTTACCTCGCTACCTGTTCCAGCGGTTGTGGGCAACACAATGGTTGGAAGACCGCGCCCGGGCGTGTTTCCAATCCCGAAAAACCTTTGGACGGGACCGCCATGCCTGACCACGATGGCCGCCACTTTCGCGATATCAAGGGAGCTGCCGCCGCCGACGCCGATAAGAACATCCGCACCAGCCTGGCGAGCCCTTTCCGCACAATCAGACACAATCTCCAGTCTTGGATCAGACTCGACGCCGTCATAGACGCTCACGGCAATCTGTTTTGCTTCAAGAACAGCATTGACCTTGTCCACCACGCCCGCCTGCACGATTCCGGGATCGGCAACAACCAAAACCCTCCGTCCTCCAAGCGACTCGACCGATTTCGCCAGTTCCGAAACGGCGCCTATGCCCATGAGCAGAGTTCCAGGCATCTTGATCCGTCCCACTCGATCCATCATCTTTCATTCTCCTTATCGCAAGACTCCCATCGACCTCAATAAAAGCCCGCAACCAACAGCCACCGGCTTTCATTGAGCCGATCAAGCATCATCAAAATTGAGGTTTATACATAAACAATGGAAACATTGGTGAAACCCAACACTATCATGAACTTCATGTGCGTAGTGCTCGGATGATATTGGGATTGAGTCAAGAATAAAATGCCATTGCCCGACGCTGAAACACATTATTCCCGGGGATAAACCGTGTGTTTGCATGCCAATATATAATTTTCATGTAAGCATGACATGCCAAGCTCCCTTGGGAAACGAGGAACATGACAATCATGGACGGCACAGTCATGCCAGCATGCGGCCTCCCCCCATGAATTCAAGAAATAATTGCGTATATATGTATTAAATAGTGCGGTCGCCATAAACATTTAATATAATGCGATTCCAAGATAGCCCGCACGGATTTCAATAGACAATATCAGGTTAAGGTTCAGGTTAAGGCAGTCATGACAATCAATGATTGGGATATTGTGATCAATCGGCATTTGGACGAACCGCTCCATGTGCAGATAACGAAGGCGATCAGGGCGAAAATCGAATCGGGCGAGTGGAAACCCGGACACCAGTTGCCTTCCTACAACGAACTGGTCAAGCTGACCAAAGTCAGCATGATCACCATTCAACAGTCGGTGGGAAGTCTGATCAAAGAAGGCACACTGTCGCGTAAACGTGGCATTGGCGTTTTCGTCCCGGACGGTCATCAATCGCACAAGGAGCGAATCATCGGTTTGTTGCTTCCTGATGTCCGGCATCAGTTCTTTTCGGGATTGGCGCATGTCATCCAGACCCATGCCAACCGCCAAGGCTACGCCATCACCATGTATTCACTGGAAGCCGATCCTTCCAGGGCGTATCATGTCGTTGATCTGGCGCTTCGGCAAAATGTGGCTGGCATCATCACAAGCCCCACAATCAGCGAGCATTTCAGTTTTCAATTCTCGGGGGTTCTGAAAAGGCGGATACCCATCGTCTTTGTCGACGGCAAATCGTCCCATGAAGGTTTTGATTATGTGGAAACCAACAACCGGCTGGGCATGGAACTCGTCCTGGACCATCTGACGAGTCTCGGTCACAAACGCATCGGTTTCGCATGCTGCCAGATTCTCACCCAAGGCGTCCGCGAAAGAATGCAGGCGTTCCAGGAACTGCTTGCGGAACGGGGATTAGACTTTTCGCCGCCTTTGCTTCAGGTCAGCCACCTGCCGGACGACGACGGCGGCGAGAACGCCGGTTACACATTGCTGTCGCTCCGCGAGCCGCCCACGGCGATTGTCTGCTCAAACGATCTGGCGGCGGTGGGAGTGATGCGCGCCGCAAGAAAACTGGACGTGGAATGCCCCGGCGAACTGTCCGTCGTCGGCTTTGATGATCTCGAACTGTCCTCCCACCTCGAAATTCCTCTCACAACTGTCAGACAGCCCGTCAACGACATCGGGCAAACAGCGGTCGATCTGTTGCTGGCAAGGCTTCATGGAACTGGAACCGCCGAGAGGGAAACCCGCAGTCTTGCGCCCGAACTCATCATTCGATCCAGCACCGCGGCCTGCCGCAGCGCATTGAGCCACGCTGACAGCGTCGCATCACAGGCGCTTATTTTACCGTAATCGGGCGAACTTCTTTGCAGATTTGCGCAATTTGAGTTACAAGGCGACCATGTCCAGCGCATCCCAAGACATCCAGCCCCCGCTCACTCGTATCTCCATTGTGTTGGGACCGGTATGGAGCACGCCTGCCGGAAACGCGATTTCCATGGTTGCGGGATAGGCCAGATGGGCGGGATTCTGATCCTGAATTCCAAGACCGCCGGGCAATTCCTTCATAAACGTTTGTCCATTGATGGAGACCCTGACATTTACTGGCATGCGCGAGCGGTCCGCTGTGTGGATGCGCAGACGCGCGGCACGCCCCGCCCACCTGTCCGGGACAGGGAATTCGATGCGGAGAACTCCCAACTGATCAAGCAGATATGGGATTTCGAAAGCATCAGGTCGTGAACCGGTAACGGTGGTTTCAACATTTAACGCAGGAGTTGATGATTTGTCATAACCCATAAATTCCCGCGTCATCGCGTCCTGACGCCCAAAGGCAAGTAAGACATCATCGCTGGGAGCAATGATGACATCGTCGGCGTTCCATGAGGCAAGACGCCAACCGGTTTGCGCGAGCGTCAATCCCTGCGCGGGATTTCGCGGACCGCGGATCGTGATGGTTCGAAGCTCGCTGGGCGGAATGCAGACATTTTTATTCTCAATGAGCAGGTCAGTCCGGTAATTGAGCATAGGATGCGGTTCGCAGAAAAGCGTGGTCATTGTCCCCCGGTTCTCAACCGCCAGTTCCAGTATTTCCTGATCGCCTTCGAGACGCGCGGATTTTGCCGTCACATTCAGTGTGGCGCGCTTGACAGGGCGGGCGAGCTCATTGGCATCGGTAAAGATGAACCGCGGAAAACTTCCCGCAATAGTATCATCCGGCGGGTAAACCTCAAATTCATCAAGGGCGGCATATTTCGTCCTGCCTGGTTTGGGGGCAATGGTCGTTCTGACATGACGCGCGCGCAGCGGTTGCGTGAAAACCTCCATCGTCCATGTCGGCCTGTAATCCAGGTATTCTGCAAGCTGTTTGACGATCGGCAGCCACGCGCCTTCGTGGCTTGGGGGCTGACAGTCCCCTGCCAGCGCCGCAAGCCGGTGCGCCTCAAAGGCCGTTTGCCAGTTCTGTCCGTCCAGCGATGTTTCAATTTTCAAATAGTCAAGAGTTCTGTCCTTGAGGTGGCCGTGCCGGTCGCGCCCCAGTTTGAAGCGGCCCACCACGGCCACTTTGCCCAGATCGATCTGGAACCATGACTTTGGTTGTGTTCCATTCCATATCCGGGTCGGCCCATATTTGCCGTCAATCAGTCCCTCCAGAGGATCGAAGTCCGCACACTCGGCGCCAGAAGACGCGGTGATGACAGCGCCGTTGCCGGCATAAGCCAAATTGAGCGGATTGGCGGGATTATCGAGATTGTTCAATGAGCCGGGCTCATCGTCATCCCTGTCAGGCGCATGATTTTTTAATAATCCGGAAAGGGCGCCGTGAACTCCTGATCGCCCGAAGATGTGCATGCGCTCCGCGAGTATTTGGCCGTTCGAATCCACGATTTGGAGTTCCAGGAACAGGGGGCCGAAAGCGGTCTTGGCGGGCGGTTTCAGCGTCACTTTGCCGAGGTTGATTGTTTCGAGCGGTTTGATCGCGAAATCGCCCTGTTCCCTGGCAAACACATCGCCGCGGCGGTCGCGAGCAAGCCATCGCCAACGAAGGTCTTGCACAGGTTGCGGGGCGTCGCTGACCAGCCAGAACTCCACTGTCAGCCCCTCATCAGGATCATACAGGATTTCCGTCTGCTTGATGTTGAGGCAGACGGGCGCGAGCGCTTGTTTGAAAAAGTCGAAATTCATCAGGGTTCGGCCGTCATAATCGACGATGTAACTGCCCGCCCCGTTTGGCCATGGCTCGTTGTAATCCCAGTTGGTGAATCCGCCGAGCCGGGCGCCGCGGCGGCGCATAGCATCCATTGTGTAACGCAATCCCTCGGCGCCGATGAACTGCCCGGCCTTGATGAGCATCTCAAGGCTGTTTGACAAACCGAACAAATCCTCCACAATCTCCCGCGTCAGCCAGAATTCATCGCTGAAGACGGCCTGCACCACGTTTTTGCGGATCAGGACCGGGTCATCCACCCCGTCGATGGGCCACTGGGAAGCTGGCGGAATGTCGCGATGCCAGACTTCGATGTTTGCCGGCGACTGAGTGCCAAACTCGCCATAGCGCATCAGGCGGTTCTGCTCAAAATTGTCGTTCAGGTTCTCGTTGTCATAATGCGTGTAAGTGATCTTGCGGTCATAATGCCATGGCGAATGCCGGGAGCCTTGCATGGGGCAGGTGGCGCGGAACAACCGGTTGTCTTCCCCGGCGGTCACCCTTTCCATGACGTGGAGCGCGGCATAGTCATCCGTCGCTTTCCAGTTCAACTCGTTCCCGCCCGAATATTCGATGATGCATGGATGGTTGCGCACCTGCCTGATGATATTCCGGCAGGTTGCCTCCAGGTTTTCCAGAAAGACGGGATCGGATTCCTGAACACAGTTGGCGACGGGAAACTCGTGCGAGATCATCACGCCAAGCTCGTCAGCCAGATCATACATATTTTCCGGGAGAACGACACCGCCGCCATGCAAACGAAGCGTGTTCATGCCGGAGAACTTTGCGACATGAATGAACCATGGCCCGCGCTTCGCGTTGCGGCCAAAAAGGAGATCCGGTGAAACCAGGTTTGAGCCCATTGTGCGGATGGTCTTTCCATTAAGCACAAGCCGATAGGGGTTAAGGAAATCGGGCGGCGCGCCCTCAACCTGCTCCCATCGAATTTCACGCACGCCAAAGCGCACGGTCTTCGTGTCGAGGACGACGCCGCTGCCTGTGTCTTTGAGCGTTGACTCGAGCTCGTACAGCGGCTGCCCGCCATATCCGGCAGGCCACCACAGTGAAGGATTGGGCAGTTCGATCCGCGCCGTGACAGTGTTTCTCCCATTTTTCAATGCGGAGTTGGTGATCGCTGTCACGGTCTGTCCGTCAGGCCCCTTGACGGTAAAGGCAACCTCGGTTTTCACCCCGGAAAGACTGTCAACATCCAACATCGCATGAACGATCGCTTTGGAATAATCATCCTTCAGTTCCGTCTGCACATGAGCCCATTCAATGCGCGCTGTCCGCGACGCTTCGATGCGGACATCCTTCCAGATGCCCAGGGTGTAGATATTCGTTCCCCAGTCGTAACTGCAGTTGGCGGGACTTTTCAGGTCCTTGAGCACCCGGCGTATCTTGTTGTTCGCATAGACAAAGAAGAACTCTGTTTCAGCGCCGCTCATTTTGCCATCGGAGTTTTTCAGGAACGGCAGAAGCTCCTCCGGCATCCTCGCAATACGGACCGCCAACCGGTTCTTCTGCCCCGGCCGGATCGCTCCGGTAATGTCATACCAGAAGCGCCGGAACATGCCCGCGTGAGAACCAAGACGGTCGCCATTCAACCAAACCTCGCATTCAAAGTCGGCGCCATCGAAGATGATCACGGCGCGCTTATCCTGGAAGGATTCGGGAACAGTGAAATCTTTGCGGTACCACCAATCCTTGCGCGCCACATCCCACAAAAGCGGATCGCCTTCCCCGTACCAGGTTGGTTTAAGAAGATGGGCAGACTCCAGATCGGCCTGAATATTGCCGGGTACTGTGGCGCGAATCCAGCCGGAGCCGGATAATTCGGCCTCGCATAGGCCCGAAGCAATCCCTTCGCCGTTGGGATCATCATGGATAAACCAGTCATCACCGCTCAGGGTGATTTTTTGAAGCTCATCTGCCGGGTTCTTCATTTGCATTAACCTTCTCCTTCATGATGGATGTTTTGTTCGTGAGATTGAGCCGGGCCCATATTATCGTTCAACACAAGACTTCCGCCGCGATCTCCACGGCGCGCTGGATGGCTGCCAGATCCTCGGCAGGGGCGCCGCAACTCATCAATTCCGTCATCAGCACAGTGAAAGGGCCGCCCGAGCATCGCTCCCTGATTGTTCGCAAACGCTTGCGCGTTTCCCCGCCTGTAGCGCCGAGCACGTCGCGCATGGGATGGAGCGCCACAAACAAGCGTGTGTCCGGATGAAAGACTTTGACGGCTTCATCCAGATCGGTCCAGGGGGATACATGGAAAAACTCAAGCGGACCGAGCGACCTGATATCCTTGAGGAACGGTGTAAGGTTGCCGCAACTGTGATAGCCAATCCTGCCCTCGTGAAATTCATGACACTGCTTTTCGTGCGGGAACACCTGTTTGCGATAGGTTTGGGGTGAGAGGTTGCCCGCGGAAACATCGTCGTTGAAAAGAACGGCCGGTCCGGGGGAATTCTGACCCAGAAAACGCGCGCGTTTATTGAGCCAGTCAAAACGCGCCCGCAAAGCGTACTCCATAACGCGCCGGGCAAATCCGGGATCAGTCAACAGGTCGGTGAGCATGTTTTCATCGCCCCGCAAATAGGCGGTCGTTCCGAGTGGTCCGCGGCACCAATCGGGAAAACCGATCTGCCACTCCGCGCCCAGCAGTTCGCGCATGCGCCGAAAGCAGTCCAGCGCGTTCGGCATGAGCCCTGAATGCTCAAAGTCGGGCAGGCAAGCCGGCAGTTTCCCATCATCGCCGATGAGCGCTTTGTTCTCCCACGCCGGTTCGATCTCTTCGCGATAGATGAGGCGCGCGCCGAACAGACTGGGCAGGAGCGTCAATCCGAAATCCGGAAAGACGAAGCGTTGCAGCGGGGCGGCGCAGAGCGGAAAATGTTCGCCGCAAAAAAGTTGAATGCGCAGTTGGAAGCAAATCTGGCGCGCAGGATCTGGCCGGGGCGCGTAATATTGACCAAGCGGTTCGCCAAGCAGTTTGCTCCAGAGGGACCGCTCGATATTGATGTGAAGTTTGCCGGCCAAAGGGGACGAACTCCCAGCAGCAGCCGCGGCGGATTGAGCGGCATATTCGCGCTCAAAACGCTTCAGCCAGACGGCAAGCTGATCAAGTGTGTTTTTCATGTGTACGATTTGTGTAATGCGTCCATAACAAGGCGCTGGCGCTTGACAACAATTTCACAGGCTGGAAAGTGAATGATTTCCGACTATGGCCCCCAGCGGCTGATATCGCCGTAGCTGACGGTGCCGTTGGTTGGGTCATACTGCATGGTGATCGGATACCAATCCGCGCCCTCCCACACCATGTTGGGTCCCATGCTGTACATGCACCAATCCTGCCTGATGCCCTCGTTGTACCATGATCCCCCCTGCATGCGCGGATCGCTCAGGTTTTCCCGTTCCCATTTGTCCCAGTTGTGATAATTAAAGTAGTGGCGATTGAGATCCCATTTCGGATTAAAATAAGTGTCGATGGGGATTGATGTGATGTATGCGACCGGCGTGGAAAGAGGCCTGTAAACCCTGATATGAGTCCAATCCATCGGCGTCACGGTCGGGTAGTAGTTGACGTAATGGTTGGCATCGATGAGGTAGCAATTGTAGTCGCTGTAGTATGACTCCAAAGCCACGGCCAGCGCCCGCATGTCGCTTTTGACCCTGCTGACTTTGGAGCGTGTCTGTGCCTCCAGGAAATTGGGCACGGCAATGGCCGCCAGAATGGCGATAATTGCCACGACAATCAGCAACTCGATCAGGGTGAATCCCCGCCTTGTTGCCGATAGGGATAAATTGTTGCGCATGGCATCTTCTCCTTTTGCCATATATTCCATACAGATTCCTCATGCGGGGCAGGCTGCTCATTCGCGCGCGAGGCCGATGGGCTGACGTCTGAACAAGCAACCTTTGCCGCCACATGAGGCTATTGATCCATGTCCTCAAGCTTTATATGCCGGGGGCGATATTAATAGATAACCCAATCGCGCACGTCAGACACCGGGCCCTTATAGGCGCCCATGTCATTGGTTGCGCCGCGGGGAATGTTGTCATAGTCAACGGTGACGCCCAGTGTGTTGTCGCCCGCGCCGATGGCGGGTGAAATGGGCTTCAGGTGGAAGTTGCCGGTTCCGGGTCCGCTGCTGGCCTGCACGAACTGCGGATTGGTATCCAGGATTGTTGAACCGCCCGGCGTGATGCCGACGAAGTTCTGGTTGAGCGCCCGCACCATGTTGTTGTGATTGTTCAGCGTCACGCCCGTGTCGCCGCTCACACCATTGTAAGTATTGTCTATGATGCAGTTGGCCAGCAGGCTCAGTGTGTTGTCGCGCCGGATGAACATCGCCGCTGTGGTGATGACGTCGCCCGCGAAGGTGCAGTTGCGCGCATCGAACATCGATTGATCGCCCTGCGACCAAACCTGGACGTCGCCTCCCTCAAACACACAATTCGTCAGCCGGGCCTCGGTGGCCACCGCGTTGAGCAAATTAAACGGCGCGGAACCGCCGGTGAGCCGGCAGCGGTTGGCGGTAAACGTCCTGACCGGATCGCCATCGTAGCCGTTAATCGAGACCGGCACATTGAACGTGTTGGCGACCGTGCAACTCGTCAAATCAACGGCCACCTGCTCGTTCACTTCAAAGGCGCAAGAAAACCCGCTGAAGACGCAATTGACAGCATTGATGCTGACCGGGTGGAACACCCAGAAGCAGTTTTTATTGTAGGGGCACAGGAACTGGCAGTTGGAGGCCACGACACTGCTGGAAGTGGCGGTTCCGGCGCCGCTGTCAAATCGAATTCCGCCCGCGAAACTGGGCGACGAGGTGTGTTGCAGCGTCACATTATCCATGGTCAGTTGAACCTGTTTGGCCAAGAGCATCTGATCCTGTTTATTATTGAGCAACAGGGAGGAGTTGATCGCGATTGACAAATTCGTGGAGCCCGCCACATAAATGCCGATGTTGTTGCCTCTGATTTCCGTATCGGAAATATTGGCTGTCATTGTGTCGCCGCCCTCAAACATGAGTCCGGCGCGGTTGTTGTTCGCGATGACACAACCACCCGATGCCGTCAGACCGCCACCGCTGCTGCCCGTGCGGTCGTATCCGTCAAAAGAGTTGCCGGTCAGCGACGAATTCGTCATGATGATGTTGCCGCCGCTTTCATGCACAAGCCCGCGGAGATTGCAGCCGGAAACCGCGGAATTCGTGAGCGTGAGCAGTCCGGTGGACCTTTGATTCACGCCATCACCGTTGTTCCTGGCCGTCTTGTTCGTGACGGTGATGTTGTCGAGTGTGAGTTGCGCGGAATCATTGAGGCCGATGGAGGCGACGATCACCCCGGCGACATCGCCCACGATTTTCAAATCCTTGCTGCCGCTTACTATCACATACTCGTCATACGTTGCGGCAACAGTCACATGAACCTCGTCGCCGGTGTTCGCGGCGGCATCCACTGCTCCCTGAATCGTCGCGTAACTGCCGGGGACCAGCAAATTGGCGGCAAGCGCCAAGGATGAAACCATCTGCACAAGAAAAGCTGCCAGCACATACCGAAAAACCTTCATCTTTTCATACCATCCTTTCCATGTATTGTCATCATATACAATGATGAATTTTTGTATGATCAAGGCAAGAAGCAATGAAACGGAAATGGATGTCAAAGGAAAATCGACATAAAAGCAAAAATTTTATATTGAGCATATACAATTGTTTTATGCGGGTGGCAATGGTCTTTGGATGAACCATGAATATTTCATGGTTCACACACGGGGCCTGTACTCGAGCGCATGACCAGTTTTGGCGGGAGAGTGTGAAATTCCATGACGGACTTGGAGGTTTTGCGGATCCTTTCGAGGATCATTTTTTTGGCGATTTTCCCGATTTTTTCCACGGGTTGTCTGATGGTGGTCAGAGGAACCTCAAGATGAGCGGCCAGGTAGAGGTCATCGAATCCCACAACAGAAAGCTGGTCGGGCACCTTTATGCCCAGAGCTCTGGCGGCGCGAAGAACTCCCGCCGCGACCATGTCGGTGGAGCAGGCGATGGCCGTCGGCGGATCGCGAAGAAGCAGCAATTTGTGCGCCGCATCCCAGCCGCCTTCGTCGCGGTCAAGGTGGCTGATCTGGAGGCAGGACGGATTGAAGCCGATTCCCCGCTTGCTCATGATCTCACTGAAAGCCTCCATGCGCGCTTTAAGTCCATAAGTATAGCATGGGCCTGAGGCAAAACCGATGCGCCGGTGTCCATGGCTGACAAGATGGTCTATGATCAGGGTCATTCCCTCGTGGTTGTCGCACTCGACGTAACTGATCTCTTCGCCCGGAATGTGCCCGTCAACAATGATGACCGGTATGTTCCATGAGCGCGCCCGCAGAACTTGGGAAAACGTCTCCTCGTTGCTTGCGGTGGTGGTGATGATGCCATCAACATCATGATCGCGCATAAGCTCGACAGCCCGCGCGATCTGGGAAACGCCATCGTCCATGGCAAAAATGGAGACGGCGTATCCATCGTTGATCATCTCTGTTTGGATGATCTGCGCCAGGACAGAGAAAAACGGTTCGCGCAGGTTGGGCAGAAAAAGAGCGATGCGGTTTGAGGCGGACTTCGTCTCCTGTGTGGCGACGAACGTGCCCTGGCCCTGCCGCCGGTAAAGCAGATTCCGATTCACCAGGTTGTTCACCGCCTGCTGAACGGTGATCAGGCTGACGCCCGTCATCTCGGCGAGTTTGCGATACGTTGGAAGGCGAAAACCGGGCATCCACTGGCACACTTGGATTCTGTCCATGATCGCCTTCTCCAACTGAACATAAAGCGGTTCGCTGGATGCGGGATCCAGAACAATGGTGTCGAACTGTTCTTTGACCATGCTGTCTGTTGAATTGTTCATATTGTCATTAGCCTTCTGATCTATATACTGTATTGCCATCTTTGTCCAGAGAATCGTATCATAAGATCATGATTGCGAGAGGTTTAACATCGCCATCAAGCTCATGCCTGGCTGATTGTCATTATCTCATGACATTACAATACGACAGGCTCCATCGCACGATTGTCAATAACATTCGATCGTTTTTTCAAATTGTTTTGTGAAATCGCCAAATCCGATTCCCCCGAATTCATTTTTATGCATTCTTTCCTTGACGCGGCCAATTGTATATATAGTATATACGCATTCATGAAATTATATGGTTTTTTCAGCACTCAAGAAACCGATCATGAACTTCAGTGTTATCAAAGAGAATGGCTGAATTCCGATGATGCAGGAGGCAGACGATTCATGACAAGCCATCGATTCCTGGCTTTTGACCTTGGCGCCAGCAACGGCCGGGCTATTGCCGGATTGCTGTCGGCCAACCGATTTGAGTTTGAAGAAATCCACCGTTTCCCAACCAGACATCTCACCATGCAAGGCGTTCACCAGTGGGATGCCGCCTGCATTTATGAGGAGATGCTGACCGGCATCGCGAAATTTGTGAAACGGCACGGCCCCCACGCGGCGGGGATTGGCATTGACACATGGGGGGTGGATTTCGGGCTTCTTGCCAGCGATGGAACACTTCTGGCCAATCCGGCGCACTACAGGGACCGGCGCACAGAGGGCATGCCTGAGATCGCCTTTGGCATTCTTCCCGAAAAGGAAATCTACAGGCTGACGGGAATTGGTTTCAATCGTTTCAACACGCTTTACCAGCTTCTCGCCCTCGCGCACTCAAAGTCGCCCCTGCTCGATTGCGCCGGTTCCCTTCTTCTAATGGGCGATCTGTTCAACTGCCTGCTGACTGGCCGCATGTCCTGTGAGCATACAAACGCAACGACAACACAGCTTCTCGATCCACTGACGGGAACATGGCAGGAGGAGATTATATACCGCATGGGATTTCCCCGGCGCATTTTCAGGGATATTACGCCCTGCGGCACAGTGCTTGGCCCCATTCTCCCTGAGATTGCGGAACAAACTGGTCTGGACGCCGGGACGCTGGTCATTACTCCGGCAACCCATGACACGGCCTCGGCCATCGCTTCCGCGCCGGTGGAAAACGAGTCTGAACCGTGGGCCTACATTTCCTGCGGCACTTGGTCCATCATGGGAACCGAGCTCGACAAGCCGCTGATTGACGAGAACAGTTTCGCTCTCGGATTTTCCAACGAAGGCGGCGCGAATGGCAGGATTTGTTTCCATAAGACTTTTATTGGGCTTTGGCTGCTTCAGGAATGCCGACGGATTTGGAAAAAGGACGGAATGGATATTCATTACGATGAGCTGATAAAACAAGCGGCCGAAGCCGAGGCATTGGCGTCGCTTATCAGCGTGGATGATCCCCGGTTGTACGCGCCGGCTAACATGATCCAGACGATTCAGGAAATCTGCCGGGAAACAGGGCTGACTGTTCCGGAAACCCAAGGCGCGCTGGCAAGGTGCTCGTTGGAGAGCATGGCCGCCAAGTACAGCCGGACATTGCGTGAAATGGACAAGGCGCTGGGACGAACAACGTCCAGCATCCACATTTTCGGCGGCGGTGCGCAAAACCAGTTGCTGTGCCAGTTTACGGCGGACGCCTGCGGTGTGCCTGTTTTTGCGGGACCAGTCGAAGCCGCAATCCTCGGCAATTTTGCGGTTCAGGCGCGCGCGTTTGGCATGATGAGTTCGCTGGCCGACGCGCGCCAAGCCATCCGCATGTCGTCGAGCGTCAAACACTATGCCCCTCAGAACGCGGTTGCCTGGAACGATGTCCCGTCATATATCGAGAACCAAAGACGATTGAGTTATGCAAATTAAGGCGGAAAGCAACAGATGCCGATAAAGAAAAAGTGTCTTCTTCGCGCGCTGGCCCAAATATGTTTGCTGGCATTGCTCAGCGCGAAGGCCACTGGCGAGCCGAAAGCGACGCCCGCAGGTGATGACACGCCGCGGGCTGCCAGGAACGCGGCGGAGAGGGTTGTCAATACTGCCGGCGATGGCGCGGGCAATACCACTGGGAGAGAGGAACTGATGGTTGTGACAAGCGCACCTTCAACCGGCAGCCTGGCGCTTGTGGCCACGGACAGTCTGCTGGAAATGTCCAACGGCATTCAGAAAATATCATTTGCCAAGGACACCGACGGCAAGTTTCGCCCGAGCGTCCATGTGTGGAACGGCAGCTCGTGGGAACTGTTCCTCGACGGGCGCCGTCCCCTGATCGAGGGCGCCATTTTCAATCTTGAACCGACATCATATGGCATCCTTGAGAACAGCTCAATCCGCAAACTTGTCCAGTTTCATGGCGTCAGCGCTTCACCGCCCAACGTATGGGACATCGGCATGGAAATGCGCGCCGATTCCCCGCTCGCCTTTTTTCAGATCGCCTCGCATTTTCAGTCGGATATTACGCTGACCGCGCCACAACCCACCGTCGCCTTGTGGATGAATCAGCCCTCCGCCGATCTGACTCTGGACCAGGGTCCGCTGAGTCCGACGGGGGATGTCTACAACACCCCGTTTGTCTATGGTTTTCCAGCCGCCTATCTGTGGCATCAGGGCAGGGAGGCTTCGGTGTTTTTTGACATGACTCCGATGACCTGGATGTCGCGGCAGGGCGTCGGCCGCTTCCAGGACGTGCAGATCAAAATCCAGCCGCAGGCGGGGCAGACAGGCTTGGGCATGTTCCCGCGGCATCTTTCCGGAAACAAGCTTCGCGCCGGCGAGATGCTTGTCACCTTTTATTTATATGCGAGCCGCCGCGACGCCAAACCCACAAAGTTCGAGGCTCTGGACCGGATGATGCAGGTGTTCGCGCCTCTTTGTCGGGCCGACTCGGTGTTTCCGTCCAACACACTGGCGGGGGGCGAAGTCTCATGGAAATCATTCACCCAGCAGGCCGTGTCCGATTTCCAGATCAGGAACACTACTTATGGCGACCTGAGCGTTGCATGGGATGATATGCCGCTTTACCTGATCACGATCGGCAATCGCATGATTGTCCATCCGGACAGGGCGGTGGCCAGCCAGTCTCAGGCCGAGAGCGCATGGAACTTCTCCACAGTCAACCTGCACCTGACACCATGGATGCTGTATGAGCGCCTGAATCCCAACACGAGCGCGCATGTATTCGCAATGGTAAAAAAGCAGGGTCTTCCCCGCTTCTATGATTCCGTGGCCAGGATGGTGTGCAGCGGCACCCGCCAGCCGGTTCATGTTTTCACGGCGGAGATTAGCTGGCAAAGCCTTGTGTTTTACCAGAAATTGCTGGAGGTTTACGAGGCGCTGGCGCCCGCTGACTTCAATCCCGCCATCACCGGACGCATGCTGATGGGTTTGTCCGGTTTGATGCAATATGCCGCAAACGTCAATTATGTCTTCTCGACATATTTTTATCCCGGCAGCAAACAGCCGATGGACTTTGCGGAAAATCCGGGTCTGGGCGCCATCCGCGAACCATGGTCAGTCGGTTCCTATGCCTATGTCCTCATGCGAGCCTATGAAATGACCCGCAATGAACGGTTGCGCGCGGAGGCGGCCAAGGCGCTCGACACATTTCTGACCACGATGACCTACACCGAATCCAATTCCTATTTTACAAGGACTTTTACCGAGCCGATGGACATGCCCGTCATGGAACTGATAGGCAACGGATATGGCGCCGTGGCGGCATTCAAACTCTACCAGCGATCCGGCGATCCGCGCATGCTGAGGGTGTCCCGCGATTTTCTCAACACTCTGTTGCGGATGACGATCTGGTTTGAAGACAACACGGACGCCGTGAGCCGTGAGTTGCGCAACACCGGGCTTTTCTATCCCTTCGGCGGCGCGGCCTGTCCAACGCCATGGGAAACTTCGGAAGCCAACTTATGCATGGCCTGGATGCTGAAAAACGACACCGCCAATCCTCTGACTCCGCTGCTTCTGAAGCTGTCGAATCTGAACCGGATCAACTCGTTCTATTTCTATCCGGCCGCCTACACGCCCACCGTGCGTGCGCTGAATCCTTCCCTTCGCCGCGACCTCGGCCAGTACTGCCCGATCGAGGAGTTTTACATGCTGGAGTTTCCGGGCGGCTCGACGGGAAGCAACGGCACAGCTTTCTACATGGCCGGCAACGCGATGTGGAATTACTGGATGTATGAAGCGCTTGCGCAGGCCGACAACCGATCCATCATGGCGCTGAACCTCGATGTTCTGGATGATTACCAGGAGACATTATCCTCGGCGAAGCGCCGGTTTATCGTATTCAATCCGACAACCGGGCGGCTCAGCTTCAACTTCAGGATTCTGGGCCTTGCTGAAGGAAATTACACCATGATATGCGCCGATTCGGCGGGCAATTCGGGCGCGCCGGTGGTCTATTCATCCGCCCAGCTCACGAGCGGCGTGGCGCTTGCGCTCGATTCGCTGGATTATGCGCGCGTGGAACTGCGCCATGAAAACGCGAATGCCATGCTCGCGCAGATTGGCGAGATACGCAACACCAGAAACAACCTTTCCCTGGCATACAGCCTGCTCCAGGAACGGGCGCGCGACCAGGGAACGGACCCTCTCGCGAATCTTAAGACCGTTTTCCAGTCGGCCATGCAAGCCTACGACAACGGCAACTACTCCGCGGCCAATGATAGCGCGGTCTATATTCTTGTTCAGCTCGGGTATGAATTCCCGTCCCGGATCAACGGCTGGGAGTTATACGACTGACGAATGGCACGGGACATGGCAAAGAAGGCACGCCCTTGAAACCAATCCTTCGTCCTCTTGGATGTGTCATCCGTCCTGTCTGCCGCATCCGCTCTTTCCGGCCATCGTTATTGAAGAAGCTTCCCATCTCAAACATGAGGCGACTCCCATCACCTGTAGCGGTCTTGTGTGCCGCGCTTTTTCTGTTGCCGCCCCAGGTTCATGGCGCGCCTGCCATGCAAAGCAGGGACGGCCATGTTGAAATCTCCAATGAAATCCAGCGTGTCGCCTTCGACAGGAATCCGAACGGTGTGTGGGAAATCACGACATACGTCCGCAATGGCTCCCGCTGGGACGCCCTGTTCGACGCGCGCCGTCCCATCGTCGAGGGCTCCTGTTTCAACCTTCAGCCAAGCTCATGCGAAATCGTGGAGAACAGCCCTTCCCGGAAAGCCATCCTGCTCAAAGGAACCCGCCAGAATCCCGATTACCCTTGGGATGCGCGGGTTGAGCTCGAGGCCGGCAGCCCCTTGATCAAGTTCGCGATCACATGCCGCCTTCCGTCTGACCTGAAGATCGATAATCCGCAACCTACCGTGGCCCTGTGGATGAATCAGACAACGGCCACCCTGACCGTGGACCAGGGGCCGGTCAGCCAAACGGGCGACGCGTACAATGTGGCATTCTGCTTCGGGTTCCCCGCCGCCTACCTGTGGGACAACAACCGGGAGGCGGTTGTTTTTTTCAACATGACGCCGATGACTTGGTTTTCACCCTGGGGCGTGCATCGCTTCATAAACATCCAGATCAAATCACAGACGCGGAATGGCCAGACCGGGCTGGGGATGCACCCCCGAAAGCTGTCGGGCAACAAGATCACATCCGGTCCGATGATCATCGAATATTACCTGTACAGCGCGCGCCGCGAAGGCAAACCAGCGAAATTCGAGGCATTGGACAAGATGATCCGGGTGTGCGCGCCCCTTCACCCCGCCAACGCGGAATTCCCCAAGGACACACTGGAAGGCGGCGAAGTCACTTGGGAGCGATTTGCGGGGAGAACGATTCATGACCTCATGCTCAAGAATGTGACTTGCGCTGTTGTGAAAAAGCCATGGAAGGACGAACCGCTGGAACTGGTGAAGCACCGGGACGAGATGATTGCTCATCCCGACCTGATGAAGAGCGATCCCGCGGTTCTGCCCTCGGCGTGGAATTTCTCCACGGTCAATCACCATCTCGCGCCTTGGATGCTCTATGCACGTCTTCACCCGACAACCGGCACGCTGGAGTTTGCCCGGATTAAGAAGGATGCCGTGCCGCGTTTCTACGATCCCCCCTCACGGATGATCCGCAGTTTTCTCCCGCAGTCTCCCCCCGTCAATCCCATGGAAATCTCATGGCAGTCCCTTGTCTTCTACCAGGAGATGCTCCAGATCAACGAGACTCTGGCGGACGAGGATTTTAACCCGGCCGTTGCTGGTCGCATGCTGATGGCCAACGAAGGATTGATCGGGTATGCCCGCAATGTTGGCTATGTCTTTTCCACCTATTTTAATCCGCTCAGCCGCCAGCCTCTTCCTTATTATGAAAACCCAGGATTGGGCGCTGTCCGCGAGCCATGGACTGTCGGCTCCTACAGCTTCGTCATGGCCCGATCCTATGGGATGAGCGGCAACCGCCAATTTCTGGATGAAGCGCGGGTCTCTCTGGACACGTTTCTGCACAAGATGCGCTACAGCGAATCGAACAAGTATTATACGCGCAGTTACAGCGATCCGATGGATATGCCGCCCTCGGATCTGACAGGCAACGCTTATGGCGCCGTTGCCGCATATAACCTTTACGAGCTGGAAGGCAATCCGCAATGGTTGCGCGTCTCGCGCGACTTCCTTAACACCCTGCTTCGCATGACTTTCTGGCACGAGGACAGGACGGATGCGGTCAACCGCGAGTTGGGCCACGCCGGTCTTTTCTATGCCTATGTCGGGGCCGCGTGCGCGACTCCATGGGAAACCACCGAGGCGCACCTGTGCATCGCATGGCTGTTGGACCGCGATGTGTCAAATCCGTTGAATCCGCTCCTGCTCAAACTCTCCAACCTGAACCGGATCAACTCGTTTCACTTTTATCCAGCCACTTATGGCCCGGCAGTTCGCGCCCTGAATCCGGATTTGCGCCGCGATGTGGGGCAATATTTCCCGGTGGAACCTTTGTACCAGTTGGAGTCGATGGGCGGTTCGACGGGCAAGGAGGGGACGGCGCTCTACATGGCGGGCAACTCGATCTGGAACTGGTGGATGTATGAGGCGCTCGCGGCGGCCAGCGACCGCTCGATCATGGCACTGAACACCAGCACGCTGGATCATTGCGAAGAGGCGATCACCGGCGCTGACCGCCCTCTGATCGTCTTCAATCCGACGGAGGGTCGACGCGCCTTTTCCCTGCGGTTGAAGGGATTGGAATCGGGCAACTACACGCTGACCATCATGGGCGCCCCGAATCGCCAAGGGGTGACGAAGGCATACACGGCCAGTCAACTGACTGCAGGAATTCCGATGGAATTGGACTCACTGGACTATGCGCGGGCGGAACTTCGGCGTCAAGATGACGGCGCAACGCTGGCGCGGATCAAAGCGGCGCGGACCGCGCGCTACCGGCTGGCGTATGCCTATGCCCGGTTGCAGGAATGGGCGCGCGACAAGGGAAAGAGTCTCAAAACAGGCGGACTCCAAAACGATTATCAATCCGCCATGCAAGCCTTCATCCAGCGGGATTATAAGGTTGCAGTCCGTAAAGCGGAGAACATTATTCAGGAGACGGCGCATTGATGGGATTCTGGCAATTCGGCTTAATATCAGGCGGGTCCGATAAACACATATACATCATAATAGCACTCAGATGAAGAAAGATGTTGATGAACTCCAAGCAGCGAGTATTGACAGCTCTGGCGCACAAGCAGCCGGACCGGACGCCTTTGTGGCTGGGGCATCCCCAACCGGAAGTTCTTGCAAATCTTCAAGACTATTACGGAGCCGCTGACCGCGAAAGTCTTCTTCGCGTGGTGGGCGATGATTTCCGTTATGCTGACAGTTATCACTGGCGCGCGCCCAATGAAAGATGGGTTTTTGATTTTGAAAGAACCGGCCTGGTGAAACTCGAGACAATGCATGAAGTGGAAACTTTTTCGTGGCCTGATCCGAAACACGCGGATGTTGGCGCGACACGGCAAAGCTGTCTCGCGGCGAAAGATTCCGCGGTCTATGGGGGGAGTTGGTCGCCTTTTTTTCATGATTGCTGGAACCTTCTGGGCGGCGAGGATTACCTGATCAAGATGCTCGATGAGCCGGCGCTGGTGGAAGCGGTTACCGAGCGCCTTGTGGATTTCCACTATGCCGTCAATGATAAGGTTTTCAAGGAAGCCGGCGGCCTCATTGATTTCTTTTTCTTTGGGAACGATCTGGGCACGCAAAACGGCATCCTTTTCAGCCGCGAGCTTTTCCTGAAATTCATCAAGCCGGGCATGATGCGCCTGATCGAGCAGGCGCACTCCTACGGGATCCATGTGTGGCTGCACACCTGCGGTTCGGTTCGCAAACTGATTCCTGATCTGATCGACATGGGAATCGAGGCGCTGCATCCGGTTCAGGTTTCGGCCGCGGGCATGAACGTGGAGGAGCTTGGCCGTGAGTTTCGCGGGAAGCTGCTTTTTGTCGGCGGAGTTGACGTGCATTATCTGCTGCGCAAAGGAACGCCACGGGAGGTTCGCGAAGCCGTAAGACACAACAAGAAACACCTGGGGCCAGGCTACGTTGTCTCGCCCAGCCACGAGGCGATCCTGCCCGATGTTCCCGTGGAGAACCTGGCGGCAATGATTGAAGAGGCGAAAAACGACTGACCCCGCGGGACAGTCTGAGGCTGAACGATATGAAGTTAACACGCGCGAACAGGGCAGGCCTTATAGAAGCGATCCGCATGGTTGGCGCGCTGGAATGGGGCTGGCCCATTCATGAGACTGACCGTGTGCGCAACATGGTGGACGCCTGATGGGTGACCTTGCCTACATGGTCAGACGGTTCTTCAAATCGGATCTTCTGGCTTTCTACGGGATTGGCCTCGTCACGCTCTTTATTCTGGTCTGGTCCGTCTATGCGGCGACACGCCAGAAGGGGGCCGAGTTCGACGTGGTCAAACCCGGCGAGAAAGTCCTGCGGGTTGACGGCAATACAGTCACAACGATAGACCCGCGCTATTTCACCGGCACGTTCATCACCCAGCAGGCGTTATTCGAGGGACTGGTCGAGTTCACGCGCGACCTCCGGGTTGCGCCCGCGGCAGCGGAGCGATGGGATGTTTCAGAGGACTTGCTCACTTACACATTCCATCTGCGCAAAGACCGCCGGTGGTCGAATGGCGATCTTGTCACGGCGGAAGACTTCCGGTATGCGTGGATACGGGTCGGCAATCCGAGGATAGCCGGCGGCACATGGTGGTATAATTCCGGTCTGCGTTTCATCCGCAACTTCCAGGAATTCGGCATGGGCCGCAACATTCCGCCCGAACAGATAGGCATTGAAGCGCCTGATTCCTGGACATTGCGCGTCACGCTGAAATCGCCAACGCCGGATTTCCCTGATTCCCTGTTGCACCCCGTCTGCCTTCCCGTTCCGAAAAAAGTCGTCGAGTCCTGCGAGAAGCAGGGGAAGGATTGGACGCAACCCGGCAACTTTGTCTGCAACGGCCCCTATATCGTCGAGAAGTGGCTTTTCAACAGTTCGATGAGTCTGAAGCCCAATCCCTGCTGGAGCGGTGAACGTGGCAACCTTGACCGCATCATTCTCTTGCTCAATGCGGCCGGCGGCGTGACCGCTTTTGAAAACAACGAGGTGGACATTACACCAGCCGGAGCAATTCCGGACATCCGATACTGTTTCCGCAACACCAGGCTCAGTGGCGCGCTTGTCACCTCGCCCACAAGCACGGTGCACTTCCTTATGCCTGTCAAGACGCAACACCCGATTATGTCGGACGCGCGGTTCCGGCGCGCGCTGACGATGGGCGCCGACCTCCCCAAAATCGTCAACACCGTTGCCAAGGGAATCTATGTCCCGCTGACCGATTTCGTCCCGCCTGTCCTGTCACACGTCAAGGAACGCGGTCTTGCATTCAATGCAGTGGAGGCGCGCCGGCTCCTCGCGGAAGCTGAAGCCGCCACCGGCGGGAAGTGTCCCGTCGTCAACATCATGGTTCCCACCCAGGGGCCGCCGCTGATCACCATCCTGGCCGGCCTGAAGGAGGAATGGGAGCATAACCTGGGCATTAAAGTGAACCTTGAAAACATGGAACCGGGCGTATGGTCGGCCAGAAACGCGGCGATTCAGCCGCCGGGCTATCTCGGATACACATACGGGGCCGTGTTTTACATTTGGGACAGCCAATTGGAGGCTATCCGCCAGTTCACAAGCGTCTATCTGCCCTTCTGGGACATGCCCCCGAAGGAGCGGATGGAGTTCTGGCAAACCTGCACGGAGAATTCTGATGTCATCAGCATGCTCGAGGAAAGCAAGCAGGAGGAGAAACGCAAACGCCTGGAGGAGTTGGGCGCGAAAATCGATCTTTACCGGACGGAAAAAGTCGGTCCCACATGCCGCTGGCTGTTGGACAGAGCCAAAGAGATCGCGACTGAGAAGGACGCATCGCGCCAGAATGATATGCTGAACGAGGCCATGCTCAAAATTGACGAGGAAGCATGGACAATTCAATACACCTATCAGATGGGCTGGTGGCTCATCCAGCCCAAAGTCCATGGTGTTGTTCTTAATCCCTATCTGAACTCCACGATCATGTACTACCGCTGGATCAACATCGAAAACGGCAAGAAGGACGATGGATGATGGGCATACGCCAATACGCCCGGGCGATAGGGCGAATGATTCAGTCTTTCGGCAACACGATGACCGGTTATATCATCCGACGGCTGATTGGCGTGGTCCTTGTGCTGATGGTTGTCTGCTACATCACCTTCTGGCTGATTCACGCGGCTCCGGGCAATTTTCTTGATGTCACACGGCTTCAGGGATTCATCGCCGGCGATCAGGTCACCCAGCAGCAGATCATGGGGCAATGGGAAGACCGCTTTGGAAGCAACAAACCGGTGAACGTGCAATACGTCCGTTTCATCAAAGACACCGTCACGTTCAACTTTGGCCCATCATTCAGGTATCCGAACCGGACGATCGAAACGATGATTCGGGAGGGATTTCCCGTGTCCTTCTCACTGGCTCTGCTCTCCGTGGCGGTGGCATTTTTGATAGGAGCGCCGCTGGGCATTTTGGCGGCGCTTCGACGAAACACATGGATGGATCGGACATGCGTAACGCTGGCAATGGGGGGTCAATGTATTCCGCCTTACGTGATCGCCCTTGGATTGCAGCTTCTGCTTTCAGTGTATTTGGGATGGCTGCCCACCAGCGGCTGGGGGCATGGACGGAATTTTATCATGCCGGTGCTGGCTCTGGCGATAGCGCCTATCGCGATCATCGTGCGTTACATGCGCACAAGCATGATCACCACCATGAACGAGAGCTATATTCGAACGGCCTGGGCCAAGGGGGGATCGCCGATGGCGGTCATCGGCAATCACGCCCTTCGCAACTCCCTTATCCCATTGATCACCGTGATGGGCCCGCAGGTGGGGACGATGCTTGTCGGCACGGTTTGGATCGAGACGATCTACCGTGTACCGGGGCTGGGCCGTTATTTCGCCACGGCCGCCACGGATCGCGATTACCCCTTAATGATCGCCTCGCTAATGTTTCTGGCCGCAACAATCAGCATCATGAACCTTCTCGTGGACATTTCATACCGGATCATTGATCCGCGTCTGCGGAATGAGGGGGGCTGATCATGGGCTACTGGCGGCAGGTGTTGACGCGTCTCAGCCGCAACCGTCTGGCGCTTGTCTGCGGGGTTTTCGTGGCGGCATTGGTTGCGGTGTCGGCGCTGGCGCCTTATATCACGCCTTACGCATACAATGAGGCTCATCTGGGGCCTGAATCTTCCTACCAGCCGCCGAGTCTCAAGTACTGGATGGGAACCGACGATTTGGGGCGCGACCTTTTCAGCCGTCTGATCTACAGTCTTCGCAACGCGCTCATCATTTCGCTGGGAGGCACATTCCTGAGTCTGCTGATTGGCGGATTTCTCGGAGCCTGGGCGGGTTATGCCGGCGGCAGAACGGATTTCATCATCATGCGTTTCACCGATGTCGTGTTCGCCTTTCCTTCCTTTCTGTTCAGCATCATCCTTGTATCGGGCCTTGGACGCGGTTTTCCGACGATGTTCCTGGCGGTTGGCGCCACCTCGTGGGTGGGGATGGCTCGGCTGATGCGCGGGCAGGTGATCTCGGTCAAAGGGCTGGAATATGTCGAGCTGGCGCGGTCGCTTGGAGCCAGCGGTTTCCATATCATCACAAAATATATCCTGCCGAACACGCTGGGGCCGTTGATCGTCACCATCACATTTTCGATCCCCGGCGGGATGATGGTCGAGTCGGGATTGAGCATACTCGGTATGGGCGTGCAACCGCCGATTCCCTCCTTCGGCACTATCATTGCTGATGGCGCCGCCGCGATGCGCTCGTATCCTCACCTCCTTGTCTTTCCCTCCGTCCTTTTTACCATCACGCTCATGGCTTTCACCTTCCTCGGCGACGGACTTCAGGACGCGCTGAGCATGAACAGGAAGGGGGATTGAGCATGACCTTTACACAACAGTCCGTCGGCAAAGGGCATCTGCTGGAAGTGCGGAATCTGGCGGTTCATTTTCAAATGCGCGAACCGCGGCGGCGGATTCTGAAGGCGGTTGATGGCATCTCCTACAGTCTGCGCAAGGGCGGGAGCCTGGGTCTTGTCGGCGAGAGCGGCAGCGGCAAGAGCGTCAGCGCGCTCGCGGTCATGGGACTCTTGCCTGCGCAGGGATGCACCGTGACAGGTGAGGCGCTTCTTGAGGGGCGGAACCTTGCCGCGATGGACCAAACAGCGCTGCGCGGCATCCGCGGGCGTGAAATCGGCATGATCTTTCAGGACCCGATGAGTTCGCTGAATCCGACGATTAGGATTGGCGAGCAGGTGGCTGAACCACTACGCTGGCATGGCCTGATGACGGCGCGCGCCGCCGACACACGCGCCCTTGAATTGCTGGAGCTGGTTGGAATTCCAGATCCCGGGAAAAGGTTTTGGGAATATCCATTCCAATTCAGCGGCGGCATGCGCCAGCGGGTGATGATCGCCATGGCGCTGGCCTGCAACCCCAAATTGCTGATCGCCGATGAGCCCACGACAGCGTTGGATGTCACCGTGCAGATGCAGGTGCTGCGTCTGATCGCCCGTCTGCGCAGGGAGAGGGGGACGGCCGTTTTTCTTGTATCGCACGATCTTGGCGTGGTCGCCGAGGTATGCGAACGCATCATCGTGATGTATGCGGGACGAATCGTGGAAAGCGCGCCGGTCAGCGTTTTCATGCGCGAGCCTGCTCATCCGTACTCGCGAAAATTGTTACAATCCTCCCCGCGGTTGGGGCGCCGAATGGAACCGCTCGACCCGATCCCCGGCTCCCCGCCCGATCCGCTTCAATTGCCCTCAGGCTGCGCCTTTCATCCGCGCTGTTCCAGCCTGATGGAAATCTGCGCGCGGGAAACGCCGCCCATATTTCAGTGCACCGCTGATCACGCCAGCGCCTGCTGGTTGCATAAGGGGATGCCCGCGACGCCATGAACAGCACACCCGCCAATGGTGATTTGCTCAGGGTTGAGGCATTGCGGAAATATTTCCATTTCAGAGGCACAATCGTCCGGGCCGTGGACGGCATATCCTTCGGGATGCGAAGGGGCGCAACCCTTGGGCTCGTCGGTGAAAGCGGGAGCGGCAAAACAACCGTCGGCCGAATGATCCTTCGCCTTGCCGAGCCGACCAGCGGCCGCATTTTCTTCGAGGGCATGGACATCACCGGATTGGGAGCGCGCGGTATGCGGTCATTGCGCCGCAGAATGCAACTCATTCCCCAGGACCCGTACTCAGCGCTCAATCCGCAACGCTCGATTGGCTGGGCTGTCACCGAACCTTACCGCATTCACCGGATTGGAAAGAAGAGCGAGTGGGAGAATAAAGTCCGGGAATTGCTGGCCACGGTCGGCGTGCCGCCGGACGCGTTCAACGCCTATCCGGGGGAGTTGAGCGGCGGACAACTTCAGCGGGTCTGCATCGCGCGGGCGTTATCGCTGAAACCCGATCTTTTGATTTGCGACGAGCCTATGTCCGCCCTTGATGTCTCCATTCAGGCTCAGGTGTTGAAGCTCCTTCAGGACCTTCAGCATCAGTTCGGTCTCACATACCTGTTCATCTCACACAACTTGGCGGTCGTCGAGCGGATCAGCGACATGGTGGCGGTCATGTACCTGGGCAGAATGATGGAGATCGGCGGCGGCGAGGCCATCTTTGAGCGAACCGCTCATCCTTACACCCGCGCCCTTCTCGCCAGTGTTCCCTCCATGAGCGCCGAGCGAAAAACAGGTAATGTATCGTTAAAGGGGGACATGCCGAGCCCCGCCAATCCCCCGCCGGGATGCCCTTTCTCCACACGATGCGCGCATGTCATGGACGTATGCTGTCGCGAGCACCCCACCTTGCGCGAGCTGGGCAACGGCCACTTTGCCGCCTGTCACCTTTTATAAGGATCAGTTCCCGCCACGCAGTTCTCTGTGTCTCTGTGGTGAACCACGCAAGGGCAATATGCACGCCCCGCCTGGATGTTGCAAGACAGTTTTCCGCCGCGTCCCGCTTCTATTATTGTTTTGCCTGCAGGGCCAGTGCGGTTGCCCTGCCTACGATGAGCTCCTCGTTTGTCGGGATGACCCAGACTTCGGTCTTGGAGTCCGGCGCGCTGATCTTGCCGGCTGTTCCCCGCACAGCCTCATTTTTGGCGGGATCAAGCTTGACGCCAAGGAAACCAAGCCCCGAGCAAATCAGCGCCCGATCCCTGACGCCGTTTTCCCCGATGCCGCCCGTGAAGACGAGCGCCCCCATGCCATCGAGGGCGGCCGTCATCCATGCGATGTCGCGGCGCACCTGGTAAGCCCAGACATCCAGCGCCAGCAAGGCTCTTTTGTGCCCCTTATCCCTGCCTTCCCACAGATCGCGCATGTCGCCGGACAGACCGGATATGCCCTTCAAGCCCGCTTTTGAGCATAACAGTTCCATCATCTCGGTCGTGGATAATCCGAGTGTTTCCTGCATAAAGAGCACGGCCCACGCGTCAACATTTTCGCATCTCGCGCTGTGGGGAATTCCGCCGGTTTGCGTTGAGAAACCCATCGTCGTGTCCACGGATTTCATGTCGCGTATGGCGCAGAGCGACGACGACCCGCCCAGATGACAATTCACGATGCCCTCGGTCGCCGTCTTCCGCGGGCTCCATCCCATGATTTTGGGCGCGTTTTCGGCGATGTAGCGGTGCGATGCCCCGTGGAAGCCGTATCGGCGGACACCATGCTTTTCGCGCCATTCGATGGGCAGCCCATAGGTGGTTTTTTCCCCGCTGATTGTCGCATGGAAAGCCGGCTCGAAGAGCGCCCATCGCGGAATATCAGGGGCCGCGGCGGCAAATGCGTGGATAGCCTGCAGATAGGCGCTGTTGTGCAACCGGGCCACTGGAAGCATCCGCTCCATTTCCGCAATCACCTCGTCCGTCAGTTCCACGGCTCCTCGTTGCGTGTTGAAGCGTCCGCCATGCACCGCCTTGAAAGCCACAGCCGAAAGATCATGGAGCGATTCAAGCGGATGCGGACTGAGCAGGCCTGCCTCGCCCATCAGAACTGACAAAAGCCATCGCGCGCCTGCGGCATAATCCGCCAACGATGCCGAACCGCTGATGTTCTGGCCGCCTGTTTTGATGGCGTATGGGCTTTGCTCCTCGCTCATCCGCTCGATCTTGCCCGTCGCGATGATCGTCTCCTGCGGGAACTCATACAATTTGAACTTCAGGGATGTGCTGCCCGGATTGGCGATGAGTATTTTCATATGTCCTTTTCTCTCTGTCTGAGATTGAGGGAAGATTGGATGGCGAAGGCCTGTTTGGCAAGTATTTCCAATCATTATGCGTTGCGTTCACCCCCTTGCGGGGTTGAATGGGATATAATTTTAAAATGAGAACTCATGCATTGGCCAAACTCGCGGATCATATCGCGTTGATTTTCGGCATGGCGCTGTTCATGGTTGCTGGCGCATCGTTGCTCACCGCCGCCGTGTCCGGCCGGCCTGATCGCAGCCACATCGTCTTCGGATACATGCAGAACCAGTCAAGCCTTATCGCCGGTTATCGCTGGCAGGCGCTGACACATGTCGGGACGCAGTTTATTGAGTTCGATTCCGATGCAGCCCTGTCCGGCGTAACCACATTCAACAACCGTTCGGCGGAACTCAAACCGGGGGGGGCAGCCGCCAACAATGGCGTCAAGGTCATCGCTGTCCTTGCCAACGCGGGTTTTGATGAAGGCATACTTGATACCGTGATGCAAAGTTCCTCCCTGCGCGCCGCGCTCATCAGCAACCTTGTCGTTGTCGTTTCAAACCCGGTCACCGGATGCGACGGTGTGAACCTTGACTTTGAATTTGCCTGGGGATCAGCCACCCGCGACGGTGTGACCCTGTTCATCCGCGACTTGAACGCCGCGCTCAAAGCGCTCAGTCCGCCGCGCGAGTTGAGTATTTATGTCGCCCCCACATACTACTCCGCACAATACGATCTGGCGGGGATGCGCGACAATCTGGACTACATGATTTACAGCGGTTACGATTTCTCCACTGGCTCCACGATGACGGCAGTCGGGCGTTATGGCACTCCTTCATCATTCAGCATCGTCGGCAACCTCGATGATTACATCAACGGCGGAATGCCGGCGGCCAAAATTGTGCTCGCCCTGCCTTTCTACACGTCAAGCTGGACAACAACCGCAAGCGGCGTCTACGGACAGACAGGGACCAAAGAGGCCGCCGACAGTTTCACACAGGCCAATTTCGCCACGCTTTACCGGTCGCCAGTGCTGACCAAGCACAACAGCACTCCCGCCGATCACTACACCAAATGGTATACGCGTTCAACCGGCGGCTCCGTTTACACCCTGACGACTTTCGATGATATCCAGACACTTGAGTTTAAGTGCCGCCTTGCCAAGGGATGGAAAGGCAACTACTCGACGGGCAAGCAACTGGCCGGCGTCTCCTTCTGGAGCCTGATGTGGCTGACCGAAAGCAGTTCGGTGGATCCGAACAACCAAGCTGGCGGGGCGCAATCCCTTTTGCGCACGAGCAGCCCGCCGTACACCCTGCTCGATGAAATTTTCACTCCCTGCTCGCGCCGTGTTTATCCGGCGGAAACATTTGAGACAATCAGCATCAATTCTCGCTGGCGCAATCCCGGCGAGGGGCCGGATGCGTTGCGCGCCGGCACATGTTCCGCGGTCATGGCCAACGCGCCCGCCGGCGCGCCGTCGGGCAGCCGCCGGGTCGCTGCCGTGAATGTTGTCTTCACCGGCACGCCCAACCACGTCTTCTTCAAATTTCAGCCGCTCATGGACCCAACAACACCCTACCGGGTTGACTGGGACAATTCACTCGTTCTTGTTGACGCGCAGTCGAAATTCATCGCGGATATTCATACGCCCGCATCCTACGCGAATGCCACGATCAGGATGGTCGCGCGCGACGGGCTCAATCAGCTCGAAAAAGGGCCCGCGGTCACCCTATCGCCCGCTGGCTGGCGGCGTATCGAATGGGACATCACCAGCACCGCCACAGGCAACATCACGGCCTACAGCACCAGTGAGAAGGCGTATTCCAGCGGCAACGGCGTCATCAACACCGCGGGAAAAGGGGCGCGCGACATCGCATTTGCCGGATTTGAAATATCAAGCACGGCGGCCAACAGCGCGACGATCAATATCGACCAGATATTATACACACATGCCAATCCGGGCGGCACAGCCTATGTCATCAATGAATTTCGTTATGCTTCAGTGGCGCAGCAATTTGTGGAGATTTACGGCCCCGCCGGCCCGATGCCGCCGGGACTCATCCTGCGGGCTGTCAGCGCAACGGCGGGCGACATCACCACCACGATCGCACTTGGCGGCAATTCAATCCCCGATATTGGAACCGGCAACGGCTTCTGGGTCATCGGCGCGTCGGGCATGGCCGCACTGCGCAATCAGGCCATGGCGGATGGCGCTCTCAATTCCGGCGCGCCCTCGGCTTTGCAACTCTTTGACACGAACATGGGAACGATTTATGATGCCGTAACTTATCGGGCATATGCAGGCACAGGACGCCTTGATTCGCCAAACAATCCCATCGTCACGGACAACGGACCGGGATGGTACGGTGAAATTGCCGCGGGCGCGACCGTCTCAGGGAAACAATACTCGTCGGGGCGCTATCCTGATGGCGCAAACAGTTTCGTCAACGAAGCTGACTTCTCGCCCATGCCAGCGTCGCCCGGCGCGCCCAACGGCGGCAGTGTCGTGCCTCCCGTGACCTATGATTTTGAAGCCGCGCCGCCCAAAGCTTTCCGCGCCTACAACAATTTTTCGGTTCAATCCTCGGCCGTCGGTCCCTCCCCTGGCGGAGGCAATGTGCACAGATGCGTCGATGTCAACGGCGGCGGCAATATATCGCTCTTTGGCGATGCCGCGCTGGGCGCCGTCGGCGCGGGATATAACGTGTCCGGTTATGTTTATGCCGCATCCGATGGTGGCGCGGCAACGGCCAACGCCACGGGACTCGGACTCTGCGCGCGCGGCGGCAGCACTTTTTTCAGCAACATTCCCGCCGCATCGGGCTATGACTCGGGATACTGGCTCATTTACGAAAACAGCGCCGGTGTGGGGCTGAACGATGGCCGGCCCGACCATCCGGGCGTCTTTGAGTTCGTTCACGCGACCAACGACGGCGTCTCGCCAGCCATAACAACGTTACTTGGCTCGAAATCCCTTGCTCAAGCGGGGTTGACAGCCGGCAAGTGGACAAGTTTCAGGTTGTGGATACAACCGTCCGCGCCCGCGGCGGAGCAATTGCTTGCGCAGATCAACGGTGTGGATGTTTACCGCGGCCCCATCCCCGCATCCGGCCCGACATCAGGCGCTTTCCAAGCCGGTTTTCGTGAAAATCATACCGGTGTTCCCGCCACTATGGAAGGCACATGGATCGACAGCATTCAGATCAGCAACAATTTCTCGACTGTTGGAGACTGGCTGCAGTATTGATGGAATCCTTTCATCTGGGCAAAGTGCTTGCGCCGCACGACGCCGGAAGCCATGCTTGCGGCAAACTTGCCGCACGGTCCCAAGAGGCGCGCGGGACGCGCGCGGTCCCAGGGGGGGGGGCTTTCGCCCCCCCCCCACACACACCAAGGGATCAAGGCTCCCAGTGGGGTGGGAGACTTGCGAAATACAAGCTACCGGACAACCCGAAACCCGTAGTTGGTGTACTTGGAGTCCGGGTTGAAGTAGAGGCGATCTGCAGAACGGCAGTACCTTGGAAGGAGGTTACAAAGGCCGCCGCGCAACACGCGATAACTGCCAACCGGAGTGACCCACGCACTGCCATCCGCGGGCGCGCCAGTGTAACTGTCATGATACCAGTCCTCGCACCACTCATATACATTACCGTGCATGTCGAACAGGCCAAACGCGTTCGGCAGCTTGCCGCCAACTTCATGTGTTGTACCACCAGCATTCCCGCAATACCAAGCGTAGTCGCCAAGGTTGCAGGCATTGCACGAGTCCGCCGCACAGTCCGAATTGCCAAAACAGAACCGCGTCTGGCTGCCCGCGCGACAGGCGTATTCCCATTCCGACTCACTCGGCAGGCGGAACGTCGCCGGGCCTTGGCCCGTCGCCGTGATATGCTGGTTCAACTTATCCAGAAAGCCGTTCGTGCCACGGATGTCGTTCCACGAGACCTGTTCCACCGGACGCATATCGTTGCCGGTAAAGGTACTCGGATTTGTCTCCATGAGCGCGACCCACTGCCGTTGCGTCACTTCGAACTTGCTCATTTTGAAGGAGTAGCCGATATTCACGGTGTGGGCGGGCAACTCGTTGCTGGCGCTCCACCCGGGATCGTTCGAGCCCATCTGGAAGCTCCCTGCCGGGACGGCAACCATCTCCAGCGGCACGCCACCGGGGAGAAGAACGAACTCACCGTCCAGCGCGATGACCTTGGCGCGCGCCTGCTCATAGCGGACACCGGGAAGGTCTTTTCCCGCATCCCACACGATCTGTTTGTTTAGCCCGTCATTTGTCACCGGGCCGACATCGCCCGACAACCATTGCGTTTTCGGGATGATCATGTAATCGACTCCTCCGTTGGGCGAGAAGACCACCGCCACATGCGTCATGCTCGTTGCGCCCGACAGATCGTAAAACACATCCACCATTCCAGAACCGTCCGCGCGCTGGCTGGCGCGCCCGTTCGACACGACTG
>JAPLSQ010000022.1 GCA_026398535.1 Candidatus Sumerlaeota bacterium | reverse complement strand
GCGCGGCGGCGTTGGCTTGCGTCGGGCACCGGCTGATCAGACTGGAACGCACCCTTGACGGGCGCGGACTATTTATCTTCGAGCACCCGGCGGCGCTGGATGCGGAACAATTTCAGGCAGGGGCGCTCGAGGGCAACTTGTTGAAATTGTTCGTCGAGCTGGACGGCTTGCGCGATGAATTGCGCGGCATGGCACGACTGGCGGGGCGGTGACATCATGACACTCCGACTGCCTGACGCAGAATCCGTTGCCAAGATGCTGGCGCGTGACGGGAAATACAAGGCCACGGCGGGCGGATGGTTAACGTCGTGTCCACTCCACGGGCATCATTATAATTTCCGGGTTGAGGACGGCATTGCTGGCAAACTGATTGTCCATTGTTTTGCCGGATGTGATCAAGCCGCATGTTTTGCGGAAGTGCGGTTGCGCTGTGGCGCGGGCAAAACTCGGAGCACGACTCGTTACGAATACAGGACGCAGGACGGCGCGCTCGTTGGCATCAAATGTCGCATCGACACGCCCGGACAGGGCAAGAAAATGTGGTGGGAATTGCCGGACGGCCAGAAGAAGTCTCCATCTGGAAAACTCCCGTTTTATCGCATCCACATGCGACCGGCGGATTCAACCAAGCCTATATTGTTGGTCGAGGGTGAACGAACGGCGGATGCGGCGTCGCGGATGTTTAGCGATTACGACGCGCTGGGATACGGCGGAGCGAACTCCGTGGGGTCGCATGGCCTCGACCCGTTAGCCGGTGCTAACGTTACTATATGGCCAGACAACGATCCTCCGGGCCGGCGTGCGGCTCAGGCATTCGGGCGTGCGCTCATTGGCAAAACCCCATCAACCCGCATCGTGGATGTGCCTGCGTCGTGGCCAGACGGCTGGGATCCCGCTGACGAGCTTCCTGATGGCGTGACGGTCGACGTCCTGCGGCGGATGCTTGACGGCGCCAACCAGTATCATTTTGAGACTGGTCAAGATGCAGGAGCGGCGCCAAAACAGGGCAAGACAAAATCGCGATATCCGACGGTGATTATGTCGACTGATCTCGCAAAAATGATATTTCCTCCGAGGCGATATATCATCCCGGGGACGGTGTCAACCGGGTTGACCTTGTTGTATGCTGATCCGAAATTGGGAAAGAGTTGTTTCGCATGGCAGATGTCGTTGGCGGTGGCCACAGGCGGCTCGTTCATGGGGCTCGACACCGTTCAATGCGGATCACTCTATCTCGACAGCGAAATGGAAGACAAAGACGCGCAAGACCGGCAGACGGCGCTGGGCTGGCCTGACGGCGGCGAGAACCTTGGATATGCGCAATGTCCAGACGCCGCGTTCCGGCTTGATGCCGACGGGTTAAGGTGGCTTGAGGGGGAGATGGCGAAAATTCCCAATTGCCGACTCGTTACTGTGGACTTGCTTGAGAACCTCATCCCGCACATCGGCTCCAAGGGCCTGAACGCCTATCAAGTCGATTATCTCCGGCTGACACCGTTCCGAAATTGGGCGCGGGACAGCGATGTGTGTTTGGTGTTGGTGCACCACTCAACAAAAATGGCGGCAAACACCTCCATCATGCGGGCGAGCGGGTCGAATGCCATAGTCGGCGCGCCCTACTCATTGCTGTCCTTGACGGAGGTCGAAGAGATCGACGACGAGCACAAATTGTGTTGTCTCGAGATTCACGGAAAAAGAGTCAAGGCGCGGAAGCTGGCGCTCATGCGCGAGGAAGTGCCCGGCGGGATTAAATGGCGGTATTTGGGGAACGCCAGAACGCATTTGCTTAAGGGCGACGAGAGGGCTATTGTCGAGGCGCTGAGCAAGGCGGAGCACCCGCTGTCGGCGAGCGACTTGGAGGAATCCGTCAGCGTTCAACGGCGGACGCTGTTTGCTATTTTGAAAAAACTCGTATCCCGCGGCATCATAGACCGCACAGTATATGGTCTGTACACTATTAAAAATAATAATAATAATAATAATAATAGTGGTTTTTCTTATGATGGAGAGAAGCCCGGTTCTGTGCACTCTCCGCACTCTCCGCACTCTCCGCACTCTCCGCACTCTCCGCACTCTCCGCACTCTCCGGGCGCAGATGACGCCCATGCCGGCGAAAAGGACGGTGCGGGCAACGCACAGAGTGCACAGAGTGCACAGAGTGCAGTGAATGCACAGTGTGCAGACGGTCGCACAGAGTCAAAACCGCCTGAAAAGCCTGATGTCGGGGTTCACGATCCAATTGCTGGCCGTGAGGGCGAGCTGGCGGCGCTCAAGGCGAAGGCGGGGACGGCGGAGGCAAAACCGGTTCCGCAGAATTCTGCGCAACCTATAACGCCCGCGTCGGCGATGTCGGCCAGTTCGGAGGACGATGACGACGACGCGGATGACGACGGTTATTCCGATGCGCTGGAGCAGGTTTTCAGAGGGCACGAAGATGAACTGTAATCAGCGGGCCAGCTTGAAAGCCAACATTGCGCAAATGATGGAGTTGGTCAGCACATGGCCGACGGCGTCGCAGGCGTCATTCCGGGTGGCGTTCCGGGGATTCTGTCAGGCGAGCGGCGATCCGTGGCAATCGATGCGCCGCGCTTATAACGAGCAGGCTGCGGCGGACTATAAGCGGCGGGCCGACGAGCTCGAGGCAAGGGGGCTGTCTCCACTTATGGCCGACGCTCGCATCAAGGCCGAAGATCAGGCGGCGGCGGAGCTGGCCGGGGAGGACGCACCATGACCGCGGAATTCAAGCCGAACGCGATTTATACTTTGGCCGAACTCGAAACCATGCTGGCGGGTGTGTGTGGCGCGGACACGTTCATCGAGCGGCTGAAAATCCCGAAACGGTTCAAGTACGGCGTCCTTGGCAATGACATTATCCACGCAATGCAGAACCCACCGGACAACCCTGAAACCGCCCGTGCGCCCGCGCCCGGCATCCGCAACGGCAAGCGAGGCCGTCCGCGCAAGGCGTTCCTGCCAATAACGCTTGAAGATATCTTTGTTGACAAAGCAAACCACCCCGCCCATGCCAGCCGGAAAGCTCATGAGAAACCACATCCTCATAATCACAGGCTTGGAAAGGGGGGAGATTGTGATGATTGAAGGCAATCACAAAACACGCAAAATCGGATTTGTGATGTTGTCGTTTGCCAATGGCAAATGGCGGGCGCGATATAAGGACAAGGCGGGCGCGGATGTCCGCCGCGTGCTACCTGTCGCAGACGAATCGGAAGCTGTTGAACTGGCACGGCAGTATAACCGGGAAATCCTCGGAGACCGTGACGCCGTTCCCACATGGAAGCCGCGCAAGAGCCATGAGGGAATGACGGTTCGTGACGGACTGATGAAGGCGCTCAAAGCGTCAGGCGCACATTCCGCCGGACACACCATAAACTCGGTGCGCGGATGCAACCGGTTCCTTGAATTCATGGGGCGCGTTTATCCGGACATCGTGGAATGGGCCGAGTTGAAGCCTTCCGTGCTCAAAGCATGGGTGTGTGAGCTTCAAAGCGCCAGCCTTGCTTTTGACTCAATCAGGCTGTTGCTTGCGCCCACGCGACAGGCAAGCAAATTCTGGGCGCTTGAACTGCCGGAATCCTTTCGCGATTGGACGGCGGCGGCACGAATCAGACTGCAAAAACCGATTCCAAAACAACCACCGGTACTGAATGCCGGGCGGTTGACGGCATTCCTTGACTGGCTGGCCGTGAACGCAAAGCGTCTTTATCCGCTCGGAGTTCTTCAGGGCATGGCGGGTTTGCGCGAATACGAGGCCGCCAATGTCTGCGTAGGCGACCTGGACTTGCGATCCGGATATGTGACGGTTGGCAAGACGGCGCTCCACGCGCCAAAGAACCGGGCAAGCTATCGGCGCATCCCGTTGGGGCGTCTGGCTTGCGCCCGGTTGACATCGGCGCTTCATGCCATGGCGGTTATCAACGCCAGTTCCGAGGAACCGTTGTTTCTCAATGACAGGCACAGGCCATTTGGAACAAGCGCTCTCGAATCCGGATGGACACGCACAATGCGGCGGGCGCGCTCGGCTCTTGATTTGCCGGAAGGATTCACGGCGCATCATCTGCGGGCGTCTTTTGTCAGTCTGGCTTATGCGGGCGGGGCTGACTCGAGGTCGCTGAAAACCTATGTCGGACACGCCGCGCCTGACATTTTGGGCGCACATTATTTGAGCCTGTCCGACTCTGATATGCGTAGTGTGGTTGCTTGCTTTGATAAGGCTGTTGACAATCAAAACCAACCGGCAAATGACGGGTTTTCTGGCAGAATACTGGCAGTTGCGCGATAGGGCGGTTCGCAAGTCAAGCAATTGCAACGATTCGCAAAACGTAATGGCAGACTGTAAATCTGCCGCGCTCCGCGCTACGGAGGTTCGAATCCTCCCCCCTCCACCACCCCGCAAACCCGCATGGAATAAGGCCGGGACAACGATTGACACGGCTCAAAGACAAGCAGTCTCACAGACCGGCATTTTCATTTTTTATCCTTCGTGACCCTGTGACATACCGGGCGGGTTCCTGGTGATTTGGACGGGGGGCGTGATAGTCGGATCTGTGGAGGCATCTGGCGCGTTTAGCTGTTGAGGCGCCGCCGATTTGATGGGAAGCAGTGGCGTCCCTAACGGGACTCGAACCCGTGTCGCCGCCGTGAAAGGGCGGTGTCCTGGACCGCTAGACGATAGGGACGCAAAGCGTAAGTTTTGCGGTCTGCCTTACAACATCTCCCTAAAAGCATTCGTGAACAGGGGACATTCCCGCAGAGCGCTGCGCCATCCGCCCTTGAGCGCCGCGAGAAGAAAGCCGGCAGCGCGCAGATCGCCTGAAGCAAGAATTGCCTGCGCCTGAGCATGCATCAGGCTGGGCGGCTGATACCGCAGGCTGCCGATCGAGCCCAACTGTTTTTTCAGAAGCGCCAGGCGTCGTTTCAACTGCCCGCCAGGCATGATGGCATATTTCCCCAACGGCGTGCCCGGCTTGGGCACAAAAATGCCCACATTGATCATGAGGGAGCCGATGCGCCCTTGGGGGCGTGAAACCGATACAAACACCTTCTGCACCCGCCGCACAAGCTGTGCAATCGCACCGATGTCTTCTTCGGTTTCGGTCGGAAGGCCGGCCATGAAATACATTTTGAGACTCGGGATGCCCGCCTTGACCGCCTGCTCGACAACCCAGTCGATGCGTTCATCGGGCAGGCGCGCCTTGCCAAGCAGGCGGCGAAGGCGCGGCGAGCCGGCCTCGGGCGCGATCGTAAGCGTCTGGGCGCCGCCGCGCGCCAGCGTGCCGAGCATCGCGGGCGTCACATCCTCGGCGCGAAGGCTGGAACAGGACACATGGACACCCTGTTCATCGCAATAACTGCAAATCTCATCTATTTCAGGGTGCGACCCGATCGCGCTGGCAATCAATCCGAACCGGTTTGTCAGCGCAAGGCTCCCGCTGATCCATTCCTTGACGTGACGGGCGGACACAAACCGGCAGGGATTCAGGTTGTGCCCCACGAAACAAAACGCGCAATTGTATGGGCAGCCCCGCGCGATTTCAACAAGGCACATGCTGGCAAATTCCGTGTGGGGCGTGACGATGACCGAGCAACACCGGTGATCTTCGATTCGTTTGACGAAAACACGTTCGACAAACGGCAGGCGGCCGCCCGCGATGTCGGGCATGTCCATGCCGAAGGATTTCCTTGCGCCGGCGGTGATCTCGAAACCGGATTTTTCAGCCAGAGATTCAAGAAGCCGCCGCCGCCCGCCAGAGTGCTCATCATAAGCACGCATCAGCGTTTTTACAAGTTCCTCACCCTCGCCGTGAAGACACACATCGGCGAACTCGTAGATGGGATGGCGGTTGACGCTTATGCACACCCCCGCCGCCACGATAAGGGGGCAAGCGCTGGCGCGGTCCGAGGCCCGGAGGGGAATTCCGGCGCGCTCGAGAAAATCAAGCGCGTTCAAATAATCCAGCTCATAAGCGATTGAAAACGCGAGAATGTTGAATCCGCATGGCGCTTGCTGATTCTCCATGGACAGCGGAGGATCGAAATCCGTATAAAACCTTTCACAGGACCAGCCCGGGTCGGAATTCACGATGCTGTAGATGATCTGGTGGCCAAGATTGGACATGCCGATCCGGTATTCATTCGGGTAAATGATGCCCAAGGCATGCCCTGACCCGAATGGCTTCCGGTTGCCGCCGCGTTCATCAGCCAGCAGCCGCGAAATGCGTTTGCGCGTTTCGTACGATCCCATCTCCCCCGATTACATGACTCGCGGATGTAATCGTCATCGCAATCAACATCGGGCATTTGGCATGAATCGGCCATATGACTAAATGAAACACATGGCGATGACATAACCCTTGTGCGAGATGAGCGTATTAATGAGTCCACGATATGGAGCGCGGCTGATTTGAAAAAGGAGATCATCGGACGTCAATTGCCGGTGGTGGCAATCGTTGGGCGGCCCAATGTGGGCAAGTCAACACTGTTCAACCGAATCGTTGGCCGGCGCAAGGCTGTCGTGCATGGCACGCCGGGCCTGACGCGCGACCGCAATTACGAGCCGGCCGAATGGAGCGGGCGCGCATTCATGCTTGTCGACACGGGCGGTTATGAAATCGCGGCCCCGGAAACCATGTACGACCAGATGCGCGAGCAGACGATGATTGCCATCGGCGAGGCCAACGCGATCGTTTTTCTCGCGGACGTCACCGAGACGCTCAACCCGACCGACGACCAGGTGATGCAATTGCTTCGACGCACACGCAAACCTGTGTTTGTGGCTGTGAACAAATGCGATAACCGCGAACAGCAGGACCTGGCGCTGGCGGAATTCTCCAGGTTTGGCGCAGGTCAGGTCTTCGCGCTCAGCGCCTTGCACGGCCACGGATCCGCTGACCTTCTGGACGCGGTGACTGAATCGTTGCCATCTTGTGAAGATGACCGAACGGCCATGGAGCATCCGGCAGAGGGAATTGCGGGCGGGGCCGCCCGCGCTCCCACCACGCGCATCGCGGTCGTCGGCCGGCAGAACGTGGGCAAGTCCACACTGGTCAACCAGATTCTCGGATTTGAGCGCGCTATCACCAGCCCTGTGGCCGGCACGACGCGCGACGCCGTTGACACCACATTCGAGCGAAACGGGAAACTTTACACGCTTATTGACACGGCAGGCATACGCCGCCGCGGCAAGGTCAAGCCCGGCGTCGAAAAACTGAGTGTCACGGCGTCGGTCATGAGCCTTCAGCGGTGCGATGTCGCGCTCGTGGTCATTGACGCCGCGAGCGGATTGGCCGAGCAGGATGCCCATGTCGCGGGTTACGCCGTGGATGCCGGGTGCGCCTGCATCATTGTTGTGAACAAATGGGACCTTGTCGAGAAAGATTCAAAGACAGCCGACGAGTTCACCCGGATGCTGCGCGGCGAATGGGGTTTCATAAAGTACGCGCCCGTCATTTATGTTTCCGCAGTCACGGGACAGAGGGTGGAAAAATTGTTCGACATGATAGACGGGGTCGTCGTCCACTACTCGCGCGAAATCGCCACGAGCACGCTGAACGATTTCCTCAAGCGCGCCACCACGCATCTCTCACCCCCGATGCGCAGCGGGCGTCAGCTCAAGATCAAGTACGTCACACAGACAGGCGCCCGCCCGCCGACGTTCACATTCTTTGTCAACGATCCCAAACTCGTGCATTTTTCCTATGAACGTTACCTTGCCAACCAGTTGCGGCGTGAGTTCGGTTTTGAAGGCGCCCCGGTGCGCCTGCGGTTCAGGGAAAAGAGCGAGGACAGACACAAACCGTAGATTCGCCAAGCGATTTGTGACCCGGCGTTCCGCCTAATTTGTTGACCCGCTCATTTAGATGCCAAGAATCGCGCGCGAACTCAATAAAACAAGGAAATGCACAACAGTCATGAGTTTTGAAAAATATGGCCGGTTTTCCGATAACCGTCATGAATTCATCATCACTCGGCCGGACACGCCCGCGCCGTGGATCAATTTCATTTCAAACGGGCGTTTTACCCGCCTGATCTCCAACACAGGCGGAGGGTATGCCTATTGGCAGACGCCGCGACTGCACCGCATCACACGCCACCGTTACAACTCGATGCCGGTTGACCGGCCGGGACATTATCTTTATGTGCGCGACCACAAGTCGGGCGACTACTGGAGTCCGAGCTGGCAGCCGTGCGCCAGGCCGCTCGACCGCTATGAGTGCCGCCACGGCCTGAATTACACGCGCATCACGGGCGAGCGCGGCGGCGTCGAGGTCAGTACGACGTATTTCGTTCCCGACGATGCCGACGCGGAGATTTGGCGCGCGCGCATCACGAACAAATCCCGCGCCAACAAAAAGCTCGATCTGTTCGCCTACACCGAGCTGTGCATGGGCAACGCGCTCAATGACCTCATCAACCAGCCGAACGACCAGCACTTCAACGATGTTTTTCTCGATGAGGAATCGCGGATTCTCTACGCCACCAAACGTTACTGGAACACATTCGGCAGCGCGACGGTGGAGCAAAGCAACGTGACTTACGATCGCTGCATTTTCATGGCATCCAGCCTTCCCATCCAGGGCTTTGACGGCAGCAAGGCGGAATTTATCGGGCGCTGGCGCAGCGAACAGAATCCAATTTGCGTCGAAAAAGGCGAATGCGGGAACACGGCCATCACCGCCGGCGATGCCGTGGGCGCGCTTCAGATGCAGATCGAACTGAAACCGGGCGAAAAAAAGGATTTCGTCGTCATGCTGGGCATCGTGCCGAAGGCCGCATTCAAACGCGATGCCGCAAGGATCGCGAAAAAGTACCGCGGCGTCAAGGCCGCCGATACCGCGCTCAAATCACTGACGGACGACTGGCGCGATTATATCTCATGTGTGCACGTGGACACGCCCGATGACAACATGAACACGATGATCAACGTGTGGAACCAGTGGCAGACGGCCTGCACGTTCCGCTTTTCGCGCGATGCCGGTTATTATCACGGCGGCCTGCTCTTCGGGCGCGGCTTCCGCGATTCGTGCCAGGACACATTCGGCCCGCTGATGACACGCCCGGACTGGGTGCGCCAGCGCCTGCTGGAAATGAGCACGCACCAGTTCAAGGACGGCAGCGTGGCGCATTGCTATTATCCGGTCAGCGGCGGCTATACGCGCACCGGCCACAGCGACACCCCGCTGTGGCTGCCCCTTGCCGTCACCATGCACATCAAAGAAACCGCTGATTTCGCTTTCCTCAAGGAAGTCACCCCCTACGAGGACGGCGGCAAAGCGACAATGCTTAAGCACATCTATGGCTGCCTCGACTACACACTGTCGAATCTCACCGAACGCGGCCTCCCAAGGTTTGGCCCCGGCGACTGGAACGACACGCTCGACTATATGGGACGCAAAGGCCGCGGCGAAAGCGTGTGGAACGCGATGTGCCTGTGCCATGTTCTGCGCGAGACGGCGGAACTGGCGCGCAAGATCGGCGACTCAAAATCAGCGAGAAAATACGAAGCCGCGTACAAAAAGGTGGCCGACGCCGTGAATAACCTTTGCTGGGACGGCGAATGGTATATCGTCGGCACGAACGACCTGCGCGAGGTTGTCGGCTCGAAGAAAAACAGCGAGTGCAAAATTTACCTCAACACGCAGACATGGTCGGTGATCAGCGGCATCGCGCCGATTGAACGCGCCAAAAAGGCCATGGCCGCCGCCAGAAAATACCTGGACACGCCGAAGGGCCCCAAACTGCTCGACCCGGCGTTCCGCACCATCAATCCGAACATTGGTCTCGCGACGCGCTGCGCGCCCGGGAAAAAGGAAAACGCCGCGGTGTTCAACCACCCCGTGAGCTGGGCCGTTCTGGCCGAAGCCCTGCTTGGCCACGGCGACAAGGCATATGAGTATTATTGCAAGGCGCTGCCGATGAATCCCGTCATTGACATCGACCGGTATGAAATGGAACCCTACGTCTACAGCGAATATGTCACCAGCCCGGACCATCCGACCTTCGGCCAGGCCAGCCATGCGTGGCTGACGGGCTCCTCGACATGGATGCTGCGCGGCGTCACGGATTACATCCTTGGCGCGCGTCCCGCTTATGACGGACTGATCATTGATCCATGCATCCCCAGCGATTGGAAACAGTTCAGCATCCGCCGCAAGTTCCGCGGCCGGCTTTATCATATCACGGTGAAGAATCCGCACGGTGTGTGCAAAGGCGTAAAGGAACTCAAGGTTGACGGCAAGCCGATCGATGGTCAGTTGATCAAAATTGGCGTAAACTCGGCAACAAGCCCGAGCCGCAAATTAGAAATCGTGAAAGTCGATGTTGTCATGGGATGAAGCATGCGGACTGGGCGTCACTATATTGACAGGGAGATGATACTTATTTGAAAAAACCGGAGCAACTTTTTCCGCCAGGGTTGATCGTATCGTGCCAGGCGCTCGAACATGAGCCGCTGCATGGGCCGGAGATCATGGCAAAAATGGCCGTTGCCGCGAAAATGGGCGGCGCCATCGGCATACGCGCCAACACACCACCGGATATTCGCGCCATCAGTTCCGCCACCGATCTGCCCATCATCGGCATTTATAAAAAGGTTTACGAGGGATTCGATGTCTTCATCACGCCGACTTTTGCCGCGGCGCGCGCCGTCGCCGAAGCAGGATGCGCGATGATCGCGCTGGATGCCACGCCGCGCCCGAGGCCCGAAGACGAAGATCTGGCGGAAATCATCCGCCGTATCCACAACGAGCTCGATCTGCCCGTCATGGCCGACTGCTCAACGGCTGAAGAAGCAATTCGTGCCGCGGAACTGGGCGCTGATGTCGTCAGCTCCACGCTGTCCGGCTATACGCTCTACAGCCCGAAATCCGCCGAGCCGGACTTCGCGATGATCAGCAGAATGCTCGAACGCGTTGACGCGCCGGTCTTTGCCGAGGGGCATTTTCATTATCCTGAGCAAGTGACGCGGGCTCTCAAAATGGGTTGCCATGCCGTGGTTGTGGGCGGGGCAATCACCCGCCCGCAGGAGATAACACGGAGGTTTGTGGAAATGATTAAAATAACACAGAAAGACAAATCATGAAAAAAGCGCTCATCGTATGGGGCGGGTGGGATGGACATGAACCGGACAAAGTCGCGGAAGTGTTCCGGCGCCAGCTCGTAACGCAGGGATTTGAAGTGGAAGTGTCCAATACGCTTGATGCATATCGCGACATCGCAGAACTCGCGGCGGTCGACGTGATTGTGCCCGTTTGGACGATGGGCGCGATTGCGCCCGAACAGCTCAACCCGCTGTTGGCGGTTGTGCGGGCGGGCGTCGGCATCGCCGGCTGTCACGGCGGGATGTGCGATTCTTTCCGCAATGAAACCGAGTACCAGTTCATGACGGGCGGCCAGTGGGTGGCGCACCCGGGCGGTGACGGCGTCCATCACCGTGTCCGGATCACCGACCACGACCATGTCATCACGCGGGACATCAAGGATTTTGATGTTTGCAGCGAGCAATATTATCTGCACACTGATCCCGCCGTGAAAGTGCTGGCGGCGACCCGTTTTCCAACGGTGGATGGCCCTCATGCGCCCAACGGACTGTTCGACATGCCGGTCGCATGGACAAAATATTACGGGCGCGGGCGTGTTTTTTATTGTTCGCTTGGACATCATGCGGATATATTCGATATTCCGGAAGCGCTTGAAATAATGACTCGCGGTCTTGTGTGGGCCGCAAGGACAGGATAAATATGGAATCGACACAACGACATCCGCGCGATTATCCCGTGCCGCGGCGGTTGCTTGGCAAGACGGGCAGGTCGCTCTCGGTCATAGGATTTGGGGGCATTTTGGTGATGAATGCCGAACCGCGTCATGCCGCGGATGTCGTGGCCGAAGCCGTGGATCGGGGCGTCAACTATTTTGATGTCGCGCCAAGCTACGGCAACGCCGAGGAAATCCTCGGTCCGGCCCTCTCGCCCCATCGCGACAAGGTTTTTCTTGCCTGCAAGACCGGGCGGCGCGACCGCAAGGGCGCCTGGGAGCAACTTGAAGAATCGCTGAAACGATTGCACACAAGCTATTTTGACCTCTACCAGCTTCACGGCCTCATCGACCTGGAGAAGGATGTCGGGGCAGCCTTCGGCCCTGACGGCGCCATGGAAGCACTTGTGAAAGCGCGCGAAAAGGGGCTCGCGCGTCATCTTGGCTTTTCTGCCCACACGCCCGAAGCGGCTGTGCGCGCGATGGAGCTGTTTGACTTCGATACGATTTTATATCCCATCAACGTTGTGTGCCATCATCACAGGCAGTTTGAGGTTCGCCCGCTGGAAGAGGCGCGGCGCCGGAAAATGGGCATCCTCGCGCTGAAAGCCATGGCGCGCACATCGTGGGATAGCGGCAGGACGCTCGTCAAGCGCTCAGCCTATGCCAAGTGCTGGTATGAGCCTTTTACCCGCGCCAATGACGCGCGCGAAGCCCTGCGGTTCACGCTGTCGCAACCCGGGGTCACCGCCGCTCTTCCGCCCGGCGAGGAAGCGCTTTTCTGGCTCGCCCTCGATCTTCTGCCAGAAGTCTTCACGGTGTCCGATGTTGATCAGCAGTTTGTGAAGATGACCATGAGCGAGTTGACGCCAATATTCTGAGTTCCGTCGGGCGACGACCGAGGCCCCGATCATGGCCTGTCAGTATAGAAGTTTTACCGCCGCGTCGGGAGCCACTTTCTGGAAAACAATCAATTCGATGAGCAGCAATGAAAGCGATTCGAGGCAGCGCGCGCTCTTGAGCGGGCCCGCGTCCACCGCGTCAAATCCCGCATCCCTGATCAACCGGGCTGTCACCGCTTTGGCCTCGTTATCATCACCACAATAGAAAACTGTCTCGGTCTGGCCGCGCATGAAGGGGGGATGGGCGTCAATGTGACTGGCTGGAATGGTATTGAAAGCCTTGAGCACCCGGGCGCCTATGGCCATGCGCGCGATTTCCTCAGAGGCTGATGTGCCGGCGGAAAGCAGCGGTCCGCTGAGGTCGGGTTTGACGGCGTTCACGCATTCAATGACAATTTTGCCCGTGAGCGGGCCAGCCTGCATCAGGGCTTCTTCAACCTGAGCCCATTGAGGCGCAAAAAATATCACATCCCCGAAATCGGCGGCTTCGCGGGGCGTGCCCACGCATGCATTGGGCTTGAGCGAGTCTGCAAGCGTTTTCAAATTATCATGTTCGAGCGTAAAACTGAACATGACTGAATGACCACGCTCAGCCCAGACTTTCCCCAATCCTCCGCCCATTTTCCCGGAACCTAAAATCCCTATTTTCATATATTTGCGTCTCCTGTATAATCCGCATTCAAATACGCGGGGCGCCCCGATGCAACAGGCGCTTATGCAACCGCTTACATTTTTTTATTTTTTCTCTTGACTCATCACTTCATGGTATGATGATTTTGACCGCAAATGATGCCATTTGATGTTTTTTCAGACAGCAAATGGTGTTAATATCAAGACGGCATTACAACCGTCGATAAAAAAGGAGATATGTAATGAAACGCGTGTTTTTAAGTATCCTTTTGGCTGGTTGTGTGGCAACGATGTACGCCCAGACAACCGTGACCATCGCTGAAAATACGACCTACGCGGGCCCGTTCAGCGTCATGCCTGATGTGTCCGCAACAGACCCGTTGAATGGCAAAGCAGGAGTCCAGGTGGATGCCCGCCTGAACCATGCCGGCGGTCCTATCAACCTCGCCGCTTTGACGGACGGTGCGAGAACCACGGTGTACCCTGACCAACTGCCCGCCGATTATCCCGGTATCAACACGCCGGCTGTCGCGGCCTTTTGGGATATTCGTGTCGGTGGCGCGGCTGTCAACCTCACCGAGGTGAATGCCTACAACGCCAATGGCGGCAACAATGACACCCGAGTCTATGTGAATCTTGACCTTTATGTCACGTCAGATGCCGTGCCTACAGTGGGCGGGAGCTGGACCAAGCTGCTTTCCAAGGCTCACATGACTGCTCCTCCGCTCAACGCCGATTACGGCTATGTGTTCACAGACTCAGGCGGCGGCATCTGCGGCATGCAGATCAAAAACCCCTTGAATGGCGGAGTCATCGCTTCAGGCGTGACAGGCCTGCGCGTGGATCTGTATTGCGGCGGTTGGAGCGTACAGGTTCGCAATCCTGAAAATACAGGACCGGACGAGCAGGCTGTGTCTTCACCATTCCTTAGTGAAGTGGACGCCTATTTCGCGGCGGCGACAGCCGTTGGCGATTGGGCCATTTATCAATAACCGCTTCATTGAAACAAATCGTCATCACCGCCCTTCAGCCTCGCGGCTGAGGGGCGGTTTCTTTTTCACGACTCGTTCACAAGCGATGCCGGCGTAAGACCCGCCGTGCGCATGATCACCGGCAGCGTGGCCAGTATGCTCAACACCATGGCCCCGGCAACGCAACTGAGGATCAGAACGGGACCGGCGCTGAAGATGTGATCGGGCAGGAAACTGACATTGGGCAGCGCCGCCAGAAGTCTCCGGTCAGCCCAGCCGGCCAGCGCCCAGCTTGCAAGCGTGCCGGCGCATCCCCCGGCCAGGCCAACGATGCCGACCTCGGCAATGAAAAGCCACATCACGAACCGGCGAGTGGCGCCCACGGCGCGCAGCAAACCTATTTCGCCCCGGCGCTGATTCATGATCAGCGAGAAGGTGTTGAAAACGCTGACCGCCGCGATGGCCACGATCACGAGACCAAAACAACTTGTGATCAGGGCAACCGCCCTGGCGAGAAACACAAACTTCTCAAGCACATCACGCTGGCTTTCCACCACAAGACCCATCTCCTGGATGCTGCTTGTCGCGGCGTCAAGCTTGCCAAGGTCGCGCACCTTGACATGAAGCGCGTTGTAGAGCTGTTTGTCACGCCCCGTGTGCCAGCGGTTCATCTCCTCGGCGGCGCCCAGCGGAATGGTCACGCCCGGCAACGCGGGATTTGAACTCAATCCCACCACCTTCATCGCAAGACGCATGCGCTTTTTATCTGTATTGCCAAGATCGCCTGTCAGATAGCTTTCCCCAAGATGAAGCGTGAAAAGCTTGCCAATGGGATAGCTTGAATTGATTTTGGGCAGGCCCATCGAGTCGGCGTATGCGTAGTTATACATGTCGAGAAACAGGCGCGGAACGACGCATGGGATTGGCTGGGATGTGGCGGGGTCGAAATTAAAGCGGTAGCCGGGCGCGACATCGGATTGGACGGCCGCGGACCCGATGCCAACAACCACGGCATCCGTCACGGCCGTCTGTCCCATGACTTCACCCTCGGCGCGCAACGGCATCCGCAGAGAAAGCTGGGGCGCGGCGTATTCTACGCCCGGTAATCCAGCCACACGGTCGGCCAGCTTGCGGTCAAGGATGCCCGCACTGATCGAAAGCATGGCAATGTTGAGCGCGCGCGGTTTGACCACCAGAATTCCTGGCGGGAACGCGGCTTCGGCGCGGCGCATCGCGCCGCCAAGAAATCCGAATCCCAGCGCCGCGATCAGCAACACGATGCCAACCGTGAAAGCGATCACAAAAATGGCGCTGAACGTTCGGGCCTTGTGTTCGGCAAGATCAGTGGTGATGATGTACAGTAGTTTGCGCGCGCGCATTGTTGTTTCCGGCGGAGATGTTTGTGATCATCAGCGTGATACACCAATGACGCTGGGAATCCCGCATCGCCAAGATAAAAATTCTGACGGCGGCGCAATAAGCGTATGTTGCTCGTTCACAACCGGCACATTCCATGCGGGGAGCAGCTCAGGGCTGACAATAATTTTTCCCCCGAACGCATTCTGCTTGAAATGTGCGGGCGGGCAGGGAAGGTGCTCATTATGATTCTGCTTACAGGCGTCACTGGACACACAGGCTGCCGTCTGGCTGATCATCTGGCCGCGCGCGGAGGCCGCGTGCGCGCGATGACGCGGTCACCCGGGAAGATTCCTGCCGGGTTGCGGGGCCGCATCGAGGTTTTTCAAGGCGACCTTGAAAACGCGGGGCAGGCCGCTGACGCCGCGCGCGGATGCTCCGCCGTGCTGGCGCTCACGCATATCAGGTTTGCTCCCCTTGTCATTGGCGCGGCGCAAACCGCCGGCGTGTCCCGGGCCGTGTTCATGTCATCAACACGACGGTATACTAAGTATCCCGAGGCAACCGCGCGACAAGTCATGGCCGGCGAGGAGGCCGTGCGTTCATCGGGGCTTGAATGGACGATCATCCGCCCGTCGATGATCTACGGGGGGCGGCAGGACAACAACATCGAGCATCTTGTGCGCTCGCTGCGCCGCTTTCCCGTCCATCCCCTCCCAGGGGGCGGGCGGATGCTGTGGCAGCCGGTTTTCGTCTGGGATGTCGTCGCGGCGATCGAAGCCGCGCTCGATGATCCCGCCAGCATCAGGAATGAGTATACCATCGCGGGACCGCAGCCGATAAGTTATGCTTGCATGGTGCGCACAATCCTTCGAGTGATGAACAGACGCGTGCTGCTTGTGCCGATTCCCATGGCCGGCCTCAAGAGCGTCGCTTGGCTGTCAGGCTGGATCTCCGGGCGCCCGCGCATCACGATGGAACAAATCCGGCGGCTTGAGGAGGACAAGGTTTTTGACATCTCTCCCGCCGCGCATGACCTGCATTTTCAACCCACACCCTTCGAGGCCGGCATCCGGCGCAAACTCGCGGACGATGTGTAACGGCCGCGTTCATGTCAGATCCAACTTCAATAGAGAGAAAAAGCTGTAACACGGAGTTGCGCAGAGGAGGCGCGGAGACAAAAACGATGCTTCTTTTCTCCGTGGTCCTCTGTGCCATCTTCGTGGTTCTCCGTGTAAAAGTTTTTCTCTCAATCCAGAACATAGCGT
>JAPLSQ010000059.1 GCA_026398535.1 Candidatus Sumerlaeota bacterium | reverse complement strand
CTGGTCAGCTCGCGCCGCAACCCGGCGCGGGCCATCTTCAGGATGTTCATGTCGGCCTCGCCCGGCGCCGGTTCCAGGCAGAGACCGGTGTGGCCGTGAAGGTAAAGGATGTCGCCACGCTCGTTGACAAGTGCGCCGGCCGGAGCGAAGTGCTGAAGGAGCGTCCGCTCGGTCAGTTCGCGAAGCGGGATTTTCCTTTCACCAGGCGTTTTCCCCGGGAGTGTGTGGCGGACCCGTCATCGGTCAGGTGCGGCAGAAACTTCCCCACAGCCAGGCGGTGGACGGCGTGAACATTTTCTATGCGCTGATACAGCTTCGACTTGCGATTCTGCATGACAAAAAGATCGGTAAACTCGCCCACGGTCTCGGACGTGCCCAGGAAGAGAAATCCGCCCGGATTCAGCGCGTAGTGGAACAGGGGGATCAGCTTCTTCTGCAACTCCCCGCCCATATAAATCAGCAGGTTGCGGCAACTGATCAGATCGAGTTTCGAAAAGGGCGGGTCTTTGATAACGTCCTGCTCCGAGAAGACCAGCATGTCGCGAATGCCTTTGTGAATGCGGTAGGCGCTGCCGTCGCTTTCCAGAACGAAATAGCGCGTCAGACGTGTCGGGCTGACGTCGGCGGCGATGCTGGCGGGATAGACCCCCGCGCGGGCCTGTTCGATGGCTTGCATGTCAATGTCGGTGGCGAATACCTGAACCTTGAAACTTTGCTTCACCGTCTCCATGCGCTCCTGGAGAAGGATGGCGATGGAATAGGCTTCCTCGCCGGTGGAACAGCCCGGCGACCAGACGCGTATCAACGCGTCCGTGGGCTTGCCGGCCAAAAGGTTCGGAATGACCTGTTCCTCAAGCGCCGCGAAAGCCTCCGGGTCGCGGAAGAAACTGGTGACGCCGATCAGGAGGTCGCGAAAAAGGGATTCAACCTCGGCCGGAGTAAGCTGTAAAAAGCGAACGTATTCGGTCACCCGTTCGATCTGGTGGACAGCCATGCGACGCTGGACGCGGCGGTTGACGGTGTTTTGCTTGTATTGGGAGAAGTCGTGCCCGGTCTGGGCGCGCAACAAGATGAATATCTTTTTCATCGCGTCTTCGGCCTTGGGGGCCGGGGGAGAGGTGGGACGGACTGTTCTGGCGAACGCATGGGCGGCGTAAGCGATGAGCTGGGCTGGCATCTCAGCCGGCGGAAGAACGTAATCCACCAGGCCGGTGGCGATGGCGCTGCGCGGCATGCCGTCGTACTCAGTGGATTCAGGATTCTGCGCCATGACCATGCCGCCGGTCCCCTTGACCGACCGGACACCATGGGTGCCGTCGCTGCCGGTGCCCGAAAGGACAATGCAGATGGCGCGCTCGTGCTGATCCTGGGCCAGGGAGCGAAAGAAAAAGTCGATCGGAAGGCGCTGGCCGCGCGGAGCGACCGGTTCCAGCAACTGCAACACGCCGTTCAGAAAGGCCATGTCGCGGTTGGGCGGAATGATGTAGGCGCAGTTGGGCTGAACTTTCATCCCGTCCTCGACCTCGAAGACCTGCATGCGCGTATAGCGCCTGACCAGTTCCGTAAGGATGCTCTTGTGGTCGGGCGCCAGATGCTGCACCAGGACGAAGGCCATGCCGATATCCGTGTTGGCGGGCATGGCGGAAAAGAAGGCTTCGAACGCCGCAAGCCCGCCGGCAGAGGCGCCGATGCCAACGACAGGAAAAGTTTGCGAAGCCGGCTCCGCCTCAACCGGCCCGGCATGCGGCAGAAGATTTTCCGGGACCGTGCGTGTGATTTTCTTTCGGGCCATGGCATTTCTCCTTGAAAAGAAATCCGGTGCGAAAAGAAGAGATGTTTTCAAGGGAAATCGTCACCCCGGGAGCTATGAATACCGGGCCTTGCTGGGTGGTATCGAAAATGAGCAATCCAGCAGGGGGGGGATGGGGCGGTAGCTTAGCTGGGAGAGCGTCGGCTTTGCAAGCCGAAGGTCAGGGGTTCGATCCCCCTCCGCTCCACCAAACGCATGGTTGTCCGTGGTTGTCCGTGGTTGTCCGTGTCTCCGTATTGAGCGGCAGGTCGGCGCGGGCGTTGAGCGCCAGGTCGCAGGCGGGATGGAGATGGCGCAGATGCCATGCCAGGCCGGCGATCATGGCCGCGTTGTCGGTGCAGAGTTCGGGCGGGGGGAAATTGATGATCGCCCCTTTGAGCCGTCGCGGCGCGAGGGCGCGAAGGCGCGAGTTGCAGGCAACGCCACCCACGATGGCCAGTGTGTGCGCGCCGGTTGATTCAAGCGCCGCCTCCGCCTTTGTCAGAAGGACATCGACAACCGCCTCCTGAAACGAGGCGCACAGATCGCGCATCATCTGTTCGTCGCCGCGCAGGCGTTGAAGGCCGATGTCGCGCGCAAGTTTGATGACAGCGGTTTTCAGGCCGCTGAAGCTGAAGTTAAGGTTGCCGCACGCGATCATGGGGCGCGGCAGCTTGAAGGCGCACGGATTGCCAGGTGGGGGGCCGAGCGCCATGTTGTCGATAAGGGGGCCGCCGGGATAGCCGAGTTCAAGCAGTCTGGCGATCTTGTCCATTGTCTCTCCCGCTGCGTCGTCAACGGTCTCGCCGAGCAGATGGAAACTCACGGGCGAGCTCACGAAAACAAGGCTTGTATGGCCGCCAGACACCGCCAGACCAATGTAAGGATAGCGGGGAAGTGGCGCCGCCTCGTTCTTCGTCCGTGGTTGTCCGTGTTCGGCGCTGGAGAGAAACGGCGCATACAGATGTCCGGCGATATGATGGACGGGGATGAGCGGTTTCTGGCGGGAAAAGGCGAGCGCTTTAGCGGTTTCCACCCCGACAAGAAGCGCGCCGATGAGGCCGGGGCCAAGTGTCACGGCCAGCGCGTCAACATCGTCGAGGGTCAGGCCGGTATTGGTCAGACATGCGTCGATCATCGGGATCAGTCGGCGGATATGGGCGCGCGAGGCGACTTCGGGCACGACGCCGCCGAAACACGCATGCAGGCGCGCCTGCGAGACGATGTCGTTGGCGCGGATGATACGTCCGTCCTCAACGAGCGCCACGGACGTTTCGTCGCAGGAGGTTTCAATGCCGAGGATCAGCATGGGTCAATGCGCGCAAAACGGTGTGATCGGCAGTGAATCTTCAATATCGTTCTTCGTCCGTGTTTGTCCGTGTTCTCCGTGTTCTCCGTGTTCTCCGTGTCAATTGCCGGTCCATGTGCGGGGATTGACGGTTTTGATGACGGCTTTGCCGGCAGTTGTCACGGCGCGTGCGGCGCCCTTGATGATGGCGCCGCCCGTGCTGGCCACGAACCGTCCCGCTCCGCCCGATATGCTGCCGCCCGTGCCATAGTAACGCAGGTGCCATGGTTCGATCACGCGTCCGCTGCTGCTCACCACGCTCAGGCGCCAGCCGTAGCGCGCGGCATTGGCGGCTGCCCACCGGCCTTCAGAGGTTCCCCCAAAGGACTGTTTCAGAAGGTAATTTTCGGTCGATGTGATGTCGATGGTTGTCCCAAGCTGGTGCTCGCTGTGTCCGGGTCTCGCGACGGCGCCCTGTCCCCTGCCGCCGCGAGCCACAGCCTGGTAGTACAGCCGCTGCTGGTGGCGAAGGTCGCGGTATCCGCTGACGACCTGTATGCGGAGCCCGCTGCGCGAGGCGTCGCAGATCATACTCACGAGCTGGCCGGCGGCTTCTTTTCTGAGGTAAATGGGCTGACCGCTGTAGCAAAATTCCCGCGGGAGCAGGACAAGGTCGGTGGGAGAGTAATCGGCGGGCATGACCAGTCTGTAGGAGTCCTCCTCGCCGAAAGGCAGGTTGCGTCCGTCCCATCCCGGGCCGTAGAGGCCGATGGGAACAGCGGTTCCAGCGGGGCGCGCTTTGTAGTCGGTGGTGAATTCCGCGCCGCGGACGATGGTTCCGGAATTTCGTGATGGTTGGGGCGGTGGCGGCGCCGGTTGCGAGCGCCGGAAAATGGACATCAGGCCGATGCCGCGGACAGGCGACGGCGGCGGCGCCTGTTCGGTGTAGAAATTCACCTGCCCGGAAGATTGGACCGGCTGATCCGCCAGCGGCGCAATGGTCTCTCCGGAGCTTTGTCCGGGGCGCGCCGGCAGGGCGATCAAAGCATCCGTTTCCTCAGCGCACCAGGCTGTCGCGAGAAGGCGCGCGATCAGGCAAATTGTGAGAAGATGGGCGGGACGACATCGCATGATCTGCCTTTGTCCGTGTTTGTCCGTGTTTGTCCGTGTTTGTCCGTGTTCTCCGTGCCTCGCCGCTACTGTGCCGCGGGTGCGAGCGCCTGTTGGGCGTCGAACAGGGTGCGCCGGAACGCGTCAGCCGCGAGCAGGACATCGCTCGTGAAGCGTGTGGCGATCTGGACGCACTGCTGGCCGAAGACGCTGGCCTTGCGGTTGATGTTGAGGCGAACCATGAGGGGCGCTTCGCCGCCGATGTCGACCGCGTTGATGTTCATCTCGTTGCCGCAGTCGGCGGGCACGACGATCAGGTCGGTCTTGTCACGATGAAAGAGTCTGTGGTCGGCGAGGAATTCCAGGATTTTGCCCCTCGTTTCGCCCACCTTGACCTGTCCTTGAGCAAGCAGTTCGCCCAGTCCTTCGCGTGAATGTTCCACGCGCACGCCCAGTTCGTTGAAGAACTTCTCGAATTTATCCTTGAGCGGAAGGCTGGCGTGGGTGTGGGCGATGATAACCCGTCTGACGCCCGCTGCGGCAAGGCGGAGCGCCTGCGCGTCGGCCGCGGATGGTTTGAGCTGGTTCTTGAGCATGTCCAGATACTGGCGGTTGGCGGGAGTCTTAAACCATTTGCGGATAAGCATGTTGGCTTCCGCGCGGAGGATGAACTCCACCCAGTCGCCCTTGATGAGTCTTCCGAACGCGCGGGGCAGCGTGTAAAATTTGCGCATGGCTTTGAGCGCCTGGAGGTTTGCCTCGTAGGCGGTCATGCGCTTGGGGACCAGGACGGCGTGATGGCCGTCGTACTTGCTCCATTCGTGCGTCAGCAGGGGCCGCGAGCCATCGTCGTATCCCTCGGTGTGCCAGTCGCGCGTTCCCGGCAGGGGCGTGAGCAGCATGATTTGGAAGGAATCGAGGCTGTTCTTCTTGGCGAATTTGACGGTGTCGCGGAATGTGTCGGGCGTGTCGGTGTCGAATCCGCCGACAAACATGCCATGAACTTTGATCTTGTGGCGGTGAAACTCGTTGATGGCGTATTGGATGTTTTCGACGGACTCGCGCTTGCCGCACAGGTCAAGGGATTCCTGGTTGACGGACTCGAATCCGATCATGGCGCGGTCGAATTTGGCCGCGTGCAAGAGCTCGAGGAATTCCTTGTCCTTGACGACTTCATGGCGCATCTGGGCGCCGAAGCCGATTGTCGGACGGATGCGCCGCTGGATGAGGCCGCGCATGATTTCCTTGGCGCGATGCTTCATCTGGTTAAAGATGTCCTCGGCGAAGAAGACATAGTGGGGGTGATAGCGGTTCCAGTAATACTCGATCATGTCGAGCGTGCGCCCGGCGCTGACGGTTCTGACGGCGGCGCCGTTGAACTTGGTGACCGAGCAGAAGGAGCAGTCGAACGGGCATCCGCGCGCCACGGCGATGCTTATGACGCCCTTGTGCAGGTTGCCTTTCCACATGAGATCGAAATCGGGGTAGGGGTTGGCCTCGAGCACGCATGACGGCGGGAGTTTCTGGTCGGGATTGTGGCGCACTTCGCCGCCGTCGCGCCATGTGAGCCCGAGGATGGCGTCGAAGCCCGCGCCCGCGTCGAGAGTGTCCATCAACAGCGGAAAAGTTTCGTCGCACTCGCCGCGCATAACCCAGTCGGCGTGACAGATGGCCTCGTCGGGAAAATAGGACGCGTGGGTGCCGCCGATGATGACGGGAATGCCGGCCTCGCGCGCGCGGTCGCAGAATTCATAACACCGCTGAACCGTGGGCGTGATGGAGGAAACGCACAGCAGGTCGGCCTGGCGTATTTCATCCCAAACCATCGCGCTGCTGATTTTGCGGGGCAGCATGTCCTCGACGATGACGCTGACATCGTAGCCCTTGTCGCGCAGAAGCGTGGAAAGAAGAATGCTGCCGATGCGCGGGATGTGCACGGAGCTGTACACGTGGATGTGCGTGGACATGGGTTCCATGAAAACAACACGCTGATATCTGTGGCGCTGGGCCATCAGGTCCTCCTGACAGATGGTAATAATGACATGATTACACCATCAACTACCACTTATGCGGAAGATAATGAGACATGGTTGTCCGTGTTTGTCCGTGTTCTCCCCAATGTCAAGCGGCGATATCGCCGCTTGACATTAGTAGGCATTTTCCCTGGCGCGCAGGGTCATGAGGAGAATTTTAAGGTCGAGCCAGAAGCTCCAGTTCTCGATGTAAAACAGGTCGTACTTGATGCGTTCGTCGATGGAAGTGTTTCCGCGCAAGCCGTTGACCTGCGCCCAGCCGGTGATGCCGCTTTTGACGCGGTGTCGGCCCATGTAGCGCGGCACCTGCTCGCGGAATTGCTGGACGAAGTGGGGGCGTTCGGGGCGCGGACCGACAAGGCTCATGTCGCCAAGCAGGACGTTGTAGAACTGCGGCAGTTCATCAAGACCGAACTTGCGAAGGATGCGCCCCAGCGGTGTGACGCGCGGATCAGCCTCTCTGGCCCAGATGGGGCCGGTGAGTTCCTCGGCATCCTTGTGCATGGAGCGGTATTTGCAGATGTGGAAGCGGCGTCCGTCCAGCCCCACCCGTTGCTGGCGGAAGAACACCGGCCCGGGGGAGGTCAGTTTGACGGCGATGGAAATCACGGCGAGCAGCGGAAGCGAGAGAAACAGAACGATGAAGCTGACGGCAAAATCAAACGCCCGCTTGAACACGATGTTCCAGCCCTGAAGCGGGCTTACCTTGAGGCCGAAGAGCGGAATGCCGTCAATCTGCTCGACGGTCATTTCGACAAGTTCGGCCTCGAGCAGGTTCGGGACGACACGGATGCTGACGATTTCCTTTTCGCACTCGATGATGAATTTAAGGATTTCGGCGGGCAGGAGATCGGGTTGGGCAATGATGACCTCGTCAACCTTGTTTTGGCGCACGATTTCGCGAATCTGTTTGAAATCGCCCAGCACCGGGAAGCCCGCGATGATGGCGCCGGGAGGCATGGGCTGGGACGACACAAATCCCGCCACGCGCAGGCCAAGGTAGGCGTGGTTGTGGATGCGGTCGGCGATGTTCCCGGCCAGTTGTCCCGTGCCGAGGATGAGCGTGGGGGTGCTGGCAAACCGGCCCGCGTGGCGCAGGCGAGCGAGAACACGGTCAAGCACGAACCGCGAGACGCCAAGACCCGCCGTGCAGGTGACCACCGACAACAGATACACGATGCGCGAGTAGTCCTGAGAGCGCAGGAAGAAGTGGATCGCCACGACCGTCATCACAGCCATCAGACACGAATTGAAGATTTTTTTGAGAATCTGCAGGTTGAAGGCGCGTTCGCGGAAACCGTAACAACCGTTGCTGTGCAGCCAGAACATGACCACAAACGCGGCGAACGGCATCAGGCGGATGTAATCGGCGGGATCGTAACCCTTGGTCACCTCGATAATCTCGGTGTGAAAACGCAGATAATAGGCGCCCCACAGTCCCGCCAGGACACCTGTCAGGTCGGCGGCGACAAAGAGGAGCAACAGTTTAAGCCGAAGACGCCGTTCTCCCATGGCACTACTGCTTCTTTATCTCCGTGGGCCTCTGTGCCATCTCCATGGTTCTCCGTGTAAAAGTTTTTCTCTATGTGTTATATTCCATACCATCGCGGAATGAATATCCATCGAATCCATTTTTCCATACATCACCTGGCGTTGAGGGCGGTAAACGTTTTTCATGGATAATGACAACATATCCTTTGTCCGGCGCGCGGCGCGCTGGGGCATACGACGCCGCCTGCAATGGCGCATGGAGCGCGCGCGCGGCGGGCAGGTGAAGCTGGCCAATGCGGCGCTCAACTGGCGCGAGTATTGGCACGGCCGGACGCGACTTGTCAGCCGCCCATGCCAGGTGCAGATCGGGACGAACTGGACCTGCAACCTGCGGTGCAATTTCTGCCGGCTCAGCCAGCCCGCCGCGCGCGTCATGATCCGCGACAAGTCCGGCGGCGGCGCGCCGGAGATCAGTCCGCGCGCTCTTGAAGCCGCGCTCGAGATCATGCCGTATGCCACAATGGTCACGCTGACGCCTCTTGGCGAACCGCTGCTCTATTCCGGCTTCGGGCGCATTCTTGAGCGCCACCGACAGCTTGACTGCCGCAACCTCGCGCTGACGACCAACACCAACCTGATCGACGATGACCGCGCGCGCATGCTCGTCGAGGGCGGAGTCTGTCATCTTTTTGTCAGCATCGACACAGATGAACCCGGCATGTACGCCGCCATGCGCACGGGCGGCGATCTTGCCCGCGCCAAGGCGGCCATCGAAGCCGTCAACCACTGGAAGCAACGCCTCGGTTCCGTTCTTCCATCGATGACGCTTGCCTCCACCTTTATGGAGCGCAACGTGCGGCGCATGCCGGCGCTGCTCGATTTCGCCGCGCGCAACAACATCGCCGGTTACAGCGTTCAGCTTATGGAAACCGAGAATCCCGAACTGGAGGACGAGTTCCTCGGCAACCACATAGGGCTGGCGCGCGAGATGGTCAACGAAACGCTGCGCCGCGCGGCGCAATATCCCCAAATTGATGTGCGCATTCACATGGCGCTTCAGAACCTGCTCGATGGGGCGGGCGGAACAGCCCCGACCGATGGCGCGAGCGATGTGCCATTGACCGGGAAGTGCCTTTCTCCATGGTATTTCCTGCTCATCGACACCGATGGCGACTGCCGCCCGTGCTGCTGGGCTTCGGCCAGTTTTGGTAATCTGAACTCCCAATCATTTGAGGCTGTCTGGAACGCTCCGTCGGCTGTCGGCATGAGGCGCGCCTTTCTCGCCAACCGCATTCCCGCATCGTGCCGCGGCAAACATTGCCGTGTTGATGCGTGAATCTTCAATATCGTTCTTCGTCCGTGCTTGTCCGTGTTCTCGATGTTCTCCATGTAAAAGTTTTTCTCGCGGTCAGGAGTGAATGCCGCGTCCGTCCGCCGCGAGCGCCGCCTCCTTGACGGCCTCGCTGAGGGTGGGGTGGGCGTGGCATGTGCGGGCAATGTCCTCGGCCGTGCCGCCGAATTCGATGACGATGACGGCCTCGGCGATCAGGTCGGAGGCTCTCGGCCCGACGATGTGCGCGCCGAGCAGGCGTCCGCGCGGCCCGCTGATGATTTTCACGAACCCGTCATTTTCGTCCATGGCTTTGGCGCGCCCGTTCGCGGCGAACGGGAATTTTCCCGTGCGGACATCGGCGTCGTAGCGCTCGCGCGCCTGCTGCTCCGTCAGGCCCACGGCGGCGGCTTCCGGCCATGTGTAGACGATGCTGGGGATCGCGTCGTAATTGACGCGGCCCGCCTTGCCCGCCAGAAGTTCGGCCCACGCGACCCCCTCCTCCTCAGCTTTGTGCGCCAGCATGGGGCCGCGCACAAGATCGCCGATCGCCGAGACGCCTTCGGCCGTCGTGCAGAAATCGTCGTCAATGGCCACGCGCCCCTTGTCGTCCAAAGCCGCGCTGGCAGCATCCAGCCCCAAGCCCTCCGTGCAGGGGCGTCGGCCGACGCAGATGAGCGTCTTGTCGCACTCGATGGCCGCGCTCCCGCCGTCGGCGTCCGCGATGCTGACCACCGCGCCGCGTTCCGATGTTTCGATGCCCGTCACCCGGGTGTTCATGTGGAACAAAAGCCCCTGCTTTTTCAGCGCGCGGAAAAGTGCGTCCGCCGCTTCGCGATCCATGAAGGGCAGAAAGTCGGGCAGCATTTCGACCATGACCACTTCGGCGCCGAGCCGGCGCCATACGCTGCCAAGCTCAAGCCCGATATAGCCGGCTCCCACGACAACGAGGCGCTCGGGGACTTCGTTAAACTCCAGCGCTCCGGTTGAGCTGACGATGACGCGCTCGTCGAATTTCGCGAACGGCAGTTCCACGGGCACGCTGCCCGCCGCGAGCAGGATGTTGCGTTTGGCGGACAACTCCGATGTTCTCCCTTCGTCATCCTGCACGATCACCGTGGCGCGTCCGCCGCGGCGGGCCAGACGCCCTGCGCCGTGTAGCACCTCAACTTTGTTTTTGCGCATGAGCATGGCCACGCCCCGTGTGAGTTCGTCGACGATTTTGTTTTTGCGGGCCATCATCTTCGGCACATCAATCGCCGGCGCGCCCGCCGTGATGCCGTGGCTTTTCAGGCGCGTTGCAACGGTGTGGTAAAGCTCGCTCGAATCGAGCAGTGCCTTGCTCGGGATGCATCCGATGTTAAGGCATGTCCCGCCGAGCGTTGCGCGCTTTTCGACCAGCGCCGTGGTGAAACCGAGCTGCGACGCGCGAATCGCCGCCACATAGCCGCCCGGCCCCGCGCCGATAATGATCACATCAAAGATGCTTCTTTTCTCCGTGGTCCTCTGTGCCATCTCCATGGTTCTCCGTGTAAAAGTTTTTAAAAGTTTTTCTCTACTTTCATGGTACTCCATTCATAAACCATGAAAAAATATGCGCCGGTTTTACTGCTTGCGCTGTTGCTGGCATGCGCGGCGGCGGCCATGCTCCACGGCGGGGGGCGATTGTATTTCGGCCATCCCGGGTCTGATCTGGCGGCGTATTTTTATCCTTGGCGCGTGTTCATGACGCGGTGGCTCGAACGCGGGGTCTATCCGTTGTGGAATCCGCACATTTTCGGCGGATGCCCCGTGAGCGAAATCCAGCAGATGGCGCTTTTCCATCCGGTTTCTATCCTGACGGCAGTCTTTTTTTCAGCCGGCGCGGGGCTGGTAACCATGATGGCGGCCAACACGGTTCTTGCGGGCGCGCTGACGTATCTGGGTTTGCGCGCATGTTTTGGAGTCTCCCGGGCGGGTGCGGTTATCGGCGCGTGCGTGTATGTTTTCGGTGCGGTGTTTTCGTCGCGCGTTGCGGCCGGGCATTTCACGGTGATCGCGGCGATGGCATGGATACCGCTGGCGGTGATGGCCGCCGGCGCTTTCAGCGCGCGGCTGACGCCCGGGTTGCGGATTGATGATAACATCAAAGATGCTTCTTTTCTCCGTGGTCCTCTGTGCCATCTCCATGGTTCTCCGCCTGATGGCGTACTCGCTGACCGGACCGAAAGTTTTTCTCTGCTTTCGGGGAATTGGCGCGCCGCGCTCGGGCGCGCCGCGGTTGAGTCGCGCCCGGCCTGGCGCTGGCTGTGCCTTGCGGCGGTTGCGGGCGCGATGACCGTGCTTGCGGGCGCGCCGCAATACGTGGTTTATCTTTTCTGGGCGCAAATTGCGGCGGCGCTTGTCTCGGCGCGCCGCGGCGCGCGCGCCGCGGCGCTTTTGGGGTTGGCGTGCGCGTGGGCGCTGGCCGCCCTTATCTCCGCGCCGCAATGGCTGCCCGCGCTCTCCTACCTGCCCTACGCCGCGCGCAGCGGAAGCTCGGACGGAATGACCGTCGGCATGACAGACCGCATAAACATGGCGCTCGAGATGGCGATGCCGTTTCCTTTTGGCGATGACCTGCGTTCGCCGCACATGCACATGAAAAATGTGTGGGAGACGTGCGGCTACCCCGGCACACTGGCTCTGCTGCTGACGGTTGGCGGGTTGCTGGCAGTCCGCCGCTGCGGATTTGGGCGCGGGGGCGGCGCGCGGCGCGCGCGCATGGCGCTTGCCCTTATCGTTCTGGGCTTTTACCTTTCATGGGGCGGGTGGCTGCCGGGATTCGGCGGCTTCCGCGAGCCGCTCAAGGCCCGTGTGATCATTGCGGTGGGCATCGCGCTCGGCGCCGCGGCCGGATTTAGCCGGCTGTGCGCGGCGGCGCGGCTGGCGCGCGCCATGCGCCGCCGCGGCGGTTCCGCCGTTGGCCCACTGCGGCCCTTTTTGATCTTTGGTTCTGTCATGGTTGTTTGCGCCGGCGGGGCGGCGCTTGTTGCCCTGTTGAAGCCCGAAGAAATTGGCCGCCTGGTCATGCAGTTCGGCCAGCCGTTCGATCCCGCGGCGCAGGAACGGCATTTTGCCCTCATGAACAGTCCCTCGCTGGCGGCGCCGCGTTTTGCCGCCGCCGCGCTGGCCGTTGCGGCGCTGGCCGCTATTGCGGTTGTGCTTGCCGCGGCGGCGCTGCCGGCGTTTGGCGGCAATCCGCGCGCCGTCTTTTGGGGCCGTCTTTTGGGCATCTTTGCGCTGGCCTGCCTTGATCCGTTCACGTTTCACATCCACTGCTATTATTCGCGCCATCCGTTCAGCGCGCTTGAGCTGCCGCCTGCGCTGATTGGATTTTTTTCGCCGCGCATCGCGGAGGGGCGCGCGGCGGGATTGCCGCCGTGGCGCGTCACCCTGCCGCCCGTGCTTGCCAATCAATCCATGCTGATGCCGAATCTTTATGAAACATCCGGCTACGATCCGCTCATGCCGTCGGGCGCCAACAACCGCATTGCCCTTCACGGCGTGTGGCGGCTCAAGGATCCCGGGCTCATGGCGCGCGTGATCTCCGGGGCCGTCGGGCGTCGCTACCATCTCTACCAGTGGAATCCGCGCGAGCCGTTGACGGCTGCCGCGGCGTCCGAACCCGCGCCGGAGGCGTCCATCGCGGCCATCGAGCGCAACGTCATGCCGGGCGCGCTGCCGCCTGATTATTTCGGCCCAACCATTGACGGCATGAATTTTGTTGTTCCGCCCCGGTTCGCCGGACGCGAGTTGGACGGCGAGCGTTCGAGCGGCCTCTTCCGCCACCGGATTCAAAAGATCGCTGAAGCCGGGCGGGCGATTGCCGCCGAAACATCGCCGCCGCGCATGATCGATGCGGGCGACACCGTCACGATGCGGTCCACGTTCACCCCGAACCGCTGGGACATGGATGTCCGGCTGACCACCATGGCGCTGGCGGCCTTGCGCATGACCTGGCTGCCCGGCTGGCGTGTGAGCGTGGACGGGGGCGCCGCGGAGCGGCCGCTGTGCGCCAACCACTGGATGCCCGCCGTCACGCTGGACAAAGGCGGGCGCCTGGTGTCGTTCGTCTACCAGCCGGAGCACTTCCTGCTCTCGAAAATACTGGCGCTGCTGGGCTGCGCCGCGGCGCTGGTAATTTGTGTGTTATCGCGGAAAAAACAGCGCGGACACGGACGGCAGTAGTTCAGGAAAAGCCGCCCCAGCTGCCTCGTTCTTCGTCCGTGTTTGTCCGTGGTCGTCATGTGACGGAGTTGACGGACATGACGATGTGATCGACCTCTGCATCGGTGAGTTCGGGAAACATGGGCAGGGAGAGTTCCTCCGCGCACAGGCACTCGGCGTTGGGGAACGCGCCGGGCGCGTAGCCAAGGCCGCGGCAGGCTTCCTGCAGGTGGATCGCCACCGGGTAATGGATGAGGCACTCGACGCCCATGTCCCTGAGCGCCTGAAGAGCGGCGTCGCGTTTGGCGCAGAAAAGGGGAAACAGGTGCTCGCATCCTGTTGTGTGTGTGGGCTGGCAGATAAAACGCGTGTGTGGATTGGTTATTGAGGCGCGGTAGCGCGCGGCGATGACGCGCCTGCGGGCGTTCCATTGTTCGAGCATGCGAAGTTTGGCGCGCAGGACGGCGGCCTGGATTTCATCGAGACGGCTGTTGCGGCCTGGGATCGAATGGTAATAGCGGCGTTCTTGCCCATAGTTGCGCAGCATGCGCAGGCAGCGGGCGATGTCCTCGGAGTGTGTTGTCACTGCGCCGGCATCGCCGAAGGCGCCAAGGTTTTTGGAGGGATAGAAGCTCCAGCAGACGGTGTTTCCGTGGGCGCCGATGCGCAGGCCTTTGTAAAGCGCGCCGTGGGCCTGCGCGGCGTCTTCGATGACGATGGCGCCGCGGGCGTGGGCCGCCGCGTTGATGGCGTCGATGCCGGCGGGCTGGCCGTAGAGGTGTACGGGAACGACGGCGCGCGCGCCGGTTTCGCGGAGAGCGTTGTCAAGCGAGGCGGCGTCCATGAGGGCGGTTTCGGCGTCGGCATCGCACAGCGCGATGCGCGCGCCCGTTGCGCCAATGCCCGCCGCCGTTGGCACGCAGGTGTTTGCCGCTGTGACCACTGTATCATCCCTGCCGATACCGTGCGCGAGCAGGGCCAGCGTGATGGCGTCGGTTCCGGAGGCGCAACCGATGCAGTGCGGCGCGCCGCAGTATTGCGCGAATTCCCGCTCGAAAGCCTCAAGCTCGCGCCCGAGGATGTGCCGCCCGCTTGTCAGAACATGGCGGATCGTTTCATCATAGAGGGCGGCATGCGCCTCGTACTGCCTTTTCAGGTCGCCGAAAGGAACGCGCATCACGCGCCCACCGGCTTGAGCACGCGCTTTGCGGAATTGCGGGCGCCCCAGTAGAACTCGCGGTATTCGCGGTAGTAGCGCAGTGTGCGGCGGATGCCCTCGCGCGGCGCGCATCGCGGCGTCCATCCGCACAGACTTTGAAAGCGCGAGTAGTCGGCGATATAATCGCCGATTTCGATCTTCATGCTTTCCTCGGGGAAGGGGATGATTTCGTACTCGCCGCCGCCGTTTTCTTCGATGGCGGTTTCGACGAACTCGCGCAAAGATATGGGGAATCCGCCGATGTTGAAGGCATGGCCGTTCGTGCGCGCGTCCATCATGGCCAGCAGAAACGCCTCGACGACGTCGGACACATAATTCGTGTCGCGTATCTGTTCGCCCGTTCCATAGAGGCGTATCTTTTCGCCGTCGATGAGCTGGCGGATGAACCAGTTGAGCACGCCCTGGCGCGGATGGCGCATCTGATGGCGGGGGCCGAAGGTGTTGGCCAGGCGCAATGAGCATGCGCGGATGCCATGGACGTCATTGTAGAGCAGGTGGTAGGACTCGCCCGCGATGTTGTTGATGCCGTTGACGTCGACGGGGCGCATAAGATGATCCTCAGTAACGGGCTCTTTTCTCGTGCGCCCGTACTGGCCGCGCGTGCCGGCAAAAAGTATCTTGAGCGAGGGATTGTATTTGCGGCACGACTCGAGGATGGAGAGCTGGCTGGCGCAGTTGATCTCAAGATCCGTGAACGGATCGTTCATGCTGTCGATGTGGCTAAGCGTGCCCGCAAGGTTGAAGATCATGTCCTTGCCCTGCACAAGGAAGTTCATGCTTGAGCGGTCGCGGATATCGGAGATGTTGACCTCGACGCGGCCCTTGACCGGCTCGAGGTTGAAGCTGTTTCCGCCGTATTCGGGGATCATTGAGTCGACGAGCGCCACGCTGGAATTGAGCTCGGCGAGCACGATGGCAAGGTTGCTTCCGATGAACCCCATTCCCCCCGTGATCATGACGCTGGCGCCGTCATAGAACGAGCGCATGGCGCTCCAGCGGTCGGGATTGCGCTCGATGAGCGAGGCGACAAGTTCCGAGGTCATGCGTCATACCTGCCGAGAATGACAAGCTTCCACCACAGTCCGAGAACGCCAACGGCGACGGCCGCTACTCGATTGAAATTGAAGAATTGCGAGGAGCCGCATGCGCGGAAATAGTGGCGCACGCCGACCTCGCGGAACCGGCAGCCGGCGTGCTGGAGTTTCTTTATGAGTTCAAGGCAGATAACGCCGCTGTCCTGTGTCAGGCGGATACGGTTGTACATCGCCCTGCGGATCAGGCGGAAATCGCAATCCACGTCGCGGATTTTCAGCCCGAACAAGAGTTTCATGGCCCAGTGATACATTTTGCCGATCCAGATGCGGTGGAGAGGGTCGTGGCGTTTGAGCTTGTATCCCTGAACGCAGTCGACGCCGGAATCGGCCTGCTCGGTAAGCAACGCGAGTTCAGCAGGGTCGTATTGCGCGTCGCCGTCCGTGTAGAATATCCATTCTTTTGCGGCGGCGCCGAAACCGGAGCGCAGTGCGCCCCCGTAGCCGCGGTTTTTTTCATGCAGAATCAGGCGGATGTGGTCAGGGTCCTGCTCCTTGAGTTGGTGAAGAATCTCGCGGCTGTTGTCGCGGCTGCCGTCGTCCACGACGATGATTTCATAATCATCCGTCTGCTGCCGCGCCGCCTTCTGCGCCGTGATGACCATGGAGGCGATCGTTCCCCCGTCGTTGTAACAGGGAAAAAAAACGGAGAGGCTGTTGACAGGGACGCTCATGAAGGTCCGAAGAATGAAAGCAGTTCAATTTCAACGAGGAAATTTTCGGGGTCTGTGGGGCGCAACCGCGCGACGTAATCTCCCGCGGCAAGGTTCGTGCCCAGCCTGTAATCCATAATGCCGCTCTGGCTGCGGTCGAGTTCGAAGGCGCCCCGCATGATTTTGTTTTTCCTCGCGGTGTCCTTCATTTCGTAGAGCTCGATATTCATGACGGTCGGGACCTCCTGGCGGTCGGGGGAGCTTCCCTTGGCGCGCAGGACAACGCTTGTCATGTTTTTTGTCAGGCGGACGGGCGCTTCAATCGTGGCGCCGGGGCGGACGGACAGTGTGCCGTCTGAGAGCATCACGCTGTCGGGCCGGCCGGTGGGCTTGAAGGCCGGGCCGTAAATCTCGTTGAGAGGTATTCTGGGGGGAAGCTGGAAACTCTCGTCGTTTTTGATCAGGCGCGCCTTCGGCGATATCGTGGGTTTTCCGAAATAGACCGGCTTGCCGAGACCCTCCACAACAATCTCATCGTTGCCGCGCGACAGCCATAAATTCATCAGATCGGCCTGTTTTTTCTTGAGGGGATTCCACGTATAATAAGTCAGGCTGGCGGGCGCGAGGATGTATTGTGTCTCGGTGGTGATGGGGCTGATCATGGCGCCGCTGATTGTGTTGCGTGAGAGGAGGAATTTTTGCGCTTCCTGCGGTGTCACGACCCAGCGCAGTTCGTCAAGGATGGCGATTTTTGTCTTTTCGGGCAGTTTTTCAAGCATCAGGCGCGACATCGTGACGCGGCTGTCCTCAAAAGTGAACGCCTTCCAGGCCGATGCCGCGACGCGCGCGGCCATGGGTGCGATGAGCATGACGCCGATGAGCACAGAGGCAACAGGCAGCTTCCATGGGGGCGCGGCCAGCCGCGGCCGCGCGGTCAGCCACCCGCAGACGGCCAGCCATCCGAAACCGCTTGCCAGCGCCAGCGCGTGCATCGTCAGCAGGAAGTTGCGCGCAAAGAAATGTTTGCCGTGAAGCCCGACAAAAACCAGATGCAGAGCGGCGGGCAGCAACAGGAACACGGCGATCTTCATGTTGGTTTTCAGAAGCAGAACGATCCCGAGCGCGCCCGTCAGCAGGAAGCCGATTCCCTGCCACTTGAACCTGAAATCGCTCCAGTAACCGCCCTCGCCGGTCACATATTCGCCCATGTCAAAGCACACAAAAACGTGTTTTGCGAGGCGCGTGACAAACCCGACCGGCGTCCATCGCTCGTCCATGGCCCTGCCGTAATACGAGACCTCGGTGGAAAGATCGTGCAGGAAGCGCGTGGGTTGCAGGAACGCCGGCAGGAGAAACAGGCTCAGTCCCGCGGCAAACCCCGCGAAAACGAGGAAAAAGCGCAGGTCGAACAATTTCTGCCGGGGGTGCGATACCGAGAAAAGATGTCCAAGGATTGGGAACAGCAGGACTGGCATGTTGATGTATTTCAGCGACACGGACAGGGCGCACGCAATGATGGCCGTGGCGTAAGCCCATGGCGCGCGCGATTGCATGATGACCACGCTTGCCCAGATGGCCAAGGCGGCGGCGGCCATGGAGGCCGCGTCGGATGTCACGATCGATGTCTGTATGTAATCCGTAAACAGAAACGCGATCACGGCGGCCGCCCATATTCCCGCGGGATTGCCGCCCAGCAGCTTGCCAGCCTTGTATATGGCAAGAATCGCAAGGCACCCCAGCAGGACGCTGAGCAGGCGAGCCTCACGGTAGAAATAAGGGGAATTAATGGACCAGTACCAGCCCGTTTCGCGGTTGGATTTCAGGCCCCAGATGCCATCGGGGAATTCTCCCTTTTCCATGCCGCGGACGAATGTCAGCGCGCCCCAGCCCGCGTGGATGTAAGCGTTCATGGGGCCATAGGCAAACCGCTCGGGGCGGTAAACGCCGTTGCGCAGAAGCTTGATGGCCGGCTGCATGATTTCCGGTTCGTCCCAGAAACATTGATAAGGCAGGCCATGGCTTATCCACGCCGATCGGACAACAAACGCGCCGATTACGATGAGCAACAACAACCAGTGGATGGGCAGCACCTGCCGCCACAACTCGCGGAACCATTGCGCGAACGACCCGGCATCGTGCCCGCCGTCAGCTTTTGCGGATGCCTGCTCATCTTGACTCATGTTGCCACGACCTTGACTTTCTGCTATTTGACGCCACCATAATATTTTGAATCAGTTCAATCCGCATTTTCAAGATGATTTTTCAGCTGTTAGATGTTCAGCGCGACTGCCCCGGTATTTTCCTGAGCACAAGAAACAGCGAGCTGCCAAAAGGTTTGCGGCTCAGCAGCTTGTTTTCAGTATCGGCGATGAAGAATAACACATTGTTGATGAGCGCGGGGGGCACGCGCACGTCTGAGCTGATGCGCGTGGGCGGGGGCGACAGTCGGAGCGATAGCCGTTGGATGCATCTTGCGGCATAGATGGCGGGGGACAACAGGAACGGCCAATAGACGGCCTCCGCCAAGGTCAAAGATGACATTTCCAACATGTCCTGCAGGCCGCGTTTTGAAAACCTGTGGCTGATGCCGACGGCGAGATCGTGCGTGCCCGCGAACGCTTTGAGGGCGGGCAGATTGATGAGCGCCACGCCGCCGGGCGCAAGAATACGGGCAAACTGATCGAGCGCCGTGCGTTGTTGCGCGCGGCCGAGAAAATACAGGATGTCGTTGCAAATCAGCGCCTGCGCGCTGGCGGGCGGGTAAAGCCGGGCGCAGTTGAGGACATTTTCGCTGGCGATGCCGATGTTTCGAGACTGGCAGAATTCAACGGCATAAGGCGAGAGATCGAAGCCCGACACGTTTGAAAATCCGGCCTCGCGCAGGCGCATCATGAGGCCGCCCGTGCCGCAGCCGGCGTCGACAATGAGGTCTGATGGAGCGGCGCCATATTGGCGCAGTTTGCGGATCACCATGGCGTGCAGCGCGCGATACCACCACAGGCGCGGTTCCGCTGCCGCCATTTTTTCGTATTCGTCGCGCCTGTCAAGCATCAGACGGCCCTCCTTCGCGCATCGGCCTCACAAGGAGGCCGGTATGTAGGCGGCTTCCGCGTGGCGCGGTTTTTCAAGCGGCAGAACGTCCACAAGCTCGTATTGCCTGCTGCCCAGTCCCAGCGTCTCGCCGTATTCCGCCACCTTGTAGGGATCCTTGTACGGGCCGTGCATCATCTGGAAGGGATGTCCGGCGTTGGGCTGGAGCTCCATCTCGAGCGGCAACGCCTCCTCGAACACCTTGCATGGGGCGATCATGTCCAGCGCCGCCGCATCCACGGCCACGATGTCATCCGAGCCGAAAACACCGATCTCCGGCAGAACAAACATGCTCGTGAAGCCGAAGCAGTCGCAGACGGGCGTGATGTTGTTGGCGATGTTGAGAAAAATGGCCTTGTCCTGCTCGAATGTGGAGAGCACGATCTGCGCGGAAATGGCGCAGGCTTCCTGGAACGCCCAGAAGTTTTCTCTGCGGATGAACAGCGATCCCTCCGGCGCGGCTTTCAGGCACCGGCCGCACTGGTTGCAGGGCTCGTAGTGGAGGTGAATCTCGCGCGGATTGTTTTTGTCGCGCACGAGAGCGTTGAAGGGGCACGACTCGATGATCTTTCCGATTATTTTATCATCAGGGCATTTTTCCGGGAACCAGTACGGCTCGAAATGGTTGGTGTCGTGAATGGCGCCGCGGGTGGGTCCCATCATGCCGCCCAGCGAAAGGTTTTTGAAGGCGCCGCCGAAACCGCAGGAGGGGTGTCCCTTGATGTGCGCCAGGTCGATCAGGAACGATGCGTCCTGCAGAAGGCCGCCCACACGCCACTCGCTGATGTTTTTGTAGGCGCGCTTGTGAATGTAAAAGTGTTTCTCGTCTGGGCCGCCGGTGGGGTAAATGGGACAGCCGAGGGTTTCGGCCGTGTAGCCGCGTTGTGCCGCCGTGTGGCAGTTGCCGATGATGTCGCACACGAACGGTTTGCCCCCGCCCTCCCTGACGGCGTCGACGACGCGGCGCACAAACACGGGGTGAACCGTGGAATATCCAACGTGTCCGCCCACGTGCATTTTGATGGCGACGCTCTCGCCCTTGACCCGCTCCCTGATGCGCAGTTTCTCAAGGATGAGGTCGAGCTTGCACGGCAATGTTTCTTTTGAGGTGAGCCTGCCCTGGCGGGCCGATCCGAAATAGACTTTGCTTGTCTCGGTTGAATTCATTTTTCGTCCATTACTTCTTTTCTCTGTGGTCCTCTGTGCCATCTCCATGGTTCTCCGTGTAAAAGTTTTTCTCTTTCATCGCGGCGCCCGGATGCAAGCGCTTTGTTGGCTGGCCGCAAATATCCATGTATTCGGTGGCAATTGCCCGCGGAAAGGTATTCTTTTTTAACTGGCAATGGCCGACAGATGGCGGCCAACTTTGGCATCAGGAATCTTTGACTCATGGACACAGCGGCAAATTATAAAATACTTGGCAATGTCGCGCTTGGGCCGGACTGCCAGGTGGGCGATTATGTGATCATCGGCGTCGCGCCCGCGGGCAGACGCGAGGGCGAGCTGGAGACGCGCATCGGCCCCGGCGCGCTCATCCGCTCACACACGGTGATTTATGCGGGCAACGTGATCGGGGCGAATTTCATGACGGGCCATGGCGCGCTCATCCGTGAATCCAACCGCATCGGCGACAATGTGAGCATCGGCTCCCACACGATCATCGAGCATGACGTCGCCATCGGTCATCGCGTGCGCATTCATTCGGGCTCATTCATCCCGGAATTCTGCGTGCTTGAGGACGGCGCATGGATTGGTCCTGGCGTGTTTTTCACGAATGTCCTGCACCCGTTGTGTCCGGTGTTGCCGAAGTGCATCCGCGGGCCGGTGATCGGGCGCGGCGCCAAGATCGGCGCGCACGCCACGGTGCTGCCGTCGGTCACGGTGGGCGACATGGCAATGGTCGCGGCGGGCGCCGTCGTGACGCGCGACGTCCCCGCGCGCATGGTGGCCGCAGGCAATCCCGCGCGAATTGTCAAGTCCATTGACGAAATCGCCTGCCCTTGGGACTATATCGCCCATCCCTACCCGGGAGCGGATGAGGCATAGCAATATGTGACCGCATTGTCCGTCGAGCCATGAACATCCCGATCCGATATAATTTGCTGAGCCTTGCGCGGCGGCGCATGAGCACGACGATGACGGCGCTGGGCATCGCGCTGGTGGTGGCGGTGTTTGTGATCACGATGAGCCTTGGCGAGGGGATAAGAAAATCGCTTGGCGCCACGGGCCGCCCGCTCAACTTGGTGGTGCTCAGGCAGGGTTCAAGCGCCGAAACAACGAGCTTCGTGACACGCAACGCGTTTTTTGACATGAAATATCTCGACGGCATCGTGCGCATTGACCGTTCGCTGGCCTGCGCGCGGACAGGTCTGGAGGAATCGCGGTTTGCCGACCAGCTTGTGCCCCTTGCCGCGCCCGAAACGCTCCTGCTCATCCGCATCCGCCGAAAGGGCGCCGAAGCGGGATCAAATGTCGTCATCCGGGGGGGCAGCGCGGTGAGTTTTCTCGTCCATCCCGAGGTGAAAATCACCGCCGGGCGCACATACCGCCCGGGTTTGCGTGAGATTATCGTGAGCAGGCAGATCGCCGACCGTTACGAGAACTGCGGCATTGGCGCGCGGCTCAAGTTCGGGCGCGACTATTGGACGGTTGTGGGTCATTTCTCGGCGGGCAACTCGGCGTTCAACTCGGAAATCTGGGGCGACGCCCTCGAACTGGGCGCCGACTTTGACCGAAACCAGTTTTCATCCGTCACGATCGCCGCCTCGGATGAGCAGGCCGCAAAACGCCTGATCAAGCGCATCGGCGAGGACCCGCGCCTGAACCTGCACGCCATGCCCGAAATCGATTACTACAAACAACAGATGGTGTCGGCCATGCCCATCGAAATCCTCGGCACATTTCTTGCCACGGTCATGGCCATCGGCGCATGCTTCGCAGCGATGAACACGATGTACGCCTCGGTGACGGCGCGCGTGCGCGAGATCGGCACGCTCCGCGTGCTCGGTTTTCAGCCGAAGGACATACTGCGTTCCTTCGTGCTCGAGTCGGCGCTCATGGCGCTCATCGGCGGGCTCGCCGGTTGCGCCCTCACTCTGCCGGTCGACGGCGTTGCCACGGGCACGGCCAACTGGCAGACTTTCGGCGAACTGGCTTTCCGGTTCACCATCACGCCCAAGCTCATCGCGCAGGGGCTGTTGTTTTCTCTGTTCATGGGCCTGCTTGGCGGCTTTCCTCCCGCCCGCAGCGCCGCCAGAAAAAGCATCATCTCCACGATCAAAGAGTTATAGCAGGCGCTTGCACGCAGACCCTTTTTGCCCATAAGGATATTACCGGCAGGAGTGAAATTTCATTTGACGGTATGTGAATGACATGCCCCCCATTTAACTATCTATTTTATTATGACAAAATTTCGGAGGAAGCAACAATTATCATGAAACATCCTTTAACCATCGCGCTCATTGTCAGCATGACATGGGCATTATCCATACCCGCATGGTCCGGAAAATGGTCTTATGATTTCGGAACGGGGAATGACAAGTCGTATACCCATGCGAGTACAATGTCGACAGACTTTTTGCCGAACCCAACAGATGGCAACGCTAAAGCGCTTGTGGCGGTGGGCAATGCAGGCGGAGGTTTTTACCTTCAGACAGGCGCCAATCCTTTTAATAATTCAGGGCGCTATTATTTGAAGATGGTGTGCGCTTCAAACAATGAAAGCCCGAACAAATTTTCCGTTTTTGACTACGCGGCAGGATCAAGCGG